>JAZSRL010000003.1:0-45400 GCA_045538455.1 Clostridia bacterium | reverse complement strand
TTTTATAAAAGTGAGGGCCGCTAGCTCAGTTGGTAGAGCAAAAGACTCTTAATCTTTCGGTCCAGGGTTCAAGCCCCTGGCGGCTCACCAATCAATTTTTTATTTTTCTGCAAAAGAAAATGGTCTTTCCGCCATTTTATCCATTTTTTTATCTTCCTTAAATATATCTAGAATATATCTAGTATTGTTAACATAATTTAAGGATAAACTTTTGCTTTTAAGAGCCAATATGCAATAGATTACTGTTATCAATTTGCCACACTTCGCAGTTTTCAAGGCGATAATGGTAAAAGTTTTGATCTTGCGGCATGCCATCAAAAAATGTCCGTGAACACATTGCCACCCCGCCATGCGTTACCACCAATACATCTTTACCAGTATATTTAGCCAAGACCTCATTCCAAAACGAACGAAGACGATTTTCAAAATCCAATAATCTCTCAATACCAAAGCTGTTTTCTTCAGGGTCATAATAATTGATTCCAAGTTGCTCTACCATCTGTTTCGCATTGGTGTGCCCTTCCAATTCTCCTTTGCCCCGTTCTTTAAGTCGTTGATCAACAATAATTTCACCATCATAAATAATTTGCGCAGTTTTTAAGGCACGCTTTTGAGGACTGGAAAAACAAACATCAAATTTGACATTTGCTAATTTCTCTGCCAACTCCGCCGCCTGCTTCAACCCGGTTTGGTTCAATTCAACATCTGCCCAACCTTGACATCGTCCTTCTAAATTCCAATCCGTTTGCCCGTGTCGTACTACATATATCATTAACCCAATTTTACTATAATTTCTTTAAGAAGTAAAGGAAATAGCTATATTTACTTCATAGCCTTGTTTAAAACCTAGCTCTTTATTTACTTAATTTATCCTTCGCAACTTTTTTCAACAATCGATTAATTCGCCAACGATAACCACGCGCAGTCATTTCTTCGATTGGACGATATAATGGCGAATTAAAATATGTTGCAAAAACTTTACCCGCCATGCTCAAGCGTTTTTCATTCCCCCATGTCCCCTCATAATAATGAATTGTATGTGTGTTCGGCAAAATGACTTTCTTGCGCGTAATGTAATGAATTGGATAAAACCATTCCTTAGAATAAATTCCAATACCATTATCCAATAATTTTGTTTTACCACGAGCACGAATATGATATTTATTTGCCAACACAGCCGACCACATATGCACCGACAAACGATTCGTAATTTTCAACGAATATTTAGATGAACATAAATCCACTAAAGCTTTGAAAACAGGATGACCTGGGATACCACCAATAATTGCTGTATTGACCCAAAATTTACATTCGTATCCCATAAATAGTTCATGCTGCATAAATCGGTCTAAAGGTTTTAAAATTTCGACATCGGTATCTAAATAAATTCCACCCTGCTCGTTTAAAATATGAACACGCATCATGTCCGAAGCCAAAGCATAATTTTTCTTCGCCAAAGCTTTTTCAATTAACGGACTTTTGCTTAAATCAAAATTATTTTCATTCCACTCGATAATCTCAAAATCCGGGCAATACTTACGCCAAGTCGCCATACAAGCTTGCATTTTTGGCGTTAATGGATTTCCGCCCAGCCAAATATAATGTAACTTCTTAGGTATCTTAAATTCGTAACTGCGTTTTTGAATTGTTTCCAACAAGTTTTCTTCACGCATGGATAAATCTTTGGCAACGCCGGCCAACATTTTAACTTTACCGGCACCCAAATCCTCATCTGACGCTTCTTCACGCATTTTTAAAAGCATTTCATAGACAGGGGTATTTTCTGCATGCTTCCAAAATAATTCCCCGTATAACACATGGCGCTGCATCCATGGCTTACCCGAAACATTGAAATGAACTAGCTTCAAATCTTCTAATTTTTGTTTACTACCAGGAATTGGCATTTTATTCCACTCCGCCGGCAACAATACAGCTTTACCATAACAGAGTAAATTGTAATAATCTTGATCAGGACAAATTTCCAATTTAAAGCTATTCGCTGTTTCAAAAAAGCTTTTAATGAAATTTATTTCACGCATTTTTTGACAATTCATCAACAATACGCCACTGTTAAAATAACAAGGTTTATCTAATCCCAACCCTAAAAACTTTTTTGCATAATCAATAAAAACAGGAATATTATTTACAATTTCACATAAAACGCCAGCAATATAATTATCACCAAGTTCAGTTTCATAAAATTCACGCACATCAGCATTCAATACGACATCGGCATCTAAATAAACAACTTTGTCATATTGTGGGAATAATTCCGGAATAAATACGCGATAATAAATCGCATTGGAACCATAATATTTGTAATGCATCGTTTCTGCATACTGTTTTAATTTTTCACCAATAAAAGTAAAATCAATTTTTACATTTTCTGTTTCCATTGATTTAAAACTTTTTTTGTATTCTTCGGTCAAATCCTCATACATAATATGAATGCGATATTTATAATCAGGTGTAGCATTAGCAATAATCGAACGAATTGTTACATGCAACATTGGAGCATACCGATTATCAATGGCAAAAACCACAGGAATAACATTGCTATCTTTTGTACTCATAAAAACATGATAACACACTTTCACAATTTACAATAGCTTTTTTAAACAAAAAAGAACTTTCCCCAAAAAAATGATTAAGGAATTACATTTCCTATTAAAAACCGGAATATCGGATAATCGTAAACCATAAAACTTAATGTCCATTACTTTCTTTCATTATATTTGATAAAATCATTGGGTCTTGAATTTTATCATCTTGGGCAAATAACAGAACTTTTGAAATTACTTCCGCAGTCTTTGGGTCATTATCAACAAATGGTAAGAAAATTTTACCGCGCTGTTGTGAATGAACCGGTAAAACCGGAATCATAGACCCGCCTATTTGATGCACAACACCACTTCCCAAGTGCACAGAATATTCTGCAAACTTACCATCAATTATGGCGTATTGACCTTCAATTTTAACATTATCAACCCGGAACAAAGGCAAAACAAAAGACAGGATTGCTGCACGCATTTCAATTGTCGAATGACTAGTTTCTGGATCCACACCACCCGCGTGCGCCACACTCACAGCTAAATCCACATCACGCATAACTTCCGAGAAAATCACACCCGGCACATCAGAAATTTTAATTGATTTCCCAGTTTTACGGTCATAAAAACATACCGTTTCTAAAGTTGGACACTCAATGTCTGATGGCGAAAACCAATCAGCTAATGCATATATTTTTGCAATGATATTTTCTTTGTAATAAATTTTTTGTAAACCATCATACACATCGGCAACCCAACGCCGCATTTTTAAAGTAGCAACTGTTTTTGCCGGTTGAATTTGATTTCCTGCATAACGCCGTGACATTTGTAAGTTTTTTTCTTCCTCAGTCATTACATATAATTCACGGAAAACTTGCCTAAATGGTTGAACAATTTGTTGGTCAAATAAATACTTTTGATAATCACGCCAACATCCTTGTGTATATAACATGAATGGATGTGCAATTTTTACTTCATCTTTTGCATTAAGTTTCTGGACTTTATTAGTATAATCACTTAAACCTTTTTCATGAATAAAGCCAACATTATCTCCACTCACGAAAACTAAATTTTTTAACATTGGATAAACAACAGGATGTGTAAACAAAGCGGTTAATTCTTCAAAAGTAAAAACTGTTTCATCTTCCATTGCTTGTTCCAGCATTGTCCGCGTTCGGCGATATTGTTCTGTCAAAGTCTTAGTAAACGCCGTCATTTGCACAATAGACTCATGTTTCTTTAATCCGGCCGGAACATTATTCAAGCGTTTACCATTCTTCACACAGACCAAAGATGCCTTACCATTATCGTCCAACATGATTTTTATCGATACACCTTCAATCATTTGTTCTTTAAACAAGGCTTGATTATCATCGATAACCTTAACTTCCATACGCAAAGTTAAACGCATCGTATCCGCATAACCTGCATTAACCGCTAAATTAGTTAAAGCCATTTCTGCGGCCTTGCTTTCACTCAGAGCACGCTGCGAACCAAACTGTTTGCTTTCTTTACGGAATTTTTGAATATATAAATATCGCTGACACAAGTCATCATCACTTTGCAAAGGAATAATCGCATAAGCCATTAATAAATCTTTGTTGCGTTTTTCAATTATTTTTTGTTTTGTTTCTCCTATATCTATTCTACCTAAAGCCGCATCTGCATATTTTCTAGCACGCGTATGTTTAATACCATTGGTTATATACTTAGCTGCATCATAAAACATATCAAATTCTTTTGGACTAACCGCTTGATACGCAGAGCGAAACAAATCCACATCAAACGCACCTAAATTTAAATCATCAACAGTTAATGGAGTATGTTTTGCTATAATTGCTTTGCGTCTATCGTCAAAACTTTCATCCATGTGTGCAATAAAATAATAACATACTGTTTCGAAATCTTTTATTCCTAAATATTCGCCAACCAATGGTATCCAATCTGGAGCAAACAATGCAGCTTCAATTAAACGCTGAGTGGTCAATTGTTTGCCTTGTAAGGCCACACGCAAAGTATCTACCGTATCATTTTTGCCTGGCACGCAAACAGAAAGTAAATGTGCTAATGTTGTCTTACGATTATTACTGACACTATAATCAGTCCGTGCAAAATTATCATTACCCATTGCAAATAAAATATCTGCAAAATATTTTACCCCATAAATGCGTACAATGTGTGTAATTGAAGACGAATATTGACAAGCGCTATCACCACGCCGTAATTCATCTTCCACCAAAACTGGAACAATTTTTTGATAGATTTGAAATACAAATTCAATAATTTTTGCATCGTCTTCCGTTGGATCTTTTTTATTCAAAAATGCTTTTACCGTATTATTGATGTAAGCACCATAATACCGTCCATATCTAACATTTTGTTGGATACATTCAAAATGTCTCACCGTAACCGACGAAATCAAATGCAATGTTTCCGATAAATTTTCTGGACGACATAAATATTCCATCAGTTGCGCTTCTGTAATTACACCATAATAGGCTGCATACAAATAGGAATTTACATCAGCACCGAAATAACCAGGACCATTCCAAACATTCCCAGTACCTTGCATTTTTTGAGTTAAATATTTGTAATTATTATCCACCCAATCTGGGTCTTTAACTCTCTCTTGTTCCAATAATTTATCTAAAGCAGTCACACAGCGTTGTTTACAGGCAACAGCGAGCGGAAACATATTTTGATATTCCTTCATATTTGAAGCAATTAACCAATTGTAAATAATATAAAGTTGTGGCAATGCTAAAATATGCGCTCTTCCCAACTCTTTTATATGACTATCCTTGTTAATATCACAATCTACCATGACCATATCTTCTGGCAAGCAATAAGCAAACCAATAAGCAAAAGCTATCGCCAAACTTTTCTTATCTGGTATCACACCAAGCACTAAAGAGTCCAAGATCATTTTCATAACGATGTCGTATGGTAATTCCCGTCCGCTTTCGAAACCGCGTCCGAAAAGAATATGAATGATGGGTGCACAGTTTTTGCTAAAATAACTTTGTTTGCGACTGGCATAAAACAAAATCCAAGCCCGCATCAACCGAGCATTCGTTATTTGATTTTCCTTTAGCCATTCACGCCATACATCTAATAATGGTAATTTTTGATTTTGATCAGCGAACTGCCAATAATATTGTACATTCCCAACCAAGATTGTTTCACCTTGTCGATTCACAAATGTATCTGTTTTATGCACTTCAATCAATCGGGACAACGAAACTAAATCAGAACAGGCACAAATTAAATTTTTGGAAAATTGCTTACTTGGTTTCCCCACTTTTTTACCACGAATTAAATTTGGTAAGTGCGAATCAGGGAAATATTCTTCCCAAATTTTAACATATTTTTCCATATATTCCGCGCTAAATTGATTTGGTATATATTTATCTGTTTTCAAAAACAATGTCTTAGTTTTTGTTGATGATTCTTCTACCGTTACTAAACTTTCTAATAAAATTCTTTCTTTGGCTGGTAATTTATCTGATTGTAATCGAGTAGTTAAAAATTGTTCAAACCTGCCCACCAAATTATTCCGCTCTTGACCTTTTTTCAACTGCAAAATTATATCTAAACCACCTAATCGAACTTCTTCGGTTTTATGTTTTAACAAGCGTTCAATACTTTTTATCAAATCGTCATCGTTTTGCTGTAATAAAAGACCCGTAATATTTTCACGGATATCTGCTGCTTTAAAGCGTAAATGTTCTTCAATTAAATGATATTCATCAGTTGACAATTCTAATTGCGAAACTATCTTACAAGCTTCTGCACGCGTAAATGATTCTTTATCAACTAAACCATGAAGTACTGTTTGCCGCTGCATTAATGTGGTTGGATTACTTAATAATGCTTGAAAACATTTTGACCGTGAATCAGCATTACACTCCTTAATTAACGCGCAACATTCATCAATCATTGTAATATCTTCTGCCAGAGCAGCCAAAGTACACAATACTTCGGCGAGCGCACTTTTCTTAATTTCAACTACAAACCACGGTAAGACTGAATGCGTAAAAGTTTTCGTTTTAACATTAAAACTTGCATAGACAGTTTGGAAAATTTGATAATATGTCTTGATTTCCGCTTGATTATCAAACCATTTTTCTTGACCAAATGCCTTATAATTTTCACTTAAAACTTTATGAATAGTATAAATTTTTCGTGGCAAAAAATTAACCAACCAAACAGCTAATAATTCTTCTTTCGCGTAGTGTTGCTTAATTACAGGTTTTGCAAATTGGTGTCGCACTTCCTGATCTTCGGTATTATAAGTAAAATACCCTGCCACCCATATTTGATGATTCGTGCCACCTTGAACCAGTTCTTCAACTTTTTGTTTTGCAACACTAATATCATCAACACCATAACTCCACAAAGCAATATACAACTGCATTGCGTCTTCTGATTTTAAATCATCACTGCGTTGTTTTTCATCAACTAAACATTGCAACATTAAATCTAAACTCTTCTGTGTAATCCGGTCGAAATCTTTAAAATTAGCTACAGAAAACCCTAGCCAACAGCCGATTGCGCGTTTTACCGATGAAAAACGCACTAAATTATTTTCTTTGATAACTTTTAAAAGAGAAATGAACCCAGCCTTTGTTCCGAAATCAGCATTTTCACAAATTGATTGTCGTAACCCTTCTTGCAATCGAGCAGCTAATAACAGCTTGCCCAACAACTCATAAAAATCCTCGCGATGACTAATCAATATGCCACGAATCAACTCAGTTGTCATTTGTGACGAACTGTTGGCTTCGGTTAATATTCGGCGTACAGCTTCTTCAACTTTAATATCATGATGATCTAAAGCATACGCAACCTGCCAAGCACTATAACCACAACCCCGCCAAGCATTTTGCTCTAAAAAAGCTTGTGCATCATTTGGTAAAGTTCGATTCAAAATTTGGTCTAATGGAGCATCAATCATATAAGAGTCAATTGCATGCCTCTTAATCATCTGTGCAATTTGCCACGCATAAACATCTTTATTTGTAGAACGGAAAGAACGGCGTCCACTTCCATGCGAGTAAGGATATTCTTGTATTATATCCGCAAAATACAAGATGACATCTTCAACATTTGTAATTGCGGCATTCTCAAAAAACCACGCAAAATTTTTCTTAATATATTTAGAGACTATCAACTTTGGATTTTTTAAAGCCTCTTCAAATTCAGCATAAATTTTTGATCTTGTAACATACCGTAGAAAATTATTTTGATCTTCTGTTAATAATTTCTTAACAGCATTTACGCGTTCACCCAATTTACTCTCATACTGTGCCGCCAACTGCTTTTTAAAAGCTTTTTCATCAAATGTATTTGCCATTTGTTCTCCTTTACCACATACGACCTGACAACATAGTTAATTTTACAAAAGTAAAAATATCATCAGCGACAAAAGTAATCTGTTCATCTAGATTTGTCAGTTCTTTGTCATTTTGGAAAATACGCACTAAACCATCTTGAACAGCACTTACAGCTGTTGCAATGGCTTGCCTTTCATCAACTTGATTTTCATTATAATGCATGCCGAAAGCAAACTTACCAATTTCTTGCATCGCAACAAACTGTGCTTCTGTTATAACTGTATTCTTTTGAGCATCTTTTGCGCGATCACTATAACTTCTTAAGCAAGAGCGTACACATTCGGCAATTAATTCACGCAATGTAGTAGGTACTGCGAATAAAATAAAAGGAAAAAGTTTTACCTTTTTAGCCACATTTCCTAAATGTTTTAAGGCAACAAGGATTTGTATATTATCCTTATTTTTCATAATCCTCCATTAACACTTATTTAAGTATAATAAAAAAAGTACTGCACTGCAATGTTATTTTAATTTTGATTATTCTTAAAATAACAATAAGCTTTCCCTCTTTTTTTAGTGGAGTAAAAAAATTAATCCCTTTAACTCAAAAAAAAATCAAATTTTATATTAATCATACCGCATAAAAAAACCTGACAATAATCAGGGTTTTTTTATACTGCCGACCTTGAATATACAACAACCAGTAACAATCTTGTTAAGCGTCAAACCATAAAAGACAATATAATGTGTAATTTAGGTTTGGCTTTAGGTCTCATGATGGAACAGGATACAACTAGATATACTGTCCATCAGTTATTCTTTCTACTATATTCAAGTGTGCCGTTGGACAGATTGAGTGGCATAGATTTCCGTAAAAGAAAAATCATAAAAAGTTACAAAACTTTTTTTAACTAAATTGAACAATAAAAATAATTTTTACAATTTTTGACATATCGCCATCTTGAATTTTTTATACATAAAATTCAAAAACAACAAACACCGCGCAAACGATGTTTCTAATTTTGTTTTGATATTACATTTCACGACCAAGGTCTTCAACATAAGTTACTGTTGGCATATGTTCTTCTTCTGGGTTTAATTTAGTGGGCGCACCCATCCAATTATTTTCTTCCAGTGTCGATTCCATATTTGCAACAGCATTTGGATATCTACGTACATATTCAGATAATTTCATCACTTCACCGTTAACAGAAAATTCATTTTCTGTACCAGGAATCATATACTCTTTATGTCCACCTAACACCAATTTAGCATTAACAATATCCATCAATTGCCTAACATAACCACGTTCTTCAGTAATTAGGCGATAACACTGTGGATCGTGTTTTGTCATGTTGCCTCGTTTATATACAGCAATAGTTTGGTATAACCCAGTTGGCATTGGTAAACTTGATGTAACTTGTTCCGTTACTTTCTTTCTGCGCCACGGAAAAATTGATTGCTTTTCTTGTTTAACTTCTTTCCACGGCAATTTGGATACCGCCATAACTTCCGGGGCCGGCCAGGTGTATACTTTTACTAAGCCTAACAATTTTTTTAATTCTTGATTAAATTTAGCAATCTTTATATTATTTTTCAATGAACTATCAAGTTCACCTAAGTTGATTTTAATTTTACCATATGGCGTAATAATACATCTTGGTAATTTATCAAAATATCGAATTGCAATCGCACCATTTTTATCAATGCGCGTTAAAGAATCGGGAAGATTATATTTTGCCTTTTCAGTACCGTTCTTAACTAATCCATACTTTTGTAATAATTCATTAATTTCATAAACCAATTTTGAAACATCAGTCAAATAGTCAACTTGGTCAAAATTTGGTATTGTTCCAATATATAAATCTTCAAAAGCATATTTTTTATCCATAAATTTTTCTCCTTTTTAATATATACCTCTTTAATTATAACATTTTTTACAATAAAATCAAGACAAATCTAAGATTCGTCAAAAAAAGATTTGGGCGCAATTTAGTACATACCCCGATTATTATTCTATGCCGTCTTTATTCCTTATCATATCTCGAATCTTTTTGATTCTTTCATTACATAAAGTAAACTTCGACAATCGTCAGGGTTTGGTTTAGCATCATATGGGACGGGTTGAACCCTCAACTTAAAGACTCTAATTATACTCCATTTTTAATTATGAATTACCATTTTTCTTATTTATAATATCTCCAAGATTAATAGTTGGCATTTCTGGGCTAGAATCTCCTTTAAGTAATCCAGTGTCAGAACGGCTAAACAAAGAAGTTATTACTAGTTCTCTTTCAGAGTCGGTTACTGCTTTTTCATTTATTAAAGATAAATAGAAATATGTTAATTGTTCTCTTTCTTTTGCATCTCTTGCTAAATGATAAGAGCTCATTGCTATTTTCACAAAAATTCTTAACACATAAACCAATTTTAATTTTTAAATTTTTCAATAAAATCTTCTGTAAATGCCATATTTTTATCTTTAATCTTTTCTTGTATAGAATGCCGATTTGCGTTCTCCATGCTTTTCAATTAAATTTTGATCTAATAATTTTTTCAAGCATCTTTCAATTGTTGTTTCCGATAGCGTAGGACACAAACTTACGACATCTGCTTTTGTAAACTTTCCAATTTTTGTTTTAATGATATCTTGAACTTGAACTAATGCTTTTGATTTCTTTTCAAGTAAAATTTTTACTCTTGTTTCAAAATCTCTATATGCTTTTAATACAACTGACAACATATATTTAATAAACTCAGTTGGATTATTGGTATTATCTAACCAGTTTGTAGAACTTAATTGTAAAGCATCGTAGTATCTACCTTTGGTTTCTTCAATAATTTTTTCAATAGAGATAAACTTTCCAACATTATATTCTTGCTTATATAAAAGAAGTAAAGTTAAAAGTCTGCTCATTCTTCCATTTCCATCATTAAATGGATGAATGCACAAGAAATCTAAAATAAAGATAGGAATTAAAATTAGTGGGTCAACATCCTCTTTACTTACTGCTATATTAAACTCCTCACAAAGTCTATCAATAGCATCAGGTGTTGCGTATGGTTCAAGTGGTTGAAATCTTACATATGAACTTCCATCAGCTTTTGTTTCTGAAATATAGTTTTGAACATTTTTAAATTTTCCACCAATCGATTTTTCAGAAAATTTATATAAATCTCTATGAAGTTGCAAAATATAAGAACTTTTTACAGGAATAAACTCATAGTTTTCATGTATTGTATTAAGAACAATTCTATAGCCAAGAATTTCTTTTTCGTCTCTATTCTTTGGTGTTGTTTTATTCTCGCAAATTTGCTTAATTCTTGTAGCAGTAGTAATGATGCCTTCAATTTTATTTGATGCTTCGGTGCTTTGGATTTTAGCGATTTCAACAAGTTTGTTTATCTTTGCTTTATTTTTAAGTTCTATGTTAAATAATTTGCCTTTAAATTCATGTATTTGTGAAATATACCCTAAAATCTCGTTATCCCATGTGACATCTTTATATTTAGAATAGTTAAAAACTCTCATATTTTCTCCTACAAATAAATTTATAGCATCATTTTAACACTTATGATGCAATAAATCAAGCATTTATAGTATTTATTGCATCATTTCATATTTTTTGATGCAATAAACTTATTTAATAATTATCATTTATTAGCTTCCATCAAGTTCAAGTTTTAACAAATCACAACTATCTTTATACCCCAATGAATTTATTTGCATTTTTCCAGCCAGTATATTTCAACAACTTTCTTCGCACTCCTTTTTTGTATTTGCCTTTCGGCAGGCTGAGTGGCATAGCTACTCGCAAAAGTCAATGGAATATAAAATTACGCCCGGCAATCAAGTTGGGCGTTTTTATTATGTAATTTTCTATTCAAATAGATGAAAAAAAATCTATATACCGAATACCAAAACAAATATGGTGAAACTGTTGAACATGTCTATGAAGATTGTATCAAAGACCTTCAATGTTGATTACAAACATTTACTAAACGACCATTTTGTATTGTGAGAAGAAATTTCATCAAAAGTTATTTCACATATTGCTTCTTACGTTCATCAGAAAGAACGAATTGAAAAACCTCAGCCGCAATTTTAACAAGCTCATCAGAACAATCTACCTGTGCGTATATTTTATCTTTTGCAAGTTCCTTCCATGAATCTGGCAAATTATTAAAAAGATGTACCATTCCTCCAGGTGCATCAGGCGCAACATAATAAACAGCACCGACACGAGCAGCGATTATCCTACATAGACACATTGGACATGGTTCAAGTGAGGTAATTAATGTGCACTGAGAAAGTAATTCTTTTCGAGCTTTTTTATCTTGATGCTCATCTTCAAATTTATTTAGCAAATCCATTTCAGCATGCCAATCGCTACGCATCGTTTTATTTTGTCCACGACAAATTATTTTGCCACTTTGATTATCAACTAATATTGCACCGATACCCCAACCACCATTTCTAATAGCACTGATTGCTTCTTTTATTGCCATAATAGCAACACTATCCTGTTTTCTTTTCGGTTTAAACTCATCTAATATTTTGCTAATTTCTTCTAAAATCATACATAATATGTATATCTTTGCCCAAATTTTGTCCATTAAATAAAATTAAGAATATTGACTTTTAACACTTCATGTGGCGGTTAAAATACCACAAGTTGACTTATAGCCCTCCCACCTAATGCGTCGGGGGTCTTATTTCTTTAATTTAACACTAAAAAGAACCCTAACAATGGTCGGGTTCTTTTCTTGTGGTGCACCATACCAAAAAAGCACAAGATCATGTGCTTTTTGAGTTTGGCTCAGGTCTCATCTGGGACACCGGAACACTATTAAAGACCAACTCTTACTTTAGCCAATAGGTTCTTATTTCAATTCACACCCCGCATGTTGTCTAATACGAACCCAAAACATCATCCAGAGCTTATCTTCTCTAACTTTATTCACATTTCTTTTATAATTATATAAATTTATTTTGCTCGGTTTGCCAATGGTCTTTGTCCACAGTGTTCTCGCTTAAAATTTTCAATTTCGGCAGTTTCCCACTCGTCGGCTGTTACATACTCATTGGTTAATGGATACCAAGCCACGTGTAAATGTACATCATAGTCCTGCACTGCAAAAATATCAATTCCACCACGATGCGAATGTCCACCCAAAGCCATTTGTGCATATTGGCGTAAACGCTTTTTCAACGAAGTCGCCTTACCAATGTAAATTACATTATCGTTCAAATCCATAAACCGCTTTTGCAATTCAGCAGCATTAGTTACAGTTACTTTTACCACTCGCCCGTCTTTTCTAGTAAATGTTGAACAAAACGGTTTGCCATTCACCGTTTTCGCCGTTCCAAATTTAATTTCGTTACGGTCTTCATCTGTTATAAAAATTTTATAAATTCCCGGACAATCTGGAATCCTTTTAAAAGGATTAATTCCCACATTATCCCCCATTCTCAACCATTCTATCAAATTTCCAAATTTAGTTTCATTATCATACAGTATAATTTCATCATTCCTTTCTTTTTTCTTTCGATTATCTAATTCGTTAAACAATTCTTTAATCATTTTATCAGCATAAGAATTTGGATCATATTCCCAAATAACGGTAGCATTACACCCATTATCCCAATCATCACTCCACCCATCAAGTTTCATCTTTGCTTCACAGTAAATATTTTTTAATTTACTACAACCATTAAATGCCATTTGACCAATTTTTGCAACACTTTTAGGTATAGTAATTTCCGTTAAATCTATACACTCATAAAACGCATTTTCACCAATGCTCACAAGGCTATCAGGAAAAGTTATTTTTCTTAAACCAGTACAACTTGCGAATGCGTAATCGCCTATTCGTGTAACTCCATCCGGAATCTTAATATCAATTAAATTATAACAATCTGTAAAAGCATCATCGCAAATATCAGTAATATAATTGGGAATTTCCAACATAAAAAATTTACATTTGCTGGCATACTCTATACCGGCATCTGATAAAGACATCAAACTATTCCTATGAATATTGAAATACTTTTCATCTTTTAATACTATTTGACTCATATTTTCTTGTTCCATTTTGTTCCTTTTATTTTTCCACCGGATATCTATCACTCACAATTTCGTGGACGCGATATAGTTGTTCATACTGTTTCAATTCAAACACGCCAGCGAAATAATATTGACCGTCCGAATTTTTGACAAACACAATGCGGTTTTTATAGTCTGAAGCTTTGGCATTATTGTTTTTTGTATCGGCAATTTCCTCAGTAATACGGTTACCATTATTTTCAATAAAATTATGTACATGCTTATCCGCTACAACTCCGGTTTTACTGTAATTTGAATAACAAACAAACCAGACACCATTATCAAAATCGCATTCTGGGGCGTACAAGCGATGACCACGGGTAAACTCTTTCGCTTTTTCTGGATCCCAACCAAACGCATCACAACAGCGTAAATATATTTCTTGTGCGTTATCTCCATAAAGACGACCGCGCACCAATTCAGTTATTTGTTTCATAATTTCACTCCTCTTACTTTTGTTTTGTTTTCGTTAAAACATGGATCAGGTGCATCTATCGCACCATTTGCTACATGAGCTGCCTCACGACAACCACCTTCGCATTTTACACCTAAATGCTCACAACCCTGACACATTTTTGGAAGATAATCGTGATTGACGAACTTTTGCCAATACGGATTATCTTGCAAAGTTTCAATTTCCGTCCAATGACAGCACGATTGCGGACTATGGTTGCAAACCTTGACATAGCCACTTGGGTCAATCACAAAAAAACCCTTACCCGCCGCACACATTGACGACAAATGAATCCATTGGTATTTATCGGGGGTTTTAACAATGCAATACGGCGTTTCCGTGCCGATGTAACCGTGTACACCAGCTTTACTTAAAACACTTTCAGCTACATCTAATAATTGATTAAACTCATCTTGCGACAACAAGAACTCTTGATTTTGCATACCACGACCGCCAGGCAAAAACCGGTTGATTAAAATCGTGTCAGCACCATGGATAATCGGCAATGCGATATTTTCATACAATTCGGGCAAATTCTTTTTCGTAACGGTAATGTTCGCACCAACATGAATACCTAACTTTTCACACAAATCGAACAGCCCCAAAGTATGTTCAACTCCATCGGTTTGCGTGGTTTCCGCAAAAGTTTTAATTCCCGGCACACTAATGTTTAACATCACATCGTATGGAGCCAATCGTCGCAAAAATTTTTCATCTAGCAATTTACCGTTAGAAATCAACCCAATGCGATAACCCAATTTGTGTGCGTGGTCAATAATCTCAAACAGGTCTTTACGTGTACTTGCTTCTCCGCCAGTAAACGTTACTTGTTCCACGCCATAAGTTTTTAGTTTATCTAAAATGGCACACCATTCACTGGTCGGTAATTCTTTTAAGTTATAATTTTTGTCATTTTCCCACGGACAATAACAAAACAAACAACGGTGATTACAAACACTGGTTAATTCCAGTAAGCAAGCCTTTGGTAGTTGAATCATTTTTTACTCCAAAGGCATTTCATCCTATCTTCAAGTTTAACAATTGATTCCAAATTAATTTTCTCTTTGTCAATATGACAAATTGTTTTAAAGGTTTTTACAGCTTCCTCTGCATCATATTCAATTTTGACACCTAAAATTTTTTGTAAAGCTCTATCAACTTTTAATTTGGGCAAATAACCATCTTGGTCCCAATTATTGGTTATACAGTATTCAATAAGATCACTATATGTAGATGATGAATTTTTTAGAAAACTTAAAGCTATAAGATATTCTAAATTTGAGGTTAGCCTTGAGTCTTCTACTTTTGATTTTTTATTTAATTCTGGATCTTTGGCGTAGTAACAAAAACATTGCGGAATGGTAGCTGATAAAATTTGTTTATGAGCTTTAAGCACCAAGATAAATGCACCATCTTTACATATATAATCACACCACAAAGCCGATAATGGAAAATTTTCCTTTAATTGAGATTTATAATTCCACAACTCTGTAATCTGACAATTATCATCGCTATGAGTATTACGATAATCATTGACACAATGCGGACAAAAATATTGCAATTCAGCATCTAATCCCGCAGCTTGAAATGTAGGTGCTATACCTTTACATTCTGTAACTTTTCCGTTTGTGTTATAATCCACAGGTTCATTGAGATAAATTTTATGACAATGTGCACATTCTAATTTAACATATCCAACATGTCCAGTTATCTCCATTATTGCCTGTAATCTTTTCGGCGATGGATCAGCTGGAATTATCTTTTCAGGGAAACCTATAAAATAACAAGACATCTGTCGAATGCGAGATTGATATGCTAAGAAATAATTTTTTTCTGACAAACGATCCTTACGCATATTTTCAAGTCGTGCATCAATTTCGACACGACTGATTTCTTTTATCGAATTTTGTTTTATATTTTCAGCACTAGCCACTTTACTACCTTCATCATTAGTAGTTTCACTCATAAATATTTTTCCTCCATTAAATTAAATTTTTATTTTCTAGCACTTGGGAAAAATGTTTGTTCGTTTACCTCCTTTTAATTTCTAGCCTGGTAGATGAAAGTGTTTTTGGCTGTGCCCTCCTTTGTTTAACAATATAACTATATATACGACAAAATCTGTTATTTTCCTAATTCTTTATTGAAATCTGAACAAATAACATATGATTAATCATGTGAATTTCTTTAATATTTTGACGAACTTGAAAGTTAATTAACCATTATTGTGTTTTCTTAAAATATTTTGATAAATTTTTATTTCATTTAATATACTTCTAGCTGATACCTCAACTAACTTAACTGGAACGGCATTTCCTATTTGAAGTCCAGATTTTGTAATAGAATCATCAAAAACAAAGTCATCAGGAAACGTCTGTATTCTTGCCGCTTCTCGTATTGATAAGGCCCTGTTTTGATATGGGTGTCCAAAGCGCCCTTTTGAATAACACAAACAGCCACCTGTTATAGTTGGCGCAGGAAGATTAGGATCCATAATTCCATACACATCCGTATGCCCAGAATAATTTCTATGACAATTCAACTTTAAATCGTCAGGAAGACTGCTCCTATTGCCACCATTATTTCGTATGTATTCCATTCTCCTAATATTTATTTCTGATAAATTAGCACACTTGTGATTTTTAATTACTTCTGAATCAAAATGTTGCCCCGCTTCTATTGGGGGCAAATCGGCTATAGCTTCCCATACAGATACCCACCTATCCAAACCATTATCACCATTTTTATTATGAGTTTCCGTTGGTAAAGAAATATTAACATTTTGACTCTTAAGTAAATTATAGATATCTTTTCTTATTGCATGCAATACAAACCTACGACGTCTTTGGGGTACACCAAAATTAGCGGCATTTAAAATAGCATACAAAACAAAATATTGATGTTCGACACAAGTATCTTCCTCATTTTTCAATTCGCTTATAAATTTATTTAATATATTTCTATTGCAAGGACTCGTAATACCAGCGACATTTTCAAGCAAAATAAATGGTGGATACACTTGTTTAATAATTCTCAAATATTCGATCAATAATGCTTCTTTTTCTGTTTCTGTTTTTAATCTCCCAGACCTGTTTTGTGTTGAAAAATTTTGACAAGGTGGACAACCTGCCAGCAGGTATGTATCATCGACTTCAATTTGACTTTGCCTTAATAGTTCAAAACCATCAACATTGCGAATATCATCATTTATAACATTAACATTTTGTAATTTTTTATAATTTTTATAAACTCTTACAGCATCTTTATTAATCTCTACTGCCCCTGTAACATTGAATCCAGCATTCGTCAGGCCACATGAAACTCCACCGCACCCCGAAAACAAATCTATCGCTTTAATTTTCATTAATCCACCAACTTTTTTTATCTAACCTTGGTACACCAATACGTGATCGATTATTATAACATAAAGCGATCATTCTTTCCCGAAATGGGCTCGCTATTGAAATTATTTTTCTATACTTATAATTATCTAAATTTTTTTCATTAGAATCCAGCGATATTTGATCACTTTTAATTAAAACATTTTTTGTAACATCAACAGCTTTCTTCTGAAACTTTTCACAATCTGGAAGAATAATATAATTTCTGTATCCGCCATCGTTACAGTGCCCCTTGAGGAGAGATTCTCTTATTTCTCGGTTTAAAGAAAAACTACCAATAATTTTTTTACACTCTAAATCCAATGGTTCTTTTGATTGAGAAATTTCACACCAAGGTGACATAATCATAAAAAACTCTGGTTCTTTGTTATGTTCTGGAATAGTTTCAATAATATCACAAGTCGCTAATGATTTATATGTGGGTAGAACTATATATTGCACATCTGCAGGCAATATAACATCAGAATTATATTCATCAAGGTAATTTTTCATTCCTATTAATACTCTTTGAAACTGAATCTCATTCGAATCTTTATTATTAACAAATCTTAACCCTTGTATAAATAAGTCGTTTATTTTTTTACGAATATCATTAATTTTTTTACTCAAATTCAAATATTCAGTCAATCGCGCTACAACTTTGTCCTCTTCTGTTTTATCAAAATAAGAAACTAATGGATGTTCAACTTTTTTAGGCATGTTTCCATAATAAGATGAATAAATAATAACTGGAATAAATCTTTCTTCCCATATTTTATCAAATATGTTGTACCCTGGGTATTCATCACCAGGATCCTTTTTTAAATCCAAAATCATAGCATCATACTGCGTTGCCGCCAAAGCAGATAAAACACTATCAAAATTTTCGATAATTTGATACTCAATGTTATTATCAATGCAATAATCCTTTATTGATTGAATTGTTTGAAGTTTATCTTCTGCTACTAAAACTTTCATTATTCCTCCACTGGAACAGAAAAAGCGAATGTTGCACCATCTGCAAGTTCACCTGGCTGTATGTTTTTTAGATATCCAGAATGTGTTGACACGATTTCATTAACCACGACAAGCCCCATACCAAACCCAGATGGTTTAGAAGTTATTCCTGGCTCAAATATTTTTTCTCCAAGGCTCGGTTCAACACCAATTCCATTATCTGAAACCCTAACTTCAACAAAACCATTATAACACTTACATACACTAAATTGAACCAATTTATTTTTTAAATTTTTATTTCTACAAACCCAGTACATTGCATTATCTAAAAGATTAATTAGCACTGTTTGTATTTCACCACTATGTAATTTTACAGTAATACCTTTAGGAATATTATTTGTTACGGCAATATTATTGTTAGTTAAGTAATCATTCATTAGAAGCAAAACATTGTTTGCTTCAGAATATAGATCACAAGTGTGTTTCTCTGTTTTAAAACTTGTTCTACTTAGAGGTGCAAAAGTATCAGACAATTTTATTAGTCTATCACAGCCATCGCACGATAATTTATAATAATTGCTAAGTCTTTCGTTAAAAGGCGAATATGTCTCATATACACTTTTATTAAATCTTTTAACAGGGTTCGTATTATTTTTAATTTCATGTATTATAACTTTACTGAAAGTACCAGCAGAAGCCAACTGCGCATAATATTCCACTCTCTCTTTCAATAGAGCTAAACTTTTTTTTAGTTCATTACTATAATCCTGTACAACCTGTTGCACTTCACTAAGTGATTTATTCTGTTTCACCGCGTTTTCAACGGCCGAATTTAATTTATCTGGCGAAGCGTCTTTAAAATAATCTTTTACATTAGGTCTGTTAATCGCATCTGGTTTAACCTGTAAACGCAATTGCTGCACTTTATTAATAATTCCCGCTACGCAAATTGCATAGAAATTGTCAAATTCTTCATTCTTAACAAAGCTTTCTCTACTGGAAGTATCTAATAATTTAGGATTTTCATTTATGGAAATATTGATTTGACCAATTATTTGTGATGTTGATAATCTTCGTCCTATTTGACTTATACGCTTTTTATCTAAACCTAACCAATCTCTGGAATTTTCCGATTTAGGTAAAACCAAAATTCCATCCCTATAAACAGATATACCTTTTTGATTATTTATAATTTTTCTAACAGTACTAGTCGATTTTAAGCCATATCTATTAGCAATCTCATTAAGGTAATCTACCTGTAATTCCCAAATTCTAAATTCAAAATTAAATTTACCACAATATACCCCATCATGATATGGAATACTTTCAGAATTAATATCATCACATTTTTCTTTAATTTCACTCCAATATATAACACCACTCAGTTCCTTCGGATTTCTGTAATCTTTGGAATTATAGTTCTCAAAATATTCAAATTTGTAATTTACATTTTGCTTACTGTCTACACTTCCTGTCACTTTATAAACTGGATCTGAAATCAAATTATTAACTTCTATAATGCCAGTATTATCGAAATAATCAAAAATAGTTAATGGTTTTCTGTTATCATTTAATGTGATAATGAAATCTTTATTACTATCAAAAGGGTTAATCAATCTTTCTAATTCTATTTTAAGATCACTAATTTTATCCTCTACCCAATTTGTTTTAAGATCCTCAATTATCAACTTTGTGCCAGTTTCTTTTATATCTTCGTCTTTGTCTAGTTCATAGATTTCAAACTGGCAATCTTCTGGCTTTTCTTGTTTATAAAAATCTTCCCAGATAAATACTGTCTTTAAACATGGCGAATTTTTCGCTTTTGTTATAAGTGTTAATTTCCCACCTAACCTCGAAGCTGATAAACGTCCTAATCCCTTATTTCCAGATACTACACGTTTAATTCCATTACGTTCAATACATTTATTATCAACTTTATATGTTGTAGATATGGTTGCCCAGCTTCTCGTTATTTCATCAACTGTCATACCGACACCGTCGTCTATAATTGTAATTTTCGAATTATTGTGACTAAATGTAATATTTACATTATAAGCAAATGCATCATACGCATTCTTTACCAACTCCAAAACTGCTACATTATCATTAGTAACTAGACTTGCTCCCATAGCTTCTATTGCTCTGGGATGAATTTTTATATTGGAAGTTTGAAGTTTCTTCATTTTTTTCCCCTCTAAATTAGTAATAATCCCAATCTAATAATACACGCTTTTTACTAAAATGTGTAATATTTTTTATGTACAAAAAATATTCACCAAAATATTAAATAACTACCCCCATAAAAAACTTGACGACAATTATTTACGCTACGAGCTTCAAATTTAAGTAATCAGTAATAATTGATAATTAGTCATAAAACCAGGTTTTATCTAATAAAACAATTTATTCATTTTTAACTTCCTTTGATATAATTCCTAATTAAAAAATTATCAAGGAGTGGAAAATGACTAAGTTTAGCGAGAAAATAAAGAAACTAATTTTAACTGAATACAACGATGGAAAACCAATTAAAGAAATAACATCAAAATATGGTGTCGCTAAATCCACAATCTTTACCTGGATTAAGAAGAACATTCAAACAAAAAAGCTTATTGATTATAAAAAATATGAAATGCTTCAAAGAGAACTTGAACATACAAAACTTAAACTTGAAATTTATGAAAACCTGCACTGTTTCAAAGATGCAAGTATACACGATAAGGAAGTTTCGATTGCAAAATATCTAGGACAATATCCGATAAAAACTATGTGTAAAATTTTAGATTTACCGACTGGAACTTTTTATAACTACCATTTTAGAAAAAAAGAAGTTACACAAAACCAAATTAGAGATGAAGAACTTAAAGCTGAAATTACAAAAGTTTATCTAGAAAGCGAAAAACGATTCGGTGCAAAAAAGATATTTGCCAAATTACAATCAAATGGATTTAAAACATCACCAAGAAAAATTCAAAAACTAATGAAAGAACTAAACATAAAATCAATTCAAAAACCCCAGAAAAATGAAACAAGAAAACCAAACATTGAGTATCAACTCAATAAACTGAAACGACTTTTCAATCAAGATGCACCCAATAAATTCTGGGTAAGCGATATCACAGAAGTTAAGGTTAGACTAAACAAATTTTACCTTTGCGTTATTATTGATTTATTTTCAAGAAAAGTCATTGCATACAGACTTTCGAGTCAAAACAATACAAACCTTACAATCAACACTTTCAAGGACGCTTTTGAAAACAGAAACCGACCGGCTGAATTATCATTTCATACTGACCAAGGAACAAATTACACATCCACTGCTTTTAGAGATTTACTCCAAACACTAAAAGTCAATCAGTCCTTCTCTCACCGTGGTAATCCATACGATAACGCTTGTATGGAATCTTTCTATGCAAGTTTCAAAAGAGAAGAATACAACGCAAAAGAATACAAATTCTTTGAAGATTTAGAAAACAGCGTGGATTCATATATGGAATTCTACAATAATTACAGACCTCATGAATCATTAAAAAATAAAACACCAAACCAATTTGAAGCAGAATTTTACAAAAATTTGGCAATAAAAAGTCACAGATTTCCCTGTGACTTAGTTGAATAGTCCAATAATATTTTTCACTCTTTTTGACTACCCCTCATATGGGACGGGAGATGGGAATCGAACCCACGCATAATGGAGCCACAATCCATTGCCTTACCACTTGGCTACACCCGTCATAACTGACATAGTAATTATAACACTATGTCAAATTTTTGTCTAGGCTTATGCACGGTCTACATAAGCACCAGTTCTTGTATCAACACGGATTTTATCACCGTTGTTAACAAACATTGGAACTTTAGTTTCAATTCCACTTGATAACTTAGCCGTTTTCAAAGCATTACGAGCAGTATCGCCTGCTACACTTGGCTCTGTTTCTGCAACAGCCAAAACAACGAAAGTTGGCGGTACAATACTTGCGATTTTTCCATCGATATAGTTAAAAGTACAAACTATCGGTTCGCCATTTTCATCATTATATTTTAATGATGCTTCGCACAAATCACGATTAACTGGGATATCTTCATAAGTTTCCATATCCATGAAGTGTACAATTTCACCATCAATGTAAGAATATTGCAATTCCTTCTTTTCAACTTCAACATCTTCCAAAACCGGATTTCCCTTAAAGTTTTCTACACTAATTGCGCCGGTTTTAATGTTACGAATTTTCGCACTAATTGCAGCTGCCAAGCGTGGTTGTTGACGGAATTCGTAGTCAATAACTTCGTAAACTACGCCGTCCATTTTGAACAATTTTCCAGGTCTTAAACTTTTTGCTTCCATAGCCATATTATAATATAAATAAAACAATTTGGCTAGCTTTTATTTAATACTTAGATCTTAAATTATTTAGCTGCTTTTTTAGCTGCTCTGGCTCTTTGTTTTTTTCTTTTCTTAATTTTACGCTGGATGTTTTTTTTCTTAACTGCTTGATAACCTTCTTTAACTTTCTTTTTCATAAATTTCAAATTTATAATTGGTACAGCAACCATAAAAATTGCTGTCATGATTTTTTTTACAGGAGTCACTTGCAACGCCGCCTCTAAAGCAGGAGACAAGCCAGCAATAACACAAACTTGCGTCCATTGCTGATCAAAAATTGCCTCCACAGTAGCTAAACTGGTATATAACAATTTATGTGAAAATTTCTCAACAATGCTTAAAACACCTGAAATATAACCCGCCTCAGGGTCACCCCATTTTTTCAAATAAACAGCTAATCTAATTACCAAATTTGGTCCAATCGTATTAAGAGCCTGCTCGACCGCAGTATCAGCGGTTTTAATCAGTGGCTTAATTGCGTTTATATTAACAGCTTCACGCCAGACTTGAATTAATAACAGCAAGGTAATTGGGCTACCCGGTCGCCATTTAATAAAACCATCAAACGGATCCTTTTCGCCTTTTGCGGCAGCCAAATCTTGACGGACATCATTTACTAATTCGCTTCCTTTTTCTTTGATTGCCGATTTTAAGCCATGCCCACCTGCACCGTCTTCTTCGTCATCTTCTTCGTCCTCGTCATCTTCTTCGTCTTCTTCGTCGTCATAATCATCTTCATCGTCGTAGCTATCATCAGCTTCATCATAGTAATCATCTTCGTCGTCAGAACTGTCATCAGCTTCATCATCGTAACCGTCATCAAACTCATCATCTTCATCGGGACTATCGTTATCATCCGAGGTGTCAATTGCATAATCATCGCCACCGTTATAATTAGTAAACTCATTACCCTGTTGATAATCGGTATCTGTCAAATTATCTTTATTAGTGGGGAACCCCGTTTGCAAATCATTATTATCGGCTAAATAATCTTCGTAAGAGTAGTTTAAAGAACTCCCTGAATTCTCTCCAGATTGTAATCCACCGAATTCATTTTCCCCCGCCATTAATATAGCATAATGCTTATCGACTTTTCTCGCAAATCATTTGATAATCTTTTTTAATTGTAATAAATTAAACTTATGGAAAATACTTTCACCAAAACAACCGATGAAGTCCTTACCGAACTATCAACTTCTCAGCAAGGTCTTTCATCAAGCGAAGCACAAACACGATTAATAAAATACGGAAAAAATGAACTTGCGAAGGCTCAAAAAAAATCATGGCTTGCACGCTTTTTCGCACAATTCAAAGATATTATGATAATTTTACTGTTAGTTTCGGCAGCCATTTCTTTAGTCTTCGGAATCATAGAAAAAAAGGGTGCAACGGAATTTATTGATACAGCCATCATTTTATTCATTGTCATCTTGAACGCAGTTCTCGGCGTCGTGCAAGAAGCCAAAGCCGAAAACGCAATGGACTCGCTGAAAAATATGGCACAACCCTACTCCAAAGTCTTACGCGACAACAAAGTTATTTTTGTTAAGACTTCGGAAATAGTTATCGGAGATATCGTCATATTGGAAGCTGGTGATGTACTACCAGCCGATTTGAGGTTGATAGAATGTGTTAATTTAAAATGTGATGAATCCATGTTAACGGGTGAAAGCTTACCTGTTAGCAAAAATGCTGACAGTATCTTAGATACAAAAACAGCACTTGGCGACCGCAAAAACATGGGTTTCTCATCTAGCGTAGTCACTTACGGCCGTGGCAAAGGGATTGTGGTTGCCACTGGACAAAACACCGAGATTGGTAAAATCGCAGGCATGCTCAACCAAAATATAAACAACGAAAAAACAACATTACAAATTAGTTTAAATAAATTTGCTAAAATCATTACTGTCTGCGTGCTTACTATTGCCTTTGCCATTTTCATGATTGATATCTTCTTTACCAATCAACACTGGACCGAGTCCCTTATGACCGCTATCGCTATCGCGGTCGCCGCAATTCCCGAAAGCATGATGATTGTCGTTACTATCATTCTCTCAATTGGTGTCACTAAATTAGCCAAACAAAATGTCATTATTCGCCGTCTTCATTCAGTTGAAACCTTAGGGTGCTGCGAAGTCATTTGTTCAGACAAAACTGGAACCATTACCCAAAACAAAATGACCGTGCGTAAAGTCTTTTTTAACAACCAAACATATGACCCAGCTAAATTAGACAAAGACCAAATGTCCATCTTATTAGAAAACATGGTTTTGTGTAATGACGCTAAAATGCAAACTAACGAATTAATCGGCGACCCAACCGAAACCGCCCTGCTCGAATGCGCAGCTCAATTCGGTTATTTAAAAACACCACTTGAACAAGTTTGGCAACGCGTTAACGAAATTCCATTTGATTCGAACCGCAAATTAATGACTACCGTCAATCAAAAAGGTGACAACTTTCAACAATATACGAAAGGTGCTTTTGACGAAATTATCAAACGCTGCAAACAAATTTATATTGACGGCCAAGTTCGTAAAATTACCGCAGAGGATATTACAATCCTAAAACAAATTAATACTGATTTATGCTCACAAGCACTCCGCGTTTTATGTTATGCTTACCGCTCATGTAAAAACAAAGACGATATGTTAGAAGATGGTTTAATCTTTGTCGGCATGACGGGTATGATTGACCCACCCCGCGCCGAAGTCTATGCCGCATTACAAAAATGCAAACGCGCCGGTATGCAAGCTATCATGATTACAGGCGACCACAAAGACACTGCCTATGCTATTGCCAAAGAATTAGGTATGGTTACCAAATATTCTGAAGTTGTGGAAGGTGCACATTTAGATAACTTCACCGATGAAGAATTAAAAACCGAAGTCACTAAATTTAAAGTCTATGCTCGCGTTAGTCCTGAACACAAAGTCCGTATCGTTCAAGCATTCAAAGCTCTGGGTAAAGTGGTAGCCATGACCGGTGACGGTGTCAATGATGCACCAAGTATCAAATCCGCACACATCGGTGTGGGCATGGGAATTACAGGAACCGATGTCACCAAAGAAGTTGCTGATTTAATCTTAACCGATGATAACTTCGCCACCATCGTCATAGCCGTGGAAGAAGGGCGCAAAGTTTACACTAACATTCAAAAAACCATTCAATTCTTATTGGGTTGTAACATCGCAGAAGTTTTAACAATTTTCCTAGCTACAATTTTCTTTCCACAAATTACATTCTTAACCGTTGTTCAAATTTTATTTATCAATTTAGTAACAGACACACTCCCTGCGGTTTCCTTAGGCATGGAAGATGTCGAACGCGATGTCATGAGCCAAAAACCGCGCAAACAAACTGATAACATTATCGGCGGACGCATTTGTGCAAATATTATCTACCAAGGTATTTTACAGTCGATGTTAATCTTAGGCGTCTTTATTTTAGGAAAAAGCTTATACGGAGCTGCCACCGCGTCCACCATGAGTTTCTTAACATTAAACATCATACAATTATTTCATATCTTTAATGTCCGCACTAATCACTCCATTTTCAAATCTAACCCATTTAAAAATAAAACACTTATCACTTCTGTATTGGTAAGTGTCGCCTTGATTCTTGCAGTAGCTTTTATTCCACCAGTTGCTCAACTTTTTAATTTAACTGCTTTGTCTTGGCTTCAATGGTTAACTGTTATTGGTTGTTCAATCAGCATCATTCCCATCGTTGAAATCGTCAAATTAATTCAAAATTCCATACATAAAAACAAATAAAAATAAATCGGCACAACAGCCGATTTTTTAATAAAAATTTGCAATAAAAAACCCAAGCATAAAACTTGGGTTATTTTTTTGGTTGGACTGAGTGGACTTGAACCACTGACCCCCGCCTTATCAGAGCGGTGCTCTAACCAACTGAGCTACAATCCAGTATTGTTACTATACCACAGTGCAAAAAAATGTTCAAGTCTTTTTTTTAGTGTTTTTACTACCACTCTTTACTTTGTTGCAACAATCTCTGTCAAATAATTGGGTCGCTTAGATTTATACTTATTTGTTCTCTCATAATCAGTAAACAAACGCTCACGATAATCTTTAACGCGACAAATTTTAAAACCGTGTTCTGATAAAATTGTTTTTAATTGTTCACTTGATAAAAATTGCCTCGTTTGTATTTTCTTTTTTGTCCATTGCTCGTAATAAGTAGTCATATTGGTTTTTTCATCATACTCAATAACAAATTCTGGTTTCTTCAATTCCCATTCTTTATTATTTCTCGCCACAATAAACAACAAACCATTTGGTTTTAAGACGCGGCGTATTTCATGCAATGCATCGCTCAATTGCTGTTTGTTTAAATAATGTAAAACAAGCCTTGCATAAACAAAATCAAAAGTATTATCTGCATAAGGCATTGGTTGCGATACATCTTCAATTTTTGTTTCAATCCTTGATGACTCATGATAATTTGCGATTTTCTCGTTAGAAAATTTCAAACCTTTTTCATCAATTGTCGTGGCAATAATCTTAGCAGCTGGACATTTTCTTGCTAAATTAATTTCTGCCGAACCACCAGTACTAATACCAATCGATAGAATATTTGTATATTTCTCATCTAGCAATTTCATAGCCCGTTTTTCACTTTTTGATGGTTTAAAGATTTTTTCCATAATTCACCTTTTAAAAACTATAACACATTTTTTTAGTGTAAAAATTATTTCAAGCATAAGCTAAACTTAAAAAAAACTCCAATCACAAGGATTAGAGCTTTTATTTTTTATTATTTTGTATAAACACGGATAAAGTATTCACGCGCGTGTAAGCAAACGGGACAAACCTTAGGAGCTTCTTTACCCACAAAAGTAAAGCCGCAATTTGTACATTGCCAAGTCATCGCTACTTCGCCGGCAAACAAAGTATTATTCTTTAATTGGTTTGCTAAATCCAAGAAACGATTTTCGTGATTTTTTTCAATTTGTGCTACGCCACGGAATTTTGCTGCAATCTCTTTAAAACCTTCTTCATCGGCTTCTTTGGCAAATTTTTCATACATATCGGTCCATTCATAATTTTCACCAGCCGCAGCAGTTAACAAGTTTTCCACTGTTGAATCAATAGTATGTAAATATTTAAACCACATTTCTGCATGTTCTTTCTCATTTGCAGCAGTTTCTTCAAAAATTTTTGCAATAGTTGGATAACCATCTTTTTTTGCTTTTGAAGCAAAGAATGTGTACTTATTACGCGCACCGCTTTCCCCTGCAAATGCAGCTTCCAAATTTTTCTCGGTTTTGGTTCCGGCCAATTTTTTATCCATTTGAATTTCCATACTTTATGGTAGCAAACTTCGATTTGCTTGACAAATTTTTTTTAGTACTAAAAGCGTACTGCTGTCCCATACATTCAAACGATACTGTAAATTCCCCCATAACATTAACACACGGCGTTAAGTAAATTTTACCGGCACGCATGCGCAACCCAACAAGCTGTGTCAACAAATATTCCCACACATCAGCTGTAATTTGATAACGATCTTCTAGTACCGCCAACAACAACTTTCTGTCTTGATTTTGATAAGCCGCTTTCACTGCTGCCAAAACTGATGTATCTTCTCCATCAATAATATCTTTTTTGAAAATGGCATCCAACTTTTTATCATCTGTTTTGATTTCAATATCAGTCAACGCAGTCAATAAATCCTTTTTCGTCAAGCGGCTTTTCACTTTACTATCCCTACGAGTTATTTCAAACTGACGCGTCTCATAGCCACTTAGTTTCACTTTAAAAGGCAAATTGATATGTGTCGTCAAATATTCGTTTTTCATATTTAACACCACGGGTAAAGCGTAATGACTAACCCGTCCCGAAACTAAACCCTCCACTGTTAAGATACTGCCACGCGCTGATACCACAGACAACCGTGGAAAAACGAGAGGTACAATCAAATTCCGCGTCATCTTTTGCGGTAAATTATTGATCACTGTTAAAGTCTTCACATACGGCCAAGTTCGCTTAATGGTTAGCCCAGGGGGCGTGGGTTCGACCGGAACATAATGACTTGGTTCTGCTAACTTTAACAGAAAGTACAAAGCATCAGGCTCCACAACAGTTCTGTCAATAAAGTAAATCCATAACCGGTCTTGATGGCATATATCAATTTGTTTTTGTGTAATTGTGGATTGTACTACCTGGTCAATTTCCGAAGTGGAGCCAGCATAAATAAATACTAAATTAAAACCACAAAACAAGCGTGCAACTTTTTGATAATCATGAATTTCCGCCCAAACATTTAAAAATTGTTCAGCATTTTCTAAAATAACTACCTTTGTTAAACTCTCCAATGATGGCACTATTTTACTTGCTGCTAAATAACGGGTGCGTAATTTTTCACCCTTCACGAACTTAGCACGATAAGCATTATCAACCAAACATTCTAACTTTCGATTGGCTTTAATTTCGCTATCAGTTAACCAACGCGCTTCGCCACCATCTAAACCGATTTTGATATTGCCTTGCCAAGTCACATAAATCTCTAAAGCGTCAATCTTACTACATAAACTGGTCGCTAAACGCACTTTGTCACCCCGTACCGCAAAAGTATGACTTTCGCCTGTCCGCAAATGTTTACACATCACAACACAACGATTAATAGTACAACTAAAATCTTGTTTATCGGCAGCGACTTTAATGGTAACCGTTTGCCAATCACTTGTCGTTAATTCATACGCGTGCGCATACCTTTTTACCGTCATTTTTTGATTACAGTATTTTACATAGCTACCATGCACCACAATGCGTTGCCACGGTTCATCTGCAGTAATGCCAGGTTGTAATGGATCATAATAAACATCTTGAAATACTTTATAGATTGGCATCGGATATAAATCATATTTTTTACGCGACCAAACAGGAACTATCTTTTTAACAATTTTTTTTCTTGGTGCTAATAAAAAAGTTAAATTTCTGCGCAAATGACATCGCACGATTTCATCTTCATATTTCTGTGCTAATACAGCACAAGCATAACCATAAAACAACCTTTCATAAGGGTCATGACTGGGCTTGTGTCGCGAATTCCGCAAAAGAGCTTTCATTTGCTGCCGATAAACTACTGCTACGCCATTTACAGTCGGCATTACCAAACACAAACGGTTAAAAATTTTTATTTCATGACGCAACTTACTGTTTGCGATGTGTCTTAATGGCAACCGAATAATTTGTTGTCGTATTCGTCCTGTTGTTTTGGTTTCCACCTTCCAATATTGATTACGATTATTCCACCACCAACACCCAACCACAACTACCCACAACAACACACAAATGACAAACCACACATTGCTGTTATTGACAAAACAAAGCAAAATAAAAAGGGCTGCACGCCCTTTTCATTACATAATCGAAATATACAACATATCGCCATTTTCCGGCTCTAATCTTTCCTTATCCATACCGCTTGCCAAAATCTTCATAATTTTTTGTAGGTTATCATTTTCAATTTCTTTATCAGTTTTCACAATAACATTTAGTTTGTTCCCATTGCGACTCACAATAACATCTTCATAGCCGCATTGTGCCGCAATTAAATTTTCCGAATTATTTTCAAAAGCAATAGTTGCTGCCAAAGCAGTTAATGCAGCTTCAGCTTCACGGCGTGCATCCGCACTGGCACTGGTATTCGCAACAATTTCTTGTAAAACTAATTGTTGAGCCATACGCGCATCAGTACGATTTTCTTTTAATGTAATGAACATATTAGTTTCGGTTTTACTGCCAGCGTTGATACTGACTGCATTTTGATTCAAAGTAAAATTCAAATAACCTGTTACCACCAATAAAGCCAACAAGCCAGTCATTAAAGCAATCTTGCGTACTTTTTTGCTAAAAAATATGCTAAAAAAGTTTTTCACCTTCCCCGAAAATTTTTGTTTTTTTGATTGTTGTGCTACTACTTCCACAATAATTTCCCCCTTGCCAATATTATATTGATGACTTTTTTAAATTATAACTGCAAATTTTGACGAACTAAATTCCCGACAAAATTTGTAACGGTACTTGTTTATCCCCAATAAAAGTTTGTACCGCGTGCAATAAATTCAAACGCACACTGGGGTCACTAGCACCGGTAGCAACGACGACAATACCTAATATTTGAGGGGGATTTTTCCATAATATCATTGGGCTTCCATTTTTGATAACCACTGTCTTGTCCACTGTCGTAGTCGTTACTTCCTGTCCATTAACACCCGCTTGTGTTACTGTCTTCTCTTGAACATCATAAGCCAGTTCCGCGGTACCTTCGCCATCTGTCATTACCATTACCGATACTTTGCCAGCACCCACGATACAACTCAAAACTTTTTGTAACTTAGTTTCCATTTGGGCGGCATAACTACTATCATTGCTTGTTACCATCGCGACTGTTGACGGCTGTTCCGATTTCTTCTTCCCAGTCATTCCGGACAAATAAATTCCCAACATGACAACCACCACAACGATTGCAGCATAAATTTCCCAATGCTTAATTTGCTTAATCTTTGCCCATAATTTTTTCACAGTATCACAACCTCCTGTCCCAATTTCGTTTGTAACTCGCTTAATTTATCCTCAGATAACATTTCACCTAAATTGACATAAATAGTATCATCAACCACAGTTACGATTGCATTCTTATACCTCATCGCGTGCAAAATTTGGGTCACTTGAAATTGCTTGTTTCCTTGCTGTAAACTTGCGACCAATTCTGTATTTACTAAGTTTTCATTTTTTGTAGACCACCACTCAACTTTTAAAATTTTAGGCAACGGCGAAACAATTACTAACAATACCATAAAGCTATAAATCGACCGCACAAAATTACCCATACGCCGCCCCTGCATCACCAATTCGACAATCACGCCCACAACCACAACACCAACAATACTTGCCAACCAAGCTGTCATATTATATTACATTCCCTGTCATGATAAATAATGCTAAAACTACTAAATACATAAAAGCAACACCCAATAAACAAGCCGTCAACATGCCAAAACTTTTATTAATTGTCGTCAAGAAATTACTAATACGACTATCACCAATCGGTTGCGTAATCGCCGCAGTTAATTTAAGAGCCAACGAAAATACCACAATTTTTACTATCGGCGATAAAACAATCCCCAGCAATAACAAGATACCCGATAACCCAACCGCATTTTTAATTAAAACTGCACTCGCCATAATTAAATCAAAGCCCTGTGACATATAATTACCTATAATCGGCACATACCCCGAAACAGTCATTTTTGTCGCCCGAATGGAAATACTATCAAAACTACCAGCGGTAATACCTTGAATTGCCATAAATGATAAAAATACGGTAAAACAAACACCCACAACCCATTTAAATAAAGCATTAAAAAATGATACAAACTTATCTAATTTAGTTTGCGGGGCCAAATGTGACACCACCGAAAAAGCCATACTCACAATAAACAAAGGCATCACAATCCCCATAAAAATTTGCATAATACCACTAGACAAAACAGCTACTGCGGGTTGATAAATTCCCGCACTAGTTGACGCACCACCCGTTACCATCAAAGTCAAAATAATTGGGAACACCAAATCCACCTGTGCTTTCAAACTATCCAAGGTTTTACCCACCATTTGTATTAAATCACTTACGCTTCCCACGACAATTAAAACAACGGAAGCATAGGCCACAAAAAAAACTAACTGTCCTACTCCTTCTTTTTTGGCAGATCCCACAAAACCACACAAAATAGTAATGGATACCACCAAAACAACCAACGGCAAAACAGCCACAATAACATTCCCCAACAGTGCCCAAATTCCACTTAACACATCTGGGTATTGCTTAAAATATTCACCCGATAAAATTTGTCCTAAAACAGTCCAAAAGTCACTACCGCCAAATACACTTAAATTGCTGAGGTCACCAAAATCCAATTTGGACAAGGTATCATTGACTGCATTGGACAACTCATTTTCCATTAAGACAACACCCCAAGCACAACATCGACTAACGCTTGTATAATGGGAATAGCTAAAACCATAATAATAATCTTACCGCCTAACACAACCATGTCCGCCACTGCTTTAGCTCCCGCTTCTTGACAAATACTTGCCGCAATTTCACACAAATATCCAATGCCAACAATTTTTAAAATACTCGCAAATAACTGTGTCGCTAATCCCGTTTGTGCAACAATCCCATTAATACTACTCACAACTTTGGTTAAACCAGAAACAACCATCATGAAAATTAAAATGGTACCAACCAAGCCCACAACTACCGCCAGTTCGGGCTTAACTTGGCGTAACAACACCACACCCAAAGCGCTAGCCATTCCAATCACAATCATTTTGGTTAAATCCAAGCATGCCTCCTAATACAACACAAACAAAGACCGAATAGAATTAAAAAGGTCACTTATCATAGATAAGACCATCACTAAACAAATCACGACAGCCGCCAATGAAACAAAAGTCGCAATTTCTTCTCTACCTGCTTGTTTCAAAATTGTACAAACTACCGCCGCTAAAATACCAATTGCCGCAATTTTAAATATAATTTCTACATCCATAAAATGCCTCCCGCGATACCAATAATTATTAAAAGTTTCAACATAATAGACGCTTTGCTTTGCAAATCATGCTGCGCTTGTGCATGTTTTTGTTGTAAAGCAGTCCGCAACGCCATAATTTTATCTTGTTCGGTAATTCGCCCAGTCCGCCCCATTTGATAAAAAAATTCCGCCAAAACAGGTTCACTACTCAATACTTGGCAACGCTCTCGCGTCATATCCATGTTTTGTTTTAACAACTGCAAATATTTGTCCAACACGGTCCGACATTCACCACAACAAACGGGAAGATAATCTTGAATAATTTGCGGTAAAGGTAACAAAGCAAAACCAATCGCGTGATGCAAGTGGTCACAAAAAGCAATCCAATTTTGATAATCACGCACTTTGTTGCATTGCCGCCAATAAATTTGACAACCGAGCAAACAACACATAAAAAACCAAATCCCCGCTAACCACCATTTCACAAACGCTGCAACCCCCGATTATAAACACCGACGACTTCCCCCGCGCGCTCTCCCATACGCAAAACAACATAACGCTCAAAAACACCTTGCCGCACTAAATCACACAAATCTGGTTTACTCTGCAACTCACCTAAATCCGCAGCATGTACACTGGCAATTACAATTACACCACTACTCACCGCACGCTGTAACATGACAGCATCCTCCCGTGTCGCAATTTCATCTGTAACAACGATATCTGGCTTTAAACTGCGCAAACCATTTTCAAACCCAAAAGCTTTGGTACCACCCGTAATCACATCACAATTCTGCCCAACATCTAATTGGTGTTCGCCTTGATAACACGCCGCTAACTCTCCGCGTTCATCCAAAATAAGACTATTCAAATGCGGATAGCGTAAACTTATCTGCCGCACTAAATCGCGCAACAGAGTGGTTTTCCCAGCTCCCGGTGGCGCAATAATTAAAGTTGACAGTGGCCGTATCACACCAAAAACAGAAGGCGTAATTACAGACGCACAATCCTTTACTGCGTGTGGAACGCGAATACACAACGAACTAATATGCTTTACTGCGATTACTCGTCCCGCTTCTATAACCAATTCACCGGCGATACCAATCCGCACGCCACCACGAATTGTAATGAAGCCTTTGACCATTTGGTCCAACACCGCATAAATTGCATATTCCGCCGCTTTATGCACAATATTTTCTAAATCTTCGCAAGTTACATTAACATCACACAATGGGTAATTACGCCCATCAACACAAGCAACAATCGGAGCATGCGCACGCAATCGCAATTCATATATTTGTGCTACTGGTAAATGCTTTAAAGCCATTAAGACTTTTTCCGGCAAAATAGCACGCAAACTCTCCATAACCATGCATATGTTTAGTCATCTAAAAATTCAACCCAGCAATGCTCTTCTTGCGTCATAACATTTACTTGCCCATGATAAAGCTCCAATAATTTATGCATCAACAAATTGTGATTTAATACTGGTACCGCCACACGCCAAAGAACAATGTCGGTATAATCAACTTTTAAAACTTTTCCGTATTCCATAATCAATTTATTAACCACATCTTTTTGGTCATAAGTCGAACAAAATTCTAAAACCACACACTCACGCAAGCAAACTGGTAGTACCTGTTCCAAAACATCGCTTGCTGCTTGTCCATAGGCACGCGCCAATCCACCTGTCCCTAATTTTATCCCCCCGAAATAGCGTTCGACTGCCACTGCGACATTGGTTAAGTTTTTTTGTTTAATCGCTTGCAATATAGGTATTCCCGCAGTTCCCGCAGGCTCACCATTATCACTGGATTTTTGTGTATCCAAAGTCACATACGCATAACAATGATGCGTTGCATCGGGTAAAGCCACACTTTTTAAAAAGGCTTGTGCTTCTTGTACATCATTGACTCGCTTTGCATATGCAAGAAAACGCGATTTTTGGACAACATAAGTATGTTGAAATATTCCAGCTGGCAAAGTCCGCAAATCACTCATTAATTAAGCATAAAATAGAAACAAAATTTTGTCACGATGGAATTTTCGTTGCTCTCACAACAAATCTCGTGGTAGTCTAAATTAATACTTTCGGAGGAAGCATGAACCTATTAAAAAAAATATATTGTCGAACTTATCAAACTATTTTTCGTTTAATTTTACCGTTACTACCATACCGCGAACCTATCTTGTTAAAATCAAATCAAGACATTATTGACACACTCAAAAAACACAATAGGACCAGCGTTTTATTAGTTACTGACCATTCCTTGCGTAATCTACAATTAACACAAAGTTTGGAAACCGCCATAACAAATAATGAAATAAAACTTACTGTCTACGATGAAACCGTACCCAACCCAACCACTGACAATGTAGCTGCGGCTTTACAACTATACCACGACAACCAATGTGACTGTATTATTGCTTTTGGCGGCGGCTCTGCAATGGATTGTGCCAAAGCTACTGGTGCCCGTGTTGCACGCCCCAAGAAATCATTAGCCCAAATGAAAGGCATTTTAAAAGTCCGTAAAAAAATTCCATTACTTATCGCCGTGCCTACAACAGCTGGCACCGGCAGCGAAACAACACTGGCAGCCGTTATCACCGACAGCACTACCCGCCACAAATATGCAATTAACGATTTTCCATTAATTCCCAGTTACGCAGCCATGCTGCCTAAGTTAACCGTGGGTCTCCCACCGCACATCACCGCCACTACTGGCATGGACGCACTTACCCACGCTGTTGAAGCTTATATCGGGCGCAGTACAACTAAACAAACACGCTCTTATGCGCGCCGCGCTGTTAAATCAATTTTTCAATATTTACCCATTGCATACCAAGATGGTACAAATGCTATTGCCCGTACTAAAATGTTAAACGCAGCTTACTTCGCAGGCATTGCTTTCACACAAAGCTATGTCGGTTATGTTCATGCAGTTGCACATTCCTTAGGCGGCAAATACAATGTCCCCCATGGCTTAGCTAATGCCGTGATATTACCTTATGTTTTAAGAAAATTTGGTCGCAAAATCTACCGAAAACTTTGGGAATTGGGTGTCGCCGCAAAACTTTTTGACCAAACTACACCACACGAAGTCGGTGCAAAAATTTTTATCCAGAAGATTGAAGATATGAATCACGCCATGAACATTCCGACCAATATTCCAGAAATTAAAATCAACGATATCCCGCAACTGGCAAAAACAGCCGAAAAAGAAGCTAATCCACTTTATCCCGTCCCTGTGTTGTGGACTACGAAAGAATTAATTGAAATTTACAAGGAGGTAAAAAATGGATAACGAAATCATTTTTGCCGCCTACCTTGAACAACGCAAAAATTTCATTAACAACCAACTACGCAACCCAAAATACCGTATCCAAAAATTGCGTGACCTGTACCAAAATATTAAAAAATTAGAGTCAGAGATTTGTGAAGCCTTGCGTTTAGATTTAAACAAAAGTGCTACCGAAAGTTACATGACAGAAATTGGCATGGCGCTTAGCGAAATTTCTTTTATGCGCAAACATATAATCGGCTTTGCTAAGCCCAGAAAAGTTGCCACACCTTTAGCACAGTTTGCCGCCAAATCCTTTCGTCTTCCCTGCCCAAAAGGCCAAGTCCTTATCATTAGCCCGTGGAATTACCCATTTATGCTTTCAATTGAACCGCTGGTCGATGCCATTGCAGCTGGCAACTGTGTCGTGTTAAAGCCCAGCGAACACTCACCCCATGTAAGTGCAATCATCTACAAGTTAATAAAAATGACTTTCACACAAAACGAAGTCTTAACCGTACTGGGCGGACGCGAAGAATGTTCTTTTCTGCTTGACCTTGATTTTGACCACATCTTTTTTACAGGCAGTACTCGTGTCGGTAAAATCGTCATGCAAAAAGCCGCAGAACACTTTACATCAGTCACTCTTGAATTGGGTGGCAAAAGTCCTTGCATCGTAGACGAAACCGCCAACATCAAATTAGCAGCCAAACGCATTGTCTTTGGGAAATTTTTAAATTGTGGGCAGACTTGTGTCGCTCCAGATTATTTACTTTGTCACAGTTCAATTAAGGACCAACTTATAAAAGAAATTGAACGCCAAATTGTTTTGCAATACAGCGTTGACCCATTGCGTAACGCAGACTATCCCAAAATGATTAACCAAAAACAATATGATGCATCACTCCGCTTAATCAATACCAATAATACGATCTTCGGCGGCCGCTATAATAACGCAACACTAAAAATTGAACCAACATTGATTGCCGCTGATTTTGACAGTCCGTCCATGCAAGAAGAAATTTTTGGACCAGTCTTACCCGTACTAACTTTTGATAATTTTGATGAAATTCTACAAAAAATTAACACCTATCATCACCCCTTAGCTTTCTATATCTTTTCTGCTAACAAGCGCCGCATCAATCAAGCTCTTAACACATGTGACTTTGGCGGCGGTTGCGTAAACGATTGCATTATCCATTTGGCAACTTCAGCTATGCCATTCGGTGGTTTAAAGCACAGCGGCATTGGTGGTTACCACGGCAAAATAGGCTTTGAAACATTCTCACATATCAAATCAATAGTTGACAAAAAAACATGGATTGATTTACCTTTGCGCTATCAACCATACACTAAAACCAAAACAAAACTTATCAAAAAATTTGTGAAATAAGGGGTACCATGAAAAGCATTTTCAAAAATTTAATTTTACCATTAAATATTACTTTAATCTTAGCTGTAATCTTAGGCGATATCTGTTATATATCTTTGGGCGGTCTCGCTATCAAAGCCACTACCAGCATCTTCTTTGTTTTATTGGGCATGGTTAATCTCGCCTATGTCATTATCACTAAACACCAAAGTTTACGCTTTTCCATTACTATGACGGTCGGCCTTTTCTTTGCCATGCTAGGTGACATCTTCTTAAATATAGAATTTATTGTCGGCGCCTTACTCTTTGCTGTCGGACATATTTGGTACTTTGTCGCTTATAACTTTTTGCAAAAATTTACACTTCGCGATTTAATTTACGCAGTCGCTATTTTCATACCATCTGTGATTTTTATTTTATGTATGCCCTTCTTTGACTTCGGTAGTTTACTCATGGAAATCATCGTTATCACCTATGCTTTGATAATTTCCTTAATGGTTGGCAAAAGTCTTTCCAATTTGGTGACACAGCCAAACTCCAAAAACATTTTACTTGGCATCGGCAGCTTGTTATTCTTCTTCTCGGATTTGATGTTACTACTTAATGTTTTCGGTAATTTATCTGAAGTCTTTGATGTCTTGTGCCTTGCAACTTACTACCCCGCCGAATGTATTTTAGCCACTGCCATTGCGAAACAATCGACCAAATAATCAGAATGAAACAAAATACAATTATAAAACGGGACTTGCCCGTTTTTTTAAATATTCAGTGCTTCTACCTTTCGGTCACAGATTATATAATATGGACCATAAAATTTTATATTTTTTCTGTCAAACATAATATACGAACCATTAGGTAATGCATAAATTTTATCATTATCACTATATGGAAGTATATAATCTTCAACTAAATTTGGTAATTCAGTTGTGCCTTGATAAGTCAATTTCTCTGCATCAAAATGCGGAATTATTTTTAAGTCTATAAACCCTAAACCATCAACAATTCGTGGCTGGCTAATTTCTTTTTCGTGCTCAGGAAAATTACAAATCGTCTTTGTCAGGCACATTGACGCTGCCGAAACCGTAACCACAACACCATTATAATTTTCAATCAAATTTTTAAAATTTATATTCTGCAAAAAAGTTAACTGCCGTAAAATTTCACCACCACACATAAAAATCAAATCAGCATTTTTAATTAAATTTTTTGCTTGCCCCATCGTCCGATGATCCAAAACTTTTACTTCATCAAATCTTAAATTTGTCATTTCGCAAGCTTTCGATAAATTAGATGCAACCAAATCATTAATCGCGAAATCTTGCGGGTCATTTGCCACAACCAACAAACTCTTGGTCCCAAGCAAATGTTTTTTAATTAAAGACAAAATCCCGTTTGTATCTGGAATCACACACGGATACCGCACTCCTGCTTCATCTTTAATATAATGTGTAAATTTACTCGTAACAAAAAACATACTTAATTATACGCTCAAAAATTAACACAGACAAATCAAACTCACAACATTTAACCAAAATATTTGGGTTCGGATTATTCCTGAATGGTGGGCCAACGCTGTTTGCACCCGAACCCCATTGATATAATCAATCAAGTTTTCGGTTTTTTGCTCATGCATTCTCTTTTTAATCGTTAATTGTAACAATTAGCATTTGGAATAGATAAAAGCATTGATCATTTGATTTAATTCAATTTAATCAACACTTTTTTCCAAAAATTTATAAACGTATTCGCAAAATACTCAATATCGTTAGTGGAAATATTTAGTAATTTATTTCTAAAATACTTACCTCTAACCTCTCCATTTAAACCATTGTTATTATAATAGCGGGATTTTATTTTTTTTAACTTACTTTCAGCATTTCCAAATCCTCCATGCTTAAGATAACTATAAACCTGTCTTATTTCATCTATTTTAGTATCGCTATTTAAATCATAATATTTATCATTTAAAAATTTTTCTTTTAAGCTATTGTAATCAATACATCGATCCAATAAATAAAAGTCATTCATTTGATTTTCCCATAACGATACTATACTTTGTAAACAAGATGAAAGATGATGATAAATTATGTTATCCAAATATTCCAATTGCATAAACTCTTTTTCGTCACAAACACAATAAAAGGAATCATTTTGATGCTGTAATTTTAATTTTTCTAATTTATCTTTTAAGGGACTTTGTATTTTTCCTATTTCTTCACAAAAAGCAATATGTGATGTTTTATAGAAATTTTTCAAAACCTCAATAGTAGGAAGATAATCATCTATTATCAGTCTATCTTGAATACCATATAACATATTTATTTACTCTCTTCTATCTGCTTCAATGTCACATTATTTTTTGTTTTCCATTCTGTTCTACCATTAGCATTTCGCCCCATGACAATGGCTGCCGCTAATGATGGACTAGTAAAAACATAATCTTTTACAAAACAAAAATTCTCGTCAATCACTCCATTACTCATAAGTTTATCTCTATATTTAATCAGACTACCTGACATACTGGCTGAAATTGGATTTGCAATTGTTGAACCTTTCAAAACTGCAAAACCATCCGACACTATTAAACCTTTACCAACAGCACCTCTTGCAGCATCAATTTGAAAGAAATTTGAATTATCAAGTTCAGATTTTATGTTTTCTGCAACACTATCAAAAACTTTATAACCAAGTGAATTTACGAGCAATTTTGTATTTTCAATAAACTCTTCTAACATTGCCAAATCAAATTCTGCAATCGATGAACAAGTAGGTATCGTGCTGTTGATAACGGTTGCGCGATTTGCTTGCACCGCTAAATTGTAAAAATTATTTTCTAAATATTTTACATGAGCCTTGTTAAGTAAATTATCTTTACTTACCACGGCAATACAGTCGTTCCAATATACTTCATCTTTAAGATGCTGTTTTAATCTTGTATAAATTTTTTCCGCTTCACCAATATAAACTGTATCATCACCTTCAATACTTTTTCCAAAAAGGAAATAAACACCCGTATTTTGTGAATCGTTTCTTTCTTCAAATTTTGCAAGATCATTGCGCGCAATTTTATAAACGCGACCATTCCAATTTGATAATTCACACATAATGCGGCCATTTGGGTCGCCATCAAAAATTAACATTTGAATAGTTTTAGTAAAGTTTTTCATTTATGTATTTCTCCTTAATCCAAAATAACACAAATATATGCGTTAGTAAAATTTTATAACATAAACTTAGTCCATATTGTATGGAACACAAAAGACAGTGATTAACTCACTGCCTTTTTAATATCAAACCCGAATAGCCACTAAAAAAGAAATACTTTTCTGGGTTCGGATTATTCCTGAATGGTGGGCAATACAGGGTTCGAACCTGTGGCTTTCCGCACGTCAAGCGGATACTCTCCCGCTGAGTTAATTGCCCATATTTATTATTATAACATAACCCAAAACTATTGCAAAATCTTTTGTTGTTTTTTGTATATTATTCCATAACCGACACATAATACTATTAGGATTCAGGAAAGACCTTTGCGTCACCAAGAATCCCTAAATAAAAGAATCCGCACAACCAACATGTTACCATCACGGTAACCCGCGGATTTTTTTATTATCTATTCTAACATCCTTGACCGTTTTATACTTTTAAAGATTTTGCTGTCTTTTTCAAACTTGCAATTTCATTTGCTAGTTTTTTATATTTTTCCAAACTTGCATTTAATTCTTGCTTTAATAAAGGTGTGATTTCATCTTGCTGTTCGGCTTTGGCAATCAGCATTTCTCTTTCTTGATCCAAATCTTGCAACTCTTTTAATTTTTGTTGTAAAAGAGCGTCTACCTTTAACCATTCATCACAAAACATGTCCATCCTCCACTTTTAAAATTTCGTATTGTTGATGATGCCAATCTCCCGACCATGAGCCACTACCCGCATATTTGAAATTATCAAAATTTGGCGCTTTTAAAATTTCGCTTTGTGGATTTTTTTTGATAAATTCATTGATTGCAGCCCAATTAGGCGAAACGCCACTTGTTACTTTTTTAATTGGCTTGGCTGGATTTTCTTGATTATATTCTTTTACGAAAGCAGTAACCCCTTGCATTGCTTTTTGGTAGATTGCTTCTCGTTGTTGAGAATTATCATATTTTCTGTTAACTTCGAAATCATTGACAACCGCATACCCCTCTTCTCGATTGACATAGATGATACCAAACGAAATGATATTGTTATCGAAATCACGAATAACTAATGGTTGCATATCCGGATGAATAATCATCCCACGCATGGCACCAGCACCGGCACCATAAAGCGTGGCACAACAACTGGTCAAACAACCCATAGCAAAATTTGCTGGATTGCTTTTACTTAAAACTTCATAAGAAAAGATAGATGAAGTGTCTTCAATTTGGTCGTGTAAAATTTCTGCAGAATCACTTAACATTTGTTCACGTAACTTTTGTGTTTCGTTACGATATTGGTCCAAACTTTCAATCCTGCCCTGTTTAACAGGTTTTGCCAAAATATCTTTCACACCTAACTCGAAACGTTCGGCATCAATTTCTTTGGCTTTATTAAAATGCTTTTGCGAATAAATATTATATTTAGATATTTCTTCCGCAATCTCGGCGTCTCGTTGTGTTACGACTCCAGTAAACTTTGTTTTGGCAAATTCCTTTAATAAATTTTCCATGGTTGGTGCTCGCCAGTGCATACGGTCAATTCCGTTCTCTGCGGTTTCATACACCAATACTTTGAATCTATCTTCTTCTTTGGTGGGCAATGATACATTATTTGTCTGTGTCAAATCAAGTTCCGTTCTTGTTTTAAACCAATCATAGACGCGGGCAAGGACACCCATGTTTCCCTTGATGTCCGACCAATTAGATTTATTAACGACAAATTTCATAAATGCTTCATTGTAACTATCAATCTGCATTTCTTGTAAATTCATATGTAATTCATTTAAATTTATTTGGTTGCTTTTAATGATCCCTTGCATAAATGTGTAAACAATATTGTTCACCGGCGACATAATAGGATTACCTGCTTTATCTTTCCCCGTCTCAATCACCGTTGTTTTTGGTTCTAGCATCCCAAGATTTACCAACAACGCAACCAGTTCACGGACATTATCACTTGTTATACCTTGTTCTTTGGCAAGCTCATATACCGCATTCAGTTGTTTAAGATTAACCCTTGGATTATTTTTAATCATTTCAAATATCTTTGAATGAAGTAAATCACCGCATAGACTTTTATTGCGGACATTCAATTTTTGAACTTCAATAAAAGCTTCGTCGCCAATACTCGTCACACTATCTGGAATTTTTAAATCAGTTAAAGACCTACAGTACTGAAAAGCTCCTCTACCAATACTTGTTACACTATCTGGAATTTTTATATTTGTCAAAGAATAACAACTAGCAAACATTGCAACACCAATACTAGTTTGGCCATCTGGAATTTTTATACTCGTCAAGGATTCACAAAAACCAAAAGCTTCTTCACCAAAATTCTTTACACTATTTGGGATTTTTATATTATTTAATGATCTACAGGCAAAAAATGTACCTTTATCGATACTTGTTACACTATTCGGAATTTTTATAGTTCTCAAAGATTCACAATGATCAAAAGCATCTTCACCAATACTCGTTACACTATCTGGGATTTTTACATTAGTTAACTCCACGCAGTCTTGAAACGCCTTTCTACCAATACTCGTTACACCATCTGGAATTTCTATCTTCCTTAAAGTTTCCAAACCTTCAAAAGCGTAATGACCAATACTCGTTACATCTTTCCAAAATTCAGTTGGATTTTTTTTAAGAAGAATGAGGTCTTCATACTGTACATACAATAAAACACCATTTATTTTTTTCATATTACTTAAAAATAATTTTACCATAAATAAACAAGAAAACACAATAATTTTAAGTCCAGCACTAAACACTCCAACACAAGAAAAATAATCAATCACTGTCTATCTTTTAGCCCTTTCAACCTTTTTTCCGCGCTTTGCATATGACGAAATGTGAAAAGATGGTTTTCATGAACAAAAGATTTTACAACGATTGCGATTGTTGTTGCAACGACAGTGATAACTACAACCATGTGATTGATCGCATGACCAGCGTCCCGTAGTTGTACGCGGTCCAATGGGTCCCCAAGGCCCACAAAGCAACCCTGGCCCACGCGGTTTACAAGGTTTGACTGGTACAACCGGTCCTATCGGTCCACAAGGACCGCAAGGTCTAACCGGAGGCGTACTCAGCTTTGCTAACTTTTATGCTCTCATACCAGGCGATAAAACCCCGCCGACAATACTACCGCATTAACAGCAACCCCATCGGATAGCTTAATATTTCTTTATCGACTTACATCGTTCGACCATCGTCTTGATTTTTTTGGTTAATTATTTCTTTTAAACCATTTGCCAGATTGTAATCCTTAATAGTATTTGTGATATTCGTCTGATATTCCGGCAAATATTCAGTCCAAAACTGTTGCTCTATTCTTTCCCCCATATAAGAAACCACAGTTTCTACAAAGCGCTCTGTAAAATTACTGTCTTTATAAGAATCTTTATTCTCTTCAAAATGCTTACTAAAAAGTTGATCAAGCCAATTTTCATCCCAATGGAACTTCTTTCCTTGTTTTTTAGGATAAGCATCTGGATCTATAATTTGATCCATGGAATGGTCATTTAAATAATGAACCAAATTTTCTTTTGTATAAGCAGCACAAGATAACTTTCCTTGTTCCTTAGCTTTAAATTCATCACTTGCAATATATTGAGTTAATTCATTTTTATCCAAAACAAATTGATAAAAAAAATCCATCTCTACACCTTTTAAAGTACGGTGTAATTTATATGAGTATTTATCCATACAAACAGTATACTACATGTAAAAAAAAATGTAAATGATTTACAAAATAATTCACTTAAAAAGTGTTTACGTTCGTCTTATTCCTGAATGGTGGAAGTTATAGGGCTCGAACCTATGACC
>JAZSRL010000007.1:0-8161 GCA_045538455.1 Clostridia bacterium | reverse complement strand
TACCGCGACCTATTTGAACAAAAAGGCCCTATCGTTTATTTTGTTACCGCCTTTTGCTGCCTTTTCCCAAATCCAGGAATTGTGATGTTATTCATTGAAATCATATCCATGAGTTTGTTCTTCTTTTTCGCCTACCGTATTTGCCGTAAAACTTTAAACACTTATTTCTCCCTTATATTGATACCAATCCTTGCCTTCACAATCTTTACTAGTTGGTGTCGTATATTCAGCGCAGCCATCATCGAAGAATTTGCATTACCTATCTATGCCTATTTCCTTTTATGCTGGTTAGAATTTTTACAAGAAAAACGCCACTGGAATTGGATACGCGCTTTATGTTTAGGCTTGTGTTTTGGAATTATTTTCTGGACCAAATATACACTTCTTTATTTTATGATTGTACCTATGATTGTTTGGTTAATTATTAGTCTACGCCGCCGCCAATACAAAATTCTTTTGATGAATACATTTATCATGCTTGCCGGCGTACTGATTATCAGCACCCCAATATTAATTTTTTACACAACTAACCATGCGCTTGACGATTTATTTCATGTTTATTTTTTCCTTAACCTTACAGCTTATAGCTCGACCACTTTTGTTAAACTCTGTACCAGTTTTGGACTATTCTTTACAATTGGCCCTCTTCTTTTAATTTTTATGTTATGGGGTGTAATTGCTTTCACCATAAAACATTGGCGCGAAAGAAGTGGAAAGCTTTTATTAATTGCCTTTTTAATTAATTTTGCATTACTTATTTACTCGTCTAAAAACATTATGTATTATTATGCAGGATTAATTCCCTACGCTATATTTGGCATCATTGACCTACTCGAATTAATTAGCAAAAAACTAAACTCAATAAAACACAAAGCAAAACTTTTTATAGCCTTCAGCCTTGGTTTATTTGTACTCTGCATACCTTGTTCAGTATTAACAACCGAATGGGAACGCGACAGAGATGAATATATACCGCTAGTAGTTGCCGAAGTAATTAATGACTATTCACAATCCAATAACAAACAAGCCTCCTTATTTTGCTATAAACTTTATGACTTTGGCTTTTATAATGCCGCAAAAATTATTCCTAATAATTATTTTTTCGCTAACAATGTTTTTAAGGAAGAAAGTTTTCCTGAAATGTACAACAGCTTCACTTCCTATATTACCAATCAAACCAGCGATTTCATTATCACCAAATTAGACACATGGAACAATGAAATTGATCTTCTTTCTCAATATTATCAACCATATACCGGCGACATGACCACCAGCACTTACCACTACCACAAAATACAGCACGCATGGCGTAAACATTATGACCTTGTACTACTTATAAAAAAGTAATTTACCCTTTTCAGACTACAAGTTAAAATTAATTATGCAAAAAGGAACAACACCACACAAACTCCCAAATTGGAGCATCTATGTGATTTGCTTACTTTTAGCATCAATTTTCTTATTCATCTTCAGCGGAAATTCCCCATTGAGCGAATTTAACTACCACGGAGATTATCAGTGGTATATGACCATAGGCAACAGTCTTTTAGCCGGCAAGATCCCATACCGCGATCTATTCGAGCAAAAAGGTCCTATCGTTTATTTTGTCACTGCGTTTTGTTGTCTATTTCCCGATCCAGACTCCATGATGTTCTTTGTTGAAATTTTTTCCCTGAGTTTTTTCCTTTTCTTTGCGTATAAAATTTTTTACAAAAAGCTGAACACACTTCTTTCCATAATTGCAGTTTCACTTTTAATAATTACCACCTTCTCATTAAAACCGGAGCCACTTACCGGGAATTCAATTGAAGAATTTGCACTTCCAATCTGTACTTACTTTTTGTATTGCTGGCTTGAATTCTTGCAAGAAAAAAAAGAATGGACCAAATCACGCTGCCTAATCATTGGTTTGTGTGTCGGAGTTTTGTTTTGGTCAAAATACACTCTTTTATATTTTATGCTTGCGCCTATGATTATTTGGTTAGTTATTAGCTTTTGCCAAAAACGACCCCAAAATTTAATCATAAACTTGTTGTTTTTGATGCTTGGCTACCTAATTATAACATTACCTGTCTTGCTTTTTTACCTTTTAAACAATGCCATTGATGACCTATTTAATGTTTATTTTATTATTAATATCACTCAATACCCGAATACATCCGCAGTACAGTTTAGCATTTTCCAATTCTTAAAAACACCAGGGAGCATTTTTTTATTTTTCATTTTCTGGGGTATAATTCGTTTTTCAATTCACAATTGGAAAAATAAGAATGGCTGGTTACTACTAATTTCGTTTCTAGTCAATTTTATATTAGTCGTATCTACATGCAAAGGCATGACCCAATATTTTATCATTTTTCTTCCATACACAATTTTGGGAATTTTAGATATCTTAGAAATAATTTTTAACTGTATAACCGTATCCAATTACCGCAAATACGGAATTGCCATAATTGCTATATTTAGTTCTTTCTTGCTTATCTATTGCCCTTCGTATTTAATAAGCAACTACCAATTTAGTCACAAACCATTTTACCCACCACTAGCAATTGCCAACGCAATCAACGAATACGAAACACAAAACAACACTAAGGCAACTTTGCTCTATTACAGGATAGGTGACTTTGGCATTCATAACGCCGCCCAAATTATCCCCAATAATTATTTTTGGGCAAATAACTTTTTCAGTGGGCAACAACTTCCAGAACTTTACAGGGAACCAGAAAAATATATCCAACAACAAACCAGCGATTTTGTCGTAACTTCATTAAATATTTTCTATGGAGATTCGTATCTTTCGGATTTCTATCAACCTTACGACTGCGAACTTCCGAACTCGGAACAGGATAAAAATAATATATCTTATTACAGCTATCAAGGCATATCCTTAATTCTTTTAATAAAAAAGTAATTTACCCTTTTTACACTCTAAGCTAAACTAACTTAATGCAAAACAAAGAGACGCTAATATCCCCCCCCCCCCGCAAAACTGCATATTATCTATTTAATTTGTTTACTAATTTCCGCGAGCTTCTTTTTTCTTTTTGGTTATAACTCGCCATTATTTACATTCAATCACTATCCAGATTATCAGTGGTTTATGACTATGGGCAACGGCCTAGTTCACGGCAAAATCCCTTACCGCGACCTATTTGAACAAAAAGGCCCTATCGTTTATTTTGTTACCGCCTTTTGCTGCCTTTTCCCAAATCCAGGAATTGTGATGTTATTCATTGAAATCATATCCATGAGTTTGTTTCTGTTTTTTACTTATCGCATTTGTCAAAAATATTTAAATCGTATACTCTCACTATTCGCAATTTTAATTTTAATTATCAGCATCTTTACCGGTCTTCCATGCCTACATAGCGGGTCCACCATAGAAGAATTCAGCTTACCAATTTATACCTACTTTTTACTTTGCTGGCTTGAATTCATGGATGAAAAACGACAATGGCGCTGGTGGCATTGCCTCAGCTTGGGCGTTTGCTTTGGGATTTTATTATGGTCTAAATTTACATTGTTATATTTTATGATAGTTCCCATGATCATTTGGTTTAGCATCAGCTTCCGCCTACATCAATTAAAAACCGTACTCATCGATTTTTTATTTATGCTTATCGGCTTTACTCTTATCACGACACCAGTTCTTATTTTTTATGCAGTACACAACGCAATTGACAATTTGTTGTATGTTTATTTTTTCATCAACATTACCGCCTATACAAATAGCCCGCTCGAAACACTTTATATGCCTAAGCTCTTTTTTGAACTTGGCACCGCTCTATTACTTTTTATTATCTGGGGCATGATGCGTTTCGCTCTTCAAAAAAACAAAACCGGCACCACCATAGCTTTATTATTGGCATTCGTTGTACATTTTTGTTTTATCACTTTTTCATGCACATGGTGTACACCTTATCATTATGCACAACTAATACCGTATTCAATTTTTGGTATAATCAATTTTATAAACATTCTTAAGTCCACGATACCTTATTTTAAAAAACTCACAATCACAGCCATTACACTTTTCTGTATAATATTAATCTTACCATTATTCTCTCTTTGTTCTGGATGGAATCGTAATAAAAACGAATATTCCGCCTTAATGATTGCAGAAATCATTAACCATTATGAACTAAACACACAAACCAAAGTCACATTATTTTGTTACAAAATAATCGACATCGGCGTTTATAATTCAACAAACATTATTCCTAACAATTATTTTTTTGTCCTAAATAATTTTTCCACACAGCGTTTTCCAGAAATGTATCAAGCTATCCAAAACAACATTCAAAATCAAACCAGCGATTTTGTTATCACAACCTTAAACATTTGGAATTCAGAACAAGACCTCCTTTCTCAATACTATCAACCTTACATCGGGGAGATATCAGACACATATATCTTTTCTTACCCTGATTATCAAAACATTGTTCTCCTGCTCAGAAAAGATCTAATTTCATAAAAACTTGACGCGCATGACTGATTCTTTTATACTCAAAACATGGAACAAAAGACACCTGTATTATATCTTGTTGTACCCTGTTACAACGAAGAACCCGTCATCATGGATTCTGCCGAAAAATTAAAAACCAAAATGAACGATTTGATTTCATCTGGTAAAATTGCGCACGAAAGCCGCATATTATTTGTCGATGACGGCTCTAAAGATAAAACCTATGCTTTAATTACCGAGCTTCACAATACCAACGAATTGTTTAGCGGCGTAAAACTGGCGCACAACCGCGGACACCAAAATGCTTTAGTCGCGGGACTAAGTGTGGCTCATGAAAAATCTGATATCACAATTACAATCGATGCCGACTTACAAGACGACATCAATGCTATCGATAAAATGATCGATGAATACAAAAATGGCGCAGATATTGTTTATGGCGTTCGTTCTGCACGCAAAAAAGACACAGCATTTAAACGCTTAACTGCACAAGGATTTTATAAATTGATGAAGAAAATGGGCGTTGAAATTATTTATGACCACGCCGATTTCCGTTTAATGAGCAAAACAGCATTAACTGCTTTTTTCCAATACCAAGAATCTAATTTATTTCTTCGCGGCATCGTCCCCCAAATTGGATTAAAAACCGCTACCGTTCCATACCAACGAGCAGAGCGCTTAGCCGGTGAAAGTAAATATCCATTACCCAAAATGATTGCCTTTGCTCTTGACGGTATTACTTCCTGCAGCTCCAAACCATTGACTATGATTTTTTGGATTGGTTTCTGGTTGCAAATTTTAAGTCTTGCTGCAATTACAACCACCGTTGTTCTTATGTTTACAATCAACTTACATTTCATGTGGGTATTAATTTCCGCCATGGCTTGGTTTACCAGCCTCATCTTGCTCGCCTTAGGCATTATCGGTTTTTACTTAGGCAAAACCTATATTGAGACTAAACGCCGACCACGCTTCATTATTGAAGAAATTCTCAATAAATAAATCAATTTTTGATTTTAAGCAATAAATTATGCAGCGCTCTTCCACGATGGGACACTGCATTTTTTTCATCTTCACTTACCATCGAAAAAGCTTTACCCAAATCATCACTAATAAACAAGCAATCATATCCAAAGCCGTTATTGCCGCCCTGTTCTTCTGTTGCTATTGTCCCGTATGTTTTACCCTCCGCAGTATACTCGCGACCATCTGGGCAAACCAAAGCCACAGCACAGTTAAAATATGCCGCACGATTAGCTTGTCCTTCCAAATTTTTTAACAGTAACTGGCGATTTGCTACCGTACCATTCCCCGAATAACGAGCCGAATAAATACCTGGTTCTCCATTTAACGCATCGACACATAAACCACTATCATCTCCCAATGCTGCCATTCCTGTAGCCGCACAAACAACGCGAGCCTTTTCTAAAGCGTTCTCCATAAATGTGGAACCATTCTCTTCAACATCATCAAGAAAACCAGCATCCGCCGCACTCACAATCTCATAATCCGCCAAAATTTCACGCATCTCGCGTAATTTACCCGGGTTAGTCGTTGCCGCAACAATCTTTGTTTTGTTTTGCACTTGTAAATCCCCCCACTACTATTGTTCATATTCTAACACAAGCTCAAACACTCAACAAATAATTTTACTATCAAGCATAAATTTTTATTCAAGACGATTCCAAAAGAAAAAACGGCTTTCGCCGTTTTTATATACCATTCTAATTAAATTAAGAGTGGTGATCCGCCCGAGACTCGAACTCGGGACAACATCATTAAAAGTGATGTGCTCTACCAACTGAGCTAGCGGACCAAACTATTTGTAGTCTAACACAAATTAAAACAGTCTGTCAACTTATTCATTGCGATTATTTGTCATAAAACTACAAATTAATCTTTCATAGTCAAAGGATTTAAAACCTTCGCGATTTTACGACGCAAGTCATCAATGTCACAATTATCCGTATATTGATAATCTAAAACAGGTATACCACTGTTCCGTAAAATTTCTTTCGAAACATTCTTAATTTTATTAACACGATCTAAATTAACAATCGACATATCGAACAAATCTATCACTAAAATTGGCATCCATGATGGCGTAAATATCACATAATCAGCATATTGCCCCGCCATTTTTAAATTAGCGCGTTTAGATGGCTCAAATAACTTTTCAATTGGAACATTTACATAAATAATATATTTTTCTGGTAATGCCTGTTTTAACGCTTGATAAAAAGTTTGCAAAATTGATTCGAAATACGGCACAACTGGTGCGCTTTTTGGTAATACACATGTTTGCTTTACCTCACACTTACTTTTATCCGCTTTGCGTGAATTCAAAAACCAAATATAAATGCCAGCCACCAAAACGATAGCTAGCATTGGTAAAACAAATTTAACGATAAATTCCATATTAATTATTTAGCTTCTGCATCTGCTGGCTTCTCTGTTTTTGGGGCAGCAGTTTTTGCAGCGGTTGTTTTCGCAGCAGGTTTTGCGGTTTTTGCTGCAGCTTTTTTTGTAGTCGCTTTTGCTTTGTTAGCCGTAATTAACGCAACTTTTTCTTCTTCGGTAAGAACTTGTTTTTTCTTGTCGTTAACCTTGATTTTTTCTTTAACTTTAACACCAGCTTTACCGCTCAAATCGCGAATATAGTACAATTTTGCACGGCGAACTTTACCTTCGCGAACAACTTCAATTTTATCAATACGCGGTGAATATACCGGGAAGGTACGCTCTACACCAACACCGAAGCTAATTTTACGCACGGTGAAAGTTTCACGAATACCACCATTTTTACGAGCGATAACTAATCCTTCAAAAACTTGGATACGCTCTTTGTTACCTTCAACAATTTTAAAATAAACTTTTACTGTATCACCAACCTTAAATGGAGTGATTTCCTTAGTTTGATTTTCCTTCTCAATGAGTTCTACTAAATTCATAACTTACAGTATATACACCTTTTTATAATTTTGCAAGAGTTTTATTGCGGATTAAATTTGTGCTGCCGCGAACGAACAAAGCGCCCCACGATAAACAACTTCACCCTTTCCACTATGATACACTTTCAATAACTCCATCGGACGCACCACCCTTCCAAATTCTCCAGGTTTTATAATACCAAAACGCTCTAATATATAATTAACAAATTCCGAACAATAAAATCGTTTTGATTTTTGCGAATGAATACGGACCCGCCATTTTGATAAAAATAAGCCTAGATAGTTATACTTGTATTTCTTCCTTTCAGCATACATATCTTCAATATATTTGACAATTTTATTATATTTTTCATCATCTACTTCAATACGCATAACCAAACTATCCGCATGACGGAAACGACGCATAGTACCATATTGCACAGATTCCTTCACAAAACCACCAATCAAAGGATTATACGCCCACAATCTCCCAAATGAATACATCGTCTGCAATTTATCATCAAAGGAGATCGAAGCATGCGTAAAATTATCGCCTGTCGCCTTGCTAATAATCTTAGATAAGAAAGTTCCTGTCCGACACAAAACCACATAAAAATGTTTCATAATCTATTTTAGTTTAGTTCCTAAGATAAAATAACATAACGCTTTAATTGACGCCACTAAAATTTTATGATATTTTATAAAAGTGAGGGCCGCTAGCTCAGTTGGTAGAGCAAAAGACTCTTAATCTTTCGGTCCAGGGTTC
>JAZSRL010000004.1:0-30313 GCA_045538455.1 Clostridia bacterium | reverse complement strand
GGTGAAATCGGTGATTGGAGTTAAGGCGTAACAAGGTAGCTGTAGGAGAACCTGCGGCTGGATCACCTCCTTTTAAGAGTATTGCATGATAGGAATATCGTGCCAGCACAATTAAAAGTCGAATACGCGAATGCGTAATGTGTATATTTAATCAAAGTACAAAGTATTAAGTTTCCGAACAATGAATATTGAAAAAAGACCGCCTTCGCATGACGGTCTTTTTTTTTGTATATTTATCGGCGATGAGCTGTAATAATAGTAAAACTATGTGCGTGGATTGTGATGACGCAATTGGGTGTCGTTACATAATAATTTTTACCACATTTATTAATGTTGGCTTGATATGATTGAATTTCTTGGCGGCACCAGTTAATAATGTTATCAGATTTCAATCCTAAATTTTTTTGAATGCGGGTGATTCCTAGTTTAGTTGTGTGTATTTGGTCGAGATTATTTAATAAATCATTCATAGATAAACCTTATTTAAATTCTAACACGGAATCCATAATTTGTGATAAGCGGTCATTAATTTGAAGCATTTGTGGGGAAGTGCCTTTTTGATGTAAACCGATAATAGTTAAAGAACCGCCGGATTGTAATGTGTTACTGGAACATAAAATATTTTCAAAATCCATAATGGCGGCACTGGAATATAAATTCGGGTCGATTAAACCGGCAGGCTGCATACAGCCATTGAAAGTAGTAAACATTTTGTCGAGGCTGTCGATAATAAGGACAATGTGTTTACCAACATTGGCTTGTTGTTTAGCATAGAAAAATGTTAATAAGCAAGTCATTAATTTTTCGCGGCTGCCATAACTTGGTTTAGTAAAATAAGCGGTTGGAACAGTAAAGTTGGTCGGTCTTCCGTCAAAAGAAAGTAAAATTGGTGTTACATCGGCCGGTAGACTTGGTAGGATTTGCGCCACTTTGGTTGCAGTGTCTTGGTTGTCGCTAACTGGTATCATGATGGAAGTGCCAAGAGAAACTTGGTTATCACAGATTTCAAGTGAACGGTTAGATTTGATGACCGAAGCTTCGTCATAGTGAATGTGTTCGATGTCTGTAATTTCGTAAACAATATAATTGTTATATTCCGAGCTGAAATTAACTTTGGCTGTAATACGGTCACCCGTTTTTAAATTGTAATAAGCCACAAATTCGACAGTGATTAAGTATGGTTTGCGTTCTTCGGAGATAAAAATAGCATGACCAAGGTCCAGCGTATGCACATAGCCAGTAAATGATTGAGTTGTATCCGGAATTGGTCTGCTGTGAACTTCACTGTAAGAAAATTGACGCTTTTGCAATAATTCGTCAAAGATTGTCAGCATCTGATTTAATAAAGTCATAACCCATATTGAATGATATTTGGGGTAGTTGTCAAATGCATTATCTGTTTTATTCAGTAGAAAAAAAGTTGACACATTCCCTTTTCTATTGCATAATTATCACACTTGCTAAAAAAAGGAGAAAATGTAAAAAATGGCAGAAAAAGAAAAATTCGACAGGAGCAAACCACACGTTAATATTGGTACAATCGGCCACGTTGACCATGGTAAAACTACAACAACTGCTGCAATTTGTACTACTTTAGCAATGACTGGTCATGCTAAAGCTCAAAAGTATGAAGAAATTGACGCTGCTCCAGAAGAAAAAGCACGCGGAATTACGATTAATACCGCACACGTAGAATACGAAACAGAAAAACGTCACTACGCTCACGTTGACTGTCCGGGGCACGCTGACTATGTTAAAAACATGATCACTGGTGCTGCTCAAATGGACGGTGCAATTTTGGTTGTGGCTGCAACCGATGGTCCTATGCCACAAACTCGTGAACACATCTTGTTGGCTCGTCAAGTTGGCGTTCCATACATCGTTGTTTTCATGAACAAATGCGACTTGGCAGACGATGCTGAATTGCAAGACTTGGTTGAAATGGAAATCCGTGACTTGTTAACTCAAAACGGTTTCCCAGGCGACAGCGTTCCAGTTATTAAAGGTTCTGCTGCTAAAGCTTTGGCTGCTGCACAAGCTGGCGATGCTTCATCTCCAGATTTGAACTGCATCAAGGAATTGATGAACGCTATCGATACTTATATCCCAGATCCAAAACGTGAAACAGATAAACCATTCTTGATGCCAGTTGAAGACGTATTCACCATTACCGGTCGTGGTACAGTTGCTACTGGTCGTGTTGAACGTGGTCAAGTTAAAATTGGTGACGTTGTTGAAATCGTTGGTTTGGGTGCAAACAAATCTACTACCGTTACTGGTGTTGAAATGTTCCGTAAATCATTGGATTCAGCAATGGCTGGTGATAACGCTGGTTTATTGTTGCGTGGTGTTGAACGCAAAGATATTGAACGCGGTCAAGTATTGGCTGCTCCAAAATCAATCACTCCACACACCGAATTTTCAGCTGAAGTTTATGTTTTGAAAAAAGAAGAAGGCGGACGCCACACTCCATTCTTCAATGGTTATCGTCCACAATTCTATATTCGTACAACTGATGTTACAGGTGTTATCGAATTGCCAAAGGGTGTAGAAATGGTTATGCCTGGCGACAACATTTCAATGAATGTTAAATTAATCGCTCCAGTTGCTATCGAAAAAGGTATGCGTTTCGCTATCCGTGAAGGTGGTCACACTGTTGGTTCAGGTGTTGTTGCTGACATCATCAAATAATTGGCTTTCAATTATTGATTCCAAAAGAGTTAGGAGAAATCCTAGCTCTTTTTTTGTTTATAATTTATTTTGTTATCGATTGATGGCAGGGTATTAGCTATGATTTTTTTATAAAAACATAATAACTTTAATTGTTTGCGTTGTTTTTCAATTTCTTTTGTCTGCCGAAAATTAAATTCGCTTTGTATTTGATTCCATAATGAGTTGTACGGTTCTTCATTATTAAATAGCTTAATGGGTTATATGGTTTCAAATTGTATAGACTTTATACCATCATTTATGGTATTATTCATTTTATGAAGAAAGTTGTTTTAGATTGTTTAGGCGGGGATAATGGTTTGCCTGCGATGTTAAGTGGTGCAATTACTGCGTTACAACAAAATCCTGATTTACAATTAGTATTGGTTGGCGATGCCGAAGTGATTAAACCACAGGTAACGGCTTTTGGTGACCGTGTTGAAATTATCGATGCCAAAGTTAATATTGCAATGGACGAACATCCGACACAAGCAATCCGTACTAAACCGGATAGTAGTTTGGTGTTAGGGTTAGAACAATTAAAGAAACGCGAGGATTGTGGGGCTTTTGTTTCGGCGGGGTCAACCGGAGCTGTTTTGACTGGTGGATTTATGAAGGTGGGGCGTATTGCGGGCGTTAGTCGTCCGGCGTTGTGTCCGACTTTGCCGAGTTTAGTTGATGGCCAAGATTTTATGTTGTTGGATTGTGGCGCGAATATGGACTGCACGGCGGTGCAGTTGGTACAATTCGCGGTTATGGCAAATGAATACCGTAAAGCTATGGGAATGGAAAATCCGCGCATTGCATTATTGAATGTGGGTGCCGAAAGCACGAAGGGTAATGAAGTTGTGAAGCAGGCACATAGTTTGTTAACTAAATTACACGATGCGGGTTTATTGAATTTCGTTGGCAATATTGAAGGCGACCAAGTTTTCTTAGGGACTGCCGATGTTGTTGTATCCGATGGTTTTTGGGGAAATGTACTTTTAAAAAGCATTGAAGGCACGGTGAAATTTGTTTTCAAGTCGGTAAAACAAGTTATCAAAAGTAGTTTGGGTGGTAAAATTGGTGGTTTGTTTTTAGGTGGCAAATTGAAAAAATTTAAAGCCGAAAAGATGGATAAAACCAATGCCACAATCTTTTTGGGATTGAAAAAAGCTGTTGTTAAAATGCATGGTAATGCCGATGCAGCCAAAGTGACTTCGGCGTTGCAGTATGCAATGACTGTGGTGGATTTTGATATGAATGCACGCATTGAAGAAGCTGTGGCGAAAGCAGAGCCATTGTTAATCGAGGAAAATGTCTAAGCCGAGTTTGTTATTGGCAGTATGCTGTGGTCCTTGTGCAACAGTTGCGGTAGAGCGTTTGGCCGTGGATTATGAAGTCACTTGTTTATTTTGGGGTGACAATTTAGATTCATTGGAAGAGTTTAACCGCCGTTTAGAAGCTTTATATAAATTGACGGATAAGGTTATTGTTCATCCATACAATCATGAAAATTGGCAGCCACAAAATTGTGGGCGTTGTATTACTTTGCGTTTGCAAAATGCGTTTGACTATGTGGAAAAATTGGGTTTTGATTATTTCGCAACATCGTTAACAACTAGTCCGCACAAAGATGCGGCATTAATTAATCAAATTGGGGCTAGCATAAGCGAAAAATATGTGCCCAGTGATTTTAAGAAGAAGGACGGCTTTAAACGCAGTGTTGAATTGTCAAAACAGTTAAAAATGTATCGACAAAATTATTGCGGATGTGTTAAACCATAATATGAATTTTGAAGCGGGGATTTGTCCTAAGTGTCATGAATATTTGTTATTAAAAACCAAGACTCCGTTTTTGGTCTGTCCGAAATGCGGAGAAACAATTTCGGCTCAGTCGGCAAATGCGATTGTGGAAAGGCGTTGTGCGAATATTGAAAATGTCAATTCAATTGTCGGTGAATGTGTTGCTTTGGAAATTAAATATGGCCCAGAACTCCCGTATATGTTATTGGCTAAGGTTGTGTCCAATTTTCCTCATTTAGAAAGTCCATCTTATTTGTTAGTAAAATTGTCTGGGTTTCAAGTCGGTTTAGTTTATGATTATCTGAAAACTTTTGCTAGTATTAAAAGTGACCCGGCGAATGTTGCGTGGGCGGAAAGTTTTTTGGATAACACTTTGGATTTTAAAACGATAGAATATGCCGATTTATACCGTAGTTATGTGCGTAATAAAGTGCGTCCAGAACGACAACAACATTATTTTGACTTGATTGACCAATTGGTTAAGGATTTTACCACAAAATCATCGGACCCACGCTCAACTAAGCTGTTAATGTCTTTATATGTAATCGCAAGTATTTTGAACTTTATGTTGTTTCCAGTGATGATGTTTTTGTCGGGCTGGTTATCACAAGTTTTTTCACTCTATTATATTGTGAATATTTTATTGGCAGTTGTAGCGGTTTGCGTGGAAATGCTTTTATTGGTGTGGCATCATAAGGTTTTCGGTAATCGTTTGAACATGTCACAAAAAGAACGCTTATGGATGGTAATTTTTTTGTCATCAATGGTATTTGTTGTTGGTGCTGTAGTAATGGGAAGTATTTGGAAAATTAAATTATGAAGACACAAACTTTTACGGTAAAACAAAGAACAAATGTGAGTAGCTTGCTTAAATCAAATCTATTGGGGGCCGGTTATGTTTTTGTACAGCAGATTTTGAAACGCAAAGATGTTAAAGTTAACGGAGTGCGTGTGAATCGAGATGTGCCGCTTAATATTGGCGATGTAGTGCAAATCTTTTATGCTGATAATGCCTTGAAAGAATGGCAGCCGTACCGTATGGTTTGGGAAGACCACAACATTGCTGTTGTTTTTAAGTCACAAGGAATTGAGACGAGCAGCTTGCATGGCGAAAACACATTGGAGCGATTGTTGGGGTATACGGCGGTACATCGTTTAGATGTTAATACCGAAGGTTTGGTTGTTTTTGCCAAGAATGCAGAAGCGGAAGAAGCTTTGTTAAATGCGTTTGCAAATGGGCAAGTGCAGAAAACTTATTTGGCGTTATGTTTTGGTATGTTAAAAAAATCACCAGTTACTTTGACGGGATATTTATTGAAAGATAAAGAAAACGGAATGGTGGAAATTTCTAAGGATAAGCAACCTGGTGCGGTGTCGGTTAAGACTGTGGTTGAGTTTGTGCGTAATAAGGGTGAGTTTTCCGTGTTAAAAGTGCGACCTTTAACGGGGCGTACTCATCAAATTCGGGCGCATTTGGCAAGTATCGGTCTTTACATCGTGGGTGATGGAAAATACGGGAAAGCAGATTTAAACCGTTTGTATCGCCAAAACAAGCAATGTTTGTGTGCCACAGAGATAGAGTTTGCGTTCCCGGCACAGTCTTTGCTATACTATCTCAATGGACGCCAATTTACCGCAGAACCAACCTTCCTCTAATTCGCAAGGGCCGCGTTTTGTCCACTTGCATGTGCACACCGAGTATAGTTTATTGGACGGTGCGGCGCGTATTTCAAAGTTAGTTAAAATTGCGAAGGAACAAGGTGCGGGAGCTTGTGCGATTACCGACCATGGTAATATGTATGGCGCATATAAGTTTTACCAAGCATGTAAAGCCAAAGATGTGAATATCAAACCTATTATAGGTTGCGAAATTTATATTGTTGATGACATGAATGCGCGTGAACCCGGAGAACATCGGGGGCATATGGTTTTGTTATGTAAAGACAATCAAGGGTATGCAAACTTATGTAAAATTAATACGGCGGCTTGGACGAAAGGTTTTTATTATAAACCGCGTATTGACTATGATTTTTTAGCGCAGCATTGTGAAGGTTTGATTTGCTTGTCGGCTTGTTTAGCGGGGCATATTCCACATTATTTAATGTTGGATCAATATGACGAAGCTAGAAAATATGCAGCACGCTTACAAGATATGTTTGGCGAAGATTTCTATTTAGAAGTGCAGGACCATGGAATTGCGGTACAAAAGAAAGTTAATCGTGGAATTGTTAAGTTGGCGGAAGATTTAAAGATTGAATTAGTCGCAACTAACGATATTCACTATTTGTATCATGATGATGCGGAAATGCAGGATGCATTGATTTGTATTGCGACACAAAGTAAGGTGAAAGATACAGATCGTATGCGATTTGATACGGACCAATTTTATTATAAATCTGGTGCCGAAATGGCGGCAATTTTTCCGGATTTACCAAAAGCGATTAGCAATACGGTTGTGATTGCGGACAAATGTAATTGTGACCCATTTGCGCGTGCGGATTTGATTCCAGCCTTTACTTCGCCAACGGGTGAAGATAATTTAGTTTATTTTAAACGCAAAGCCGAAGAAGGATTAAAACGCTTATATGGCGAAATTACGCCCGAAATTCAAGAGCGTTATGAAAAAGAATTGCATGTTGTGTCCAGTCAAGGTTTCATTGACTACTATTTAATTGTTGCGGACTTTATGCGTTTTGCGCGTGAAAATGATATTCCGATTGGGCCTGGTCGTGGTTCGGGTGCTGGTTCGATTTTGGCGTATGCACTGGGTATTACTAAACTTAATCCATTAAAGTATAATTTACTGTTCGAGCGTTTCTTGAATTTGGAAAGGCGTAGTATGCCGGACTTTGACTTGGATTTCTGTTGCAAACGCCGTGGCGAAGTTATTGAATATGTGATTGATAAATATCATCGCGATAATGTTTGCCAAATTGTGACTTTTGGTACGATGGCAGCCAAAGCCGCGATTAAAGATATTGCGCGTGTGTTTGATTTGCCGTATGCCGAAGTGGCGAAAATTACTAAGCCGATTGAAATCAATCAACGCCACAAGCCACCTTTCTTGGAATACATTTTTGGTTTAAAAGATTTGTCGCAGATTACCGACCCAGATAAATTAGCCAAAGAAAAAGCTAAATTTGATGATTTGTATAAGCCAGAATTAGCCGCGATGTATCGTGAAGATGCGATGGTAAAAAAAATTATCGACATGGCCATTAAGGTTGAAGGTTTCCCGCGCAATTGTAGTGTGCACGCGGCGGGTGTCGTGATTTGTAAGCGCATCGTGGGCGATGCTTGTCCGTTGGCAAAGAACGGTGGTATTGTAACTACGCAATATGATAAGAACGAAGTTGAAGAACTTGGCTTCTTAAAAATGGACTTCTTGGGTTTGATTACCACTACGGATATTGATGGTGCCGTGAAAGCTGTCAAAAAGCAGTTAGGTAAAACCATTGATTTTTACAATATGGAATATGATGATCCAAATGTTTTCAAGATGATTAGTGCGGGCGAAACCGATGCTGTGTTCCAATTGGAAAGTGGCGGGATGAAGAAATTTATGAAGGATTTAAAACCTGACTGTATTGAAGATTTAATTGCGGGTGTGTCCTTATATCGTCCGGGACCAATGGATATGATTCCAACTTATTGTCGTAACAAACACCATCCAGAATTAACAGTTTATGAACACCCATTGTTAAAAGATATTTTGAAAGAAACTTATGGACAAATTGTTTACCAAGAACAAGTTATGCAAATTTTCCAAGTTTTAGGTGGTTACTCGTTAGGGCAAGCGGATATTGTCCGCCGTGCAATGGGGAAAAAGAAAGTTGCTGAAATGGAAAAACAAAAGAAAATTTTCCTATATGGTGACGAGAGTATGAACATTAAAGGCGCGGTGAATAACGGTGTGGCTCCTGATGTGGCATCCAGTATCTTTGCGAAAATGGAAAAGTTCGCGGGGTATGCTTTTAATAAATCACACGCGGCTTGTTATGCGTTCTTGGCTTATCAAACAGCTTATTTGCGTTATTATTACTATTCGTTCTTCATGGCGTCCATGATTAACAATCGTATCAACAAGTGGGACGATATGACGCATTACATTGCTGAGGTGCGGATGATGGGTAAAGCTTTGTTACCACCAGATATTAACAAGAGTGCGGCTTTATTTACGGTTGAAGCGGACAACGAATCAATTCGTTTTGGTTTATCGGCGATTAAGAATGTAGGTGAAGGTGTTGTTGCATCAATTATTGAAGAGCGTGAAGCGAATGGTGATTTTGTTTCGTTTATGGATTTCTGTAAACGCGTACCGATTGAAGTTTTAAACAAACGCTGTTTGGAAAGTTTGATTTTGGCCGGCTGTTTTGATGGACTGGGAGCATATCGCAGTCAATTAATGAGTATCTATCCAACCGCGGTCAAAGCGGTTGCGAATGACAAGAAAGCGGCGGACCAAGGACAAATTTCATTGTTTGGTGCGGCGGATACCAATGATGTAGAAGTCACGATGCCAAAGATTAACGAATATGATAACTTCACAAAGTTGCGGTTTGAAAAAGAATATGTGGGTATGTATTTGAGTGGGCACCCGTTACAAGAATATTTGGATTCTTTTAGTCAATTTAATTTTAATACTTCCAAAATGCCGAAAGAGAACGACGAAGACGAAGAGCGTGTTGATGTGGAAAGTGGGGATGATGATGGGAATGAGTTAGATGCTCCGGAATTTGAAGACGGCAGCAGTGTGACGATGGGGGCGTTAATCACCGAAATTAAGAAAGTATATACTAAAGCCAAACACGAAGAAATGGCGATTTTAAATGTGGAAGATTTATTGGGGACTTGTGATGTGATGATGTTCCCAAAAAGTTGGGCGCGTGTTAAGAATTTGGTTGATAAAGAAAGCGTAGTAAAAATATCGGGTAAAATTTCGGTGCGTGATGGACAAAGTCCGATAATCATTGCGGATACAGTGGAACCAATGAATCGTAAAGTTCCAGCCATGGAAATTCCCAAAGGACATCAACAAAAGTTATATTTACGCTTTAATTTAAGTGACCCCGTGGTGAAAGCAGATTGCTTTAATGCTTTATCATCTTACAGTGGTGATATCCCGGTTGTGATTAAGGATACGGCGACCGGTAATGCTTTTGCACCAGATTTAAAGATTCGTGAATGTAAAGCGATTTTGTATGAATTAAATCAAATTTTAGGGGAAGAAAATGTTAAATTACAATAATCTATGATTGGCAATCAAGTGTTGCAGATTTTAGTTTTTTGTGATAAGCTTGTCCCTATGATACAGAAGAATGAGAAAATTCGTAATGTGGCAATTATTGCCCATGTTGACCATGGTAAAACTAGTTTGGTGAATGAATTATTAAAACAAGGTGGAGCATTTAACGACCATCAAGTTGTTGCTGACCGTGTGATGGATAGCAATGCTTTGGAACGCGAACGCGGGATTACAATTTTGGCGAAAAACTGTGCTGTGCGTTATAAAGGTGTTAAAATTAATATTATCGATACGCCCGGGCACGCGGACTTCGGTGGTGAAGTTGAACGCTCTTTGAAAATGGTTGATGGCGTTTTGTTGGTTGTAGATGCTTATGAAGGTCCAATGCCGCAAACACGCTTTGTGTTAGAAAAAGCTTTGGAAATGGGTCACAAAGTTATTATTGTGATCAATAAAATTGACCGTCCAGATGCACGCATCAAAGAAGTTGAAGATGAAGTGCTTTCTTTATTAATGGACTTGGAAGCTAATGACGAACAATTGGATAGTCCTTTTGTTTATGCCAGCGCGCGTAATGGGGTTGCCGGTTTGACCGTAGAAAGTGCGACCACAGACATGCAACCATTGTTGGATAAAATCATTGAATATTTGCCGGCTCCGGAATATGAAGATTCAAATGATTTCCAAATGTTAGTATCGGCAACCCAATACAGCGAATATGTAGGTAAAATGGCTGTGGGTAAAGTTACCAATGGACAACTGGCTGTGAATAATGCTGCTGTGCGCGTTAACTATTACAACGAAACGATTAAAACTAATTTCAAAGTGACGCAAATTTGTGAATTTATGGCGATGAAAAAATTGCCGATTGACAAAACAGAAGGTGGTGACATTGTTTGCATTTCGGGTTGTGCCGATGTTGGTATTGGTGATACAGTTTGCAGTACAGCTAATCCACAAGCATTACCATTTACAAAAATTAGTGACCCAAGTGTGGAAATGACTTTCATGGTTAATGACAGCCCATTGGCTGGTAAAGAAGGTAAATTTGTGACTAGTCGTCATTTGCGTGAACGCTTATACAAAGAAGCCGACAAAGATTTGAGCTTGAAAGTAACAGATACCGACTCGACCGAAGCTTTCAAGGTAAGTGGACGCGGAGAAATGCACTTGTCAATTTTGATTGAAAATATGCGCCGTGAAGGATATGAGTTTGCCGTAAGTATGCCAAAAGTTTTGTACAAGCACGATGAAAATGGTAAATTGATGGAACCAATTGATAAAGCCTACATTGATGTGCCAGAAGAGAGCATGGGGCCTGTTATGGAAAAAATGGGTGCACGCCGTGCCGAATTGTTAGGTATGACTCCACATGGTAGTCGTTTGAAGTTAGAGTTCTTGGTGCCGGCGCGTGGCTTGTTTGGTTATAAAAGTGAATTGTTGACCGATACCAAAGGTGAAGGTGTTTTAAATACCATTGGTAATGGTTACGATTATTACAAAGGTGATATTGCAACTCGCCAATCGGGTAGTTTAATTGCTTTTGAAGATGGTGAAAGTAACGCTTATGGTTTGTATAACGCACAAAACCGCGGAACAATGTTTATTGGGGCTGGTGTGACTGTTTACGCGGGTATGGTTGTTGGTTCTAATCCTGCCGGTGATGATATTACTGTTAATGTTTGTAAGAAAAAAGAATTAACTAATATGCGTTCGAAGAGTAGTGATGAAGCGTTGCGTTTAACTCCACCATTGCAGTTTACCTTGGAAGAAGCTTTGGAATTTATTAACGATGATGAATTGTTGGAAGTTACGCCGTTGAATTTGCGTATTCGTAAAATGGAATTAGACCACGGTAAACGCTTGCGCGCGCGTGGAAAAGCAATGCGTTAATTAAAAAGATAAATATCGCACATATTAAACTGTGGCAAAAAAAGGTCTGGTGAAGGGTGCGATTATTTTAAGTGCAGCGGGAGTAATTTGCCATTTACTCGGTGTAATCTTTCGGATACCGTTATCTAACATTGTTGGAAATTACGGGATTGGATTATACCAGTTGGTATTCCCGCTGTATTCTTTATTGTTGATTATTTCGTCCGCAGGTATTCCGGTGGCTCTATCCAAAATGATTGCTCGGGTTCGCGATGACCGGCAAAAAACAAAACAAATTTTTGTCAATGCTTTGGTGGTGCTGTTTGTGATTGGTGCCGTCATTACATTGGCTTTTTTAGTTTTAGCGCGGCAAATTGCCGCTTGGCAAGGGAAGCCGGAGATATGGCCGTTATACATTGCAATTGCACCAGCAGTTTGGTTTGTGTGCGTGATTTCGGCTTATCGTGGTTATTTCCAGGGTTTAAATAACATGGTGCCAACTGCGGTTTCGCAAATTGTGGAACAAGTTGTCAAGGTAGCGGTTGGATTGTGTTTAGCTTTTTGGTTGATTAAGTATAGTGTTTTGTGGGCGGTTTTCGGTGCGATTTTGGCGGTAGCTGTTTCAGAGTTGGCAGCTGCAATTATGTTGGCGGTGGTTTATATAGTCCGCGCAAAAAAAGCTGACAAAGCGTTGACGATTGAAGAACCCAAAATTGGATTTTGGTCGTTGTTATCTTGGGGTGTGATACGGCGAATTTTTGCAATCGCAGCGCCGATTATGGTGATGTCGTTAGCTTTCCCTGTTGTGCAGTTATTTGATAGTTTTTATGTGGTTAATGCTTTGAAGAGTGCAGGAGTGGAACAAGCGACTGAATTATACGGCATTGCGACTGGTGCGGTCCATACATTAATCAATGTGCCGAGCGTGGTGGGCGTGGCAATTGCTACTGTAATGTTACCCATGGTGTCGCGGGCTTTTAAGCAAGGGGACTTGCAAACTATGCGTAAAAAAAGTTGGACAGCGCTGGGTATCTTTTTAATCATTGGTACGGCGGCGGCTTTGGGTTTATTTTTGTTACCAAAGTTTGTTTTGACTTTGTTGTATGGGCGGGCTTTTCATGGGCGTCCCGAAGAGTTAACGGCAGGAATTTTATTATTACGGATTGAAAGTTGGGCAATTATTGTGATTGGTTTAACGCAGGTAGCGGGTAGTATTTTGCAGGGCTGTGACCATGAGCGCGTACCGATGTGGGCGTTAATTAGTGGTGGGTTGGTCAAGGTTGTGTTCGAGTTAATTGCTTTAAAACCTATGGGCATTGTGGCGGTAAGCATTTCCAATTTGTTATGTTATATAGTTGCGTTGATAATTAGTGGGTCGGTATTGATTAAATTATTTCTGCAACGGAAATAACAAAGGTATGCGAAAAAGCGATTTAATCATGGAGTTTAGTGCCGAATTCGGTACAACCAAAAAAGATGCTAAAGAAATGGTATCTTGGTTTGAAAAACAAATTGTCGATGGAGTTAAAAGCGGTGATGAAGTAGTTTTGGATATTGGTAAATTCCAAATCAAAAAAACGCCAGCGCGTCAAGGGCGTAATCCACAAACTGGCGAAACCATTAAAATCAAAGCTAAGACTAAGCCGGTTTTTAAAGCTAGCAAAAAATTTAAAGATTCTTTGACCAAATAAAAACACCGCGTAGGCGGTGTTAATGGTGTTGGAACACGCTTCGGTCGTTTCCCAAAAGATATTAAGCAGTCTGATGGCTCGGCCTGGCGTCACTTAATTAGCTCGATGAAAATTATTTAGTGCTGCTTGGTTCCCCATCTGACACGATTCATAACCACACCGACTACTAAGCCGTCAAGCGTCATCACCAAAAGAGTTTGTCTAACATGGTTTGGTACGCGCTCTCAACCGTGTGTTCGACCCCGGTTAGCGACACGGGTTACAGGCAGCCGCTAGTTGCCCGTCTATCCAACGCGGAATTGTACCATAACCCAAAAGATATTGCAAGTAATCCACCAGCATGTTATAATCAAGACGATGTTACACAACTTGGAAGCCGAACAATCGGTGATTGCTGCTGTATTATTAGACAATGATTGTCTAGAAACTTTTACGCGTTTAAAGCCGTCACATTTTTATGCTCCGGCTCACCGCATAATTTATGAATCGATTTGTTATTTAGCAACCAAAAATGTGGCTGTCGATTTGGTTACTTTGTCCGAAAGATTGAAAGCGATTGGTAAGTTAGATGCGGTTGGTGGTAATGAATATTTAACGACATTAATGGATATTATTCCGTCCACGGTTAACTTCCGTCACTATGTGGAAATTTTACGCAAAGACGAAACTTTACGCCGTTTAGAACGGGCAGCGGCAAGTATTACCAAGTCCTTGACCCAACCAGATGAGAAACAAAAAAATTTTATGGAAGATTCGCATGCGGCGGTGCAGTATGCCGAACGCTTAATTTTTGATATTAGCAAAGAAGATGAACGCCAAGAATTGACCAAGTTATCCAACGAGTTGCCAACTGTTTTAAATAACTTTGATTTGGTCGCGCATGATCCAGCTGCTTTACGCGGTATTCGTACTGGTTACACTGTTTTGGATAGTATTACGAATGGTTTACAAAAAGGTGCTTTAATTATTATCGGTGCGCGTCCGAGTGTGGGTAAAACCAGTTTTGCTTTAAACATTGTTTTGAATGCGGCGTTAAAAAGTAAAGCCAAAGTGGCTGTTTTCTCATTGGAAATGGGCAAAGTGGAATTAGTTAACCGTGCAATATGTTCTGTGGCAAGGGTTTCTTTGTCGCGTGCTTTACATGGGGAATTAACACCAGAAGAATGGTCACGCTTGTGGGACGCCAATGCAAAATTACAAAATGCGGACATTTATTTAGATGCCAGCAGTTCAATTACCGCGACCGAAATTATGCGTAAATGTATGCGCTTGAAGCGTGAGCGTGGTTTGGATTTGGTTATGATTGACTATTTGGGATTGATGGGGGCGCCGGCAACTGGTTCGCGCAGTGAAAGTCGTCAAGAGCAAGTGGCAGCCAATAGCCGTATGATGAAGATGATGGCGAAAGATTTGGAAGTGCCGGTTTTGATGTTGTCACAGTTAAACCGTGGAATTGAATCTCGTTCGGATAAATCTGATAGTGAACCCATGTTATCCGATTTGCGTGAGTCGGGTGCGATTGAGCAAGACGCGGATATGGTTTTATTTATTCACAAACCGAAAACTGAAACACAAAGTGAACAAAATGCACATAGTCGTGATTACGAAGCTAAAATTATTGTGGCGAAAAACCGTAGTGGTCCGACTCCGTATTTCAAATTACAATTTATTGGTGAGTTAACCACATTCATGAATCCAGAAGATGTAACCAAGAATAATGGGGTGGCTTCGGTGCCGATTCCAGAAACTAAGGTTCAAGCAAATTTACCAGAAATTGTGCCATTACAAGATGCCAGCGATATTAATGATATTTTTTAAAAGACCAAATACAAAATTTGGTCTTTTGTTTTGTAAGAGATTTTAGTTAAATTTTATTTTCGTTTCTTGCGTTTTTTTAATTTTTTGATTGTCTTCTTTAAGTTCTTTTTCATTGTATGAAAGTTCTTTTTCGTTGTCTGAAAGAAAAGTTTATAATCCTTTTTAATATTCTGTTTGTCAAAAATAAAACATAGCCCAAAGCATAAAGGAACAAAAAAGACATATAATGGTACAGTTGCCCACAATAATGGCCAGTATTTTTCTTCTCCCGCATGCGGTCCAAAAGGAACTGTTTTCATAAATTCAGGAATGAAAAAATCCACAAACCCAATTTTTGGTGGATTCCAAACCATTGATGAATCTTTATAGTTTATATCGTGAATATCACTTCCACGCAAATCAATAAACCCTAATTCACTTTGCAATACTTGATTCAACATACAAAAAGCACAAACTCCCATTAACCAAATTGGCATTTGCCAAATACGCTTGTGGTCCAAAGTATGGATTTTGAAAATCAGCATAAAAAAGGGCACAGCAAAAAGCATTAAGTGGTGCCAATAAAATCTTAAAATATCAAAAATATCTTGCACACAATCAGTCTTTTGCAAAACTTCTAACGGGAAAAAGATTGCGATTAGTCCGCCCAGTGTACCAAGGTAAAACATATAATCTTTTGCTGCCTTACTTTTAGACAAATAAAAGAAAGGAAATAACCCGATATTTGCTCCACAAATATTGATAAACCAACTATCACGCAACAATCTTGGTTTATCAATTGAATATGGTGGAAAAAGGTTTTTCGTAAAATGCAATAACAATGAGAACATCAATATCCCAAACAAAATCCAATATTGTGTTTTTTTATTAAATCGTCGCAAAATTAAATAAACTACAAACAAAATAGTAAAACAGTTAATCAAAAAGATAAAATACCAAAGATTAAACATTTTTACGGTCATATTATTCATTATAACAAAGATTAAGCTCATCGACAAACTTTCCAATGAATTAAAAAGTTGCTTTTACAAAGAACTATGATATATATATAGTATTAGTAAACAAAGGAGAAAAAAATTATGAGTTTTAAGGAATGGGCATTTTCAAGTTATCCAAATCCCAGCATTAACGGGCAATGGGGAGCTTTACACATTATTGTACTTCTGGCTTGCATTGCCACAATTGTCTTATTAACGCTCTTTTTTAGAAAAAGCAACGAAAAGACGCGTCGCATAATTTTGTGGATTCTTGTTGGTTTAATTTTTATTTTTGAAATTGCCAGAAGAATCATTAACTTTGCAAAAATGGAAAAATTTACTTGGGACGGATTTTTGTATAACTTCTTCCCAAGACCATGGTGTGCAATCTCATGTTGGACCTTAATCATATCCGCAATCGTGAACAAGAAATTCTTTTATAACATTACCAGTATCACAGCCCTCTTATGTGCAGTCATTTTCTTTGCCTATCCGGGAGCTGGTTTTAATAACCAATATATTTTATTTGAAAACTTATATTCAATTGCCTCGCATTCTTTATTATTAGTTGCTTCAATTACATTAATCACTTTGAAATTTACGAGTTTCAAATATGAAAGCATTTGGAAAGAGTTGATTTGTCTGGCAGCAATTTATTTGTATGCGTTCTTTGAAATGTTTGTTTTAAACATTGAACAAGACCCACTTTATTTTATGCCAAACAATGATATTCATGACATACTAGGATTAAATTATCCATGCTTCGTAATTGTATATATTGTATTTATTTTTATTTGGCTAAATTCATTTTATTTTATCAGCAATTTCAAAAGAATTTTTAGCAAACTAAAAAAGCATAAATAAATATAAAAAATCATTTTATTGTCACAAGGTACACATTGTGAAAAACAAAAAAACGGAGGATAATTATGTTTTATTTGTTTACAATTTTGGCATTGGGTATATTAATTGGTGGTTATGTTACAGCTAAGTGCTTAGTGAAAAATAAAGAAAAATTTAATACAGTGGTTGTCAAGGTTTTAAAAATTGCAGCTGTGGTTTATTGCGTTATTTTATTCTTGACCATTTTTTTGCCAGATGCATTTGCTTTGTGTCTTGACCAAGAGGATTTAATTTTAGATTTTAAAAATATTAGTTTTGCGATTGTACGATGGTTTACGACTTTATCGTTTATTATGTTGCCTTTGGCGGTTTTTTATAAAAATCGTACGATTCGCAATATTGCCATTTATTTCTGTTCTCTTATGACTTTGATTTCGATGTTTTATTATCCAGTATATTTGGAAGCATATACATCTATCGCAGGAAGGGGTTTAAATTCAATTTCGGTTTTAAGTAATGGATTTAAAACATTCTTAATTAATCCTGTTTTCCGTTCTTTTGTATTGGGCTTAATCATTGTATTAGGAATAACCATCCCAGTAGTTTTGGCTGTGGAAGAAAAACATTTATTTAATTACAAAAGTTGGAAAGAATGGTTAAACTTTGGTTTAGTTTTAGTCTTTTCAATTTTAGGTTGTGTGCCGATTTATGTACCACAACATTTATTTGGTTATTCAAATATTATTTTTGACGCGTGGACATTGCCGCACTTAATTTGGTTGTTATCCGTCATTGCAGAAATTGTGATACTTTACTTTATCTTCCGGAAGAAAGATGCCGAAATTAAACACATTGTTTGCTTAGTATTAAGTTTAGCTTTAATATTGCAATACAACCAAATGTTTAGTGCGATTAGCATTAATATTGGAAGATTGCCTTTGCAGTTGTGTAATATTGGTTCATTTTTAATTTTATTTTCTTTAATCTTTAAAAACAAAGCGATTTTCAATTTTACTGTAATTGTGAATGTTGCGGGCGTATTGTTTGCTTTAGCGGTGCCAGACTTAGACGGGGAAGGTTTGTTTTATTTGTATAACATGCATTTTATCTTGGAACATACCAATGTAATTATTGTACCGATTTTGGCTTTGTTGTTTGGACTTTTCCCAAGATTAGATAAAAAAGCTTTGAAACACTATTTAATTGGTTTTGTCATCTATTTTGTTGTTGTCTTATTATTGGGGGCAATTTTTAATGCGATTGCGGTATCGACAGGAAATGATTTTTGGGAAGCAAACTACCTGTTTATGTTTGACCAAGAAAAAGCAGCAGAGTTTATTGGCTTTATGGGGGCTTTATTCAATCCAGCATGGAGAATTGGCAAACTCACTTTTTACCCATTGATGCATTTAACAGTTTTCTTCGTGTTCAATGTGGTATGTTTAATTGTCTTCTTTGTTATTCAATTAATCTATTTAATTAAAGACAAGATTAAAAAAAGAATCAAGAGTTAATCGCCACGGAAAGTAATTAAAAAGCAAATTCCAGCATGTACAAAAAAAGAGTATAAATTTATACTCTTTTTTGATTGATATTAATTTAATTACTGGATTCGTCGGTTGGGTATGATTGTGGATTGCGTAGTTCGTAGGAACTGTTTTCTGGGTCATCGGCGCCTTGAATGGATTTGGAAAGGTCGGAGATACGGGTCTTAGCATTTTTGAAGGTGGCTAAGAAACGGATTATAGCGGGGAACAACCACATGATTGCTCCCGCTAATCCGAAAATCATTCCTACGATTAACATCCAAATTGGGCTGGCGGGAGAAATTATCATTAACAAAAAAAAGATTGCGCCGATAGCGAACAATGCAGTTTCAATTAATGCTAAAATCTGTGCTTTCCCCAATTTCATAGCCTCAAATTATTTCGTAGGTTTGCCGCAACCTGGACATCCTTCACATCCCATTGAACAATACCTCCTTGTAAATATATATTAACAGTATTTAAAAATAGATGCAAATTGTTTACGACATTTTTGATTTTTTAGTGTATACTGGTCTTTATGGAAACAAATGCCGTCATTTATGAAGATAATCATCTTTTGGTTGTGATAAAACCACAAAATATTCCAACTGTTGCGGACAGTTCGCAGGACCAAAGTTTACAAGAATCTTTGAAAGAATATACTGGTGGCTTTGTCGGCATCGTACATCGATTGGACCGTGTAACTGGTGGGGTGATGGTTTTTGCTAAGACTAGCAAAGCTGCTGCGCGTTTGGCAGAACAAATTAAAGACGGCACTTTTAAGAAAACATATTATGCGGTTGTGAACGGGATTCCAAAAGATAGGACTGCAACCTTGGTAAATTGGCTGGCAAAAGATCCTGTGCGCAATATGGTGGCTGTGGTTCCGCAAACAACCACAGGTGCGAAACGGGCAGAATTGACCTATCAGATAGTGGATGAAGTAAAGGGTGATGCTTTGGTGGCGGTACAATTGGAGACGGGGCGTTCACACCAAATTCGCGTACAAATGAAACATATTGGACATCCGATTGTGGGCGATGCTCGTTATGGTGGCAGCCGAAAAGGCGTGAAAGATATTGCTTTGTGGGCTTATCAATTAGAATTCAATCACCCAACGACTCATGACCACTTGAAATTTATTGTGAATCCGCCAGAAGATGGTGCTTGGGCGAATTTTGATTTTAGGAGAAAGCGTTAAGTGAAAATTTTTGCGTTGTCCGATTTCCACTTGTCTTTTGCTGTGGATAAGCCGATGAATATCTTTGGTGAAAACTGGCAAGATTATGAGTCGGAAATTCAAAAAAATTGGAATGCTGTTGTTGGTCCTGATGATGTAGGGATTATAGCGGGCGATATTTCATGGGCGATGCGCATGGAAGAAACACAAGCAGACTTTGATTTTATCCGCAAGTTAAATGGGACCAAAATTATCATTCGCGGAAATCATGATTACTGGTGGAAGAGTATTTCAAAAATTCGTGCTTTTGTGGGAGATAACATTAAAGTATTGCAAAATGACAGTGTCACGATTGGAGATACGATTTTTGTTGGTACACGCGGGTGGCAGACGCCGGAACGCAATCGCGTTCAATCTGAAGAAGATAAAAAGATATACGACCGCGAAGTGATGCGCTTTGAAATGTCTTTGCAAAGTGCGGTAGAAAAGGGCGACAAAAAATTAGTTGCGATTTTACATTATCCACCATTTAATTGTTTGCGTGATGATTCGCCGTTTACCAAGCTCTGTGAAAAGTATCATGTTGATGCGGTTATCTATGGTCATTTGCATGGTAAGGGCGGGCGTGGTGATGTAGTCTATACTAAGAACGGCATTAAGTATTATTTGACCAGTACCGACCTTTTACATCATCAACCATTGGAAATATCTTTTAGTAAGTAAAGTGTGGTATGACCACACTTTTTTGTTGTCGTGTGCATAAATAGCTGTATGTTAATTGAATTTACCAAGATGCAGGGCGTGGGGAATGATTATATTTATATTGATGCACGCAAGTTACAAATTAAGCGACCGGAACAGTTGGCGCGTAAATTGAGCGACCGACACTTTGGGATTGGTAGTGACGGTTTGGTGTTGTTGTTGCCGGCGGAAGATGCTGATGTCACAATGGCAATGTATAACGCCGATGGTAGCGAGGGCATGATGTGTGGTAATGCTGTGCGCTGTGTAGCGGAATGGTTATATGAGCGTGGTGAAGTGAAAGATAAAACTGTTCGGATTGCGACCAAAAGTGGCACCAAGGTTGTGCGTAGGTTAAGTGACCACTATTACAGTGTGAACATGGGTACCGCAACTGTTGGAAGTACTAACTTAGAAGATATTCACATTTTAACGACAGTAAGTATTGGTAATCCGCATGTAGTTTGGTTTCCTAAATTTGAAATTAAAAATTACAACATACAGCGGATCGGGCAACGCATTGAAAAGAGTAAAATTTTCCCGAATGGGACTAATGTTGAGTTTGTGCGCGTGATAGACGAGAACTTATTAGAGATGCGAGTTTGGGAGCGCGGTTCGGGGGAAACTTTGGGTTGTGGTACAGGAGCTTGTGCGGCGGCGGTAGCCAGTGTTGCGCGTGGTTTTTGTAATCGCGAAGAGTTAATCCGTGTCAAATTACCCGGAGGCGAATTAGTTGTGGATTGCTCGGGTGAGCAAGTGCGTTTATTGGGTCCTGCGGTGACTGTGTATCAGGGAACAATTGAAATAGGAGATTATAATGAGAATTAATCCGCATTATTTAACTTTACCGAAAAATTATTTGTTTAGTACGGTAGCAGCCAAAACGCGTGAATTTCAAATTAAGTATCCGGAAAAATCAATAATTAAATTAAGTATTGGCGATGTATCGCGTCCGTTACCCAAAGTGGTAGTGGCGGCTTTACGCAAAGCGAGTACCGAAATGGGACAAGTGAAAAAGTTCCGTGGATATGGCCCTGAAATTGGGTATCCGTGGTTGCGTCAAGCCATTGCTAAATTTTACACTAATTTGGGTGTGCATTTGGCTGATGATGAAATTATCATCAGTGATGGTGCGAAAAGTGATTCAAGTAATCTATTGGATATTTTTGACCGCAATGCGACTGTAGCGATGTGTGATCCAGTGTATCCAGTTTATTTGGATACAAATTTAATGCTGGGGCGCCAACCGCAATTTCTTCATGCCACAGCGGAAAACAATTTTTTGCCGTTACCTGATGATAGGATTAAAGCTGATATTATTTATTTGTGTAATCCGGCAAATCCGACAGGTGTTTGTTATAATCGTGAACAATTACAGCAGTGGGTGGATTTTGCACGGCGACAGAATGCAGTAATTTTATATGACGCGGCGTATGCTTGTTTTATTGATGACAATAGTTTGCCGGTAAGTATCTACGAAATTAAAGGCGCGCAAGAATGTGCAATTGAAATTTGTTCTTTATCTAAAATGGCGGGATTTACCGGTTTACGATGTGGGTATACGATTGTGCCCAAAAAACTTCGTACAAAAGAAGGTGTTAGTTTAAATAATTTGTGGCAGCGGCGACAAGCGACAAAATTTAATGGTGTGAGTTATGTCGTACAACGAGCGGCGGAAGCTGTTTTTACGCAAGAAGGTTTAAGTGCAATTCAAACAAACATTGCTTATTATCGGCGTAATTTGCGATTAATTGGCGCGACTTTGCAAAAGTTGGGGTGGCAGTTTTTTGGCGGAGTGCATGCTCCATACCTTTGGGTGCGTTGTCCACAGCATATGACATCATGGCAATGTTTTGATTATCTCTTGCAAGAATGTGGCATTGTTTGCACTCCTGGTGTGGGGTTTGGGCAAAACGGTGAAAATTATATACGCTTAACTGGCTTTAATTCTTATACGCAGACGCGTGCAGCTTGTCGGCGTTTATTGCGGTTGCAAAGTCATTAGGTGGCTTGCCTAAGTCAATCTTTTTTGGTACAATAAAGGGAGTAAGTTCCCTTAGTTCAATGGATAGAACGGAAGCCTCCTAAGCTTCAGATGTGGTTTCGACTACCGCAGGGAACACCAATAAAATATTGATTTGTAGATTGACTGGATATTGGTTACAATGATGTTAGGAACATGGTTGGAAGAGTTCATTCGATCGAAACTTTTGGTGCGGTAGACGGGCCGGGGATTCGCTTTGTTGTTTTTTTGCAAGGATGCCCAATGCGTTGTTTATATTGTCATAATCCGGATACTTGGCAAGTTGATGCTGGTCATCCGATGACAGTAAAAGAATTATTAAGTGAAATTAAAAAATATAAACATTATTTTACTGAAAGTGGTGGTGTGACGGTAACCGGTGGTGAACCGTTATTGCAAATTGATTTTGTAATTGAACTTTTTAAAGTTTTGAAAAAGAATAAAATTCATACTTGTTTGGATACTTCGGGGGTGTTATTTAGCAATGAAGCCCGTGTCTTAAAAAAGTATGATGAATTAATGCGTTATACGGATTTGGTGTTATTAGATATTAAACAGATAGATGCGGATAAGCATAAAGCTTTAACTGGTCATGATAATAAAAATGTTTTAGATTTTGCTAAATATCTTGATGATAAGAAAATTCCAGTTTGGATACGCTTTGTATTGGTGCCGACTGTGACCGATGATTTAGTCGATATTCAAAAATTAAAGGATTTTTTAGATACATTAAAGAATGTTGTTAAAGTTGAGGTTTTGCCTTATCATACAATGGGTGAAAAAAAATATAAAGATTTGCAACTTGAATATCGTTTGCAAGGGATACAGCCCCCTAATGATGAATTAGTCACAAAGGTTAATCAACTACTAAAAGGAGAAAACTAACAACATGAGAGAACAATGGATCGGATTTAAAGAAGGTAAATGGATAGAAGAAATTGATGTTCGCGATTTCATTATGCAGAACTACACTTTATATACCGGCGATGATGCCTTTTTGACAAAGCCAACTACGGCTACGCGTAAGCTGTGTAAAATGGTGGAAGAACTTAATGCTAAGGAACGCGAAAACGGAGGCGTGCTTGATGCCGATACTAAAGTGATTTCGACTTTGACCAGTCATGAAGCCGGTTATTTGGACAAAAAGTTAGAAAAGATTGTGGGCTTGCAAACCGATAAACCATTCAAAAGAGCGTTACATGTTTTTGGTGGTATTCGTTGTTCAGAAAGTGCATTAACCAGTTATGGTTATGAATTAGATAAAGAAGTGAAAGATGTTTTCACAAAATATCGCAAGACGCACAATCAAGGTGTCTTTGATGTTTATACGGAAGAAATGCGCAAGGCTCGCCATGTTGGTATTATTACGGGGCTACCCGATGCTTATGGGCGTGGACGCATTATTGGTGATTATCGTCGTGTTGCTTTGTATGGTGTGGATCGCTTGATTGCCGAAAAACAAAAATTTTTAAAAACGGCAACTGTTGATTTTAGTGCCGATGCAATTCGTAAACGCGAAGAAATAGCAGACCAAATCAAAGCTTTAAATGAGTTAAAATTGATGGCGCAAAGTTATGGTTTTGATATTAGTCAACCTGCTAAGAACGCACAAGAAGCCGTACAATTTTTATACTTTGGTTATTTAGGTGCTGTGAAGGACCAAAATGGTGCAGCGATGAGTTTGGGGCGCAACACAGCGTTCTTGGATATCTATCTTGAACGCGATTTAAAAAATGGAATCTTAAACGAACAAGCAGCGCAAGAATTGGTTGACCATTTTGTCATGAAATTGCGTTTGGTTAAATTCATGCGAACACCAGAATATAACAAATTATTTAGTGGGGATCCAACTTGGGTAACCGAAGCGATTGGTGGTGTTTCATTAGATGGAAAACCTTTGGTAACAAAAACGGCTTTCCGTATGTTACATACTTTGGATACTTTAGGGCATGCACCCGAACCAAATTTAACTATTTTGTGGTCAGAAAAATTGCCACAAAATTTTAAAAATTACTGTGCTAAAATGAGTATCAAAACTTGTGCCATCCAATATGAAAATGATGATTTGATGCGTCCGTATATGGGTGATGACTATGCGATTGCTTGTTGTGTTAGTTGTATGCGCGTAGGCAAGGATATGCAATTCTTTGGGGCGCGTGCAAATTTGGCGAAGTGTTTACTTTATGCGATTAATGGCGGAAAAGACGAAAAGACCAAAGAACAAGTTTCACCAGTGATGACACCAATTAAGAGTGACTACTTGAACTTCAAAGAAGTTATGAAACAATATGACAAAATGATGGATTGGTTGGTTGAACTTTATGTGAATACTTTGAATTGTATCCATTATATGCATGATAAATATTGTTACGAGGCTTTGGAAATGGCATTGCATGATAATGATGTTCATCGCTTCTTTGCAACTGGAATTGCTGGCTTGTCCTGTGCTGTTGATAGTTTATCTGCGATTAAATATGCACGCGTCAAAGTTATTCGTGATGAAGATGGCGATGCAGTGGAATATGAAGTGGAAGGCGATTATCCGAAGTATGGTAATAATGACAAGCGTGTGGACGACATTGCGGTCGATTTGGTTGACCGTTTTATGCAAAAAGTGCGTAAACACAAAACTTACCGTGATGCAGAGCCCACCACAAGTATCTTAACCATTACTTCAAATGTCGTTTATGGAAAGAAGACCGGAGCGACGCCTGATGGGCGTAAAGCTGGTGAACCGTTGGCTCCTGGTGCTAATCCAATGGCAGGTCGCGATACCAGCGGGGCTTTGGCTTCTTTGGAAAGTGTCGCAAAGATTAACTATAAAAACGCGCGTGACGGAATTTCGAATACATTCTCGATTGTGCCTGCTTCGTTAGGTAAGGATTTAGACACACAAATTGCTAACTTATGTCGTTTATTAGATGGTTACATGAAAAGTAAAGGGCATCATTTAAATGTCAATGTATTTAATCGTGAAACTTTAATTGATGCCCAAAACCATCCAGAAAAATATCCAAGTTTGACTATTCGCGTTTCGGGCTATGCAGTAAATTTTGTTAAATTAACGAAAGAGCAACAAGATGATGTGATTGCGCGTACTATTCATGAGCGCATATAATTAAACGGTGAATTCAAAGATGCAACACGAAACGAAAATCAAAGCGATATACTTTGATAAAATTAAAAGTGGTGAAAAAATTATTGTGTAGTAGCGATAAATTTTTATGTTGTCATATTTTGTCGAAGTGCAAAAAAATGTTTGGTGATTGTTTTAGAAATATGTTAGGCTGCCTTAAGAATGAAGGGGGATTATAAGCATGAACTTTTTTAAAACAAGTGATTTGTTAGGAAGGAGTGGCCCGTTTAATAATTGCGTTGATTATTTAGTTTGGTATTTAGTGTTATCAGCTTTTACAGTTGGTTTGGTTTGGCTTTTGCGTTGGAAGAAAAATCCAAAGTTAACTAAAATTGCTTTGATTGTGATTTGGGGAATTGCAGTTTTTGCTGATGTGGTAAAAATCATTGTTAGTGTTTCAACAGGTGAATTTGTTTGGAGTGGTAGTTTACCTTTGTATATTTGTAGCATCTTTATGTACGCTATGCCATTTGCAATTTGGGGGAAAGGAAAAATTCGCGAAATGGCTTGTACATTTGTTTGCACCATTGGTTTGTTTGGTGCGTTCATGAACTATATCATTCCGAGTGTTACCATTAATCATTCTTTGTTTTCTTTCTGGGGTTTACATACTACTATTTACCACTCGATGTTATTGTTGGGAGCGGTTGTTATTTTAATGACCGGATATCACAAAGTACGCTTCCGCGATTACGGTTGGGCGTTCTTAGGTTTTGTGGTTTTAACCTTTGGAGTTGTAATTATTGACTTTATTATTCCTGCTGATTATATGTATTTCCGCACTGGTGAAGGTACTTCCTTGGGTATCGTTATGAGTATTGCGAGTGCCACAAAACTTTTCTGGCCAGTCTTAATGTATTTAGGTTATGCAATTACACAAATTGTAATGACAGCATTAATTGTTGGTGTTGATGCATTAGTTGGTTTGATTAGGAAAGCAATCATGAAAAACAAAGCACAAAAAGAAAATCAAAATCAGAATTAATCTAACTCAATAACAAAATGAAAGAAGCTTTTACAAAATTTTTTAGGTACATACCGCGTTCGACATCAATTCAATTGTACGGGTTGTCGCATATTTTATACATTTTAATATCAATTTCAGCGGTTGTGCTGTTGTGTTGTTTGATGCACAAGAGAAGCGAAAAAGCTAAAGATAGAGCCGTAAAAATTTTGGCATTTTTAACTATTTTTGTGTATGTTTTTGATTTTTTTGTGCAACCATTTTGGGCAGGTGAAATTTGTGTAGGAAAATTGCCGTTTCATATTTGTACGGCAACTGGTGTTTTAATTCCGTTTGTTGTTTTTAGTAAAAAGTTTAAATTTTTGGAAAGGGTAATTACTGTTTGGGCTGTGTTGGCTCCATTGGCTTTTATCTTTGCGCCGATGAATTACATTAACCGAGCAGTAGAACCGTACAGTTATCCGATTATTCAAACTTTCTTATTCCATGCATTAGAGTTTGCTTGGGGTGTGTTTATGTTGACTTCTGGAAAAGTAAAATTACCCTGGCAAACAATTTGGCAACCGATTATTGGTTTATTCCCGATGGCTTTATGGGCGACTTTGGGACAAAATATGTATTATGGCGAATCAATGGGTGAAAACTTTTTGTTTTTGCGTACTGATGTTTCTGGAATTGTGCCGCATTGGGTATTCATTGTTGCACTATTTTTGGCGGCATGTATTGCTATTTTACTTACATATGCAGTTTGTTTTGTCGTTCAAAAAATTAAGAAAACAAAAGTTTGATAATTACAAAATATTATTATAGATTATATTAATGGAAACTGTGACGAAAGAAACTGTTAAGTTCTTATTGATTGGTGAAGAACGCATATGTCAACAAGTGGCGTATGTTATGTCTTTTGATAATTTTGAGATAAAAGGTTTTGATTTGTTGTCTGAAAGAAATGTTCAAGAAGTTCGAAATTATAACATCTATGTTTGTGATTTTAAGCGTAAATGGCGCAGACAAGTCAAGAAATTAGCTTTAAACAATGTTAAATATTTAGACGATATCTGTCGCGAGATTGATAGGCAATGCTTATGCGACCGTCGTCAATCTAGAAAAGAATTTTTTAAAAAGTTTAAACATATGTCTCCTATGAAGCATTATAAATTATGGGGATATGATTGGCTGAAATCAATTTATTACAAAATCAAAGGGACTAAAACAATGCGTGCCGCGAAAAGATTTAAATATGATTGCATTAATAATGTAAAATATTTGAGTTATTTAAAACCTTCACAATTATTTTTATATGTTTTATATGCACCGCTTAATGAGCATGTTAATTGTTCGTATTTAGAGAGCAACATTTTCTTGGCAATTAGTGGTGATGTTCGTGGCTGTTGTAGTACTACTGTTCCTTTTGGAAATATACTATTTGATGGTACGCTTGATCAAATTTGTCGAAGTACTTATGCGCGTATCATTAAACTATCCTCTCTTAATCATTCGTATTGTTTGTGTGATTTTAATAAATGGTGTTTATGTTATAGTTCAGAAAAAGTAAAGGAAAGAGCAAATTTGCCAGTTTTAAAAACTCACAGTGACGGTATTAATTGTATTAATGCTGAAATTGATAGTTCTTGTAATTTATGTTGCAAATCTTGTCGCAATAAAAAATATGTTATGGATGATGTATCTCGTTTAAAAGCGGACATTGTTGTAGATAAGTTATTGTCGTCTGGATATTTAGACCAAACAAAAAACTTAATCTTAAGTGGCCGTGGTGAAGTATTTTACAGTCCTTATTATCGTCGTTTGTTAGAAACTGATTTGAAACGAAAAAACATACATATATTATCGAATGGGATTTTGTTCAACGAAACTAATTGGAATTGGTTAAAAAATAAATATGAAACGATTGATGTACAAATTTCGGTGGATGCAGCGACAAAAGAAACATATCAAAATTTACGCGGTGGTAATTTTGATGTCTTATTAAAAAATTTGCATATGCTGGCAGTTTTACATCGCCAAGGACACATTCGTAATTTTAAATTAAATTTTCTCGTGCAACGCGATAATTTCCGTGAAATGGTTGAATTTGTTAAATTGGGGCGTTCTTTAAATGCAGACTGTATTGAATTTCAACGCATGTGTAACTTTGGAAATTTGTCGAAGAAAAAATTATTGGAGCGTTGCTTAATTATTAATGACGAATATTTAGATCTTGAATTATGGCAAGTTTTACAGGACCCCATTTTTAAAGACCAAATTGTTGATTTGCGCGGTTTTGAGCGTTACATACACGCCTCAAATAAACGCTATATGGATCAAAATTGATTCAAAATAAAGATTAATTTTTTGTACATACTAATTTCATGCGCAAATTATTATTGTCTTCGGTTTGTTGGCTGATGGCTTTGTTAGCCGCTATGACGGGTAGTGGGTCGGATATTGTCAATTGGGGATTGAGTCATCATGGCAATGAAACTACGCCAACGGTTAGTGCATTAGGCGCAAAATTATTGCAGGAATATGATGGTCTTTATGTTGGTGATACGAATCAAAGACAAGTTTATTTAACATTCGATTTGGGATATGAAGCAGGGTATACTGCGGAAGTTTTAGATATTTTAAAAGAGTACGAAATTAAAGGCTTGTTTTTCTTGTGCGGAAATTATTTAAAACAAAATGACTTGATTGCTCGTATGCAGAATGAAGGGCACCAATTAGGAAATCATACCAACAAACATCGTGACTTACCTTCTTTAAATGAAGACGGAATTCGCCATGATATTACGGGGTTACAGTTACCGACGACGGCAAAATTTTTCCGACCACCGCAAGGTCGATTTGACGCAAAAACACTGCGTGTGGCCAAAGAGGCGGGCTTACGAGCGGTCTTATGGAGTTTAGCAATCGAAGATTGGCAAAAGTCACCGAAATTAAATGTCGAGAAGTGCACAAAAAAAATCCTAGATCGAGTACACCCAGGAGCGATTATGCTATTCCATATTACGAATCCCGGAACACCAGAAATGTTGAGGAAAGTGATTCCTGCGTTACAAGCAAAAGGATATAGTTTTGGTGAATTAAATTAACCAATGTAAACAGGTTTAACTGATTTGTTATCATAACTGATGACGACATTGGCAAAAGCAAGGCGCCTTAGGATTGTACAATGTTGTCGTATGTCGTGGCGGTCAATGATGAATACTTCAACCGCACCCCAAATAAAGACCCAAGTGGTTACATCTAGAAAGGTAATTAAGAAAAAATTTCCGATAAAAAAATCTGCCACAAAAAGTAATGACATTGCTAACATTCCAAGTAAAAACAAAACAAATGCTAAATGTGAATTGTGTTTTAATTTGCGTTTTGCAATATCATATTCGTCATGAAAGTGGCGGTGGATACAGCGTGTGATTTCGGGAAGTCGGACGCTAGTATCTTCGGTATGAATCTTGATTGTAAAATTTTCTTTGTCAGGTATTGGAAAAACATGTTCGGCTTTCTCAATTAAATAATCGCTTAATTCTTGATTGATATTATCGTCGTCGTATGTGAAATTTGACATCAAGTCTTCTGCGCTTTTGATTTTGACATGTAGAGACAATTTATCGGCTAGTAAATGATCTTGCATGGTTTATTATCTTATATCAAGAGAATATTGTCAAACGCTTGACTTTATTTTTAAGAAGCGATAATATATAATATTGTTTATGGAAGTTTAGCTCAGTTGGGAGAGCAACTGCCTTACAAGCAGTAGGTCATAGGTTCGAGCCCTATAAGTCGGATCGTAGCCATGT
>JAZSRL010000001.1:0-47177 GCA_045538455.1 Clostridia bacterium | reverse complement strand
ACCCCTGCATCAATTAACCTTTGTTTTTGTTCTCTTGCTTCATCTTTATCTTTACTTTTACCGGATGGCATCTTCCCATCATGTATTTTAAGCCAATCTATCATATCCGACACAAGTTGCTCAATCTTTTGCTCAATCTTTTCCTCTTCTAATAAAACTACTGACATCAACCTTTGTTTTTGTTCTCTTGCTTCATCTTTATCATTACTTTTACCGAATGACATCTTCCCATCATGTACTTTAAGCCAATCTATCACAGCCGACACATATTGTTCAATTTCTTCTTGTTCAATTTCTTCTTCATAGTCAAAATCTACATTAAAACCAACTCTTTCATCATGAAAACGACGACTTTTACCAATTGAATTTTTCATTCTAATCTCCTTTTTAAAGAACATTACATTATATAATAGCTGAAATAATTTTTAATTTCAATAGTAAAATAAAAATTTAATTTTTGGCAGTTAAGAAAGAATAAAAACACCTTAACCTTTTTCAGATTAAAGTGTTATTTATATTGCTAGTTTCAAAAATACTAGACTAAGGGTGTTTTTTTGTTCGGAATTATTTCAACTTGACCGCGTCTAATTTGCGCAAGGGAAAAGGTAAACGGGCGCCTTTTTTGCGGTAGTCTTTCAGTAATTGTTTTTTGACGAAAGACGGACGCAAGTCTAGTTTTTCAATTTCATCAATGTCTAACCAGACTGGATTGTAGCTGCCGCCTTTGCGTTCTGGGTCGGTGTATTCTTCGGCATCGGTTTGGTGCGGTTCGCCGCTTTGATATTCACATACCATAAATGATTGCCAGCCATCACCGCGATGATGTTTGTGGTCTTCATACCAGAATTTATAAAGTTCGCGGAACGGTCGAGCCACAACACCAGTTTCTTCCAAAACTTCGCGCGCACAAGCATCGGACAATGTTTCACCCGCATCAATGTGTCCACCCGGGAAAACATAGTATTCTTGATTATCACGGATACGGTGAATGGCTAATAATTTCTTGTCACGAATGACAATGCCGCGCCCGATAATACTGGGTTCTTTTTGCCAAGCTTTTTGTTTGGGGGCTTTTGCAAAACCAGTCAATAATTGTTGCATTTGATATTGTAAGTTGTCGCCCAAACGATTGATGCCGTCTTTGGTCATGCGTCCGTCTTCCAAATATTGCGTACTATCAATCGCGGTACCAACTTTCAAACGCGTTAAGCGGAACAGACGCATCGGACGGTCAGTAACCACAGGAATAATCGGCACACCAGCACGCAAAGCCACCATTGCCACACCGTTTTGGATTTTTAATTTTTCGTCAGTATTGAATGAACGGTGACCTTCTGGCATTACAAGCAGCATGTGGTTTTGTTTCAAAACTTTTTGGCTGTCACGGACTAAAGCTAATTCCGCATCGGCTTTGACTGGAATACAATCCATGCCCTTGAAAAACCAACGGCTAAAACCTTTTTCAAATAGTTCGCCTTTAATCCAGAAATGACTTTTACGCCAAATATCAACCACTAACAACGGGCCATCAAAACCGTTGCGGTGATTCATCGCCAAAATAACCGGCTTACCGCGGTACTTGCGAAGTTCTTTCTTGTTAATCCATTTCGTCCAAAATAAAAGCTTGAACGGAATATAGCAAATAAACTTTAAGATAAATCTTAACATAATTTTATTTTAATATAATGGATAACATTTCGTCCACTACTTCATCAGCTTGCCGACCAGTTGTGTCAATTTCAATGGCATCAGGAACTTTAATCAAAGGCGCAACTTCGCGTTCGATATCTAAGCGGTCACGCTCTGCGGTTAAACGCAAAACATCTTCGTAAGAGATGTTTTCACCCTTTTGGATAAAATCACGGTGACGACGATGTGCGCGTTCTTCCAAACTGGCCATAACAAAGAATTTAAAATCAGCGTGCGGGAAAGCCACCGAAGTCGTTTCGCGTCCTTCCACCACTAAACTTTGGTCGCGCGCTGTTGCGTGTTGAATTTTATGTACACGGTCTTGTACAGCCGGGTCTAATGCTAACACCGGCACACGCGCCCCAACTTCCACAGTACGAATTTGGTTGGTAATATCTTCCCCGTCTAGATAAACCAAAGTTTGTTTATCCGCGCCGCACTGAATTTCGATGTTACTGCGAGTATAATCTTTACCGCGCAAATCACAAACCGCAATGGCACGGTAAATAGCTCCGGTATCCAAGCATAAAATCTTTAATTTTTGTGCCAACATTTTGGCGATGGTTCCTTTCCCGCTGGCGGCGGGTCCGTCAATTGCAATAATCATATTAAAACTCAATGTAGCATGGACTTTGTTTTTTGTAAAAGCAAATTAACAACTTGTAAATGCTGTTGAAGCATGATAACATGAATTGTTAGTTAGACGCTTGCTGTCCGCTTGACGGGCAGAGGAAAGTCTGGGCATCAAATGGCATCATGCAAGCTAACGGCTTGTCGCGGTGACGCGAAGGACAGTGCAACAGAAAACAAACCGCCCGACTTTGTGCGGGTAAGGATGAAACGGCGGAGTAAGAGCCCACCGCACTACGGGTGACCGTAGTGGCAATGTAAACCCCATGAGATGCAAGGTTAGCGGTCGAGATTTAATGGCGGCCAGTCAACTCGACCCATACACCGCGTGAGCGTATCGGTGACGGTACGCCAAGATAGATAAGCGTCCACGACATAACCCAGCTTACCGATTAACTTAAAAAAGCCCGCAAGGGTTTTTTTAATGTTTGTCGCATTTTGTCAAAATATAATTTGATGCCAATTTACAAGTGTAGTATGCTGGGCTTATGTTGCGTCGCAAAATAATTTTTAATCTTGTTGTTCTGGCAGTTTGCGGAGCGATTGCTTTAACGATACCTGTCATCACCAATCATTTCAAAAAGAAGCCGACAGCGGCAACATCAAATAACAACAATCCGAATCATTACAAATTAACTAGTTATTTTGTGGGTGACCAAAAGCCATTATCCGATGTCCATTTGGTATGGCAACTTTGTTTAACAGACAATTACAATCATGTTGTCGCTAATTGGGAAGAAATTTACAAAGACGCCAGTCTTAACTTTACATTAGCTTATGATACAAAATGTTTAAACTTAACCGCCAGCGGTTTGGTCTACCAAGGCATTCTCAATCAAATTGATTACGAAAGCTTGTACACAGAGGGGTTTCGCAGTACTGTAACTTACAAAGGTTTTACCTGCGAAATTTGTTTACCTTAAACTTCACGGCGATAATTAACATACCAACCTGCTGTAATAAAAATCACGCCGTAGCTCAATGGCAAGATAATTGCACGCAATAAAAGCTTAGTCGGCATTGCCAAATAAAAGATGGTATCAAATAACGCCGTAAGCAAATTTTGGAGATTAAAATTTTGAATCTTGAAATCAATTTCCAATACAGAAAATATTAATTCTAAAATTACAAAAGCAAAATTAATACCAACTAAGTTCAAAGCTACACTACCGCCAACTTTACCAATCATCATGCTAATACCAAAGAACATTGAGTGGAAGCCAATCAAAGTCCAAAATTGCAAGGCCATGACGCCCCACTGCCAGCCAGCTAAACTGCCAACGCTGCTACCCAAAATAACAGAGCATAAGAAAGTAAACAGCAAATAAACCAACGCCATAAACACAGTAACAAACAAAGAAATTAAATACTTACTAAAAAATACGGCACTACGACTATACCCACGCGCGTAAATATTTTTAATCGTTTGTTGGTTGTAGTCTTGGCAAATAAACAGCGCCACAAAGATACCCAAGAACGCTACGAAACCACTATTCAAAATCATGTACATCATATTGCACGCAGGTTCCAAGATTCCGTAAATTTTCAAAGACAAAATGGTTAGCAAAATAATTAACAAGCCAAAACCAAAGCAAATGTAGAGACTTTTTTGGCGCCATAATTTACGCCATTCAAACTGCAACAACTTAATCATGCTTTACCTCCCATGCGTTGAATGAAATAAGCTTCCATATTTTGTGTTGCGTACATCAATTCAGAGACGCTTATATTGGCCATAACTAACGCACGATTAACCGCCACACTATCCAAGTTTTCGGCAACAACCGCCAATCCACCGTCAATGGTTTCCAGCTTTGCCGCCGGATATAATTTGTGAATCACTTTGGTGGCTTCCGTAACTTGCTCCGTGAAAATTTGTAAGTTTTGTTGGCATTGTTCAGCCAATGCGGCGGCGGTAATTTCTTCCACCAAACGGCCGTTGTTAATAATGCCGTAACGCGTGGTAATCTTGGCAAGTTCGTCCAATAAGTGACTGGATACTAAAATAGTAACATTTTTTTCATGATTCAAACGCAATAACAAATCACGAATTTCTTTAATACCTTCTGGGTCTAATCCGTTAATTGGTTCGTCCAAAACTAATAACTCTGGGTTACCTAACATTGCAATCGCAATGCCTAGGCGTTGCTTCATGCCCAAAGAAAATTTACCAACTTTCTTTTTACCAACATGACCCAAGCCAACAAAATTCAATAACGCGTGCAAATCTTGACAGTCATTCACCAACAAAGCAAACCGTTTCAAATTCTCATAAGCCGTACATTGTGTATAAAAAGCTGGCGCTTCAATCAACGCGCCAATGCGGCGGCGTCCTTGACTTAAAGCCGAACTACCGAATAGTTGCATATCACCACTGGTCGCATGAGACATGCCCAATAATAATTTCATCAGCGTTGTTTTGCCCGCACCATTTTTACCAATGAAACCATAAATATCACCACGCGCCACATGCATAGATACTGTATCTAATACGGTTTTCTTGCCATAACATTTGGTCAAAGCATTGGTTTCGATAATATAGTTGTTTTGACTCATTACAATAGTATCAACAAAATTACCGCCACTGTAAACATTTTTTTTGTTTAATTTCGTCGTTTTATGTTAATCTTAATTGATGACATTTTTCGACAACAAAGTTTTGAAAATTGTACTGTCATTTTTATTTAGCGGTATCATTTTTTGTTTTTATATTTTTTTAGCAACAAACAGCACTTACACTTACCGCGGCTTGTATTATGCGTGCATTGTTTTGTCTTTTATTTTTGCTTTAATTTTTGTACGCCGCAATTCCAAACAAATGACTTTAACAGCAGCACTGCTGTTTGCGTGTTGTGCGGATTACTTTTTAATACTTAATTTTGTTGTCAGCCATGACCCCGCAGACCAAATTTTTGGCATGTTAGCTTTCTGCGGCTTACAAGTTTGTTTTGCCATTTATACTTGGTTTTTAGTTCAACAATTTAACTGGCGCCTCACCATACTAATCATACGCGTTGTGATAACCACTCTTGTGGCAATTGTTTTCCCGTGTTTACAACTAGGTTTGTTGGAAATTTTATCGGTTGTTTATATCGCGAACTTCCTAATTACAGTGATTGTCACGGCTTGTCATGCCAAAACCCAATGGCTAACTTTAAGCGGTATGATATCGTTTTTTATTTGTGACATCATAATTGGATTAACCAGTGGCGGTGGAGCTATCCTCGGAATTAACACAGCTTGGTTAGCCAGCGGAGATTATGCGTTTTTCTTTTATGTGCCTGGGATTTTTCTTATTGCCCTATCCAGTGTTTGGACCAACAAAAAAGCGGCTTGACACCGCTTCGTTAATTTAAATTATGGCTTAATTGACTGCGTTTTGTTTTTAGCGAAACGCTGGCTAAGTTTATCGCACAAGATTGCCACACTTAAAACAATTCCTGCCGCCAAAGAAAATCCAACCACATACAACACGAAGAACAGAACCCATGGCACTAAAGGATAAATCATTGAAAGAATTGGCAAAGTACATGGGTAATATGGCCCGATAAAGAACATGTTAAATGTTTCGTCTGGGACAATAAAATGCGCAATGATATTCATGGTCAAAGCAATTAACAACATACAAACAAAGACGATACCGGCTTTCAACAGAGTTTTGTAATTAAATTGAACACTACGCGTAACAAACAAAAGGAAAGCGATTACCACCATACCAGCATGCAAAATCATGGTTTGAATGTTAATAAAAATAGTACTAATATAAACATCACCTGGGTAAATCATAACTAACAAACCACCAATCAGAGCAAAAGTCGCTAAGTATGATAATAACGCATCATAGACACGACCTTTGCGTAAGATACCAGCCAGTAACATTAAGTACATCGGGGTTGAACAGAATTGGAACGGGAAAGCATAAGTTTGGAAATCAAAAACTAAATTCCCATCGGCATCAAATTCAAAGCTGTAAATTAATTGTTTAATGATTTCCAAAACAATAACTGTAATACCCATGACCAACAAAATGTTCGCCACGGCTTTGGGGCTAATCCGTTTACGGAAAACATAGACCAAAACACAAGCCCCAATCATAATTCCAAACCACAGCAAATGGAACCAACCGTACAAAGCTGGTTCTGGCATTTCTGTTTGGAAGAATCGGATAAAACCTTCAAATAATCCCATTGATTCTCCTTTCGTTATTGTATCGTGGTGCCCAGGATCGGACTTGAACCGATATGGAGTTTCCCCCGAGGGATTTTAAGTCCCTTGCGTCTGCCGATTTCGCCACCTGGGCATACGCATATTATAGCACCTATGATTAATATTGACAAGATAATTTGTGCATAATAATTACAACGGGAAATTTATTTGTTATGTTATAAACAGTAAACATGATTTATTTGCCGAAAACCCTAAAATATGGAATAATCAAATTATGAACCAAAGTGAAAATTTTGTAACTTTAGACCGTTATTTCCGCGCTGCAAATTACCTTTCGGCCGCACAACTTTATTTATGTGATAATCCTTTATTGGAACGCCCTTTAATCCGCTCCGACATTAAGAATCGCATCTTAGGTCATTGGGGTACCATTGTTGGTCAAAACTTTATTTACGCTCATTTAAGTCGCGCAATTAAACAACATCATCAAGATATGGTCTTATTATCTGGTCCGGGACACGGTGGCAACTTTTTTATTGCGAACGCTTATTTAGAAGGTACCTACTCCGAAGTTTATCCCGAATACACCCGCGATAAAGCAGGCTTGAAAAAATTGTTCCGCGAATTTTCTTTCCCGGGCGGAGTATCCTCACATGTGGCACCACAAATTCCAGGCAGCATGCACGAAGGTGGCGAATTGGGATATTCTTTAGCTCATGGCTTTGGCGCAGTCCTAGACCACCCCGAATTAGTCGCCGCTGTCATTGTGGGTGACGGCGAAGCCGAAACAGGTCCATTATCGGCAAGTTGGTGGGGTTATAAATTTTTGAATCCGCAAAAAGATGGCTATGTCTTACCAATTGTCCATTTGAATGGTTACAAAATTGCCAATCCAACAATCTTAGCGCGGATTACACCAGCCGAACGACAACAATTTTTTGCTGGCATGGGATACGAAGCCATTGAAATTACTGTCGGTTATAATCCAGCCAATATTTTACAAGACCATCAAGCCATGGCAAATGCTATTGATTATTGCTTACATTGCTTCCGTACCAAGAACGGCAAACACCCAGTGATTATTTTGAATTCCCCCAAAGGTTGGACGGGTCCAGCTACCGTGGACGGTAAGACCGTTACTGGCACATTTAATGCGCACCAAGTTCCAATTGACATGTCGCAACCACACCACTTACAACTAGTCAACGATTGGTTGCAATCCTACCGCCCGGCCGAATTGTTTAATCCCGATGGCAGTTTACAAGCCGACATCGCGGACTTCTGTCCAGTCGGCGACCATCGTTTATCCGCTAACCCTTTAACACATGGTGGTAAAAAATACACACCGTTAAAATTACCCAACCTTAAACAGTTCTTTGTCCCAACCACCGAATTAGTCCAAGATATGAACATCTTATCTAATTATGTGGCAGCCATTATGCAAGCTAACCCGACAACATTCCGTTTCTTTACACCAGACGAAGCGAAGTCCAATCGTTTGTACGCACCATTTAAAATTACCAACCGCGTCTGGCAAGCAGCACGCTATCCGTTCGACGATGGGTTAAGTGATGAAGGTCGCATCATCGATGGTATCTTATCCGAACATGTTTGTGAAGGAATGTTGGAAGCCTACACTTTAACTGGACGCCACGGATTCTTCGCAACTTACGAAGCTTTCGGTCGCGTAATTGACAGCATGTTAAGTCAACATTCGAAATGGTTAAAACAAGTCCGCAAGATGCGATGGCGTACCGCCCTGCCTTGTTTAAATATCATCGCAACCAGTCACACTTGGCAACAAGACCACAACGGGTACAGCCACCAAGACACTGGCTTAGCTAGTCATTTATTAGACAAAGACCCGAACACTGTGCGTTGTTATTTCCCAGCCGATGCGAATACTTTGTTGGCGGTTTTCCAACGCTGCATGCAAGACACAAACAAAATTAATTTGATTACCGCTTCCAAACACCCCAGCCGTCAATGGCGTACGGGCGCACAAGCTTTGTCCGATGTGCAAGCTGGCATCAGCATTTGGCACGATGTAAGCAACCCCGATGTCGTACTTGCTTGTATGGGCGATACGCCGACCGTGGAATGTATGGCGGCCTTGAAAATTTTACAAGCACAAGCTCCACAATTAAAAGTACGCTTAGTCAATGTCATTGACGCCGGCATTTTGGGTGGTCGCGAAGATAGCTTGGATGCGACAGCTTATGCACAGTACTTTACGAACGATAAGCCAGTCGTGTTTGTTTCACATACTTACCGCAATTTAATTTTGGCTTTGACCGCACACCGCCCGAACAGTCACAGTTATACGGTAAAAGGTTATCGCGAATGCGGCGCCATTACGACCGGCTTTGATATGCGCGTATTAAACGGCATTGACCGCTTCCATATTGTAAAAGACATTTTAGCAGCAACTACGCAAGACGCAGCTTTAACCGCAGAAATGGACAACCAACTGGAACACCACCGCGCCTACATTTTACAACACGGCATGGACCCGGATTGGGTGACGAATTTTTAAGTAATAAAAACCGTGCGACACGGTTTTTTTATTATGCTACTTTTTTCTTTTTGCGAATCAATTCGACTGTAAAGGTAATCACTAGATGTAAGGCGATAAAAATTGGAGCGATGAACCAAATAGTTAAAGGTGTATTATCTAACACGGGATTGACCATGTGATAAGCATCACCATAGCCCATGACTGTAATAAAGAAGGCTCCCGCCGCCAAATAGCAAATGAATCCCCAGAACGGACAGTACCATTTTTGGTAAGAGATGCGGATATAACCAAACACAAATAAGGCAATCGCAACAACCGCGGACAAAGTATGATGTAACAAACCGGATATTGTCGGTAAATACATAAAGGATGAATTTTGGCTAATGAAATCCGGATAGATGGTCACAATGACACCACCACACAAACCGGCTAACCACGCGAAATGTAAGACCGAATTATCTTTCTTGCCGCACAAGCCAGCCAACGCCAAAACAAAGCTGTTTAAGCCACACAAGCTATCCGGCAACAACCAATTCCATTCGGGCGGGTTGGTTTTAAACACAACGGAGATACGGTTTACCAACACCGCGACCAATAACAATGCGGACAAACTTTTAACCACGATTGTTTTGGCCTTTTCGCTTTTGGCATACTTTTTACCCAACCATAAACCAACAACAGTAAGAACTAACATCACCGCGATGTATGTTAAATGTTGCCAACCATATCTTTGTGGAGCCATGACCACACCCCCTGCTTTTGTTGTCTTAAAATTACACATAATTCTATAAAATGTCAAACCAACAAAAAAAGAGTATCATATCGATACTCATTTTTTTTAATATTTTTTAATTAATTGATGCGGTCTGGAATGGTTAAGCCCATTAAGCTAACCACGGTTAAAATAATCGCATTGCCGGTTGCACTAAAGAATACTAAGATTGCATCAACCAATTTGATAAATGTAAAGCCGTGAAAAACTTCGCCAAAGACACTCCATGGGAATCTAATACAAACCCCCACCAAAACAATAATGGCAGCAACCAAGACAATCGCGGAAATAAATCGACGGATAAACCCCATTTTTATACCCTCCTTTATTTGTTTATTTATTATAGCAAAAGAAAAGGGGTAAGTCTATCCCCTTTTGAAAATTTTTGCCATATTTTTTTTATTATTTATTATCGTTGCCTGGAAATTCAACAAAGTTTTCTGGATTAACAGCTTTTCCGTTCTGGTACATTGTTAAGCGCACATGTGGCATTTCAAAGACCTCGTAGTTTGCCGATGTGCCAACCGTACCAATACGGTCACCGCTTTTGACTTCATCACCAACTTTTACATCGACCGAATCTAAACTGCTGTACACACTTTCAATACCATCTTTGTGTTGAATGCGAATGAGTTTTCCCGTGCTGGCATCACCACTTTCAATGACAGATGTTACCTTACCATCGTAACAAGCGACAACATTGGTGCCAACCGCAGCGCCTAGAGTATAGCCTAAATCGTATTCATACCATTTAGTTGTTGTGTTGTATTGTACCATATCGAAGTCTGCCGCTTTTAAGACAGTTGCCGCTGCCATATCAACCGGCATAACCCAAGACACAGTTACTCCGGTGTCAGGCACAGTAGGACCACCGACCAAGTTACTGTCATTATTATTTGGCGAATCCGGTTTAACGAAACTTAACGCAATAAAAGTTGTCGTAATCCCCAGCATTAGTACAACTAATAAGGTACTAATAGTGATTGCGTTGCGGCGTGTTTTTTCCATTTGTGTTGCTGTACGAAAATCCATTTCTTTACCCCCTTGCCTAAATTGTAGACAAATAAGAATTTTTTTATACAGCGCACTAAAAGATATTTTACCGTTCGATAAAAGTCGCACAATCGGCCTGGTTTTTGATTTCGTCATCAATAACCGAAATGCCATTGGCTCCACAACGACAATCGCGATTGTACAAACAAGTAGCCGCAGTACAACGCAATGGTACATTGTTCGGCATGGTCGGCGCTAATTCGGACGCAAGTTCTAAATCTGTTTTCTCATCGTCTTTTTGATAGGTTTCACAGATAGCACCACGACACACCCAAACTTCGCGAGCATGACAAGTACCCGCATGATTAAATTTACAATTTATTTTACGACAGCGAATATTCATTATGCATTTATTATGATTTATTATAAAATAAAATATGCAAATATATTTATTAAAAGATTTAAAGGGACACGGAAAAGCGGGAGAGGTTGTTAACCTGAATGATGGTTACGCCAAAAACTTTGTCATTAAAAACAAAATTGGTAAACCAGTCGACAATGCAACACGCAGTGACATGAAGGCCAAAGCCGACAGCGAGGCTTACAAAACACAAACGGAGATTGCGGCAATCAAGGCGCAAATTACGGCATTGAAACAAACTCCGATTACATTGTATGGAAAAGTTGGTGCGAATCAAAAATTATTTGGCAGCATTACTTCCACCGAAATTGCCAACGCTTTAGCTGAAAAAGGGATTAAGCTGGATAAGCGTTTAATCGTCATGAACGAACCAATTAAAACAGTTGGTACATACAATGTAAACATCAAGTATAATCATCAATTGTCGGGTACGATAATTGTGCATGTGGAGGACATCAATGCCAAATAACAGTGTTTTCGTTTTGATACTTTCGTTGGAACAATACCAAAACACCAACCTGCTAACACAAAAAATTTGTGGACGCACAATGCCAGAATGGATTCAAAACGCTACCGCAAAATTCCAAAGTAAAACCATAGTTGTCTCCCCCGAAGATGATATTTTGACTTTGTTTAAATCACATATCACAAACGCAGCGTTCACTGTTATTACTTATGTGGATATGCCTTTGTTGACAGCTAAGGACATCTCAGATGCAGTCGACTTCTGTTACCGTAAAAATGTGCCCGCAGTTAAGTTACCACGCGGCTGGGTTTTTAATACTCAATTAGTGGCGGAAAGCGAAAGCTTCCCCATTACCGAATACCGCGGAGCTAAGGCCGACAATTACCAAGTGGCTTTTAACAATGTCCAATTATCCAAGCTACGCAATGTAATGCAAGACCGTATTAACCAAGAACATTTAAAACACGGTGTCATCATTATTGACCCAGCACATACTTATGTTGATGCCGATGTCGAATTACACAAAGATGTCACTTTAGAACCCAATGTGCATTTGTGCGGGAAAACGATTATTCACAGCGGAACCACGATTTTAGATGGCTGCCGCATTACCGACTGTGTAATTGGACAAAATAGTCAAATTGGTCCAAATGCACACTTGCGTCCAAATTGCAGCATCGGCAACAACTGCCGTATTGGTAACTATGTCGAAGTAAAACGCTCACGCATCGGTGATGGCTCTAAGGTCGCACACATGACCTATGTCGGCGATAGCACAATCGGCAAAGATTGTAATATCGGTTGCGGCGTTATTTTCTGTAATTACAACGGTAAGACCAAAAGTAATTGTATTGTCGGAGATAAAACCTTTATCGGCAGCAATTCTTGCTTAGTGGCTCCGTTGGAAGTCGGCGCCCGTGCTTACATCGCCGCGGGTTCTGTCATTACGGAACAATTGCCAGCGAATGCTTTGGGAATTGCGCGCGCACGCCAAGCTATTAAAGAGCATTATGTAACAGAGTAATTTTTCTTAAACGATTAACTAAACCGCTTTTGGTGATGTTCAAAATTTCGGCCAATTCTTCGTAGGTGGCATCGGGATTTTGGACACGCGCCAAGGCGGTTTGTTGTAATTTGGGACTTAAACTTTCAAAAGAACCATCGACACGCATTTGCTCAATCATGGAAATTTGCGAACTGGCAGCTTTAACTTGTTTAGCAATATTGCCCGCGTCACAGTTTGCCGCACGGTTTGCATGATTGCGGATAATCCCCATGATAATTTTATCACACTTAGAAAAATCAGGATTTCTTTTCATTGACGGCCTTCACAATTTGGTCTAAAAGTTTTGCTTTGGGACGAACAAACGGACGATTCAAATTCAAAATGCATTCGGGATCATAATCACACAATTGCAAGAAACTATCGACACGGTCCATGCGCCCCACATTTTCAGCCTTGTGCGCATCACTGCCAATCACAAACTTGACGCCCATTGCTGCCATGCGTTCAAAATCGACAGGTCGGAAACTAACTTTTTTATTATTTAATTCCATCGCTGTTCCACGCGCAATACAAGCTTTGGCAACTTCAATCACATCGACACGGAAATAACGATTTGGGTGCGATAAAATATCAATGTTGTTTTTTTCAATGACATTCACTACTGCACGAGTATTTTTGCGGATTAAACTTTTGGGTGTCCAATTAATACCTAAACGGCGCATGACAAACCAAAACATATTCGGAATGTAATAAGTAAATAACTGCCAAAACTTTTTTGGTTGGACCGACATATGAATTCCGCAAACTAAGTAATCATAGAGCTTGCGTTCATCACTGACTATATCAATATCACCGTCCATACCAACCACATTACACTCAACCCCATAAAAAGCTTTGATGTCATAGATTTCGGCAGAACGCGTGATTTGGGCTTTGTTTTTTAAAGCGTTTTCGATACGCTTCTTTTTACGGCGTGAACGATAATGAGCATGGTCAGTAATACCAACTTCGGCGAGCCCGCGTTTTTTGGCAGCTGCTATATTCTCATCGATTGTATTCACGCCATCACTGTCTAAGGTATGCGTATGATAATCGCCATAAACTTTCATGATGTTCAATTATAACAAAAGACACTCCCCATGGTCAAGAATAACAAAATTAAAATTTGTATCATACAATGCGATATATGTGTACAATTAATGGAATTATCAATACCCAACTGACCAAAAAACAAGCGCGTAAAATTGTAAAGCAAATGCATGAAACCGCATCTTATAATCTGGAACAACGCGGCAAAATCTTTTCCAAAGCCAACACACACTTGGCAGCCCAACCACAAACTTACGCAGTCAATGGCAACCGTTACACCATTGTTTATAATGGCCAACTTTTAAATGTGTCACAACTTTGCAATTTTTTAAACAAAAAGCAAATTAGTTTCCGCAGTCACGACGAAGCCGAAATTATTGTCAAACTTTTTGCCGTTTTTGGCGCAACAGCCTTTCGTAAATTAAACGGCAATTTTGCTTTTGTGCTTTACGAACACCAAACACAAAAAACTTACTTAGTCCGTGACCCACTGGGTATCAAATCAATGTTTTACACAATTCGTAGTAATACTCTAATTTTTTCATCGCAAATCAAGGGTTTGCTAGCTCACCCAGATGTCGCACCCTGTGTCGACATGAACGGCTTACGCGAATTGTTCGGAGTTTGCCCCGCACGAACACCGGGCAAAACCGTATACAAAAATATTTTGGAAATTAAACCGGGAGCATATGGATTGTGGCAAAACAATAAACTGGTCACCCGCACTTACTTTAAATTAGTCAGTCGTCCACACCGCGACAGCAGTACCGCAACCATGCAAAAACTAAAAGGCATGCTCACGGATACTATCCAGCAACAACTCGCCACAAAACAAAAAGTCGGCTTGATGTTAAGCGGTGGTTTGGATTCCAGCACACTTACCGCACTGGCAACCCACAACAACAAACACTATCCCACCTTTTCCGTGGATTATGTGGGCAACCAAGAAAATTTTCAACCGACCGATTTTTCACCCACCCGTGATAATTACTACATTGACTTAGTCGCTCGTCAATATAAATTGGTTCACAATTATAAAGTATTAAACTCGGCAGACTTGTGTCATAGTTTACATGATGCACTCTTAGCGCGCGATTATCCTTCCATGGCAGACATTGATAGTTCTCTTTTGTTATTTTGTCGCTCGTTAAAAAAAGATATTGATGTTTGTTTCAGTGGTGAATTTGCAGACGAAATCTTCTGTGGCTATCCATGGTTTTATCGTGCAGATACCGACAAAGCCACCACTTTCCCCTGGGCGATTGATTTATCCGTACGCGAGAACACGATTGCCAAACACCTACGCAAACGCCTGAACATTAAGGACTTTGTTACTAAATCATATGCGTTGGCAGTTGCCGAAGTCCCACTGCGTTCAACGGATAGTGCCGCCGACCGTAAAATGAAAACTTACAGTTATTTAACGATGCGCTGGTTCGGTTTAAATTTATTAGAACGCGGCGACCGTATGGCAGACATGACCAAATTAGATATTCGACTGCCGTTTACAAATTTAGATTTAGTACAATATGTTTATAACATTCCGTGGGAAATGAAAAATTTTGGGAACCAAGAAAAAGGCATTCTGCGTGCAGCGGTTGCCGACTTATTACCACCCGAAGTCATTGCTCGTAAAAAATGCCCCTACCCAAAAACCATTGACCCGACCTACACTACGCTGGTGGAAACGCGTATCCGCACGATACTGGCCGATAAAACACACCCCTTATGGCAAATTGTGGATAAACCATATATTCAAGAAGTTCTCGACAATCCGACTAATAGTCAAGCACGACCATGGTTTGGTCAATTAATGCAACGCCCACAATATTTAGCGTTTATCTATCAAATTGCTATGTGGCTGGTGGAATACAAAATTCAATTAGACTTGCCCAAAGTATAATAAGCTTTCTCTAAATCTTTAAAGCCATTGGTTTGATACAACTTGCTATTTAAAAAGATTGAAGCATAAACACGATTGACCGTTGGGGTAATCTCCGCCAACTGCGCCGCATTCAAATGCACACCGTTATAGTGTTTAAAATCTAAAGTGCGCCAAAGTTGCCATGTATCGCGTTCCGCATCATATCCGACCGCGCCCCAAATGTAACCGGTCAAATAAGCAACACCAATGGATAAATCCGTATCAAAGATGCTGCGTCCATAAGTTAATTGTTGGTCGGTTTGAATCCCAAACAAACTGCAAATTGTAGGATAAATATCCATCGTTGATGTGAAGCGATTTAAGGTAATTCCACATTGTTCTGGTTGAGCTAACAACGCGTTTTGTGCTTGTGTAATATTACCATAAACAGAATGAGTCGTTTTGGCGCGTGGATTATAAACTATCAACGGACAACGATTACCCGCCAAAGCGCGTGGGTTTTCGTTTTCAGCGCGAATCAAATTTGGCTGTGTGTAAGAATAGTGGTCACCAAACATCACAATCGCCGTAGTTTCAATCAAATATTTTCCGTCTTTGCCTTTGTGTGTTTTTAAATAATCCAACAACGCACCAAAGCCACAGTCAAAATCATAGGTCCCCGCCAGATAATTTGCCGCCATTTCCGCTTGCATATCATCACCCAACAAGACGGGAAACATCGCAGTTAACTGTGCCCAGTTTTCTGGTTGTTCAATGTAAGAAAATTCTTTTTCGTGTGCGGCACGGTAATCAAGTTGTTCCGGATTAACGCAGTGTGTCGATGCACTAATCACATAACTGTAAAAGTTACGGTCAGTTGGTGCAATTTTTTCTAAATTACAACGGAACAATAATTCGTCCGAATTAAGTGCGTAGTTTTCCGTGTAACGCGGTGCTTCGTAAGAATAAAAATTATTAAAGCTTTGGAAGCCTAATGTTGCTTCAAAAATTGTATTCCGATTATAAGCCAATCCAGCCGTGTTGTGAAAAGCTGCTGTCACATAATCTTGACTGCGGTTAAAAATGTTGGCTAACGAATTGGGGGTTTGCACATCGCCATAGTTACTCCAATATTCTTGCCCAAGCACATGCATACCCGTTTGGCTGATGTAATCACTAAAACAGGTGCGTTCAGAACTGTAATATCCGTTGACTTCGACACAACTGGATTGCATAAATTCGTATAAATTGGGCGTGGTAATAGGATTGATAGCTGTTCTTTCAAATGTTTCCATTAGAATAGTAATTAAATTGTAACCTTCCCCTAAAACTTCGTCAGCAGGCAAAGCAAAAGTATTAGGTGTCATTTGTGGGTTAACTTCTAATTCCAAAACATCAGTTACTTCGGTTTTAGCACCACACAAACTCAGTAAGTTATCCAAATAAAAACTGTAACTACCAAAAGTCTTCATCACAGCGGCACGACTGCTAAAAGTATCATACAAAAATTTTTGGTTGCTTAAATTCGCCACATAAGCATCGCTACCGCGTTGATAATTGGGTTGCCACGCGTAAACCGTAGTATAACCGAAAAAACTTACATACAACAAAAAACCGCACAAAATTGTTCGTAAGCGATTGACCTTAGCACCTTTTGGTAAACGGAAAAACCACATAATACAAACTATGGCGGCAATGTACGCAGCAACCAAAAAAACAAACGGGATAATAAACCTTAAATCCAACACGGTCGAACCAGTATTAATAATTGCCAAAGCAATCGTTTGTATCGTTTCTAAAGAAAAGATTTCCATACATTTAATCTCGGCAATAATTCCCGCAATTGAAGTAAAAATATGAAATCCCAGAAACAAACTGCATAACACAGTTTGCAACCATTTATAAGGAACAAGTGCAATTAAGCTGGCAATAAATAAAATAATAGTCAAACTAAATATATAAGCCGGAGGGAAGGCAAAATGCATTATAGAAAAGGATAAAATATCTATGAGAACTGTAGTAACAACAAAAACAGCCGGAATATAAAGAAAGCTCATGCTTTTCACTAACGGCAGATAATTTTTGTCGCGGAGTTCGACTTTCATTCAAAAAGTATATTATTGCAAATTAATTTTTGTCAACTTACAAACAAAAACTAGGCTTCATAACCATGTGGATTTTGGGTATAGAAGCGCCATAAATCGCGTGCCATAGCATCTAAGTCATACTGTGCATGCCAATCCAATGCTTGTGCAGCGCGTTGCGGGTCGGCATAACAGGCAGCAATATCGCCAGCGCGGCATGGTTTAATTTGATAAGGAATCTTGCGGCCGGCAGCACGCTCAAAAGCATGTAAAACATCTAATACACTATAGCCATGACCAGTTCCTAAATTAAAAGTATGAACACCACTTTCTTGAACTTTCGCAATCGCCTGCAAGTGTCCTTGTGCTAAATCGCAAACATGAATATAATCGCGAACACCGGTGCCATCTGGCGTATCATAGTCGTTACCAAAGACTTGTAAATAAGGCAATTTACCGGTTAGTACTTGTGCGATATAAGGAGTTAAATTATTGGGAATACCTTGTGGGTTTTCACCAATTAAACCCGACGGATGAGCACCAACTGGGTTAAAGTAGCGCAAGATAACGGCGGTAAAATCTTTATCGGCATGGGAAATATCGCGCAACATATCTTCAATCATAAGCTTGGTTGCCCCATAAGGATTAGTCGTACGCAAAGCACAATCTTCGGTTAAAGGTAATGTTTCCGGGTTACCATAAACAGTTGCACTTGATGAAAAAACAATTTTATTACAGTGATGTGCTTGCATAACCATTAACAATGATAAGGTTGCATTTAAATTGTTTTCATAATAATTCAATGGCTTAGCGACACTTTCGCCCACCGCCTTTAAAGCTGCGAAATGAATCACCCAATCAATTTTGTGCTGCTCAAAAACTTCGGCTAATTGTGTACGATTGCGTAAATCCACGCGGTACCATGGAAAAGTTTGACCCGTAATTTGTGTTACGCGTTCCAAACTAACAGGTGAACTATTGACGAAATTATCCACAACCACAATCTCGTAACCTTGTTCTAACAGGGCGACACAGGTATGACTGCCGATATAACCCGCACCACCAGTGACTAAAACAGTTCCCTTTGATGTATTGATTTTTTCTTCTGTCTTTTCCATTGTTTATATTTTATTGGATACTTAATTAGCTGGCAAGTCATATCGTGCTGTCATGGTTTGGTACCACGCAGTCAGTGTTAACCCCAATAAAATGCCGCCCAGAATATCGGTCAACCAATGATAGCCACTTAGTGTTCTGGCAATAATACCTACTACCATGACAATAACGCCAATAATTGATGCGACACGCAACCATGTACGACTTTTCACTTCGCGTGATAAAGTAAGCATGAAGACTGGCCATAATGTAGCCAATAACAAAACATGCGAAGACGGATAAGAAAGTTCTGCCACACCATCAATCAATAATGGGCGAAAATTAATTACCATAATTTGAAAGACGATATAACACAATGCTAAAGCGATTAAGGTTAAATCGAAAAACCACCAATGACGCGGTACCGCACGAAAACTTTTACGGCGTAATAACGCTAAAGCTTGCCAAACTAAAAACATAACCAAAATAATTAAAGTTACTGCCGCAAAAATATGCGATGTAATTTGCCAAAAATTTTGAACGCCGACTAAATCATGCCACCAAAGATTTATTGCCGCCCACCCGATTGTTTGCGTACCAATGTTTTGTGTGCCAACATATTTGACAGTAATCGTAAACGCCACAAACACGGCTGTGAGTATTAAAGCGATAATAAACCAACGCCACCCTCGTTTCGTCATAATTTTAGTTTGCCTCTGTTGAATTGCTTTCATGCGTAGCGCGGCGTTTTTTAATAATATGCGAAACAACTTTGGCCAACACTGCCACCAGAATTAATCCGACAAAAACAACAAATAAGATATCTGTAATTTGTGGAAAAACTTGGCACACAAAAGTTACAATCACGCCACAAACAGCGTTGCCGGCAATGACCGTGGCACAAGTTACCCAGAAATTTAATCCTAATAAAACAGCAAAACAAGTACCCGTCCAAACACCCGTCAACGGCACAGGGAAAGCCACGAACAAGAAAATTGCAGTAATTTTTAACCACAACACGCGACCCGCACTTTTGTTTTTATTTTCCGCTTTCATGTCGTCCGAGCGTTTCGCGACATCGCCAACGATAAAATCCAAAATTGTTTTAAAAATTTTTTTGGTTTTTAACCAGTTATAAATCGGAGTAAACAACAATGCAATAATTGGAACCACCAAAGAGCTGCCCAGTAACGCCCAACCAAAAGCTTGCCATGTGTTCAATGCCGCAGCACCCCACAATTGTGCACTCACCCCCAAAGGAATGGCACCCTTTAATTCTAACAACGGCAACATGGCAACACAGACGGTAGCCAACGCAGAATTGCTGCCGAAAATGGCGGTCAAAATTTCACCCATGTGATTTAGTTTCCCCCTGTCGTGTCATTTTTATCTTCAATAATGGCACCAAAACGACGGTCACGACTTTGGAATTCCAACAATGCTTGGTGTAAATCTTGTTTTTCAAAAGCTGGCCAATGAACCTTAGGGAAATATAATTCTGCATACGAAATTTGCCAGAGCATAAAATTACTTAAACGCTGTTCGCCGCTGGTGCGCACAACAAAATCTAATAAAGGTTGTCCCGCAGTGTATAAATACTTTTGCATGGTTTCGCGGTTGATATTGGGAGCTAATCCGTCTGCTAACATTAAATTTACAGCACGCACAATTTCATCTTGCCCGCTGTAATTAATACCCAAATTCAAAATGAACTGTGTTTCATCTTTGGTCGCTGCTAAGACTTCGTTCGCATTTTTGACTAACTCCGCAGGGAATTTTGTATAGTCACCCATAATGTTCAATCGCACATGAGGGTATTTTTTAACAAAACTATTAACTTTTAAATAGTTCGTGAAGCACTTAAATAAGTAATTTAATTCAGCTTGTGGACGATTCCAGTTTTCTGTTGAAAAACCATAAATGCTAACAACCGGAATGCCGTAAGTATAAAAACACTCTTTAATCACGACATCTAAATTTTTCACGCCTTGTTCGTGACCTTTGGTACGCGGTAAACCTTGGGCTTGTGCCCAACGACCGTTGCCGTCAATAATAAAACCAATGTGTTGTGGCAATTTTTTTAATTCCGACATCTTGTTTTCTCCTTTCATTTGTGGTGCTAATTCCGGACAAGCCGTAACCGTTCCTTTTTGCGCGATTAAAGCTTTCGCACGCGCTAAACCTTTTTGGTATTGCTCTTGGGTAATATAATTATGTTTCAATAAGTAATCAACATAAAAATATTCGCGTTGGCTTTGTGCGGCACCACTCACAGCACTGTCACTACGAAAGATTACCACAAATATTGTTTTCAAGACAATGAATAAATCACGCCAAAATGTGACTTTGCGTTGATAAGTCAAGTTCATCGCAAAAACATTGTCCCAACCAACGCGACTGCGCCCGCCCGATACCTGAGCTAAACCACTTAACCCCGGGCGTACACGATATGTTTGTAACTGCTCTTCCGTCCAGAAAACCACATCACTCATTACAAACGGACGCGGCCCCACAAAACTCATTTCACCGCGCAAAATGTTAATTAACTGTGGCAATTCGTCTAAACTAAATCGGCGTAAAAATTTTCCATACCCAGTAATCCGCTCGCCATCGGGTAATAGGTTCCCCTGGCGGTCAGTCTTTTCGGTCATGGTACGAAACTTGTAAACTTTGAAAGTTTTTCCATTACGCCCCGGACGAACTTGCACAAAGAAAACTCTGCCGCGGATAAAAATTTTGGAGCAAATAATTAAAATCAAAAACAAAGGCGACAAAACAATTAACAAAAACAAAGCGAAAACAATGTCGCAGCATCGTTTGACAAAACATTCATAAAAGGTGCGTTGATAGGTTTGGTCTTGCACAATAACTATTATATATGATTGCCGATGTTAAGACAAACCATTGGTAGATAAATTAATTTTTTATTGCATCAAGAAAAACTTTTACTTGTGAATCCACAGCCCCTGGGTCAACTATATCATAGGTCAAAGGTTGTCCATAAGTTTGCTCGTAGCAATCACGCCAAGCACAAAAATTCGCCATCATCATTTTGTCCGCGTTGGCACGGTCATCTAAATCTGAGTCAGGATAAATTGGCGGCAAAATGTGAATCGTATAATCGCCATAGTTAGCACGGCCTTGGGCATCAATCGCTGCGGGTTTGTCTTGAATGGTAATAAACAACGGAAGCACAGGTTTACGGAATTTGGCAGCGTAATGGAACGCCCCGCGTTTCAACGGCCGCGGTTTTTTGTAATCCGTCCAAAGTGCTTGTTCAGGATAAATTAAAATTGGCCAATTATGATTCAAAAAATATTCTAATGCTTGATTAAATTTGCGCGTCATAGACAGACTTGTTTTGCGTGTACAAATCGGCAAGTAACCAGTATGGCGTGAAATATCTCCCAAGATACCTTGCCAATTATTAAAGTCGGCGGCCACAAATTTAATTTTGTGTGGAATTGCAGCACGCACAGCAAACGAATCCACCTTGCTAATATGATTACAGGTCACAATGTAACCACCCTTTAAACCGCGCAAGTTTTCTTGCCCCACGATTTTCAAGTTGGTTAAATGACGATTAACATTGCGCTGATAAATTTTTAATGCGCTTGTATAAAACCAATGTTTAATGCGATTAACAAAGCCGCGTTTGTAGTAATCAAAAGTTTCGTCAACAGGTTCACAACCATCAAAAGTATTCACATGTTCATCTTGGTTAAAGTTACCTACTTGTTCGAATTCTTGCTGAACTTTTTTATTGGCGGCCATTTCATCGGCACTAATTTTTAAAATATTGATATCAAGCATGAATTTGGCTCTCCTTAGACTACACCAGTATAAAATATATAAAAAAAGTTTGCCAAGTAAATTATGACAAACTTTTCAGATTATGTGGTTTTTTAGCATAAAGTGCGTGGACATTCCATACAGTGACCTTGACCGCAAAGTTCAGCAGGTTCAATGGGTCGGTTAAAATTATTATTTTCGACTGCTTGGGCTTCGCTGGGAATGCCATGACTGAAATCAATTTCATCAAGCAAGTCGTCATTGCAACCCTTGTATTTGTTACCATGTACACGGTGTTCACGAATTACGGTATGGTCATATTTGATGGCACAAAACTCTTTATCGCCTAAACATTCGTGTTCATTTTTTATGCAACACTCATCACAATTAAATTCCCAATTATTAAAGTGTTTTAATTTATGTAATCTTTGTCTGGTTCTCATATTTGCTCCCTATATCTTATATTGTACGAGAATCATCTTGGTTTTGTGTCAAAGATTTTTTCATACCTTTAAAGCGGTCAACAAAACGAAGCTTATCTTTACTTGCTAAAATTCGTTTTAACTGATTTTCCATACGCATTAATTTTGCATCAACCATTGTCACTTGCTTAATATCCATTTTCATATTTGGTGTAGCACAACCTGCTTCATCGATAATACTTTTGTGGTCAAAGTAGTAATTAAATTCATGACGCTTTAACCAAACTTCTTGATGTTTTTGTTTGAATTTAGCCAAACGCGCCCACCATTTATCAAATGGTTCATTCGTGGCAATAATTTCGGATATTGGATAATATTTGTTTTCAAAAGAAATAATCATCGCTTGCTTGCGCCATAAATCTGCGTGTTTCTCTAAACTCAATTCAACATTATGTTTATCAAAACCCATTTTTACTAAAGTATTAATCACTTCCTGACGGAACAACGCATCATAATTGATTAAATTTTTATTAAAGAAAGGACTACCTTCCCCTCTCACAAAAACATTTAAAAATGGACTTTCCATCATTGACATAATTTTCAAAGCAGTTAAACGCTGCTCATAGCAACTGCGTTTTTGTTGAAAAGTAACATTGTTGCAAACAAAATCCTTCACAGTTTTTGGATTGATTTCATAATCTTCGCCTTGATACTTTTTCGCAACTTTATAAACATACTTCATAAGCCATGCTGTATCGTTTGTGTGTAACGGCAAATATTTACTTGTGTAAACTTTGCTCGATTGATTTTTATGTAAATGATCTTCATTAATCAAGTTCACATCTAATGATTCAAGTGGGAAATATTGGTCCATACATTGTGCCAAAATCTGTAAATCTTTATATTCTTTACTGTTAATTTTTTTCTCATAAAATTTGCGTTGCTCTTCTAACTCTGCATCGCTTACTTTAAAAGATTTAATAATTTCTCTAAGTTTCATAAAATATTATATAAAAAACATACTGACAAAGTCAAGACTACCCCATGAATTGGGGGAGTTTATTACATATTTTTTTCAGCGTTATGATATACTTCTGTGTGCTTATTTTTGAGTGGGGGCATGTGTAAAATACAATTGCGTTTACGATTCTTCATAAATGATTTATAAATAGCATTTGCCGCAACTAATTTCAAATCAAGAGTTTTCAAGTCAATAAAATCCATTTTCATATTCTCTGTCGCTGACTTCATTAAATCGACTTGTTTTTTATGGGTCTTATAATAATCGTATTCACGGCGCTTCAACCATAACGCTTGGTGTTTTTCTTTAAACTTGAGCAAGCGATTCCACCATTTATCATGTTTTTGACAAACTTTACCCAATTCTAAAAATGGATAAAATTCGTTTTCAAAAGCTTTAATCATAGTTTGTTGACGCCACTCACTCGCATATGTTTCCAAACCATTTTCAATAATAAATTCTTTGATACCATGCTTCGAAAGCGTTTGTTTTACTTCATTACGGAATAAACAATCATAATTAGGCATTGTCCTTATCTTGAATAATGTTGAATTTTCATCCATAAAAATATTAGGTTTTGTGCAATTCATCATATATTTAATTTGTGCGCCAACCAACTCAGTTTCAAATCCTTCTTTTACCGCCTTATATGATGCTGCTTCGTTTAAAAAATAATGTAATCCATGTGAAGAAATAATATAATCTTTATTTTTATTAAATTGGGCATTACTCAATGCAAGAGGAATAAAGGTCTTCATCCACTCATTATCTTGATAATGTGCCGGTACTTGTTCAATTTTAAACACATCGTTTGGTTGTTTTTTTTGTTGATATTGTTCACTAGCAATAATTGCATCTAATTGTTTTTCACTTGGAAAAATTTCATAAAAGAAACCACACATATAACCATGATCTTTAGCAATTTGTCTTTCAATAAGGTACTTTGTCCTTAATGCCGTTTCCACAGCTCGTCCTTTTTTTTCTAAATAAGAAAGCTTGTCACTAAAAGATAAGTTTTGTATTGCTTCATCGTTTGCATGTTTTTTAATGACATTACGCACATCATTTTTAATATTTTTTAATTTTTGTTCGTAAATAATATCGTCTAAATTTTTATTTTCCATCAATAAAATTATAAGTGGTAGAACTTATAAAAGTCAATATACCCATCAAAAAAACTTGATATTTTTTTTTATTATTTTATGCGCTCTTCACTTTCTACAAGCTTCTTTTTTTGACTTGCAATAATGCGCTCATAAATCTCTTGCAAAGTTTTTAAGCGCTTTCTTAACATTACAACTTGTTTTTCATCCATTTTCATGTTTTCTGTAAATAAACCTAGTTCATTTAAAATTTTATGATGTGCTTTTCCATATTGAAATTCACGGTATTGAATCCAAGCTTTTTTATGCGCGTTGCGGAACCATTCCCATCGAATCCAATCTCTACTTTTGTGTAAACCATTTAAATCTGATGTCCCATAAAATTTGTTTTCAAATGCCAAAGACATGGCTTCGTTTCGCCACTTGCCTGCTTGTAATTCTACCAAGACTTCACTGTCGTGGTAATCAAGACCTAAACCTTGCAAAACTTTAATTGCATGTTGGCGAAAAATTTTATCAAAATCAACTAATCCCTTATAATGATAAATAATGTCTTGGCCAGCGATTAGTGCGTTTGGTTTTTGATGGTGCATCATATAATAAATTAACTCACCAGCGAGGTCGCGTTCATAACGAGATCGTTCCTGCACGAAAAATGGTTGCGCTTGCACAAGCGCACGACAAGGCCCTTCCTGTAACTTCATATTAGGTGCCGTAGCCATTAAATATTTAGCGAGCCATTCATAATCGCGCAAATGAAACGGTAGATAGTCTTCTGAATAAATATCATTTGGTAAATCTTCGCGCTTGCCAAATTCATTCTTTAAAACTAAGTCTTTAATAAATGACTGATCAGAAAACATAAATTTTATCGCCATACAGCGCTGCGGTACTTTTCTTTGACATTCCTTTAAAACATTTGGATCTTCACTGATATGCTCAATTGACTGTTCGACAAGCTGTTGCCACTCTTGGTCCTTTTTATTTGTCTTATTAAAAAAATGAGACAATTTGTGTAATTTCATAATAGATTATTATATAGATGAAATCATCGAAGGTCAAGAGACACGATTATTTTATACACTCATTCTGTTCGTGTTTTGCATAATCTGGTTTCACTACAGATCTCAACAAGTTACGCAAATTTGCATTTTGCTGTTTTATGCGTTGAATTTTTTTAGGCGATAATTTCATATCCCTTGTTGCTAAACCTAACTTATCAATGAATTCATGATGAAGTTGATAGTATTCATGCATACGAATTTTTTTCCAATTTTCTCGATAAATTTGCTTCAACATACAGAAAACTTTACGATCAATTTTGCGTTTACCTAAATTTTTTGCACCAATCATAGCCAAGTATAGATTGAACTTATTTTCAAACGCTTGATTCATTACTTGATCACGCCAAAGATTTGCATTAGCTTCAATCCCTAATTGGACAGTTTGATAATCCAATCCACGCACTATCATGCTACAGCGTAAGTGCTCACGAAAAATTTTGTCACAATCATCATATTTAGTGAAATAAAAATAGCCGTGATCTAATGGTAATCGATTTTCAACCTTACCATATTTCATTTGCTCTGTAATATTTAGGCGAATGTATCTTTGTTTAAAATCATCACGCGCTGCTGCAAAATTAACTGATTGTTCGACAAATCTTTTAATAACACTGGTTTTAATGTTTTCTTGCGGCACTCTTGTCTGTAAAACTTTTTGGATATAATTAACTAGCCATTCGTTTGAACTAATTCTGTACGCCAAAAAATTAACAAAGGGAGCCGTTGTCTCTTGTAAAGACGCGTTTCTTACTCGCTCACTGTTAATTATTTCAGACAAAATGACGCGGTCATTGGGGAAAATTACAGGTAAATATTGATACAAAAGAATAAGTTCGTGTAAGTCGCTGGGTTCTTTGATTAAATCACGGTCGGCATCAAGTAAGGCATATAAATTACCTTCCCTTATCACTCGTGGTGCGGTTTCTTTTTCTATTTTCAGTTTTTTTAAAGACCTTAATTTTTCAATTTTTTTAATGTGTCTATATTTTTTAAAATTTTCAATTGTAGTTTTCATATTTTCCTTTAGTATTGATAATTTATTTTTCAATATTATGTAATAAACTTACATGTTCTAAACTTGATTTATTATCTTTTAATAACTGATTGCGTTCTTGGCTGTAACGAATTAAATCTTGACTGGCATGTACCGAACCAAAACAACCAATGCGCATATTATCCGTTGCTGTACCCGCCTCATTAATAATACTGGAATAAGTGTCGTAATAAATTGCCTCTTTACTGCGTAAATATGCTGCTAAATGCTTATCATGTAACTGATGCCACTGTTGTTTTAGCATAGGGTCACTTGGTTCTTGAGATGTCGGATAGAGATATTCATCAAAAGCCCGTGTCATTGTTTGGCGGCGCCACAATCCTGCATTTTCTTCCAAAGTTAATTCTGCTGTGTGCAGGTCGGCGCCAAGTAAATCCATGGCGTAAATAATTTTACTGCGGAAAATTTCTTCATACTCATTAACTCCATGACTTCTGGGTTTTAATAAAATTTCCGCGTTTTGAAATTCTTCCATTCCTGAGTTTACCAATGCTTGCGTTAATTGCTTCTCAAATTGATTAACAGCTTGAGCATATTGGGGAGAATTTGGTAAGAACCGTTTAATGCGCTCCACAGTTAAACGCGTTTTGGGTTCAATACTTTTAACCACCCGTAAAATATAATGAGCTAACCAATGCAAATTTTTATAATTAAAGGGTAAATTTTCCACACTGTAATTTTGCTTCTCTTTAATTTTATCTAATTCTTTTCTTAAATCCTCTATTAAGGCATGATTACGCGTGGCATTTTTTATAGTCGGTTCTCCATAGGTAAAATTGTAAGATAAATTATTTTCAAAATTTTGTTCTTTTAAGAAGTTACACAAACTGGTCACGGCTTCCGGTGAAATATGAAAAATCTTGTCAAAATGATCAACAATAAGATTGAAATCAGCTTTAAGACATCCGGTGTGATTAAACTTTGACAACTTCTTTTCAAACATATCTATCTATATTAGTTTCCGCCTATCCAAATGTCAATACTTCACTGCAACAAAAACACAAAAAGTTTGTCATTTTTTGACAAACTTTGATGAAAGAAAGAATTATCATATTTAAGCAGCTTGTTGGATAACTGTATAATCAAATGATTCGTCCACTACCAATTTTTGGCAAAGTGTGAAAATATCAATATTATCAATCATTTCTTTGTAAATCTTTGCATCTTCCAATGAAGCAAAACGGATAAACAATTTGACATTCATATTAGAATGACGGTCCCACCCATACAAAGCATTCAATTTTGAATCTTCCCATTGGCTAATATCTTCCTCTTCGGCTAAAGCCAAATTACCAGTTTCATGGTCAGATGTGATAAGCACAACCGTATCATCACGCCCTTCGCAGAATGCATAAACAGCTTTAATCATTGCTTCAAAGTAAACAACTTCTTCCATGGCGCTCACAAAATTATTACCATGGCTATAACTATCAATTAAGCCATTTTCAATCATTAAGAAAAAACCATCTTCGTTATCAAGGTAGTTCAAAACCTTAGTAATCAAAGCTGGATAATTAATATAATCTTGATTGTTGGCATACAAAGCCGGAACATTGCCAAGATATTTTTGGTTAGGATTTAAACTATCAAACGCTGCTACATTATCAATATAATTGTACCCTGCATTGATAAATTCTTGTCGTGCGTTTGTATATTCTTCGGCTGCCGAACCAACCATAATGTCAATACCACTTTGAATTTGGTCCGCCACAATTTCGGCTTTATTTTCACGACTGTTGGTATGCGCAGAGTAAGCACCTGGTGTTGCCCCGTGCAAAGTATCCGAAGTCATAATTCCGGTCTTTTTCCCGTGTGCTTGTGCAATTTCCATAATGGATTGAATGTCTTCACCTTCGTGACGACTTACTTCACCGTTGTTGTGTTTCTTACCTGTTGCCAACGCACTGGCCGATGCCGCACTGTCGGTAGCCCATTCCTCATTGCTATCTTTGGAATATGTTGTAACATCACAGATATAATCATCTTCGTAAACGAATTCGTCAATGCCAAAATATTTTTTTGCATTGGCTAAATGATTCGGGCCGAACCCGTCCCCAATCATCATAATGACATTTTTAATTGCGGCTGGTTGTTCGGGTTGTGGGTTGCTTGGTGTATTTGGGTTACTTGGTGTACATCCAACTAAAACAAACATGACCATCAAAGAACAAATTAAAGCTGCTGCAATTTTTTTCATTAGTTCACCTCTGTGTTAGTTTAAGCCGCAACCGTATTTTTACAAACAAAAATTTTAGTCAACATTGACGCCGCGATTGAAAATCTTTTTTGCCAAACCATAAAACAAAACGCTAATTGCACTATAAACCACAAGGCCCGTCACCAAAACGCTGTACAAAGCGGTACTGGTCAAAGTCATGGTCGCGCTGGTTAAAGCCACACCATTAAGAGTTAAGACAATGAGGATTACGATAAATAAAACAATAATAGAAGCAAATGCCATACCTGCTGTTAACAAGAAAGTTTTCAAAACGCGTTTTTCTTTCGCGCGGTAAGCCACCACAATGGAAAAGAAAATAATTGATAAAAACATAACAAACTCGACCACGACCAAAGTCACAAACAAGACAAACAGCCCGCCAATTGAAAACTGACCAACAATTACAAAAGACAATAACAGTGCCAAGCTGTCGAACATGGTTGGCGTCCAAAACATGATTAATAAAGAAACCACCAGGACCGAGAAGCCCAAAGTCATTTCAATCAAAGCAGTCACAAATTTAGCATTGATGATTTGATTTTTGGTAACTGGTAAAGTGTGTGTTAAGTAAGATTCGTCACCATACAAAGATTTAGTAAAGTTAAGAAAGTTACGCAGGAAGGGCTGCAAAACCACATTTACTAACAATGAGTAAAAAACCGAATCCAAAAAAATACCCAAAATTTTAAACAGCAAAATGCTGGCGCCTAATTCTTTGCAACCGCGACCAAGGATAGCGATACCCAATGTCGCAACAAATAAAATCCACAACCAACGCATATTGCGTGATAAGTCTTTTTTTAACAGCTTACCGAACATAAAATTTCCTCCTAAAGATTTCATCAATCGTGGCTTTTTCTTTTTCGCGCAAGGTCGCCGCTGCTTCATGTAAAATAATTGCTCCGTTTTCAATGAAAATAACTTCGTCTAAAATTTTTTCGATATCTGCAATCATGTGAGTCGAAATTAACAAAGTCGCATTTTTGTCAAAGTGCTTCAAAATCGTGTTTAATATGTAATCACGGCTGGCTGGGTCGACACCACCCAAAGGTTCGTCTAAGATGTAAATCTTAGCTTTGCGACTCATTACCAAAACAAGTTGCACTTTTTCCTTCATACCTTTGCTCATTTTGGATAAACGCATATTTTTATCTAATTGTAAATCCAACAATAAACTTTCGGCTTTGGCTTGGTCAAAGTCCGCATAAAAAGTTGCAAAAAGCTTTATGGTATCACTCACCTTTAAGCCAGGGTCAAAGTATGTGCGTTCGGGTAAATAAGAAATAACTTGCTTGCTGGCAACACCCAATGGTTTGCCGTCCACTAAAATTTTCCCACTGGTCACGGTCAACAATTCGTTTGCCAATTTAAATAAAGTGGATTTGCCGCTGCCGTTTTTACCCAACAACCCCACAATCTTATTAGATTGAATTTGTAAGTTTATGTCTTTCAAAACTTGCTTTTCGCCAAAGCTTTTATTGACATGCTGATACTCTAAAACCACACCCATGTTTTAACAATAGCACAACAACAAAAAAAACACCAACGCTTTTAGCGTGCCACTACGCTGGTAATGTCTTGTAATTGAAAGCGGAACTCTTGCCCATTTTGATGCACGCGTTCAACAAACAGCGTATACGGACGCGCATACACCTGTCCATCGCCATATAGAGCGCGATAAATAACTAAACGCTCGCCATTTTCGGTATGCGTTGCAAAATTTTCGACTAAGTAATAATCGCCTTTGTAATGTTTATAAACTCGACCAACAATAACTTCCATAGTTTAGTTTAACATTTGATTTTAATTGGTCCAAACAAAAAGGACCACCCTTGGCGGCCCCCACAATTTAAATGAGATACGATTAATTTGTTTTTGTTTTTTTATCACGCATATTATCCAAGGCGATAACCAAAGCCGTAAAGAACGGAATGTCTTTTTCTTCGGCTTCCAAAGTAAACGCATCACGCACCAAAGTAAACTCACGCGAGATAGTCGCCACCGCTTGTCCATTTTTCATGATGCGGCTATGCAAGCTAAAAAATTTACCGTCAATTGACATTTCATCGGCGGTATCTAAAATTTCATAATCACAGTTTACACTCCAACGATTTTTCTTAATGGTCGCGACATGAGAACCTTCTGCATCGTAAACGAAAACCTTATCGGCAAAGCTGTTCCAAAAACGGTTGCGCACAGTAAAAAGCAAATTGCCTTGCATATCGTAAATTCTTTTCTTTTTGGTAAAGGTGAAAACCTTACCTTTGACATTGAAGATAGGTTCTTGGTTTTCGTTTAAAACGGTTGACCCACCGCCAATTGAAATTAATTTGTTTTTAATAAAGACTTTCATGTATTCTTTTCCCCCTTTTTTTATAACATCACTACGACAACAGTTGCGGCAATCACAGCCAACACTGCCACAGCCAATTTAACTTTTTTCATAACGGCTGCGCGTTTCTTGCCGACTTTGTCGTAGTATTGTTGGTTGCAGATGGTTTCGACTTGCGCAGTGGTTTCGGTACGCACGAATGCGCCGCCGTCGACAAAGTTTTCGCGGCATATGATAAGATTAGCATCTTGGGCAACATCAATTTTGAAACGCGCATCTTGCACTAAACAACGCTTACCATGACGCACATCAAACAAGCCGAATACGCTAAGCAGAAAATAAAACAAATTCAACAAAAGCCAATGCTTGCCTGTGTACGAGTGCGATTGATAAATCACAACTTCGGCTTGCGGCTGAGTCGTCTCAATGTTGCAAACATACTTTTGGTTGACCTTTTTCAATTTAATGAACTTGCCGTCTACTGTCACATGACCTTCTAAAGATTTCAACCCCACAAATTCTAAGTTTAGTTGCGCCATTATTGCATACCTCCTGTCACAATTTGGAAAGCAAACACCGCCGCATTTAAAACAATCAAAATTGACAACAACACGATTCTACCAACTTTAGACGGTTTCTTGCTAAGAGTTAAGATAGCAATGCCAACTACAGAAGCAATAATTGCCGCCAACGCCAACCATTTGGTCGCATTTAAACAGATTTGAGCGATATTTGTAATCGAGTCTCCACCCTTAATTACTTTTTGCAAAACTCCCCAAACCTTGGCGATAGGATTACCAGGAATGACAAACACAGTTCCCATGGTAAATACCACCATGCAACCCATGACCAAAAATAAAACGACAACCGCAAAAAGATAAAGAACCGGCCCCAAAATACTGGACAACAAAGCCACCAAAATCAAACAACTCATCGTAACCGCCATGTTGAAAAAGATATTGGTGAAACGGTCGACATGGGCTTGCCGCAATATATGTGCCGGTGCCATCGGCGAAATAATTTCTTTGGATTCCATAAAACAACCCCCTATGTTAAGTTTGTTCTACTTGAATAAAGTATTATACCATGGTGAAAAAATTCTCACCAAAAGTTTTTTATTCGGCTCTTTATTGTTTTGGTTCGGCCGCGATTTGAGTTCGTTTATTGCGGCGTTTCAAAATTAATTTGTCGACGCCGTACATCAGGTAGCCCAGTGCCATGAACGCAACCGCCAAAATCACAATCCACATTATAACACCGCCTACGCCCAAATTATCAATATTCAAAAAGAAGTAAGGATAAATGTGTGGTCCTGTACCAGCAAAGTTCATGAGACTACTGTTAAATCCAAAACAAGCGGCATGGATAAAAACAAAAGCAACATAGGCAAGAGGGAAAATCACCGTCATTAATGGATACTTCCAACTGGCTCTGCGGTCGTAAAACAAGACCCAGTCAAATACATACAAAAGCGGCATTAATACATGTAAAGAGATACTAAAAATCGAGAAGTTAATGGAAGCCGGTTTGGTTGGTGCCAATACAAGATTATAAACAAAGAAAGTCAATAAAATTGCTAACAAGCCCACAAATTTCAAACGCGGTAAAGTTGCAATGTAATCATCTCCTTTGCGTTTGATAACCGAAACTAATTCGGCAATCAAAACACCGAAACAAAGGTAGTTACTTAAATTAGTGAAGTGAATATAGAAATCCCAACGGAAAGCTCCGTCAAACAATCCGACACTAGCCAGCACAGCAATCATGCCTACCGCACACGCCATTGAGAGATAAACTAACTGTGTCGTACGATTTTTAATCATTCTTTGCTCCTTTTGATTAAGGTTACTTTGCAGTCCCCATTACCGCAGTGTAACAAAGAAGTTTATTTTGGTATATCTTTTTTAAGTTGTTTACGACAACATAAAAATCACAGTTTTAGCGAATGATATGATATATGGCTTATTCTTATAAAGGTGCGATTACTTTTGGGTTGGTTTACATTCCGATTACGCTATCACTGTGTATTAAAGAACATGACATTGGTTTCAATATGTTAGAACGCAAAACCAAATCGCGTATCAAATACAAAAAGACTTGTGTGAGTTGCAACAACAAAGAAGTCAAAAACGAAGACATTGTCAAGGGATACCAATACGAAAAAGGCAAGTATGTTATTTTCACTGACGAAGACTTTGAAAAGATTAAAACCCCCAAAGACAAAAACATTACCATTGAACAATTTGTCAATTTGGACGAAGTGGACCCCATCTATTTTGACAAAGCTTATTATGTCACACCGTCAGGTGCCGACAAAGCTTATCAAGTATTATTAAAAGCCATGGAAAGTGAACGCAAAGCCGGCATTGCCAAAACAGTTTTAGGCACCAAAGAAACTTTAATTTTATTGCGCGTCAGGAATGGAACCATGCTGATCAATACACTATACTTTCACAACGAAGTACAAACTGCACCCGCCGTTGCCAAGATTAAACTTGCTAAGCAAGAACTGGATTTAGCTAAAAATTTAATCACGCAGATGACAAAAAGTTTTGAACCTGAAAAGTTTAAAGACGAATATCACTTGCGGTTACAAAAAGCTATCAAGCGCAAAATTGCCGGCAATGACATTGTGGAAGCAAAACAAGACCAAAGCGAAGTACAAATCATTAACTTGATGGAAGCGTTACAAAAAAGTTTAAAAACGGAAAAACCGAAACGGAAGGCGCAATAATGGGATTAGCCGAATACCACAAAAAACGCAACTTCACCGACACACGCGAACCCAAAGGCAAGGTCACAAAAACCAAAACCAAGGCGCCACGATTTGTCATTCAATACCACGAAGCTCGCGCCAAACATTACGACTTGCGCTTGGAATATAACGGTATCCTGTTAAGTTGGGCGGTTCCCAAAGGCCTTTCCAATAATCCCAAAGATAAACGCTTGGCGGTACAAGTGGAAGACCACCCCATAGACTATGCGCAATTTTCTGGGATAATTCCCAAAGGTAACTACGGCGCAGGTACGGTGGAAATCTTTGATAATGGAACCTACACTCCCATCAAAGACTTTACTTCCGGTTTAAAAAAGGGTCACCTTAAATTCATATTACACGGCAAAAAACTGCAAGGTGCTTGGTCATTAATGCGCTTCCAAAACAACCACTGGTTTGCCGTCAAAATGCATGATGAATTTGCGAACACCAAAATTCCGATTACCAAAAAGACACTACCGTTTCATACTACTTCCGTACAACTGGCAACACTCGCCGCAAAACTGCCCACGGGCAGAGATTGGATTTACGAAATTAAATATGATGGCTACCGTATCGTGGCTTATGTCGAAAAGCAGAAAGTTAAACTGCTCACGCGTAATGGACAAGACTATAATGCCAAACTGGCAACCATTGCCCAAAGTTTAAGCCAATTACCTTGTCACTCTTGCGTACTGGACGGCGAAGTCGTTTGCTTGGACCCCACGGGCCGCAGTGACTTTGGATTGCTGCAAAACAGTTTAAAGTCTGGAAAACAGCAACTCTACTATTGCGTGTTTGACTTACTGGCTTGGAACGGTAAAGACTTACGCAGCGAACCATTAATTGAACGCAAAACTAAATTAGCTAATTTATTAACTGATGCAACGAACAATTTGATGTACGCGGGCCACACCACCAACGGTCCCAAAACGCTGGCTTTTGCCAAAGCGCACGAACTGGAAGGCATTATCGCGAAACGCAAAAAATCAATCTATACGGGTACGCGTGCGGATGATTGGCTGAAAATTAAATGTTATCACCGGCAGGAATTTGTGATTATCGGCTACACGACAACCGCCCAAAACAAAGTGTTAAGTGCTTTGCTATTGGGTTATTATGCCGGCAAACAGTTAACCTATGTCGGCAAAGTCGGCACAGGATTCACCGAAAAAAACAAAGAAGAATTGGTGGCAACATTACAAGCCGCCCGCACAGATAAATGTCCGCTGAAACTATTTAAAACTGACAACAAAAATATTATTTGGCTGCAACCACAATTTGTGGCCGAAATTCAATATGCCGAATTAACCAAAGATAAACTTCTGCGACAACCCAGCTTTATTGGTTTACGCACGGACAAAAAACCCCAAGACATCAAATTGGAGCAAAATGGAAACGATACAAATATCTAACCCGCAAAAAATACTCTACCCGCAAAACAAAATTACCAAACTGGATATAATCCAATATTACATTGCGGTAGCCCCACTGATGATGCCGTACATTGCAAACCGTTTGTTAACCGCTATCCGCTGTCATGATAATATTAATCACTCTTTTTTTAAAAAACACCCTACCACGGATAAACACATGGTCAAAACCAAAACGGTTAACAAAGAAATTTATTTTTATTTGGAGACTACCACACAACTCATTTATCAAGTCCAAATGGGGACATTAGAATTCCATGTCGGCAGCAGCCAAGTCCAAACTTTTCACCGCCCCGACATGATGATTTTTGATTTGGACCCAGACGACAAAGTCACCTTAAAACAATTAAGAGATGCCGTCCGTAAATTAAAATCACTGCTGGACCAGCTCAATTTAACTGCTTACTTAAAAACCAGTGGCGGCAAAGGTTACCACATTGTAGTGCCATTTAAGAAAACGATGAACTGGCAAAAGTTTAATGACTATGCGGAACAAATTGCACAACTAGCGGAAAAGACTTGGCCGCAAATTTTTACGACCAACATTCGCAAAGCCGAGCGCAAAGAAAAAATCTTTATTGATTACCTGCGTAATAGCAAGAACGCCAGCTGTGTCGCCCCCTATTCCTTACGCGCCCGCAACGGCGCCACCATTTCTATGCCAATTCGCTGGCAAGATTTAGATACTATCAAACCCAATGGAGTTAACATAAAAAACTACAAAAAATATATAAGCGATGCGTGGTCAGATTTCATGCAATGACAAGTCAGGTTTGATTTTTAAAGGTTTATTTTTCAAAGTACGAAAAAATATCACAAGCATTATAATTACACTAAAACCAGTAAACAGATTTGCTAACCACCAAATCCAAAAATTTACAAATTGTAAAAACGCCATATAGGTGATTAAAACACCAAGTTCTAAAGCTAAATAAGCAGGTCTGATCAACCCTTGATTACTTGAAACCATTAAATAAATAAACATAAAAATTTCTGCAATATAAAAAAATCGGTCATGCATTTTAGGCAGAAAAAAAACTTCAATTAATGGTATAAATACTGCAAGCATGAGTACATCTATATTTTCTAGACGATCTTTCATCAATTTGATTATTGAAATAATAATAACAGTTAACAATAGAGCTACAATCCCAACAAATACAAATGATAAAATGGGATATAAAAGGCTTGATTGTTTAATTCTGCTTAACCATAAAAAAGCATTTGCACAATTTACACACAGAGCTTCTCCCGGATTTCCCACAAATATTTGATTAATATACACATCAATTACGCGGAAAAGAGAACCTCCAAATAAAAATGGCCCTAGATTAATTAGGCTAAAAACTAACGGCGCTAACCAAATATGTTTCCATAATAAATATTTTTCACCTTTTGAATTTCGACAAATTAACAAAATTAAAACTACTGGACAAATAAACAGTATTTGCATTTTAATTGCAAGTCCAAAACCCATCATAATAAAACACAATAATGATTGTCGATTAATCGCATAATAAATCCCTGCCACCGCGAAAAAAGTATAAATTGCATCGCACTGTCCCCATTGACTGCTATTTAATAACGGAATTAGTAAGATTAAGGTTATTGCCAAATGTAAAGGATTAACTTGTGTTCCTTTTATTTTAGCAATCAATTTCATAACAAAAATTGCCGTTAATACTTCAAAATAAAATGATAGTATTTTAATTAAATATAGGTCATAGATTGGCAGCCGACTAAATAAAATTAAAAAATAGTTGTAAAAAGGAGTATAATTTCCAACTTGCCTAGCAAAACATTGTCTAATTGACATCCCCCGATATTGATTGACCCATTGCGACAAGAACCAATGATAATCAATAGAAATAAAATCGGCTAATAAAATCCGTAAAATATAAGATATCCCAAATAAAAATAATACTTTCAATATCGTTCGAGATTTACCGTGTTTAATAATCACCCAAATTCCCAAACAAATAAAAGGCACTAAATAGGCAAAGTAAACGAATAATAAACTAACTATTCCTTTTCCACTTGGCAAACACATTGTTTGCAAACCAATATATATATATATATATAAGTACCAACAAAGAAAAACTTGCTAAAATTTTACCAGATGTTAATAAGGCCTTTTTTACCCATTGCTTCCGTGCTACTTTTTCCATTGTTGTATAACAAATAACATATTTTCAAAATATTACCAAACAAAAACCTAACCCGTGAAGTCCAAGTTAGATTTTGTTAATTTTTACAATTAAATTTCTCGATCGTCTTTTTGCGAATTTAGAAACTCAAATTTTTTCTTTTCGGCAATTTTCATTTCTTCGTTATGACCATTCTCACAGAACAATTGATACTCCATAAACTTTTCTTTCAATTTTAACATTTTTTCGTCATAATCTGCCTGTTCGCCATAAGCATTCTTATCCGAACCCAAAGCCTTAATCGCTTCAATTAATGCTTTTTCTTTATCTCCATATTCTTTTGTATGAAACCATTGATGATACATTTTTTATCTCCTTAAATTACTAAGCCCAAGTATAACAAAGTTTTATTTGTATTTCAAGTATAAAAAAACCTAACCCATAACGGATTAGGCTTTTCTTTTGTTAACTCAACATCAATTAAAACAATTGAGTAATGTTTGCCCATGTACCTGGGAAGAAGTGGAAAAGAACGATAATGGCTAACAAAATCAAGAAAGCAAGTTTGGTTATAAATGTGCGTTTTACCACTGCCTCGAAGCCAACAATAACTACGACAGCAAGTGCGGCATAATTCTTAATCACCATTAAGATGTTAAAGAATGTACCCTCTGGGATAAACGCCCAGTTCGCATTGATGATCAAAACAGCGTAAAGTACGATTGTTAAGACCGCCAAAATTTCACCTAAGATATCCAACACCTTTTCCCAACCTGAGTTATTTTTACTCATTCTTAAAACCTCCTTTGTTTATCTATTTAATTTTAACATGAAGAACTTGCACTAGTCAAAAAAAATTTAATCCGCAAGGTTTACAAAATTGTTCTTCCTTCGACCATTTCTTCGTTTTCGCTTTGGTCAAAAAGTTTAAAATTGTCTTTATTTTTCAATGCACCAGCTAAAATAGGCACAGTAATGGGTTTTGGTGTATAAACATTCCCATTTTCTTCAGCATAATAACCCATTAAATGATTAACGCGACAGATACCTTGTAAGCGGTCCTTATTCCAAGAATCTTGTTTTTCATTAAAGATAAAATCTTTTTTATTTCCGGTTAACAAACAACAACGCTCCATTGTTGACCACGCCATAATAAAACTATCATTAGTTGGAACTTCTTGACCGACAGCCGCCATATAAACTTTTTTCATTGGCGAATCATAATGTTCTCCTTCATAAATGTGTGACTCACAATAAGCATATGCCAACTCGTCCGCAGCTTTTCTTTTGGCAGTATATTTTTCAGAATTCACATCAGGGAAATAGCAACACTCTTTCATGAATTCTAATAGATTTTGAGAATGCTTGCTTTCGTGAAAGACTGGTTCGAGAATTTTCAAGCGGAGTTCATCATTGTTTAAACTTTGATAAATGCGAATGTAATAATTCAAATCTTTCGCCAAGAGAGGGTCATTAATTTGATGTCTTTCGATATACTTATATTTTTTCTTTAACATATGAAGGTATGCAAGATGACGCAACGCATCCGAATCAACCGCAACATATAAAGGTTTATTTTCCATCGCTATCACCTTCGTCAATTTTACATTGATTCTTGTTTACAAAATCAATAAATTCCGCATTTAATTCATCACTGTTTTTTGTGTACATTTCGGCTTGCACTTTTCTGTCATTTTCCGCAAGCTCTTGAAAAAATTGTTCAATTTCTTGTTCCATAATTTTACCTACGCATAGGATAACATTTTTTTTGTTTTTTCACAAAACATTTCCCCACAAAAAAAATATAAAAACTTTTACTAGGAATATTTACTTCACTTAATCTCGCATGTTATAATTTATTATGAAAAAAAATGATATTACAAAAAAATCTTTCTTTATTATTCGTCCTGAAAAACAAAGTGAACTTATGAAAGTTTATCGCGATTTTATCAAGGACAAATTTTTGGTACACACTTTCTTTACTGGTCATTCTGACAAGCTGATAGGTGATTGTAAGTATACGCGATACGATGGTGCTGATGATGACTATCGCATTATTTCAGACATTAAAAAAACAGATTCTAAAGAATTGACAATAGAAGATATTACTAAAGTTGTAAACGAAGTTCATGAAGAAACTGGAATCAAAGGTCACCAACCAGTTTTTGTGTTGAGTTCACCTTATGGTGGTGACTACGATGACCCGTTTGCCAAAACAGCTCAAAAATTATTTACAGAAAAGAATGGCTTTGATGTTTGGAACGAAATTTGGATGGGTCAAGATTTAGTTAATGAAGACGGCAACAAAAACTTTAATTTTGGGGAAACCGCAAAGCGTAACGCTGGCGAATTTCACATTGAACGCGCAACAATTAATGATGCTGGCGATTTTGCCCATGTTTATGACCGCTCAATCAATGGTGTTAACAGCGTCTATGCGAGCGACATTGATACATTGAACTACACCAAAAAGATTTTATCAACAAAAGCTAAAGATGTAGATGTTGTAACTTTCTTAGCACGCCACAATAAAACTGGTGCAATCGCTGGTTTCTTGTTGGGCGGTACAGACGGTGAACATGCTTACATTAACGACATTGGGACTGACCCAGAATTCCGCCAAATGGGCGTTTGCAGTTTGCTAGTACAACACTTCAACACTTATGCAAAAAAATTAGGAGCTAAACATGTTTTCTTGGATACCATGGACGGCCACACTGTCAATGTACCATTGTACACCAAGTTGGGATTCCAAAAACGCTTCTTAACCGTACAAGGTTGGCACGCAGAACCGGAACAAGCTCCCGAACCGGAATTAACCCGCTAAAACAAAATGCAATCTTTCAAAAAAAAGTCCTGTCAAACAGGGCTTTTTTGTTATAAAAAAACCTTATCTGCCAGCCGTTGTATTAATTTTTAATTGCTTATACCCTTTGATAATCATTATCAATGACATAACGATGGCAAACCCAATCACCACTGCACCAGTTGCCGCCAAGATAATTTTTTTGAACAACAAACTTTCCGTGGCACCAAAGGTTGCTAACATAGTTGTTTCCAAAGTTAACATTGATACACACGCCGCAATTAATGAAATGCTTTTGGCGGCAGAATAAACAGGACTACGATATTTACGATAGTGTACTAAATTAATGATTGAAAAAGTAAAAGTAAGAAAAGTAAATGATGCCAAAGCAATTGTGATAATCATGTGATGTTGAAATATTTGGTTTAATAAAATTACAAAAGTAACAATTACCGCTAGTGCCACATTCATCACCAATAACAACCAACCACAAAGTAAGTATTTTTTGTTTTCCAGCTGTTTGACTTCATTTGCTTGATAGTTACGCGTATAGTTCAACAAGAAAAATCTCATCACTCCCAGTATTACATAGTAAACAAACATTGAGATAAACCAAAAAGAACGATAGTAAAATCCCAAGACTAATTGGAAAATAGCAAAAATTATGTTCCATATTAAGGCACTATACAAAGAAATATTCATGCGTAAGTGCACATCCGAAAACCATTTCTGCAAATATTTATTATTTTGTTTTAAGATTTGGAAAAATTTTATTATGCGCGGCACACGCAAACAAATTACCAGTAAAACATAAAAAGCCAATAAATAAGCCATGATTGCCCAGATTGATTCTGGGTTCAAATAAACCAAAGCCAACACTAACACAGTAACAGAAATTGGCAGTAAACAAATAATTACTGCCAAATGCGGATACAACAAACTTAACCCAAACTTTTTCCAATTCATGTTTTAATTATACCAAACTTGTTTTATCTAAAATTGCTTTACTACCCCAGCCAATTCCGAAACTAAATAAAAGCGAACCAGCAAGACACATTAAGACATTGACGATTGTGCTATTTAACGGTGTAATTATCGGAACCATCATAAACATTAACATACCAATACCAAACGAAACTAACATTGATAACCACAATCTTTGTTTTGCAATGACACTCGCCAAAATATAGATTGCGGTAAATATTCCTATCAACAAAATTTTGGATAGCAAACACATAACTACATTAACCGCTGTGGCACCTTCTAAACTAAAAGGCAACCCCGCAAAAGCACCACCAATTAAAGCACCCAAGAAAAAAGTAATTATCATGCTGGCACCGGCAATCAAACAAACAATCGATTTAGAAAGAATATAATCGCCCTTTTTACTGCGTACAGTAAATAAATTTTTTGCATAATCGCTGCGGAAGTCTTCACCGACAAACAAGCAAACAAAAACCGCCACAATAAAGAAAATCAAATTAATGTTACACATACTGGTGATATCCATGCTCATGGCTTGCGCACTACCGCCGCTAACTGCACCGATAATTTGCCAAACATTATCAAAACCTTCAATTACTGTTTCTACTCCTGTTTGGGGATTAACGGACACAGTTCCGTCCATCATTGTCGTCATCACTAAAATCAATATTGGCATTACAAAAGCAACACCCGCCATAATGTAAAACAAAGGCGATGTAAACATGCGGCGTAAATCTACACCAAGCATACTGGATAAGCGTTTTCTAAAATTATTTTTTGGGAAATTAATTTCCATTTGATTTTACCTCCTTGCGTGTCATTAAATTAATGTAATATTCTTCCAAACCAATTTTATCCGTCTTTAATTCATTCACAATAATGCCATGTTCATATAAGTACTGCACAACATCTTCGGCTTTTTCGGCATCATAAATACGCAAACAAGTTTTTTCTTCATCATATAAAACCTTCTTAAATTTTTTGTCGAGTATGTCTTTGGCGCTTGATAAATCTTTCGTTTGAATCGCAACGAAAGTCGGACAACTGCTTTCCAATTCGGCTGCTGTCATTTCAACAATCATTTTCCCATCACGGATAATTCCATAGTGTGTCGCCACTTTTTCCAGTTCGCCCAAGATGTGTGAAGAAATTAATACGGTTGCACCAGTCTTGGCGATATCAGTCAGCACTTCACGCATAATACGCATACCGTCCGCATCTAAGCCGTTAATTGGTTCGTCCAAAACCAATAATTTGGGGTTCCCCAACAACGCCATCGCAATGCCAATCCGTTGTTTCATTCCTAGTGAACAGTTTTTGTATTTGTTACTTGCCGCACCTTCCATGCGCACCAAAGTCAAGACCTTACGCACCGCATCAGCTTTATTCGGTAGAGATAAATTTTTGGCTTGAATCATTAAATTGTTCCACACTGTCAAATTTGGGAAACAACCCGGAGCTTCAATCAAAACACCCATCGTTGCCCGTACATCAGCATCGCGATAATCACGACCATACAATTTAATTTCCCCACTGGTTGGATGAATTAAGCCGCAAATAATTTTTTCCGTCGTAGATTTACCACTTCCATTCTCACCAATAAAGCCATAAATCGCGCCCATTGGTACTGTTAAATTTAAACTTTTTAAAGCTTGCTTTTCGCCAAAATTCTTACATAAATTTCTTATTTCAATCGCGTTCATTGTTTCCCCTTTTAATACACATCACTCTTGTTGAGAATATAAGTACCCAGCCAATTATAAATTACAGTCCAAACGAAAGAGCAGATTGCACAAATTATGACAGATAAGAAATTACTGGATAAACACGCATATACAGACGAGCCATACAAGAAAATATTTAAAATTACCGAATTACCTAAAATTGCCGCTGCACCAATAATGATAATCCCAGTTCCCAAAAAGAATGACGAAACAATCGAAATCCAAAAGCTTTTACGGAAAATAATGTTCAAGAAAACATACAAACTTGCCCACCCCAAACTCATAATAATTTTCCCTAATAATGCACAGATGAGCGAGCCAACATTTACAGCAAAAGACAAACCAACAAACAATCCCGCCAAAACAGAACCGATTAAATAAGTGAAACACATACACGCCATCGCAAAAGCGCAAGTCAGCGTTTTACTAATCATATAATCTTGTTTCTTGGCATGAGTAGTAAATAACTGTTTGACATAACCACTCTTGTAATCATGCCCGATAAAAATGGAAACCATGATACCGCCAAAGATAAAGACCATATTCATGTTGGCGTATTGACCAATGTTTTGCACAATGTAAAGTGGGGACTCAACCGCAATGGCTTGCCATACATTGGTAAATAAAGCCGCAGTTTGACTGCCGTCCATACCAGTTGTGCCAATAATCATGGCTGGAATAATGGCAGCGATTGCCAAGAAAATATAAAACAAAGGCGTATGCAATAAACGATAAAAGTCAACGGACAACATACTCTTAATGCGCTTACCAAAACTCGGTGTGTCAAATTTCAAGTTTTCAATTTTTTCCATCTTAGCAGTCCCCCTTTTGACTCATTAGCTCAATGTAATATTCTTCTAAGGCAACTTTGTTCTTCTTAATTTCATTAGGTACAATTTTGTGGTCCATTAAATACTTCACAATCCCTTCCACATCTTGCTCGTCATAAACACGGACATAACCTTGTTCAATGCGGACTTTACGATATTGCTTTTTTAATAAATTTACAGCCTGTTCGGTGTCTTTTACTTTCAATGAAACAAAAACGCGTGCGCGGGCTTCCATCGCTTGCGCCGTTAACTCCTGCACCATTCGACCTTGACGGATAATTCCATAATGTGTCGCAATCTTTTCCAATTCGCCCAAGATATGTGACGAAATCAAAATCGTGGCACCACCCTTGGCTATATCCGTTAAAATTTCACGCATAATTTTCATACCATCGGTATCTAAACCATTAATGGGTTCATCTAAAATTAATAACGCTGGATTACCCAATAAAGCCATGGCAATCCCAACTCGCTGCTTCATGCCTAACGAACACTTTTTAAATTTCAAATCACGGTGTTCGGCCATGCGTACAATTTGCAAAACACGCATAATTTCTTCATCAATATTTTTAATGCCCAAATTGAGCGCTTGCATTTTTAAGTTCATATAAATACTCGCCCCTGCAAAACAACCAGCATTTTCAATTAACGCACCAACCCGTGCGCGTATTCCTGAATCAGTATAATCTTTGCCAAATAATTTAATCGTACCAGCATCTTTTACCAAATGCCCACAAATTAATTTTTCAGTTGTCGATTTACCGCTACCGTTTTCGCCAATAAATCCATAAATCGCGCCGACTGGCACCGTCATATCTAAACCATGCAAGGCATGCATACCACGGAACGATTTTTTTAAACCTTTGATTTCAATCGCATTCGTCATAATTGCTCCTATTCATTTTCCCAATATCAAGCATTAATTATTCCAACACTTGACTGAATAATAATAGTTTAGTAAAGTACATTTAAAATCACAACCAAGAAACAAACTTAAAAACCACAAAAAAAATTAGTTTGTTGGATTAATCAAAAGGAACACAATGAACACGAAAAACAACGCCCGCTATAAAACAGTAACGAAAAAAATTGAAGATGCTTTTTTAACACTCATCAAAAAACACCGTTACGAAGACATTACTATCAGTCAGATATGTCACCAAGCGAAAATTAACCGTAGCACTTTTTATTGCCACTACGAAGATATTAATGATTTTGTGATTAAGATTGAAAAAAAGTTTGCCAACAGCTTAGCCAGTATTTTCCAAAATGGTGAACGCCGCACCCACGCCGCTTTTGTCGAGATGTTTACTTTTATACAAAACAATCAAGATTTCTATAAAGCTTTCTTAAATATACCCTACGCAACCTTAGCCGAAACTAACACGAAAACTAAAATACTCCAAAATGTTAGTGATAAATCCGTACTTTCAACCAACATCAATATTTTTTACCGCGCCAGTTTCTTTGGTGCCGGGATTAAAGAAATGTGCCGTTTATGGCTAGAACGGAATTGCCAAGAAACCCCCGAACAAATGGCACTCTTACTTCTCGATGAATATCCAAACCGCGCGCAATAAAAAAAAGTACAAACCTTTCACAAAATTTGTACGATTCCTTTTTCAATGTTTTCTCTTCTTGATATTTTAACAAACCGACATAGTTCGTATTATTTACTTTTGGCGGGAAGACCGTTATCCAATCCTAGCACCAAAATCTATATTGGAGCTAGGTGGATTAAGTTATTTTGTTCTATTTAGATTTTTTAGAAAAACCATAGTTTTTCTTTGATGTTGGGGCTTTTGATTTTGAAGTTTTTGGTGGCATTTTTTTGCCAGAGTTATTTTGCTCTATAGTTCTTCCACGAGTGGAATATGAAAATTTACTTTTAAATTTAAACATCATTGTCCTCCCAATACGAAATATTATTCATTTCATATTTATCATTACCTAATGAAGATTCTAAGAAGTTTCCTAAATTAAGTTTTGTGACAAATAATGTTTTTACATCTGCACTACTTATTAATTGGTAATATAAAGAAATAATAAAATCATTTGATTTAATTAATTGTTGAATTTTCTTAAATTCTGCTGCAATAAAAGCTAATTCTAATTGGAAAGTTTTATCTTTTACTGAATATACAACTTCAGTTCTAACATTTCGGTTAACAAAAAGTTCTTGCTCGTTTTGCTCTTCTTCATTAATTCGAACAAAGTCTAATATGGTATATTTTAAACTGTACCCATCAACTTTAAAAGGAAATCTTAATGTTATTAAGTTTTCACCTTTAAAATCTTTATTGTCGCTTATTAAAAAGTAGTTGCTTGGTGCTTTTTCTGAGTTTTCTACAAAATTATCTGCAACACTTGAAACTTTATATGTTAATGTTCCATCAAATTGAATTCTTGTTTTCTTTGATGACCTTTCTAATTTATGTAATCTAGTATTTTGTCTTAAAGAAACAAATCCTAAAATAACCGTACCAATATACGTTACAATGCCACCTATAAAAGAGCCTGTGTCCGACAACTTAAACACAAATGCTAACACAATAGCAATAATTGGCACTAATATTAAGCTGATAATAAATAAAATGTTTAAAAATCTCTTCATTTGTATGTCCTTTTAATAAATAAATCATATTTATGATAACATATCTTTGTAAATTTGTATATATTTCAACAAAAAAAGAAAAGA
>JAZSRL010000008.1:0-177178 GCA_045538455.1 Clostridia bacterium | reverse complement strand
AACAAAAACAAAGGTTAATTGATGCAGGGGTTCCGGTAAGTGTATTTCTTTCACAAGAAGAAGTAATTGAACAAATTGTGTCGGATGTAATAGATTGGCTTAAAGTACATGATGGGAAGATGCCATCTGGTAAGAGTAATGATAAAGATGAAGCAAGGTTATATGGAAGATTTAAAATAAATAAAACAAAATTCACCGAAGAACAAAAACAAAGGTTAATTGCGGGAAATGTACCAGCCGAAGCATTAGAAAAGAAAACAAGAGTAACAATCAAACCAGAAGATGCCAATAAAGTATTAAAACAAAAAACGAAAGCCGACGAAAAAGACGGCGGTATTACGCAATAAATTTTTATTAAAATAATTAGCCAGTGAAGAACTGGCTTTTTTGTTTGTCATTTAATCTGTGTATATTGCAATAATGTAGGATTCATATTGTACAAATATGGTTGACCGATTGGAATGAAAACAAAAATAATAATGGAAGAAAGACTCAAAGAGTTAAGGTCATGCAAATTTACCTTTGAATGAACAAGAAATTTTGCAGGCACAACAAACAGCAGAAGTAGCCGTTTTATGTTTTTACAAGGTAAAAGAAAACACCCTAACCAATTTGGTTAGAGTGTTGATTATTCCGCAAGTTTCAAACTTACGCACTCTTTGGTGTTTTTTATTATGCATCTTGTTCTGGGGTAGTTGTTTCTGGGGTTTCGTCTATTTCTGTCACATTAATCGGTTCGTCATGAATAATTGGTTCGGCGGCTTGGTCGAACACGACATAATGTGGTCGTTGTGGAAATTTTTGGCGACATGCAATTTCGTAAAGACTGTGAGCGCGGTAATCGATTTGGCGCATGCGGACATAGTACTTGCTCATACTGGGTTTGTTACGGTTGCCGTGAACAATGACGGGTGTTTGACGAATGGAAGTTAGTTCGTTAAATAAATCATGGGCATCACTACGAATTGCTAACAAGTTGGTGTACGGTAAATGATTATGTTGATAAATAAAGTTAATGTCTTTTTGTGTTACGCCTAAGGTTGCGTGCAAAGCAACCCGCTTAACATGTTTGGCTGAGTAGTGCGCTTTGGGGCTTGTGGTGGTTAACTGTTGGTATGTAATCGGGCGGTGCGTGCGTAGCATTTGCGCAATATCCGCTGTTACATCAAAAGTGTTTTTTACATCAAGTTCATTTAAAGTGTTAAACAAGATAGTAGATTCAAACATATCTTTAATTGGGTGTTTTTCAATCGACTCCATGAAGAAAGGTAAAACTTGCGCGGGGATACAATCTTCCACCGATAGATTATTAGCATAGTATGCATCACGGATAGCTAAGGCGCTGGTGTTTGTTTGGCTGTTTTTGTCTTTGTGGCGTGCCACTGAAATGGGTTGAATTCCGCTGTGCAAACGGTATAGTTCGCGCAAGTATTCAATCGCTAATATGTTATTCGGTCCATTTAAAATTTTGGTAATCACCATGGGCGGAATTTTGGGCAATAATTTTTTGATAACTTCACCTTCTGCGGTCACTAAGGATAAACCAGCTTTTAAGTGAATCTTCAAGTATTTTTCATATTCATGGCTTTGCTTAATTTTGACATAAGCAATTTGTTTTAATAATGCTAAGTTGTTATCTTCGACGCCGAACACTAAATAACTGGCATGGGGGATTGTATTGGCAATTTGCACACCCGCTTTGGCGTAAACTTCGGGATTGCTGGTGGCGAAAGCAGTAGGCATTTCTAAAACGGCATCGACACCACACATAACGGCACTTTCCGCACGCAAATGTTTTTCGATAATCGCAGGTTCTCCGCGCTGTGTAAAGTTTCCAGTTTGAATAACAACGATATGGGTGCAGTCAGTTAATTCACGAGTTTGTTGAATTAAATACTCGTGTCCTTTATGAAAAGGATTGAATTCCGCAATAATCACCGCAATCTTCATTAAAGTATTATACCACAAAACAAAACTATGCTACAATCATTATATGAAAATATTAGTGTTAAATTGCGGTAGTAGCTCGGTTAAATACCAAGTCATTGAAACAACAACCAAAGAAAAGTTTGTCGATGATGATATCCAAAGGGTTACCGACCACGCGGCGGCGATTCAAGAAATTTTAAGTAAAGTCGATTTATCTGAAATTAAAGCGGTTGGTCATCGTGTCGTTCACGGTGGCGAAAACTTTCAACATAGCGTTGTCGTGGACGATGCAGTGTTAGCCGAAATGGATCGCATCGAATTTTTGGCTCCGTTGCATAATCCAGCCGCTATGGCAGGGGTGCGTGCTTGTCGTGAACAAATGCCGGAGTTACCCAATATCTTAGTTTTTGATACCGCTTTCCATAGTACTATGGAACCTGGTGCGTATTTGTATGGTGTTCCGTACGAAGACTACGAAAAATACGGTATCCGCAAGTATGGTTTCCACGGTACCAGTCACCAATATGTCGCGATGCAAGCAGCCGAACAATTAGGTCGTCCGTTGTCTGAATTGAAATTGGTAACTTGTCACATTGGTAATGGTGCTAGTGTTTGTGCCGTGCAAAATGGTAAGTGCATTGATACCAGTATGGGCATGACGCCATTGGCGGGATTGGTTATGGGTACTCGTGCGGGGGATATTGATGCTGCGGCTTTGAGTATTATTTGTAAAGAACACAATTTCACCATTGACGAAGCAATTACCTATTTGAATAAATCTTGCGGTTTGAAAGGATTGTCTGGTATTTCATCGGATATGCGCGATTTGGAACCTGCCATGGAAACCAATGAACGCGTAAAAATTGCGTTAGATGTTTTTATTCATCGATTGGTGCAATATGTTGGTGCTTATGTGGCACAAATGAAAGGTTGTGATGCCGTAGTTTGGACTGGCGGTATTGGTGTGCATCGTAAGTTTGTTTCTGAACGCGTGATGGCGCATTTTGATTTCTTGCCAAATTGTCAAAAATTAATTATCCCCACCAACGAAGAATTAATGATTGCCTTGGAATGTGAGAAATTATTACAAAAAAAATGATTAGCCTAAACTAATCATTCTTTTATGTTTGTTTTATTTTGTATGTCCGTAAGCTTTTTGGTAAGCTTGGCGATTGGCAAAATAGCGCTTTGCTTGGTCGGTTGCGACAGGGCAATAATGGCGAAGCTTGGCATATTTTTTTGATGAACTAGGAATCCATTTCCCATTATTGTTGGTTGGACTAATTTCAAACTTATTACAAACACCGGTAATGCCTGTTACGAAATAATAATGTTCGCAACCGTCAATTTTCTTGCAGCCATGTGCTTCCCAGTAATCTATCGCCATATCAACCATGGTTAAGTAGTCATTGGTTAATGGGTGTTTAGGGCTGTAACCAACATATTGATTTTTTTGAGTTACGATATCTAGTAACGAACCTTTAAATAACGGAGAAGATGCACGATTAAAAACAGTATGTAAAATTTCAAATGGGTCCGCACCACGACCAGCTTCGCCGTATAACATACGGGCCAAAGCTTCGCGTTCAGCTCTGGTAACTGTTGATTCAAGTCCTTTTGTAAAGGTAACAATCGCTTCACTAATTACATTGTCTGTTTTTACAGTCGCAGCACTTTGAGTTTGTTCCTTTTCTTCTTCCTCTTCTTGTGCTTTGTCAATTTCTTTGACTTGTTCTAATTGTTTAGTTGTTTCAATTTCACCAATACTTGCAACGGTACTAATATTGACATCTGAAATTTTTGCACTTGGATCAATATTATAAAGTTTTTCAGTATTGTTCTTTTGACTGTATCTTACATAAACTTCATTATTACCCAAAGCAGCTGGGGTCATAAATGTTGCGGCAGCCGATAAGACAAATCCGGCAACTAATTTGCGAAGTTTTGCCCGGTGAACTTTGTTTATTTGTTTAATGTATGTGTCGTGTGATGTTTTTGTTGGTCGGATTTCTTGATTTTGTTGGCTAGCAGGGCGTGGCGTTGGTTTAACAAATTCGCCATACGAAAAATTTTCGACAACTGGCTTGCTTGTATTTTGGGCATTTAAAGTTTTTGTTTGATTTTTTAAATTTTCCAACTTTGCTATCGTTGGTGTTGTAGTTTTGTTGGTTAAAGATTGACTGGTAGATTGAATAGTTCTTGCTGTGTTGAAATTTTTAATTTCAGTATTTGTTTTTTTATTTTCGACATTATTCAAGCGCATTTCAACTACTTTCTTGGCAAACTCTGGTTGATGCAAAGTAGTAGTTTCGGACATAGTAGCTGATAATTGTGCTGCCACCTCGGCAGCCTTTTTTTGTGCTTCTAATAATGCTGTTGCTTTTGCTAACAAACCCATTCGGTTAATATACACGAAAGTCCTTTACATTTCAAGTCCTATTTGTTATAATCATTCATTATGGCAGTACCAAAACATAAAGTATCAAAAGCGCGTCGTAACACGCGAAATGCGAACAACAGTAAATTAACCGCTCCAACATTAACGGAATGCAAACAATGTAAGGCTGTAATTCGTCCACATGTTGTTTGCCCTGAATGCGGTTACTATGACGGCGTAAAACGCATCGAAACAAAAAACGATGTTAAGGCTAAGAGAGCCAAAGCGGCGGCTGAACGCAATGCACAATAATCAGGTACAACCTGACTTAGCAATTTTGGTTGGCGTTGGTGTCAACCAAATTTTGTCTGTGGACGATTTAGATGAACTTGCTTTATTGTGTGCGACCTGTAATTTACAGACAGTTGGTCGTGTGATTCAAAACCGTAAAGATGTTGATGTTACCTATTATATAGGTACTGGAAAAGTTGAAGAGATTAAAACCATGATTGCGGAAACTAATGCCAATGTTGTGGTTTTTGATGTTGAGTTATCTGGTAGTAAAGTACGCAATTTGGAGCAGGCTTTGGGCGTTCCTGTTTTGGACCGCAGCAAAGTTATTTTAGATATTTTTGCCGCGCGTGCGCAAAGTGCAGCGGGTAAGTTGCAAGTTGAGTTAGCGCAGCTGCGTTACAATTTACCACGCTTGATTGGTAGCAGTGGCTTAATGAGTAAAATGCGCAATGGTGTTGGTATGCGTGGTCCGGGTGAAAAGAAATTGGAATTGGATAAGCGTTTAATTCGCGATGAAATCACTGCACTGGAACGCAAGTTGGCTGATGTCAAAAAAACACGGACAGTTGCCGTGCGACAACGCTCCAACCAACAACGCGTTTGCTTGGTGGGATATACCAACAGTGGTAAATCGACTTTATTTAATTTATTAACTAAAGCCGGTGTTTACGCGAAAGACGAATTATTTGCAACTTTGGATACTACTACGCGCGCGATTTATTTAGATGGTAAAAATTTTGTTTTAACGGATACGGTTGGTTTTATTAATCATTTACCACATGAATTTGTTCGTGCTTTTGAAGCTACATTGGATGAAACGCGTGAAGCTAATTTGTTATTGCATGTTGTGGATTGCTCCAATCCTGAACATGAAAAGCAGATTGCTGTGGTAAATCAAGTTTTACATAATATCGGTGCGGACACGATTCCACAATTAATTATCTATAATAAAATTGACAAGAATCCTAGTTTTGTTGTTCCAGATGGAGCCGTTGCGATTTCCGCAGTACAAAAAATTGGTATCGACAAATTAAAAGAACAAATATACAATTTGATATAATCGTGTCATTAAAACAAAACTTAGTGCGTAAAGTTATATATTATTAATTGAAGGGGGATAAAAAATGAAAATTACCGTTTATGGTGGAACGAACAATAAATTTTACAGTGAGCAAGAAATTCAAGCTTGCGCCGACTTGGGTAAATTTTTGGCAGAAAACAATTTTGAAATTTTAACCGGAGCTTGTGGTGGTTATCCGTATTTTGTGGGACGCGGTGCAGTACAAGCTGGTGGTAAAGTGATTGGGTATACTCCGGCAGCGGATATGCAAGAACATTTAGAACGCTATAAATTTACCACGGACGGTGTGACCGACTTAGTCTTTAATGAAAACATTTTACCAACCAACAGCGAAAACTTTTTGAAACGCAGTATGGATATGACACCGTACAGTGATGTGGTTGTGGCTCTGGGTGGCAGCTGGGGAACTTTTAGTGAATTGTTATTTTCGTTCTTCGCGAAAAAGAAAATGATTATTGTGGACGAATTTGGTGGAGCTGGTCAAATTTTTGATACCGTTAATGATTTCTTCCGTAATCGCGATAATAATCCAGATGTACAAAACGGCGCGGAAATTATTCATGTTGCCGATATGGATTCTTTGAAAAAGATGTTGTTGCAAATGGTGAAATAAGCGATAATAGAATTATGTCTTGGGAATTGGTTTATTTAATTTCGGGGCTAGCAATGCTGCCGATTTTGATTTTCGCCATTATCGCTTCAATTAATGTGCATACAGTGATTGACCGCTTTCATCGCGTGCCAGTAACTGGCAATTTGACCGGTAAAGACTTGGTCATGCGTATTGCACAAGAAAATCAATTAAATATCGGTGTGGAAGAAACTATTGGCGGTGTCGGCGACCACTATGACCCGCATGCTAAAATGGTGCGTTTAACTGCGAAAGTTTTAAATGGTACTTCGGTTTCGGCTTTGGCGATTGCAGCTCACGAATGCGGTCATGCGTTACAAGATGCGCAAAGTTATTTACCTTTAAAAGTGCGTAACTTTGTGATTCGTTTAAGTAATTTTTCCAGTCGCTTATTAACCCCGTTGATAATCATTAGTTTTTTTGCCACTTTGTTGACGGCAGGTTTAGCAATTGAAATCATGAAATGGGCATTATTGTCATTCTGTATTATTTATGGATTGAGTGCGTTGATTAGTTTTATTACTTTGCCCACGGAATTTGATGCTTCGCGCCGTGGAATGCGAATGCTGGAAGATTTGCACATCATTGAAACCAAAGCTGAACGCCGTGGCGTCCGCAAAGTTTTACGCGCAGCGGCGAATACTTATGTGATTAGTTTTGCTATGTCACTAGTTTACTTTTTGCGTTATTTATCATACTTTATGATGGCGTTCGGACGCAAGCGCCGTTAAAACAAAGGAGTTAGGAAAAACATGAAGATTGGAATTGTGGGATTACCCAATGTCGGAAAGAGTACCTTATTTAATGCTATTACGCGTGCGGGAGCCGAAGTTGCGAACTATCCGTTCTGCACGATTGAGCCAAATATTGGTATTGTGCCTGTGCCTGATCCGCGCGTGGATTTTTTGGCTGAACATTACCATGCAAAATCGGTGATTAATTCGACCGTAAAGTTTGTGGACATTGCGGGTTTAGTCAAGGGCGCGTCCCAAGGTGAAGGTTTGGGTAATAAATTTTTGGCGCACATTCGTGAAGTCGATGCCATTGTGCATGTAGTGCGTGCTTTTGATGACCCGAATGTGACCCATGTTGACGGTGGCGCCAACCCAGAAAGTGATATTGATACAATTAAATTGGAATTGATGTACGCTGGTATTGAGAAGCCCGTTATCTATGTGGCGAATTTTAACGAAAGTGATATTGCTGATGACGGAGCCAACAATCCGCACTATGCTAAAATCAAAGCCATTGCAGCGGCGGATAACGCGCAAGTCATTGGTATCTGTGCTCATGTCGAAAACGAGTTGGCAGCTTTGCAAAACGATGACGAGCGTGCCGAATTCATGCAGATGTACGGCTTACAACAGAGTGGTTTGGACAAATTGGTTGTGGCGGGGTACCGTTTGCTTGGTTTGATTTCGTATTTGACGGCTGGTGAACCCGAAGTTCGTGCTTGGACCATTAAAAATGGTGATACTGCGTTGATTGCGGCGGGTAAAATTCATACCGACTTCATGCGTGGCTTCATCAAAGCCGAAGTTGTATCTTATGATGACTTTGTGAAATACGGTAATTTATTGGCCGCCAAAGACCATGGTCGCGTGCGTCAAGAAGGTCGTGATTATGTGGTACAAGACGGTGATATTATTCACTTTAAATTTAATGTGTAACTGCATACTAAAAATCATTTGGTCTTTGTCGATTTATGGTTTAAAATCAAATCATGAATTGGGGAAATTCTTTGTTGAGTACGGGCCTTTTTAATGTAGACCTTAAAGGCGCGTTCAGTGATATTGCATATGGAATAGGTAAAATTTTCCATTATGTACTGTTGGCGATTTGGACATTAATTGCGCATGTTGTGAATGCCATTGAAGGAGTTTTCCGTAATCTGGCCGGTTTAGATGTTCCCGATGGTAACGATATGGTCAGCGAAATTATTTATCACGACACAGTTGGGGCAATCTTTAAAAACATGGTGGGGCTGGCAACTGCGGTAATTATCTTCTTTACCATTTTAAAAATTATTCAAGAACATTACAAAGAAAAAGATGGCGGCAATCCTTATAAAATTGTGCTGCGAACTTTTAAAGGTTTGTTAATGTTCTTTTTTGTGCAAGCCGCTGTGGTTGTTGGTTTGAAGGCTTCGCAAGTCATGTTCCGTGCTTTGGACGCTGCTACTGGTGGTGGTAGTGCCAGTGTCGCTGGCCAAGTTTTTAAATCCATGGCTTATGATGCCAACCGTAAACGCGTGGGGCGTGATGGTCGTGGTGGTTTGAAATCCTATGCGATGAATCAATATTATTCCCGTATGGATGATAGTACCGTGGATACCAAAGACGGTAAATATTTTGTTTTGGAAATGACGGGTGATCCGGTATCGGGCGCCAGTGTTTCCAAACAAACCTTGGTGGATTTGTTCCCAGCTTACGGTTATGGCATTGTGAACTCGGACGGCAGTGTGACCCCGTTGGCAAAATGGGCGGGCAATAAAAACATTTCTACGGCTGCCGAAGGTGACGAAGGTGAAGGTTTTTGGGACGAATTCTTCGTCGGTGATGTGACTGATGGTTTTGATGATGACGATTATGACATTTCTGATGGAACAATGAACGGTAGTGTTGGCTACAAGAATGAAATCTTGCGTGGCTTTGATTTGACTGTTACTCCTTCCATTTCTTTGGCTTGGTCACCATTTGATATTTGGAATTATGAATATAAAATGCAGCACGACCATGCCATTCCGCATAGTTTTACCATTAATCTTTTTGGTTTTTCCGAAACCATTGATATGTCGACTGAATTTGTGCGCTATCAAATGACAGCCGATGATAAAAAATCCATGGAAGACAGTGCTAAGCAGCTTGGTATTTCACTTAACGGCCAAATTTCATTGCAAGGTGGGGAAGCCAATGCTTCATTCAGCCTTGAGATGTTTAAACCAGAACATTTCCTGAAAATTTTCAGTGCTGCCATCATGAACATGGGATACACTACATTGACAAAGCGTATTATTGAAGCCATTCCTGCTTTACCCGGATCAACAAGTATTGGCGCTCTGAATATCGATTACATGCAGTTAATAGCACCAATTGTGATGAAAGGTATTGAAAAAATGAACTTCGTTGTCATGAAAGACCTAATTCCTCTTGATGATGAAGAAGGTTCATTGACCGGAACTCCGGGTGCGCCGATCGTGCAATCGCTTGTTGTTGATCCAGATAGTTATACTGGTAATATTTGGGTCGAAATTAACAGTCAATCCAGCCAGTTGCCCGTAACAATTGAAATGTATGAGCTTGACATGAACTTCCGTGACTTACATGGTCAATTAATTGATAATTTTAAGGCGTTGTTGCATCAAATCACCCAAGGACAGGAAGCGGGTTGGCAAGTTGGTCAAGAAATGAATCGCGATTTACAAGATATTGCTAATAAAGTTGGTGAAGGTAAGGAATGGATTGTTTATAAAGAACTTGTTGACCAATACAACAAAAAAGCAGTCAGTTTCCTAACCCGCCTCAGTGAAAATTTGGCACTTTATGACGCGATTGCACGCGGCAATAATGATTTTGACATTGTGAATTATGAAAAAAGTGGGACATCTGATCCAAACTATTGCAATGGCGTTAATGAATGGTTATACCAACAAAACTTCCCGGGTACTGTTGACGATTTAATTACCACGATTAAAAGTAACTTTTTAAATCTTGTTAGTGGGTACAATGGATATCTCAGTCCTGTTTTCTCTCAAACGAATTACATGCCAATGGATTCTTATGCCGATGCGATGATTACGCCAGCATTATACAAACCAATTATTGAATTTAAAATGTCGGATAATGTTGCTTATAATTTAACGGTTCCAGAAATTATTGCTGCATTGATGAATGAATCTGCCAAGAAGACCGGTGAAATTACCGTTAACATGGCGATTGAAGAAAAAGCTGGTAAGTATGATGGCTACCGTATGATTGACTGGAGGTCTTATGGTGGTGTGTATAACAGCACATTTGGCGATTATATTGACCTTTATCACGAAGATAAATATGTCCCCATTGACAAAAGTAGTACGACCGAATATTTCTACGAAAGAAATGTCAACGAGCCTAGATTTAATAGCAATGGTAAACAATCTGTTTTGTATGCTGATTTATCGAAATGGGGATTTTTCTTGAATCCACCAGTGACTTATACGAAAAATCCTTTTGCTGCTGCGATGAATCCGACAAGTGGTAATAAAAAAATGACTTTTGCCGAAGGTCACTGGGGTAGAGGTGGTATTACACTTGGTAACGGTAATTTGGTTGGTTCTGATGGAAATGTTAAGAGTCACCGTTATTATCAATCTTACAATAGTACAGCACTTGATGTTTTAAATAGTAATAATATGTGGGCACCACATAATGCTTGGTTGGAACCACAAGATGGCACACAAACACCAAATACTGCCGCGGTCGAAGAAGTAAGTCAAGGACCTGTTGTTGTTGCGTCTACGGCCAGTGCTAATCAGTCATTATCTCAAGCAAAATCCGATTTTTCTGCACAATTAGCTAAAATTGATGGGGAAGTTGATACATCGTCTGCCTTGGCTAATGAATTTTCGAAAAAAATTCTAACTTTCCGTGATTTAACGACTGCTGACAGTCAAAAGAGAGAAGATAAAAAAATTCTTGAAGATTGGCTTGCTAAAAAACCATCTGTCAGAACACTTTCTTCGTATCGTGCCAAAGAATTGTATAACATGACACCAGAAGAAGTTGATGATTTGATGATGACTGGTGCTAATGCCCGCCGTTATTTGATGATTACTAAAGATGGAACTACCGTTGCGACCGAAGAAAACATGGGCGACTATATTGCTAAATTCTCTTGCTTGAATTTGGCAGCGGTTGACGAGTTATACGACTTATTTAGTATTAATTTTGTTATTGGGTACATTGGTATTATTTCCGCTTTGGGTGTTTATTTGAATTTCGTCTTTGGCTTAATTCAACGCGCGGTCAACATGTCAGTAATTTACATGCTTAGTCCAATCAGTATTGCTTTCTATCCATTCGATGACGGTCAAAAATTCAACAGCAACTTTGTTTCTCAATTCTACAAAGAAGCAATCAGCGCTTTCTCAATTATTATTTCATTAAACATCTTTATTGTTCTCTTAGAACCTGTACAAAACGCGGTCGAATCCGTCACCGGCAGTGCCGCATTGGCATGGCTTGGCTTGGTCGCCTTTACTTCGATGTTAACCAAGATTCGCGACACTATCAGTTCACTTTTGGGTGCAAGCTCAATTCAAAGCAAGGGCGTTGGCGCCATGTTTGACGATGCGCATAAAGCTCGTCATGCTGCAAGAGAGTCATTTAAAGGCGGGCTTTTAGGTCGTGGAATAAAAAAAGCACAATGGGTCCGTGGCCTTGCAAACCAAATAGCTCCTCACAAAAAAAAGCGTGATCAAGAAATTGCTGCTAACCTGAGAAAGTTAGATGCAGATGGAAAACTGAGCCCATTGGGAAAACTCCGTTTGGAAAAATTAGAAAATGATAAAACATGGGCAGGATTTATAAAAAGAAGAGCCAGTGAAAAGATAAATAGTAAGCGTAGTGCCAGCCAAGGTCGTATTTTGGGTGCCCATATGGCGACAAAAGAGAAAGGAAGTCTTTTAACAGATGAAGAGTTGAAAAAAAGAGGTTTGTCGAAAGGTGAAATTAAACAATATCGTAATCAACAGGAAGCAGCAGTCCGCGCTCAACAATCTGGAAAAGGAGATAAATATGAATTATTATCCGATCCAAATTTTGCAAAATCGATAAATAGTACAGTTAAAACCAAAAAAGCCTCTGCTGGTGCTCGGGGTAATATTATGAAAACAGCTTTGAGATATTCACTAGCCGGTGAAATATTTGCAAATACTTTTGGTAAGTTTAGTGCGAATGCAAAAAAAGATGGTACAATATTAAACGAATTCTGGAAATGGACCCGTGCCGATTTGCGTGAAGCAGACCAAAATAAAATTATTGATGAAGAAACAGGCTACATTAAAAAGAAAAATGATGTTGCCCAAGATGCTGAAGCAGGTGGCAGCTTGTTGGCTCAAAAAGAAAATGAAGCAGCTGTTTTAGCGAAAAATTTTGCTCAAAGCGAAGCACGCCGTCAAGCAGTAGCTAGTTTGGTTGCCGGTATGAGTCCCGAAGAGCGTTTTAAACATTTATATGCAGCACAAAACGCAGAAGAACTATTGAAAAATGATAAAGAAAATAAATTAACTCCGGAAGCAGCAAAAACACTTGCGCAAACAAATGCTAATAATAAATGGAATGAAATCAATGGTAACAATGACAAACTAAAACAAGAAATGGAAAAATTGTCGGGTGGAAATTTAGATTCAATTGAAAGCCGTTTGTCCGCTATGGTTTCTCAAGATCCAAGTAAGTTTGGTATTGATTTCAACAGTAAGGAAAACATGGAAAAAGCTGCTGAAATCGAAAGATTTACTCGCGTATTGATGGAAAATAACGAAGTTTTTGCCCTTGAGCAAAAAAAGAATGGCGACGAAGGTATGCGCGCAGAAGCTGTTGACCAAATTGCAGCGCAACTTGCTTCTAAGTTTGGTATTAATCCGGACACCGACAAAGAAAAATATGATCAACTAAAGAAAAACATTTTGGACGCTGGTTCAAAAGAAAATATGTTTGATAGAATTGCTAGTACATTGGGTGTGGATAAAAATGAAGCTAAAACAAGTTTAAAGGAAGCAAATGAATTATTAAACAAGCTTGATGATTTAAAACAACAAATTCAAATGACCAATACAGCTATAGCTGGTCGTAAATTGCAAGATCAAGGTCGCAAGATGTTAAAAGATAAACTTGGTGATGGTGTGTCAGCGCATGTGGTTAATGCTTACATTGAAGCGGCAAGAAATGCAAACGCTGATTTAGCATCTGCAAATATAAATTCTGTTGGTTACAAACTTAATCAATATAAACAGCAATGTGAAGCGGATGGCAAACAAATGGATGAAGCTTTTGTCAATCAGATTAAAAATGAAGCAGTACACAATTTACAAAAAGCATTTGATGGTGTCATGAGGCATGCTGGCGAGATTCGTGAATATAAAATGGCGAAAAAATACCGCGATAATTATGATTCATCTGCGTCGGTTGCGGTTATTACCGAAAAAGCAAACCAACGCGAGTTTCATATGACAATGAAAATGAATACGGATTCAATTGCGCTTGTGCATAAAGATAATTTGATTAACACGATGCATAGAGATGGTAATTATATGATGAGTGGTATCTTGTTGCAAGAGTTGGTTGATGCTATTCGTGAAGGTAATCGTGCAAAGGCCGAAAGTTTGGAACATAATGGCAAGCATTTTGACGATGAAACTATTAACAAAATGTTCGAATGGCAACAAAGCGGTAAAGAAAGCGATCAAAAATTGCTGGATGGTATTCGTGGGCTAGGTGTTTTTGATGCGACGAACCTTGGTTCAGTCCTCAATGATATGACGGGAACCGGTTTGGAAAATATGCAAGCAACTGCAGCGCGTTTATTTAATATTGGTGAAATTAAAGCAATTCAAGAAAAAGTACAGCTTACAATGGATAATTATTCTCGTGAAGAGCAAAAAGCCCTTGACGAAATCAGTAATGCAATTGCCGATGCGAAAAACTTTAATAACCACCAATTTGATAGTTTAATTAATAAAATTAAAGATATGAATGGTAACACTGTTAATAGTGTTGCAGAACTGTCAAGTTGTTTGAGTTCAATTTTAACCGCAGGTAAAAGTAATCCAAATGTCGTAGATAGTAGTTTTGTTAAAGAAAATGTTAGTGCATTGCAAGACTTTATAGCTGCTGACGAAAATAAAAATAACAAATATCTCATTGACAATGTTCAAAATTGGTTGGATGCTTTAAATAAAGTTCAACCAGCTCATACTGCGTCAAGAAATAAAGACGGTGAACAAACATATTATAACGAGCTTACCGCACAGATTAATGAACAAATGAAAAAATTGACCGGAGCAGGTATACCAAAGCCGTCAGGTGGTAACTAATGGCTGGTTACTTTATTCCGCGCCGTACCAAAATCAAAACCATCTTCATGAAAGGATTAACCGGCAGTGATATTGTCTGGTTAGTCCTTGGTGGTGTTGCTGTTGCGCTCCTGTTCATTTCACGAATGATTCCGCTTATGATTTTAGGCGGAATTATCGCGTTTGTGGTCATTCTTGGGATGCTTAAAGACAGTGCAGGTGACCGCAAGTACGAATCATATATGTGGTATTTTCGCTTCTTAGCTTATTCTAAGAAGTATGCGAAGAATTTCGAAAAAGGCTATGTGGAAATGAGCCGTATCATTCCATATGTTGGACTGCTGGACGACAAGTTTATTAACTATGGTTCTTATGTTGCGTCTGTTATCGAAATTATGCCAGTTGAATTTGCGTTATTAGCACCTGAAGAACAAAAAATGCTGATTAATAATTTTGCCAACGCGTTACGCCGTATTGGCACGCAAAATTCTGGTAGTTTGATTTCTTTTGAAAAACCATTGATGTTTGATCGCTACATGGATATCGAAATTGAAAAATATGACCAATTATCACGCAATGTGGAACTCGGTACTTTTACACCCGAAGAATTGGAAGCCCGGGAAGCTGTCTTTACTTCACGCGGTAACATGTTGGAATTTATGAATGAAGAAGCTAAAGTCTATCGTACTGGATATTATTTGGTGATTTATTCTTCTAAAAAAGAAGAGCTGGATGGCACTACGGAAAGTGTCATTGCGGCTTTGGGAACTAGTCTGCATGCGCATCGTTTATTAGGTAAAGAGCTGTATGTATTCTTGCGTGGTAACTATAATAAATATTATGACGAAAAGAGTTTTGACCATGTCCCGTATGAAAAACGCAATGAATGGACTTTCCCTAACAAAATTAAGTTTGGTCTTAGCCGTTATCAAATGGACGGAGAAGACAAAACCACTTTAACATTTACCGATTATCCGATGGATGTGGGACCGGCTTGGTTGTATACATTTTTTAACTATCCTAATTGCCGTGCTGTTATGAACTTTTCGCAGATGCCGAAAATGGATTCCGAAAAATTGATTGACCGCGCCATTATTGAAATGCGTTCACAAGAAAACAAAGGCAAAGAAAGTCAAAAGATGGAAAAACAAAGCCAGTTGGAAACCATCGAATTAATGTTACAACAATTAAAGTTGGGTAACGAACAAATGTTTAATGTGTGTATCCACTTAACTGCGGACACGAAGACTGCGACTGAATTACGCCACCGCATTGTCGAAGAAGGTTTTAAGTTTAGTAATAACTCAGGTAAACAAATTGATGCGTTTATGTCGGCCAATGTGTCGCGTTTGGATAAGTATGATGCGATTGAACGCGGTATGGTTACCAGTACTTTGGGGGCAAGTTTCCCGTTTGTTTCTGATTTATTAATGGACGAAAAAGGCGTAATGTTAGGTAGTAACAGTAATCCTGTCTTTGTCGATTTTTTCCAGCGTAATGATGTTCGCGTTAACAGTAATATGATTATTATTGGTAAATCTGGTAGTGGTAAGTCATTTGCGACTAAATCGCTTTTGGCAAACTTAGCGGCCGACAACACTCGTATTTACATTTGCGACCCGGAAAAAGAATATTCGACTTTGGCAAAACGCTTACATGGCGGTATGATTGATGTGGGTAATGCGGGGCATGGTCGTTTCAATCCGTTCCACATTTATCCAAATATGTTGGAAGAAGACGATGACACGGGTGAAGAATATGACGATACCTTTGAAGGTCATCTGCGTTTCTTGGAAAGTTTCTTCAAAATTGTTATGGAAGGTATTCGCTCCGATGCTTTGGAAGCTTTAAACAGTTTGGTTAACCGCTTGTACAGCATGAAAGGTATTGATAAATACACCGACTTTGCCAAAGTTAAACCCGAACAATTCCCGATTTTTGATGAGTTGTATGAATTGGCAAAACGCAGTTACGCGCAATCCAAAGACGAATTCTCGCGCATCAATTATCGTGTGTTAATTACATATTTGGAAAAATTTGCCGAAGGCGGTCGTTATTCTGGTTTATGGAATGGTCCAAATACGATTCGTACCGAAGAAAACTTCTTTGTGTTTAACTTCTTAACCTTATTATCTAATAAAAATGAGTTAGTTGCCAATGCTCAGATGTTGTTGGTTTTCAAATATTTGGAAGGTGAAGTTATCAAGAACCGTGACTTTAACCTTAAATATCATACCAAGCGTAAAATTATTGTTGTTGTCGATGAAGCCCATGTTTTCATTGATGAACAACGACCGATTGCGTTGGACTTCATGTTCCAAATGGCAAAGCGTATTCGTAAGTACGATGGTATGCAAATCGTTATTACCCAAAACATTAAAGACTTTGTGGGTTCGCCTGCTATCGCTAAGAAGTCAGCCGCGATTATCAATGCTTCTCAATACAGCTTGATTTTCTCCTTGGCACCAAATGATATGACCGACTTAGTGACCTTGTACAAAAATGCGGGTGGTATTAACAAGAGCGAGCAGGAAACCATTGTGGCGGCTCCGCGTGGGCAATGCTTCTTCATGTATGGTCCCGTTTCGCGTTCGACCATTCGCATTGAAACCAGTGACGAAATTCGCCAAATTTTTGAATAACGGTTAAAATAGTATAAAATTAAATTTGCTTGTGATTTGCAAGCAAATTTTTTATTGTTCCTCTATATACATAGACAATGCAGGAATTTCACGGATTGACGCAAAACGAAGTGGTAAAGGCACGACAACAATACGGGGCCAATGTTTTAACGCCGCCGCGCAAGCGTAATTTTTGGCAAATCCTTGTCGGCAATTTAGGCGACCCGATTATGCGTATTTTAATGATTGTAACTGGTATCAATATTGCTTGTTTATTTTACACGCATAATTTCTTAGAAACCTTCGGCATTGTGATGTCAATTTGCATTGCCGTCATGGTTAGTACTTTAAGCGAAATGGGCAGCGAATCCGCTTTTAAAAAGTTGGAAAGTATGTCAGGTAAAATTCAGTCGCGTGTCAAGCGCGATGGTAAGACTTTGCTGGTAGCGGCCACCGAAATTGTCGTTGGCGATTTGGTTCTGTTAGGTAGTGGCGATAAGATTCCCGCCGATGGTGTTTTAATCGATGGCTCGTTAAGTGTCGACCAAAGTATCTTAAACGGAGAAAGTTTGGAATGTCATAAGCATGCTGAACCGAGTGGTGCAACCGATAAAGTAGATTTCTTGGCACCGGGGCAGCTGTTCTCGGGAACTGTTGTGACTGGGGGGAGCGGTGTCATGCGTGTCACCGCAGTGGGTGATAAAACGGCGTACGGTGAAATTGCCAAAGGTTTGACCGAATCCGCACCGACTAGTCCGTTGAAAGTTAAACTCACCAAGTTGGCAAATTTAGTTTCTGCAATTGGATATATTGGGGCTGCAATTGCTGCCGTCACTTTCTTAGTTAGTGTGAGCGGTGGGGGAATAACTTTTACGGAAATTTTAGCCGCTATCACATTGGTGGTATCTGTTGTCGTCATGGCGGTACCGGACGGGTTACCGATGATGATTACGGTTGTTTTGTCATCTAATATGCGCGCCATGATGAAAGATAATTTATTGGTGCGAAAATTAAGTGCCGTTGAAACCGCTGGCAGTTTAAATATTTTATTTACGGACAAAACCGGCACCATTACACAAGGCAAATTAAGTGTAAGTGGCGTCTTGTTGCCTAACGGACAATATGTAACGCAAGATTTTAGCACACATTTGGGTGGCTTTGGCAAGTTGTTGGGTACGGCTTTGGTGGTTAATAATGAAGCAGAATTCACGCCGCAAGGGTTCATCGGTGGGAATATTACCGACCGTGTTTTAGCGGCGTTTGGTAGTGAATTATTGGCTGGTAAATTACCGCAAGTTGTAAAACAAAATATCGAACCCTTTTCTTCGGCGACCAAATATATGGCGACAACTACCAGTCAAGGCGATACCTATTTTAAAGGTGCAACCGAAGTTTTGTTGCCGCGTTGTCAGTTAGACCATTTGCAACGCATGCGCTTGCAACAAAAGGTCAGCCATTTTAGTCAGCAAGCCATGCGCGTCATTTGTGTGACACAGGGCGAAATTTTGTTGGGTTTTGTTGTGATTCGCGATGCTGTCCGCGAAGAAGCCGCACCCAGTATTGCGACTTTGCATACAGCACAAATTCAAGTCGTCTTAGTGACTGGCGATGCCAAAGACACTGCCGTGGCGGTCGCACGCGAAGTTGGGATTTTAGATGCCGATGGATTAGTGCTTACCAGTGATGAGCTCAACCGTTTAGACGACCAAGCATTAGCCACAATTTTGCCGCGGTTGCGTGTCGTGGCGCGTGCTTATCCACAAGATAAAACGCGTTTAGTGAAAGTAGCGCAAAGTTTAAATTTAGTTGTTGGTATGACTGGTGATGGCGTCAACGATGCACCGGCATTGAAGCGAGCGGAACTCGGTTTTGCAATGGGTAGTGGTACCGAAGTGGCGAAAGCCGCAGGCGATATTGTGATTATGGATGATAACATCCAATCCATTACCAAAGCCGTTTCTTTTGGGCGTACTTTGTTTGAAAGTATTCGCAAGTTCTTGGTCTTTAAATTAACTATTAATTTTATCGCAATGGTGATTTGTATCTTGGCTCCCTTATTTGGTATTGCGGCGCCAATTACGGTGATTCAAATGCTATGGATTAATCTGGTTATGGATACTTTGGCGGGTTTGGCTTTCGGTGGGGAAAAGCCCGCACGCATCTATATGCGACAACCACCAAAACGCCGTGATGAAAGTTTAATCACCAAAACCATGTGGAACAAAATTATTTGGGGCAGTGTTTTCGGTAGTTTGATTTGTATGTGGTTCTTATTATCGCCGTACATTCAAAAAATTGTCGGCAACCATGATATTTTTGTTACGGTGTTCTTTACCTTCTTTATGTTCTTGAATATTTGTAACGCGTTTAACGCGCGTTCAAATGGTTTGAATTTGATGCGTGGTTTGTTTAAAAATAAAGCATTCGTCATTATTATGGCTGGTATTGTGCTTTCACAATTTTTCATTATCTTCTTTGGTGGCGGAATTTTCCGTACTGTTCCGATTGATTTTGGTTATATCGTTTTTGCTGGTGTGTTAGCGTTATCCATGTTGCCTGCCGAAATTTTTCGCCAAGCCATTTTCCGCCGTTAAATTATTTGGCTTTTACGAATAAATTTCCAATCGCCTGTCGGTAAATTTCCCAAACTTAATTTCCCTTCTTGCAAGCGAATTAAGTGTGTTACTTTAATGCCCAAAGTTTCAAACATCTTGCGAATTTGGCGGTTGCGTCCTTCGTGAATGATGACTTGAATTTGTGTGCGGTCATGTTTTAAATAGGTAAATGATGCCGGTGCTGTTTTCACACCATCAATTTTGACCCCTTGTGATAATGTTTCTAGTTCGTTTTTCGTGACTGGACGACTAACAGTTGCATGATAGATTTTATCCACATGAGTTGATGGATGTGTTAATTGCTTGGTTAGCGCGCCATCGTTCGTTAAGATTAACAAGCCGCAAGTGTGATAATCTAAGCGCCCCACGGGGTACAGGCGTACCGATTTTAACAGCGTACTGTATTGTTTGGGATTGTTCATAATCACATCTAAAACAGTGGGGCGGCCTTGTGGGTCATAGGTTGTGGAAACTACACCGGCAGGTTTATTCAATAAAATATAGACCTTGTCCGCAGCCGGTTTAACTGGGCGGTTATCCACAGTCACAGTAGCATCATCGGGAATTAAGGTCGCTAAGTCGGTAATGACCACGCCATTTAAGCGCACACGACCTTCCGTCACCAAACTTTCAACATGGCGGCGACTACCTAATCCACATAAGGCAAGATATTTGTTTACTCTCATCTAAAAACAGTATATCATACAACTAATGAATATCCTAATTGCAAATGTCAGAAATTTGGAATCCGCCGAGTTAAAAGTTTTGGCGGGTGAGTTGGCTAAGAAACATTCGGTTACTGTTTGTTCATTGGAAGGTTCCAGCCGACAAAAAGGAAACGCTTTTTCGTACAGTGGTTTTCCGACTAAGTTTAAGCAAATCTCTAATTATACAATCAACGGTATGCGCATTCCGGCATACAAATTCCAAGGGACACCAGCTGACATGGTTTCAATTATGTTGGGCAATATTATGCGCCATCGTAAACCGCAATTGGTGATTTGTGGAATTAGTAATGGTATCTCCTTGGGCACTGATGTTTTTTGTTCATCTAATATTGGAATGGCAATGCAAGCTGCGTTTAGCAATATCCCATGTATCGCGGTCGGAGTTCCGATGCAAATGGGCGGACATAAAGAAGCCGATTTATTACCTGCTGCACAATTTATTGCCAAGAATGTTGATAAGTTCGCGAAAGCTAAACTTCCAACAGACACATTCTTAAATATCACAATTCCGCTTGTAAAGAAATACGAAGACTTCCAAGGTGTCGGTATCTCGTCTATGGATAATTTGACCAAAATGACACGGTATGTAGAAAAAGAAGATTGTAAAGGTAATAAATATTATTGGGCACAATTGGTAGAACGCAAAACCGCGGATAATGCTGCCGAAGCACCAACCGCAGGTATGGCTTACTTCAAAAAGAATTACATTATCATGGCACCTTTGACCTATAACTGTACTGATATGACCAGTTTGGAAATGTTGCAAAAGGAGATTGCAGAATGAGAATTTTATTAACAAATGAAGCTGGTTGCTTTCATCCTGGGATTATTGCTTTAGCAAAAGAATTATGTAAGCATCATCGTGTTTGCATTGTGGCGCCATTAACTAAACAAGTTGGTTCGGGGCATTCACTTACTGTGGACCAACGCCCATTACACGCGGAACAATGGTATGTGTTAGATAATGTGAAAATTTGGTCGGTAGACGGAACACCTTGTGATTGCGTGGCTTTGGCTTTGGATAAATTATTGTTGAATAAGCCCGATTTGATTATTAGCGGAATTGACCCCGTCAACAACCGCGGTAATATGATTTACACCAGTGGTGTTGTATCTGCTGCTATGGAAGGTGCGATTGAAGGTATTCGCAGTATTGCTTTAAGTGCTGCGGTTGATAACGAAAAGAAAGAAAAATCTTATCGCCGTATCGTCAAGTTTGTGGCCCGCAAATTAGAATTTTTGGCGAAGAATACTCCGGATTACGGTGTTTTAAATGTTAATTTCCCATCTAAGATGAAACCTAAAAACATCGTAGCAGTGCCATTGACAGATGGTGTTTTGGATAACGAATACGAAATTGAAGTCAATCCGTTTGGGTCTACATTTGCTTGGTTAAAAAGTCCGTTAATGGAATTTGGTTTAGATGCTTATGAGCAAAAAGGCGATTTGTATTGGTTAAAACAAGGTTACATTACCTTAACGCCATTAAAATTAGATTTATTAAAAGGGGAGGCATTAACCGCTTTGCAAAATGCGGGAATTAAATTATGAGTATTAACATTGCTATTGATGGACCAGTCGCCAGCGGGAAGGGCGCAGTAACAAAAGGACTAGCTAAGAGGTTAGGCATTTCAGCATTGGACACCGGAGCTGCTTATCGTGCAGTTGCTTTGTTTTTGTTGGATAATGATATTGATATTTATGATGAAAAACGCATTTTGTTGACTTTGAACAAGATTGATTTGCGCATTTTTTCCGCCCAAAATCATGATTTGCGTGTGTTTACCCAAGGCCAAGATGTAACTTCGCGTATTCGTGAAAACCGTGTTAGTTTGGCTGTTCCTGTAATTGCCGCTTACATTGGCGTACGCGATTATGTTAATCGCCAAATTGCCGCGGTGGCGTCGCAAGGTAATTACATTCTGGAAGGTCGCGATATTGGAACGGTTGTTTTACCTAACGCGCAATATAAATTCTTTTTAACGGCTTCTTTGGAAGTTCGTGCTAAACGCCGTAAAGCAGACTTAGACGCGAAAGGCGAACATTATTCTTTATTGGAAGTTATGGCACAAATTAAAGAGCGTGATGAACTTGATATTAATCGTGCGGTGGCCCCATTAAGACAAGCACCCGATGCCATCTACATTGATAACAGTAATCTAACATTGGAACAAACCATTGACACGCTGGCAAAATATATTAAACTATAATTAATGGAAACCATTGTACACATTGAAAATGGCGAATACTTGGGACAAACCCGTTTTGCTAATGATTTATTGAACGAATCTTTGGCACTTTCGATTAAAGAAGTGCGCGGTGTTGCCAGTGTTGGCAAGAAACCTTATAAAAACAAAGAAAAAGATACTGGCATCAAAATTTCGCGTTGTAAAGACAGTAGCAATTTAATTGTTGATGTTAATATTTCGGTGTTGACAGGTTTTTCTGTTCCTGATGTTGCTTACCGTGTGCAAGAAGCTGTTTTGAACACGGCTACACAATTTACCAAAGAAAAAATCGATAAAGTGAATATCTATGTGCGAGGTGCTAAATATGGGGCAAGCACTAAGCAGAAGTGAATCGCGTGAAGTAGCTTTCCGTTTGGTTTTTGCTACTGGTAACGGAGCTGCTTTTGATCAAGACGCCTGGGCTTTGGCTTTGGATGGAAAAACCGCACCGGCTCCCGAAGAACAATATATTAATCAAGTTGTGAATACTTTTTTAGATTTGCGTGAAAAGATAGATACGCGCATTAGCGAACGCTTACAAAAATGGACAATTGACCGTTTGCGTCAAACCGATTTAGCTGTTTTGCGTTTGGCTGCTGCGGAAATGATGATTGGTACAGTTCCAAATGCTGTCATTATCAATGAAGCGGTGAAGTTAGCGAAAAAATATGGCGACGCACAAAGCGGTGGCTTCGTAAATGGTCTTTTAGCAAAATTGGCGGAGTAAGATGGAATTATCGGTAACACAATTAAACAATTACATCAAGTCGGTTTTTGTTGCCGAAGAAATGTTACACAATGTTTTATTGACTGGTGAAGTTTCCGGTGCTTCGGTGCGGGGTAATGGTATCTGGTTTACTTTGCGTGACCGCGAGGCTACCATTCCTTGTGTTTGTTGGGACCAATCTCGTTGTAAAGTTAAAAATGGCGACCAAGTAACTGTGCGTGGTACGGTGGACTATTGGCACAAAGCTGGCAAAATTAATTTCAATGTGCATGCCTTAGTGAAAACTGGCACTGGTGATTTATTAGAGCAACTCAAAGCTTTAACCGAAAAATTAAAGCGTGAAGGCTTATTTGATAAAAAGAAAGCGATGCCAACCAAAGTAAAACGCGTTGGTGTTGTTAGTTCGCGATATGGTGCGGTGATTCATGATATTATGAATGTTACTCGTCGCCGCAATCCGACTGTCGATATCGTTTTGTATCCAGCTGCGGTGCAAGGCGAAAGTGCTGCGCGGGAAATTTGTACTGGTGTCGCTTATTTTAACCGTGTAAAAAGCGTGGATTTAATTATTGTGGCACGCGGTGGTGGTTCGAGTGAAGATTTATCGTGTTTCAATACAGAAGCTGTGGCGCGTGCGGTGGCGGGCAGTACCTTGCCCATCGTGGCGGCAGTTGGTCATGAAACGGATTTTACTTTGGTGGATTATGTGGCGGATTTGCGTGCACCGACACCATCGGCGGCTGCCGAAATGGTCATTCCCGAAGTAGTGTCACAAAAAGATGTTGTTTTGCATTTATGGTCACAAATGAAATATGCTATTACTAGTCGTTTGCAACATATTCGTACACAAGCTTTGGGGTTTATGAATTTATTTCCCAAAGATTTTGTCGCGGTCGCCAAAGATGGACAAATGGTCAAAAGCGTTCGTGAATTGCAGCCTAAAGACAAATTGCAAATTTGCTTTAATGATGGTAGAATTGGAGTAACAGTCGATGAATAAAACAATTACGGAATTAGAAAAATTAACACAATCCATTCAAGCGGAAAAACGCATTGACCAAGCTTTGGATACTTTTATTCATGGTGCGCAACTAGTTAAAACTGTTTTGCAAGAATTAGACCAAGCTGAGGGTAAAGTTTATGAAGTTGTGGACGATGTCGAAAAGTTAATGGAGGAGTAAGATGCTAAATACTTTGCGTATTCAAAATATGGCTTTGATTCCTGCTGTCGAAATTAATTTTGGCGCATCTTTTAATGTCTTAACGGGTGAAACGGGTGCTGGTAAATCGATTATTATTGGCAGTTTAAATTTTATTTTTGGTGATAAATTATCTGTTAATGCCATTCGTCATGGGGCGGATTTTGCGCGGGTAACCGCGGTTTTTGATGACACAATTATTGTGCGCACTTTACACGCTAACGGCAAAAGTGAAATTCGCGTGAACGATGAACCGATGACTCTGAAAGGTTTGCGCGAAGTTGCGAGTAATTTAATTGATATTCATGGGCAACATGATACCGAAAAATTATTAGACGCAAAAAACCATTTACATATTTTAGATGCTTTTGCACAAATCGATTTAACTGCGTATCAAGCGGCATATCAAGAGTTACAAGCTTTACGCAGCGAGTTGGCGACTTTTGGCGATAATCCAGAAGAACGGGCGCGTTTATTGGATTTGTATCAATATCAAATTAATGAAATTGAACGCGCGAATCTGTCGGTAGATGAAGAAGATGTTTTAAATCAACGCGCTTTGGTTTTGCGTAATGCGGAAAAATTAGCCGAAGGTTTGCAGCAAGCGGTAAACAATTTAACTGATGCCGATGGTTCTTTGGGTCTCACGCAAAAACGATTAGGCGGAGTCCAACAATATGACCAGAAGCTGCAAGCGTTATCCGAGCGGTTATGTGTTGCGGGTGGTGAAATCGGTGATATTTTAATCGACTTGCGTGATTATTTAGATGGTATGGATTTTAGTGCTGATGCTTTAGAAAGTGTGTTTGACCGTTTAGATGAAATTAAAAATTTGAAACGCAAGTACGGTGCAACCATTGCCGATATCTTAGCATTCTGGGAAAAAACTCAAGCCGAATACACGCGTCTTTTAGAAGCAGGGGATACGATTCAAAAATTACAAGCGCAAATTAATGCTCAAACCACGATTGTGGAAAAGTTAGCTGCCGATATAACTGCGGCACGACAAGCGGCGGCGCATGATTTATCGGTACAATTAATTACACAGTTAAAAGACTTGGGTATGGAACAAACTCAATTTGAAGTTCAGTTTAGTGCGGTTGCACCCAAGGCGAACGGTGCAGATGCAGTTGAGTTTTTATTTTCGGCTAATGTTGGACAACCGGTACGCCCATTGGCGCAAATTATTTCGGGTGGTGAAATGAGTCGCTTAATGTTGGCGGTTAAAACTGTGGCGAACCCATCGCCGCAAAAAACTTTAGTCTTTGACGAAATTGATACTGGCATCTCGGGCAAGATGGGTGTGGCTTTGGCGGCTAAGCTAGGTGCTTTATCCAAAAAGTCACAAATTATTGTGGTTACACATTTAGCACCGGTGGCAGCAATGGCGGATACACATTTCTTAATTCAAAAGAATGTCAATGCGGAACAAACCGTAACTAATGTCTATCCATTAGATGCTTCTGCGCGCGAACATGAAATAGCCCGTATCATTGGCGGTGGCGAAACTGCTTTGGCTCATGCACGGGCTTTACTAACTCATTAAATTGTTATTCTTCATAAGTGTCGTCTTTGTAATGCTGTTTTTTGTGGCGGCGTTTTTTCTTGTGTATTTTATCCATACTATGACGATTTGGAATAATCCAGGCTGCAACACAGATACAAGCGATTATCATAAAGGCGCAGACAGTAAAGAAAGGTATAAGATTGCCTAGATTGCCAAAGGGTAGGGGCACATTCATGCCGTAAACACCGGCAATTAAAGTCGGAATAGCTAAGATAATTGTAACAATGGTTAATAAACGCATACGCTCAGCTAATTGATTGCTAACGATGTTGGCGTAGGTACTCATTGTTTCTGTCATTAATTCGCGTTGCAGGTTGCAAGTTGCAAATGCTTGTTTAATTTCAATGACAATATTATCCAAAGTTTCAACATCATCTTCGGTTAAGCCTTTTTGTGCCATAAGTTTTTCGGCCACAATAATGTTTTGGCGTAAAGATGATGCAAAGTAAATCAAGGCATTTTTTAAACGCATCAATTCACGCAAGTTGGTATCCGTATTGCGTGATTGCATCAATTTGCTTTCCATGCGTGTACTGGAACGGTCAATTGCACGCAAGTAAACTTCATAAAGACTATGGAAGGCCAATAAGAATTGGTAGTCAATTTTTTTACTATCCAATAAAACATTGGTGCGTAATGTACCTTGCTTGATTTCGTGGAACTTGAAGTTATCTTGTAAACAAACGGTTATTGTAATGTTACCTTTCTTAATGATTGATAAAGGGATAGTAGTGTAGGGAGCATCACTGGTGTGTTCGCGTTGGATAACTGGAATGTCAAACACAGTTAAACTATATTGTGTATCATCGTCAATATCTAGACGCGGACCCTCTTCATCGTCTAGTGCTGAACGCACAAAATCTTCGGGTATGCGTAACTCGTCAATCACGCGATGAACTTCAATTTCATTTGGATTTACAAGTTGAATCCAAATGCGTTCATCACTTGGTAAATCTAAAAGATTGGCATGGTCCATTTTGACATATTTTCCGTCACGATTTATCATTACGCTTGTCATATGGATATTGTAGTCTTGTTTGCGAAGTAAAGTCAACAATTGTTATAAATAATATCTTGCCAATTTAACATAATACATTTATATTATCATCATGGACAAATTGAAAAAATCTTTAAAACACTTATTTGCGCCCGCCATTGTTTTAATTTTAGTGGCTGTTATGGGCATTTTTAGTCCGGTCGTTTCTGTGGTCGCTGCATTACGCGTTAATGCGATGGCTGGTGGTCTTAATGGCACTACTGCCTATGAGATTACAAACTTGCCGGCTCGCACAGTGGAAGTTGGTACTTCTATTACTACACCCAGCGTGACGAATAACGGCGTTGTAAAACTTTGCCATGCGGGTAAAGAAATCGTTATTCGCGATGGTGTTGGTGGTATAGATGATATTACTACATATAAGTACGCAGAAATCGGTCAATATGAATGGCGTTTCTATGCAAACGATGTTTTGTTTAATACTTATACTGTAACTGTTACAGATACTACTTATGGTATGACTTTGCCGGAAAATGTTGTAACTGTTGCTCCAAAGGATTTAACATCTTTAACTTTACCATTGCCAACCGCTTATAAGGTTGATGGTGTTTCTGTGGAAGTTGAAAAAATTGAAAAGGGTGACGATGCCACGCTTTTCGGTGGTGCATACGCTAATATCACTGTTGATGGTGTGGTAAAATATGTTTTAACTGCGGAAGTTGCTCGCGAAAATCATGCAATCCCAGCAAACGATATTTCAATCGACCAAAACGGAACAGTGATTAATTTGGGTGATACTCAAAAAACTGGCGTTTTAAAAGTTACTTATAAATTGTATAATGCAGATGGCCAAAAATTATTGGCAGCTATGCCTTTGTCAAATATTGAAATTAAAGATGTTACGGCTGATAAAGTAACATTTGCCAATATTCCAACGGCACCAAGCGTTAAAAACTTGGCTTATTATTCAACTATTGCTTTAAGTGCTCCAACTGCTGACAGCGCAAAAGTTGGTTCTACTTCATTCAATGTTGAAGCACAAACCAAAATTGTTAAAGTACAATGTTCTCCTTACTCAACTGAACCGAGTGATTGGTCAAAAGCATCTGATAAAATCATTAACTTAACAGTTGAAAAGAATAACGATGGTCAATGGGTTGTGAAACAAAACGGGGTAGAGACCGATAAATATTTAGAAATCGATGGTTTGAAAGTTAAAATTAAAGCTTTGGGTTGGTACCGTTTCCAATTTGAAACTTCAACTTTGTTTGGTTATCAAATGGATGAAAACTTCGATGCTGAGAAAAACAATGTTGAACAAGGTGCAAATAATAGCAGTGTTCGTTATTGGAGTGACAGTGTTCGTATCAATCGCGACAGTATCGAACCAAACTTTGCTTGGGTTGAGGGTTACGATAAAACCAATGAAAGTACTATTGCGGAAAATAACGAAAAATTCGACAGCTTATCAAGCAAATACGCAAACGCGTTGCCGATGACCGATAAGCCAGATGCATCAACCACTAAGAAAATTACTGTTGATGCCGAGAATGGTTTGGTGTTACCAGCAATTTTCCCACACGATAATGCAACTCCATTTGATAAAATGAAAGTTACAACTTTCCATATCGAACAAATTCAAGATAAAAATGGAAATTCTGCAACTGGTAATTACGCATATAATAGTACAGATAAAAATGATGCAAACAATTTTGTTTATGATTACACAAAACCTTTGACAATTTCTTTTGTAAATGAAAATCCAACCAGTTCTGGTAATACTGTTCAATTGGTAAAAAATGAAGGTTTATATCGTATTCGTGTTGTTGTTGAAGCAGCTCAACCAGAATTTGCCAATGGAGAAAGTAGTGCTAATTATGGAAATAACACAAAAACAAAATATTTGTACTTCTATGTAAACGGCAATTTCGAACATGAAACCAACACTCCAAAAATTGACGAAAGTAATGTGTTCCAAGTTAGTGATGTTTATTTGTCCGAAGGAAATACTTTTGGTTTTAACAAACCAACTGTAACTGACAACTACACACCAACCGACAAAATTACAGTTGATTATTATTTAGTTGCAAATATTACAGATACTACCGCATGGAATGGTAATACAGGTATTCAAGTTTTATCGCAATTAGATACAGGTGATAACAAATTGCGTGGTACCGTTGATTTGGATAACTTATATGCATTTAATGCCGCTGCAGGTGAAAATAGCAAAACCAAGTTGACAATGGAAACCTTGGCAAAATGTGATAACTTGTACATTTATGCTGTCGCTCGTAACTTCAATGCAATGCAAGCAAATTTGCGTAAAGAATTTGAAACTGTTTTAAATCCAACTGCTGGTACATACTTTGATAATACTTTAATTAGCGGCAACAATTTAGATGAATTCGCACAATACGGCTATGCATGGAAGCGTGCTGAATTTAAAATTCACGCTGTAAATAGTGACGCAGAAGCAACAATTGAAGAACCAGACTTTACTGACGGTAATAAATATGTTGCTACCGAAGATGTTGAAATTGACAGTATTTCAATGACATGGAACGGTGCAGTTGATGGTCAAATGAGCGTTGCGGTTTACCAAGTTAAAGGTACCAAAATGGTTCCTGTTAATGTTTATAACAGCAATGACGAAATCGTAAGTTCAATTTCTTCTTATGGCAATTCACTTGCACTTGAAAAATTATATTTTACTCCTGGTGTTAGTGGTGAATACAAATTAGTTGTCACAGCAAAAGCATTTGGTAGTGAAAAAGTTACTACTTCGGTTACTAACATTACGATTGAATCAAGCGGTGATTGGGGTGTAACTCCATTGAGTTTAAGCACTTTAGCAAGCAACGATTATACCGTGGATAAAACTATCGCATTAGGCGAAACATTGGTTTTACCAAACTGGGTAATTAGTAAAGATAGCTCCAGCACAGAAAAATATTTTGCCAAGAATCGTCAACTTTACTCTTATGCAACAGGCAGTGTTGAAGGTTATTATACCGTTACGGTTATGGGTGTTAATGACCCAAATTGTATCTTAGGTAACAACTTTGCGCCAAATAAGGAAGGACAATATACTTTCCAATATAAGTTCTACAAAAATGGTTCATCAGATGCGTTGAAAACTGTTAACTATGTTGTTCAAGTTAATAACAATAACACCGCAAATGAAACAATCCGTGTTGGTGAAGCTTATAAAGATGCAGGTGTTTTGTGGAATACAGAAACAACTGACAACGCGACAGGTACAGCTACAACCGGCAAACACCTTGTAGATGGCAAAGAATATGAACTTTCCGGTGACTTTACCGAAAAGAATCCAGCATATGCAATCACATTAAACCAATTTGTTGATTCTAACTATGGTGCAGCAACTGATTTCGTTGTTAACAGTGCATCATTGTGGAAATATTTAGAACCTATCTACGAGGATGATGCAATTACCGGTTATATGTATCCAGCAATTGCAATTCCAATGCCAAACTTAATTACCGATACACAAAGTTCAGATGATGTTGAAATCACTGTTCAAAGCAGTGACGGTACATACTTAGTTTCCAGCAAGAAAAAGAATGCTGGTGGCAGTGTCGATAAAGCAAGTGTTATTGATCCAATTAAGGAATACTTTGTTTTCCGTCCAGAAGGCAAATTCGATGCTAATTGCAAAACCGAGTACGATGCTTCTAATTATTTAGAAGCAGCAAAGAAACAAAGCAGTGTTGCTGGTGTTTACACAGTTTCTTACAAAACCAGTACCACAAGTTTAAGTTTCAATGTAACATTCGGAAACTTACAAAATGGTTCATTGGCATGGAATGAAGGTTTCTTGACTTACAACAACGATGACGGTAAAGGTAACCAAGAAATTACTAAGGAAAACACACAAAATGTTGTTATTGAAAATGTTAATGGACATCGTTATGTAACAATCGATATGTCAAAAGTTTACTTTACTGGTAACACGGATATGGAAGCTTTGATTGCAAATGGTCCACATCCAGAAGATGACAATGCTGGTATTAATCCAAACGATTTAGCTGCCGCATATCTTTATGAAAATGTTAAAGTTTCTGTAAGCTTTGACGGTGCTGCATTTATTGACAGCAGTGACTGGACCGATAAAGCAGACGAAACTAAAGCAATTAAAATTACCGAAGATGGCAAATTTATGTATAAATTTGATTTAATCCGTGGAAGTGGTACTTACAAAGTTAACATTTCAATGCCAAACAAATACACTAACTCATCTGTTTCTACTTCGATTGAATTTACGATTGATGTTGATGTAACCAACCGTAAACATAACTTGAACAATGTTTGGGGTATTATCTTAATGGTCTTATCTATTGGCTTGTTAGCTGGTGTAGTTTACTATTTCGTTAAAACTGCACGCGCAACCCGTTTTGTTGACGCTCCACGCGCAGCGAAAAAAGTAAAAGCTCCAAAAAAAGAGGATACTAAAGAAGATGTTAAATAAGACTGAAGCGCGCGTCATGTCCTATATTTTCGAAAAATGCAAGGGTGAAAATAAAGGAATTTTCACCCCCAAAGAATTGTTAGCTGCGTTGATGCCTAAGTACGAAATCACAGCTCGCCAATTAGATGTTGTAATGAGTAACTTAGCATTAGACGACTATATCGAGTGCGAAAAGAAAGACAAAGATGGTAAGCTTTATTTCTTAGTTTCGTTAACAATGCGTGGTGCCGCATTTGACCGCGAACGCCAATCACAAAAACGCCAAATGATAAAATCCTTGTTATGGAAATTGGGTTTAACCGTGGGTGGTGCTGTGGTCGCTTTCATTTTAGGTTTAATTTTAAACAGAATTGCCGGAAAATAATATATGGACTTTAAACTCGTTTCTCAATATCAGCCCACCGGCGACCAACCGCGTGCCATTGCTGCTTTAACGCAAGGTATCAAAGATGGCGCAAAACACCAAGTTTTGTTAGGTGTCACGGGAAGTGGTAAGACTTTTACCATGGCCAATGTGATTAAAAATGCAAATAAACCGACTTTGGTTATTGCGCATAACAAAACTTTAGCAGCTCAATTATGCAACGAGTTTCGTGAATTTTTTCCGGAAAATCGTGTCGAATATTTTGTTAGTTATTACGATTATTATCAACCCGAGGCCTATTTACCGGCAACCGATACTTACATCGAAAAAGACATGGCCATCAATGACGAAATCGATAAATTGCGTCATGCGGCTACTTCGTCTTTGTGCGAGCGTAACGATACGATTGTCGTAGCCTCGGTTTCTTGTATTTATGGGTTGGGTGAGCCACAAGAATATTTCAAATTAGGAATTTCGTTGCGACCTGGTATGGAAATGAATCGCCGTGATTTAGTCTCCAAATTGGTAAACAACCAATACAAGCGTGCAGATGTTGATTTTATTCGCGGTAGCTTTCGGGCGCACGGAGATATTGTGGATATTATCCCAGCGTATGCTTCTAATGTGGCTATTCGTGTTCAATTTTGGGGTGACGAAATTGAAGGTATTTTTGAAATTGATGCTTTAACCGGACAGAAAATTTCTTCATTGTCGCATATTGCAATTTTCCCGGCATCACACTTTGCTGTCGGTTCTGAACGCTTGAAAGAAGCGATTGAAAAAATTCGTGCGGATTTAGCCGTGCAGAAAAAATTCTTCGATGACCATAATATGGTGGTTGAAAGTCATCGTATTACGCAGCGCACTAACTATGACATGGAGATGCTGGCGGAATTAGGTTTTGTAAAAGGGATTGAAAACTATTCGCGTTATTTTGATGGGCGTCAACCCGGTGAGCCGCCGTATACATTGATGTCATATTTTCCCGATGATTATTTAGTTTTTATTGATGAGTCGCATATTACCGTGCCACAAATTCGCGGCATGTACAACGGTGACCGAGCACGCAAAAAAGTGTTGGTTGATTTTGGTTTTCGTTTACCGTCGGCGTATGATAATCGACCATTAAATTTTCAAGAATTCAATCAACGCTTAGGGCAGTGTATTTATGTATCCGCTACGCCAGAAAGCTATGAATTAGAGTTGGCTGGTGAACATGTGGTCGAACAAATTATTCGACCAACAGGGTTGTTGGATCCCGAAGTGATTGTTCGCAACAAAGATCATCAAGTCAGTGATGTATTACAAGATATTCGTGCGGTTGCAGCGGGAAAAGGTAAAATATTGGTCACAACCTTGACCAAAAAGATGGCGGAAGATTTGACTGCATTTTTAACCGAAAACCAAGTGCGTGTGCGATATTTGCACAGTGAAATTGACACTTTAGAGCGGACTGAAATTTTAACGGCGTTTCGTCAAGACCAGTTTGATGTTATTGTCGGAATTAACTTGTTGCGTGAAGGTTTGGATTTGCCTGAAGTCGAATTGGTGGCGATTTTGGACGCCGACAAGGAAGGTTTATTCCGTTCGACAAGGGCTTTAATACAAACGATTGGGCGTGCTGCGCGTAACGCCAAAGCGCGTGTTATTTTGTATGCCAACAAGATTACACCCAGTATGAAGGCCGCGATGGACGAAACCGCACGGCGCCGTCAAATCCAAATGGACTATAACCAAGAACACAACATAGTTCCGCGGACTGTTTACAGTTCAATAAAAAATTCATTATATATTACTAAGAAAGAGAAGGGTGCAGTAAAAGAAGATGATTTAACGATTGAGCAGCTGACTGAATTAATGAACGCAGCCAGCCAAAATTTGAACTTCGAGTTGGCAATTCAATATCGTGAGCGTATCAATACTTTACAAAAAAAAAGTGGACACAAACACTAAAAAATTGATATATATTTAATATGTTAACAACAACCATGATTATAGTTTGGGCAGTTGTAATTGCCACAACATTATTATTAGAATTTTTTACCGTCGATTTCTTTGCGTGTTGTTTTTCGCTGGGCGCTTTGGTGTCTTTAATCTTAGCAATTTTGGGTGTCGATATCGTGTGGCAATTAATTGCTTTCTTTGCTGTGTCGATTGTAGCGATTTGCGCAACTCGTCCATTAGTAAAACGATTTATGAAGAAACCAGCTATCCCAACCAATGTTGACCAAAACTTTGGTAAGACTACACGCTTATTAGCCGATGTTGTCGATGGCAAATCTTCGATTAAAATTAATGATGTTGTTTGGACTGCTGCTTGTGATGCAGAGTTGAAGCAAGGTGACCTTGTTGCAATTGAACGCGTAGAAGGCAACAAAATGATTGTTAAACCAGCTGTGGCGGAAAGCGTAAAATAAAAAAGGAGATAGAAAAAAATGAATATGGAAGCTTTAATTATTACGATTGCTGTAATTGGCGTTGCCTTATGCGTGATTTTGGCTATGTCAATTCGTATTGTCAAACAAGGAACCGCGTTAATCGTAGAGCGTTTGGGAAAATATCATCGTACCTTAGGAACGGGTTTGCGTTTTATCGTCCCGTTTATTGACCGTACTTTGCCAACTATTACTTTGAAAGAACAGGTAGCCGATTTTAAGCCGCAACCTGTAATTACCAAAGATAATGTCACGATGCAAATTGACAGTGTTGTTTTCTTTCAAATTGTTGACCCCAAATTATACAGTTATGGTATCGAACGACCAATGGCCGCCATTGAAAATTTGACTGCAACAACTTTGCGTAATATCGTGGGTGAATTAGAGCTAGACGAAACGCTAAGTAGTCGTGACACCGTTAATACTAAAATGCGTGAAATTATTGATACTGCAACGGACCCATGGGGTATCAAAGTTACTCGCGTTGAATTGAAAAATATTTTGCCGCCGGCTGCAATTCAAGAAAGCATGGAAAAGCAAATGCGCGCTGAACGCGAACGCCGCGAAAACATTTTGTTAGCCGAAGGTGAAAAACGCAGTAAAATCTTAGTTGCCGAGGGTGAAAAAGAAGCGGCTATCTTGCGTGCGGAAGCTCACAAATATGAAGTTTTAGCGGAAGCCGAAGCACAACAACAGGCCATTGAAAAAATTATCTCGGCACAGCCAGATGCCGCGTACTTAACTTTACAAGGTTATGAAGCTTTGAAATCTTTGGCAAACGGTGCTGCAACCAAAATTATTGTGCCTAATGATTTAGCCAATGTAGCAACTTTGTTTACTTCGATTAAAGAAACAATGGCAACACAAACTGTCGAAAACGAAAAGAAAAATAGTAAAGCTAAGTAAAACGATTCAACAACCATTTATTGACAAATTCATGAGTGCGGTACATAATTAGTACTTATGGAAAAAAATCAAAATCAATTAGATCAAAACATTCAAGAAAATTGGTTCGCCAAAGTGGGTGTTCACAAACCTTATACGGTATTTGTGTGTATCATGGCCATCATTGTCTTGGGTGTTTTTGCTTTTTCCAAAATGTCTGTGGACTTGTTCCCATCTATGAACTTACCTTATGCAGTGGTAGTGTTAAGTCCTAACGAAACTTATTTAATGGAACAAGCTAATAAAGAAGGGGTGCGCAGAGCTAAGGAAGCGGCTGTCGAAACTTATGCAACTAACTATCCGACAAATCCAGATAAAATTAATAACGATGCGGCTGACTTATTAGCAATTTTAAACGGTAAACCCGAAGAAATTATGGCTTCGCTTGGTGCGATTGTTGCTAACAACGAGGTGGCTGCACAATATGTAGTTCTTTCACAAACAGCAGGTTTCCAACAACTATTGATGACCGCAGTTATGCCCAAACAAGTGCAAATGGAAAATTTGACAGACGATACTTTGGTAGCTTTGTCTGGGATTAATGGTGTTAAAAATACGGATTGTTCGACCATGTTGTCTTTTGGCTTAGTCATGATCACTTTGGAATACAACAGTGATGCCACGGTGGATTTGACCGCGTTGGATTTGGCTTTTGATAATATGGCTTTGGATAACACCATTGACTATGGTACTAAATTTAACAAAACGATTTTAAAAATTGACCCATCTTTAATGCCGGTTATGTATGTAACTGTTGCTTACAATGGGGCAGCTGATGATGACCAAAATCAAGCATGGTTGGAAAAAGAAGTTTTATCTAAAATTTCTACTACGGTTGGTGTCGGTACAGTTACATCAAATCTTGACAATACATTAAACAATGACCAAGCCTGGCAAGGTACGAACAACGGTTTACAGAATACTTACAGTATTTCAATTCAAAAGAGCAGTAACGCCGTTACCGCAGAAGTTTGTGCTAATGTGATTCGTACTTTGGATCGATTAAAGGCTGAAAATCCAGAGTTTAGTTATGACATCACCAGCAGTCAAGGTGAGTACATTAATCAATCTATTGGTTCAGTGGGAGAGAATTTGATTGTGGGTGGTATCTTGGCTCTGGTTATTTTGTTCTTGTTCTTGCGTTCTTTCAAAATGACTTTGGCGATTGGTATTTCAATCCCGTTAGCTTTGGTTGGTACTTTTGTTGCCATGTATTTTATGGGTATCAATTTGAATATTGTTTCGATGTCTGGTTTAGCTTTGGCTGTCGGTATGTTGGTTGACAACTCGGTTGTCGTTTTGGAAAACATTTATCGTCTGCGTAACAAAGGTATGCCGTTAAAAGATGCCTGCATCAAAGGTTCATCACAAATTATGATGGCGATGTTGGCATCGTCCTTGACCACCATTTGTGTCTTCTTCCCGATGTTTTTCTTGGAAGGTTTGATGATGGAGATGTTTACGGATTTAGTTTGGGTCATTATTTTATCCTTGCTTTGCTCCTTTGTTGTGGCGGTTATGTTCTTGCCATGTATTGTTTCGACCTTTAAAATTAACCCAAAACCGGCAAAAGAAATTGTTATTGCTAATGAAAAAAAAGCAACTTTGGGTCAAAAAATTGTCTTGGGTTGGCGTAAATTTACAGGCCGCCTTCACCAAATTTTTGACAAGACAATTCGTTTCTGTATTAATAAAAAATGGTTGACCGTGGCTTTGGCTTTTGTGTTGTTTATCGGTTCAGCGTGTTTGTTATTGGTGAATGGTTTTATTTTGATGCCGTCAACAGACGAAGGAACTTTAAGTGTCTCGGTCGCTTTGACTCCGGCGGGGAATACGGCTGCTAACCTAGACGCAAGTAGTTTAGGCCAACCATTATATGAAGAAATTGTAAAAGCTTTGGACAAAGATATTGAAAAGTGTGTGATTTCATATAATTCTGGTGCGGATATCTTATCTGGCGGAATTGCAAGTATTAACGCGGAAATTAAATTAAAAGATGACCGCAGCTTAACAACGAACCAAGCTAGTGAAAAACTTTACCATGCCTTGCAAAATTATGAGAATCCTAACTTCGCCGATATAGAGGTTTCGACTTCTTCGTTGGCTGGCGCTTTTATGTCAAGCGAAGTTTCGGTTGCCTTTACTGTTGATGCCAGTGCCACAGCAACGCAAACTGCATACCAAGTAGGTAGTGCGATTTTGGACAATTTTAGCTCAGCATTAGCTCACAAATTTGACGGTGACCAAGAAGCTCTTGGTATCCGCAGTGTTGTTTACAGTCAAAACACAGGGGTAAAAATTCAAAAATACAATAATCGTTATGCGGCGACTGTAAGTATCAAAGCTGACCCCAGTGCCGATGTAAATAAAATTCAAAGCACATTAAACCAATATGTAGACGAATTAATCGCCACCGATGAATTTAAAACAGTTTCGGTTTTAGACAACGGTTTTGAAGAACAAATGAACGAAACTTATTCTGCTATGGGTATGGCGTTGTTGGTCGGTTTCTTGTTAATTTATTTAGTTATGGTTGCTATCTTCCAATCTTTCTTGATGCCATTTATTATTTTGATTTGCGTTCCATTGGGATTTACGGGTGCATTCATCTTGTTAGCAATGTGCGGTATGCCACTGTCAATCCCAGCATTGATTGGTTGCTTAATCTTGATGGGTGTTATTATCAACAATGGTATTTTGGCGGTGGATTATACGAACCAAGCACGCCGTGATGGATTATCGGTAAAAGAAGCTTTGGTCTCCGCAATTCATACCCGTCTTCGTCCAATTTTTATGACAGCTTTGACAACTATCTTAGCGATGGTGCCAATGGCTTTTGGTTGGTCCTTATTTAATCAGGGAGGTAGCACAGCTATCATGCAACCCTTAGCCGTTGTTTCCATTGGTGGGTTGTTGTTTGGTACGATTACAACTCTGTTTGTGGTTCCTGCCTTTTATGCGATTTTCTGTCGTGATAAAAAAAACAAAAAAATGACAACAGCCGTTCCTGATGCGGCAGTGCAGTCAGTAAAATAAGTTGTCAAAATCTTGATTTCAAGATAAGTTAAAGTATATGGATTGGTTATGGCTCTTTTTAGGGATTGTTGGGTTAGCTTTGCTTTGGCTCCTGATAATGTGGGTAGAGAGATTAGCTCAACGCTTGAAAGTACAAGATGAAGAACGCAGACTTGCTTCCTCAGATATCGCCGAACGAACAGCGCAAGCCGAAGCTGAATTAATCGAAAAACAAGCAACAAAAGATATTGCGATGGATATCATTGAAAATGGCGACATCGATACTGATAACCCAGAAGAAATGGCCATTTTTAAGGAAGCGATTGAAACTTTAAATACCCAAGAATTAATTCAAGCTGTTAGCAACCGTGTTTTCGGTGCTCCCCAAGATACTGATGTTATTACCGCAGACCAATCGGCATTTGACCAATTACAACAACCCAAAAAAGTCATTGCGAAGGGGGAAAGTATAACTCCTGTAAAAGTTAAACCAGTGGAAAAATCTGGACTTAGTAAGGCCGAACAAAAAATGTTGAAAAAAATTAAGCAGGGGGATTGACTTTGACCCCCTTTTTCATGTATTCTTATAAGCGAAAAGGGGAATCATTATGAAGATTAAAAATTTATTTTTAAGTATTTGTTTTTGTTGTCTTGCTGTTTTAGTTTTATTTGGTGCATGTGCACCTATCATGCAATTCCGTGCACAAGCTTTGGCCGTGCGCCCAGCCAACAATAATGATGGTGTATTGTATGGTGTGGCATTATTTGATGAAGAAGGCAACTACACAATTGATTATGATGGTTTAAAGGAAGCTCAAAAAACTTATAAAATTTTCAATTTCTTTGGATATAACTGGCGTCTTGTTTATCTTAACGAAGACCAAAAGGTTGCTACTTTTTGGATGATGGATCCTTATACTTCTTCAATTTTTAACGATGTTTATCGTTCGGCAAATGATATTTATTATGATGATCCGAACATCTGGGCGAATGGTTACAGTAATACCGTTTGGCACAGTGACAGAGATGATATCGATTTAGGTGAAAGTGATATTAGCCGATTATTGGACGAAAAATCCGAAGATATTTTGAATGATGCAGCCTACAAAAAAATGGTTGATAAAATTAAAAAAGGTGGTGTACTTGGAACCAATGAGGCTAACGCACACACCGTTGTGGAAAACTTCACTTATGCGAAAAACGATTTAAATGATGTAACGGAATATAAACCAAAAGTAAATGAAATTACGGCTGAATATGGTTTGGGTACAGACGCTGTATTATGGTTGCCATCTGAAGCTGAATTAAAAGATATTTGGAAATTACCGGCAGATGTTTTGGGTTGGACAGATACAACCAACAATTATGGTCGTGCATGGTTGCGTACACCAAATGAATCTTATAACCATTTGGGTGTTGCTATTTGCAGTGAAGAAGAGACATTTAAGGATCCAGAAACTAACTTGGACATTAAAACTTGGTTTGTAAATAAGGCAATCAAACAAGAAGCTGGTGTGCGTCCGGCAATCCATTTGAACATTGGTGACATTACTCCTTTGTCACAAGATAAGAACTGGTTTAACGAAGATTGGTTAAAAACTTTATTCATTGTTGTTTGCGTTTTGGGATTGGCTGGAATCGCAATCGTTACGATTGCAGTGGTTGTTAAATCTCGTAAAAAAGCCGCTTAACATTAAATCAAAATTAAGCCCGGTCAAGTGCTGGGCTTTTTTATTTGGTAAAAATTATCTTTTGATTCGGTTATTTGTGTGGTATACTGCCGAGTATGATTCAAGTAGTAAATGTATCTTTGCAGTACGGAAAACGGGTTTTGTTTAAGGATGTAAATTTAAAGTTTTTGCCAGGAGAATGTTATGGCATTATTGGCGCTAATGGTGCAGGGAAGTCGACTTTCTTAAAAATTTTGTCCGGTGAAATTAGCCCAAATAAGGGAGAAGTTATTGTTGGTAAGAATAAGCGTATTTCAACTTTAGCACAAAACCAAAACGCTTTTGATGAATTGACCGTTGTCAATACAGTTATCGGTGGGCATCAACGCTTGGCAGAAATTATTGCATTAAAAGAAAAGTATTATGCTTTACCCGAAATGACCGAAGAGCAAGGTAATGAATTGGGTGAATTGGAAGCTGAATTTGCTGAGTTAGACGGTTGGGATGCGGAAAGTAATGCGCGCATTATTTTGTCTGGTTTGGGTGTCAGCGAAGAATTTCACGATCAACAAATGAAAGACTTGGACGCGAAGATTAAAGTTAAAGCGTTGTTGGCGCGTGCTTTGTTTGGTAATCCAGATATTTTGATTTTAGACGAGCCGACCAATAATTTGGATTTGGCTGGTACACATTGGTTGGAAGAATTTTTATTAGATTTTAAAAATATTACTATTATTGTGTCGCACAATCGTCACTTCTTGAATCAAGTATGTACACATATTTGTGATGTGGATTTCAATCAAATTAATATGTTTGTGGGTAACTATGATTTCTGGTACGAAACTAGTCAGTTACTTTTGAAGCAACAAAAAGAAGCCAATAAAAAAGCCGAAGCTCGTGCGCAAGAGTTAAAAGAATTTATTGCTCGTTTCTCGGCGAATGCAAGTAAATCACGCCAAGCAACCAGCCGTAAAAAAGAATTAGAAAAGTTAACGATTGAAGATTTAAAGCCATCATCGCGTAAATATCCTTACATTAACTTTGAATGTTCGCGCGAACCTGGTAACGAAATTTTGGCAGTTGAAAATTTGACAGTGAATGGTTTCTTCCGTAATGTTTCTTTCCGTATTAATAAGGGTGAAAAAGTGGCATTCTTGACCGATAAGAGTGTTCGCATGGATAAACTCTTTAACTGTATTATGGGCATTGAAAAAGCCGATAGCGGTACTGTAACTATCGGCAAGACGATTACGACTTCATATTTACCAGCGGATTATCGTTCATATTTCGAAGGTGTGGATTTGAATTTGCTCGATTGGCTCAAACAATATTCACAAGACACAAATGAAACTTTTATTCGTAGTTGGCTAGGTCGTATGTTGTTCTCGGGTGAAGAGGCTTTGAAGAAAGCCAATGTTTTATCCGGTGGTGAAAGAGTGCGTTGTATGCTGGCGAAAACCATGTTGGAACAAGGAAATATGTTAATTTTCAATGAACCAACTAATCACTTGGATTTAGAAAGTATTACTGCTTTGAACCAAGGCATGATTAAGAGTAAAGCAGTGATGTTGTTTTATACTAGTGACGAAGAAATTATTGATACAGTAGCGACTCGTGTGATTGAAATTACTGCGGATAAAGTGCACGACCGAGTTTTAGTTTAACTGTTGTGTATTACTTTGGCTTGATAATTGCTTTCACTAGCTTGCTCTTCGACCATTAGTGCGCGTAATGGTCGTTTTTTATGCAAAGGACTGGTATGGTGTTTTTCTTTTTCGTTATTCACAGGTTCATCTGGATATTCTTCTAAAGTCATGGCTGGATAAACAATGGGGTCTTCTTTTTCGGTATCAATGGCGACTGTGTCATTTTGTGTTGCGACAGTACTTACTGTTGCGACTTGTTGCTTTAATTGATAATTATGTACAGCCGTGGCACCCCATAAGCCACCCATTACGGCAACTGCCAATGCCATCACCGATGTGGCAAAACCCATCATCTTTCGGCCTTTCTTGGGTGCGCGTGTTGCGGGGAGCACGACATTTCCTTGGTAATTTCTTGTGTGCGATTGTGTTGTAAAAGACTGCATCAATCTTACCTCCTGTGAATAGTATCTATCACCAGGGGGAGATTTATTCAATTTTTAGTAAAATTTAGATTCGCAGTTGCAATCACAATTATTACAACCATGTTCTTTTTCCACTTTCGGACAACAAACAGGTTCTTTTTTTTCGCGGCAAATACATTCAATGCATTTTTCTTTGCGTTCACAGTGATTGCATTTATCACACTTGCAACTTACTTCTTTGCAACTGTTATCACAACGACCACAACGGAAAATCCAGCAAATGAAGTCGCCAACGGTTGGACATTGTTTACACATCTTTCGTACCTCCTACTTTCAGCTTACGCTGCTTCTTGTTAGTTTGTGCAACGCTCGGTTGTATTTTGTCGACTGTATTCTTGCACCACAGCCGTGGCGATATGATAAGCCAAAATTTGTTGGTAAGTGTTTGATTGTAGCAGCTCCCGTTCTTGTGGATTGGTTAAAAAACCGCATTCAATAAGTACGGCGGGACATGGCGAGTGTTCAACCAGATTAAAGTCTGTCGGTTTAGGTGTTTTGCTAAAAGGTAGGCCGCTTTGATTAAATTGATTTTGAATAGCGGTGGCATATTCTTTGCTACCTGCGGTTTCATTGGCGAAAAAACATTGCAAGCCATTTACAGATTCCGCAGGATAAGTGTTCTGGTGGATAGAAATTACAAGGTCGGGGTTTAAATTTCGAATTTTTTCGCGGCGTTTAGCCATATCATCAACTTTTTTGTTGCTAGCGTAGGGCGAACTAAGACTTTCACCATCGACGCGGGTTAACGACACCGCGCATCCATGATTTTGTAATTCTTGCGCTAATACTTTAACAATTTGTAAATTTAGTTCAGCTTCACTTACGCAACCGACACTGGCGCCATTATCACGCCCTCCGTGACCTGCATCTAAAACAATATGTAATTGTTCTGGGGCAATAACTGTCGGTGAAAAGTTCATTGTGTCCAACCAAAGCCCTAAACATAAGGCACAAAGGCACAAATTAATTGCTAAGTATCGCATTGTTATGTATATTGAAAATACATGCAAAAGATGCGTAAATATGGTTTCCGTCGTGGGTTGGCCAAAGAATTACTTGTGGCCGCTTTCTTTTTTACGCTCATGGAAATTTTAAATATTTTTTATCCCATGGCCTTAAAAAATTTAGTTACGCAAAAGGTTACGAACGATTCTGGTGTGTTACCATCGATGCATGATTTTTTAATTAGCGCTGCCATCGTTTTGGCGATGTTAGTTGTTATCTTTTTTGTTTCCTTGTTTGCGCGCAATCGTGTCAGCGTTTTTGGCGCCAAATGCCGTCAAAATGCTCGTGCAAGATTATATGAAAAGATGTCATGTATCTCGACGAATGCTTTAAATGAATTTGGTGCCAGCAAGTTTTTGTCTTGCATGATTGAAGACACTTCCTGGGTAAAATACAAAAATGAGCAATACTTACAAGCCATAATTTATTTTGTCGTTACAATTTTGGGTAGTTGTGTTTTGATTATGACCATGTCACCGCTTTATGTTTTATTCATTGTTGGGGCTGTTGCTGTAGAAATGGTCTTCTTGTTTATTCATCAAGCTTTAATAAATAAACGCATGCCAGCGGCGGTACAGGCCTATGATAAATCTTTTGTCGGGACGCGTGAAAGTATTGCCGGTGCACGCGATATTCGTTTTTTAGGTAAGCAAGAAGAACGCTCAGCGGAAGCTATGCGTCAAAATAAAGCTTTGTCTCGAGAAGTTTTTGATATAGATATGTCGAAACACATCTTTGGGTGCAGTAACAATATGCTATTTGGTATTGTAACTTTTGGGATTATTATTTTTAGCGCATTATCCACAACTTCTAGTAATGTGGCAGAACAATTAGTGGTCGTTAATACAGTGCTTCAATATATCACTTTGTGTACATCGGCGATGTCAAGTATCTTTAACAATATCATAAATCCTATGACTCGTGGGAAAATTGCGTACCAAAGAATCGATGAATTTTTGAGTTTACCCGAGTCGGAAACCAATGATGGCATCATGGAAGTTGATACCAAATTTGGTAGCTCATTGGTTATGTATCAAGTAAATCACCGTTTTTGGAATGGTCGTGTGACAATCGAAAATTTATCTATGGAGTTACAAAAAGGTAAATTTGTTGCTTTCTGTGGTGAAGTTGGTTTTGGTCGTACCGCGTTAGTTAAAATTTTATTGCGTCATATAGAACCCAAAGCTGGTGTTGTTTTAGTTAATGGCATAAATATCAAAGAAATCAACAAGCAATATTATCGTTCCAAAATAATTTCGTATTGCCCGACTTATCCCGAATTTATAACCGGTACAGTTCGCGACAATATTCGCTTGTTTAACCCAGATGCCACAGATGAACAAATCTTGGCAACATTTAACGAAATTGGTGCAGCGAACTTAGCGGTTTTGCCATCGTTTTTGGATACTCCGTTATCGGTGCGTAGTCAATTACCGCAACAAGTGAAAGCTTTAATTAATGTTGCTCGTTGTGTTTTGAAACCAGCGGAATTTTACATCTTTGACGGCAGCTTTATTAACTTATCTAATGATGTGGTACGCAGTGTTTTGAAAAAATTACGCGCTGAAAACAAAGCATGTCTTTTTGCTACAATTAATCACATTATATGTGAAAATGTTGATGAAGTTTTCTTTACGAAAGCCGACCATACCTATTTAAAAGGTGCGCATAGTCAATTATTGTCACAAAGCAAGGATTATGCTAATTTCTTTATGCAAAATCAAAACAAGGAGGACGCACGATGAAAGTAAAGAAAGCTCGTAAAAAGTCCGTTTTCATGCGTGCCTTAGGTTATTTTAAACCATTGCTTTGGCGTATCATCGTAGTTATTGCTTGTGGTATAGTCGGTGTTGCCTTGTATTCATTCATGCCAGGGTTAACTGCCGATGCCTTAGACCAATTTGAGCAGTTAGGGTTAAATCACGATTTAGCACTTGTTTTAAAACCTTTAATTTTGTATTTAATTTTGTGCTTATTGTCTGAAACTTTTGAATTAATTTGTAAAAGTATTTTTATTCGTTATGAATACAATGTGACCTTGGGAATTATTGACGCTGCGCGCCGCAAACTTGATGTTGTGCCTTTATCTTTCATTGATAAATTTGAAATCAGTAAAACCACACACCAAATTGCCGTGGGGCGTGTGTTATTGCAACAAGTTTTGGTTATGATTTATCAAATCTTCCGTGCTATCTTCTTCTTTATCTTGAATATTGTCATGATGTTATCTTTGAATATTACTTTAAGTTTAATTGTCATCATGTCATTACCAATAACATTAATCATTGCTAAAATTGTGGTGCAAAAGACACAAAGATTTTATACGGCGCGTGAAGGTGAAAATTCTGCGATTTATAACTTTACTGAACAACACGCAACTTTGCATGGTTTCTTTCATGAAAACGGAATTTTAGGACAAGATGAATTCAAATCAGCAAACACAATCCACGGTGTTGTTGGAACAAATACAGTTGTCGGTTTGAATGAAAGCTATATTAATTTTATTTCTAATTTCATGTATTTAGCAATTACCGTTGTTTTCGGTATTTTGGCGATTAGTGGTACCTTATCTATGGCGGACTTCGCAATTTTGCCAGCGTTCTTATTGTATAGTTCTCGTTTCTTATCTAACACAAAGATTATAACGACAGCTTCTAATGTTATACAACCGACCGAAAGTTATGCAAAGGTTTTCTTTGGTATCTTAGATTGTCCTGATGATGTTACTGCGGACGAAGACATAAATATCAAAAAAATTAATGGCAACATAGTATTTGAAAAAGTATCTACGGAAAAAGTTAAAGACATTTCGTTTGATATACCATTCGGAAAAACAGTGGCTTTCATAGAAGAAGAGAGTGGTACCGCTTCCGAAATAGTGAGCTTGATGACGAAGTTGGAATTGCCAAAGCGTGGACAAATTAAAATTAACGACATTAATTTGGCGCGTATTCGCAGTAAGCGTTTTTACGAGCGTGTTGGTATGTGTTTTGAACATCCGTTTTTGATTGACGCCAGCATTGCGGAAAATATTATGTATGGAGTTGGCAAAACATTGCCCGAAAATGTGATTGAAGCGACCAGTATGTTTGGCTTTGACCAATTTATTCGTTCTTTACCGCAAGGGTATAACACGCGTTTGACCGAAAACACCAATTTGTTAACCAATGCAGAACAACAAGCTGTAAACTTGTCGCGTACCGTTTTACATGCTCCGGACTTATTGATTTTGAACCGTGCCTTAAATTGTTTTGACCCAGCTTCCGAAAAAAAATGCAATGATATTATTATCAATAATTTCAAAAACCGTACTCGTATTTTTGTGACCACGCAAGCTAAAACCATTGAAAATGTCGATATCATTTATGTCTGTAAGGGTGGAAGAATTGTGGAATCTGGTACGCATACAGAATTAATGGCGGCACATGGAGAATATTACCGCCGTTATATAAATCTTTAAAAAAATTTTAATTATAAATACAATTAGCTTAATTTACCACAGCATTGTTTGTATTTTTTTCCGCTTCCGCAAGGGCAGGCTTCGTTACGGCCTGTCTTTTTTAGGTTGACATTAGCAACAACAGGGCGTGGTGCCGGTTTTGGAGCTTCTTGCTTTTGAATACGAACTTTGAACAAGAAGATAGCCGTTTCGTTGTTAATAGCTTCAATCATTTCATTAAACATACTAATGGCTTCACGGCGGTATTCGAATAATGGGTCTTTGCCGCCGTAACCACGCAAGCTAATACCGTTGCGTAAGTTGACCATCGCATCAATATGACTGACCCATTTTTTGTCAACCACAGATAAAAGTACATCACGCTCAAAAGCATCAAAATTAAAACCTTCTTCTTTTAACTTCGCAATTTTAGCTTCGTATTGTTCATTCACCGCATCCAGAACCATTTCATAAACATCATTGAAGTTGGCTTTATCCGTGTTTTCTTGGTCTAAATATTGGGTATGTGTACCAAATAATTTATCAGATAAGACTTGGTTGGCTTTTTCTAAATCCCATTCGGAGTAGTGGCGTGTTGGGTCAATCGCTTGACTTACAATATTATAAACAATATCGGGGAAGCACTTTACGATTTGTTCGTGTACATTTTCGCCATCTAAGATTTTATCGCGTTCGCGGTAAATTATCGTGCGTTGGTCGTTCAAGACATTATCATATTCAAATGTAACACGGCGGCTATCGAAATAATAACCTTCCACGCGTTTTTGTACGCGTTCAAACAATTTGGTAATCATCTTACTTTGGACATCATCCAAGTTTAAGAAGCGCATTGTGCCACCAATGACATCTTTACCAAATCGCTTCATGATTTCATCTTCACAGGAAATATAGAAGATTGAACTGCCAGGGTCACCTTGACGGCCGGCACGACCGCGCAACTGGTTGTCAATGCGGCGGCTGTCATGGCGTTCGGTACCAATTATGTGTAATCCACCCAGCGCTACAACTTCTTGGCGTTCGGCATCGGTTTGCTTTTTGAATTGTTCAAAGTAAGTTTTGAATAATTGACGATGTTCTAAAACCTTCGCATCTTCGGTTTCAAAGTACGCCGTTGCGTCATAGATTTCTTGGTCGGTTAAACCATCTTTCTTTAATTGCATCATCGCCATATGTTCAGCATTACCACCCAAGTGAATATCCGTACCACGACCAGCCATGTTGGTTGCGATTGTAACATGACCTAAGCGGCCGGCATTTGCGACAATGTCTGCTTCTTTTTCGTGGTTTTTGGCATTCAAAACAACATGCGGGACTTTCTTGCTCTTTAAGTATTGTGAAATTTCTTCACTGCGTTCAATTGTAGTCGTACCAATCAAAACTGGTTGCTTGCGTTCATAGCGGTAGAGTACATCTTCGTAAATCGCTGCCAATTTGTTGGTCATATTTTGGAAGATTACATCGGGTGCATCTTCACGAACAACAGGTTTGTTAGTTGGTATTGCGACAACATCAATCCCGTAAATCTTTTTAAATTCATCTTCTTCGGTTTTTGCGGTACCAGTCATACCCGACAATTTGCGATACAATTTAAACAAATTTTGAATGGTAATGGTCGCCACAGTTTTGTCTTCGTTTTTAATTGGCACATTTTCTTTAGCTTCAATTGCTTGGTGTAAGCCGTCACTGTAACGGCGGCCAACCATCGCACGACCAGTGTTTTGGTCGATAATAATAATTTCTTTTTTCGCATTGATAATATAGTCAACATCTGCGGTAAACAAGTGGTGCGCTTTCATCGCATTGTTAATGAAGTGGTTGAGCTCCATGTTTTCGGCATCACTTATGTTTTCAATGCTGAAAGCGCGTTCGGCTTTGATAAATCCAGATTCGGTTAAACGAACTGCGCGTTCTTTCAAATCAATTTCGTAGTCGTCCTTGGCCAAGGTGCGCACGAATTTGTCCGCAATTTTGTACATGTCACTGTTATCTTTGGTCGGTGCCGACATGATTAACGGGGTACGGCTTTCATCAATTAAGATACTGTCGATTTCGTCAATAACGGCAAAATTCATACCGCGCAGAACACGGTCATTTTTATGGTGTGCCACATTATCACGCAAATAATCAAAACCAACTTCGCTGCTGGTTACATAGGTAATATCTTGGTTGTATGCCGCGCGTTTGACATCTGGCGTAGAGTGCGACAAACTTAAACCCACGGTCAAACCTAAGAAGCGGTGGACTTTGCCCATCCATTCGCTATTACGCTTTGCCAAGTATTCATTAACTTCGACAATGTGAACACCTTTACCGGTCAAAGCATTTAAATAAGCGGGCATAGTTGAAACTAAGGTTTTACCTTCACCCGTTTTCATTTCGGCGATACGACCTTGGTGCAAAGCAATCCCACCTAAAATTTGGACATAGTAAGCTTTTTGACCTAAAACGCGGTAACCAGCTTCACGCACAGTGGCGAAAGCTTCTGGTAAAATATCGTCCAGTGTTTCTCCATTTGCTAGGCGTTCTTTAAATTCGGCGGTTTTAGCCACTAAAGCGTGGTCATCTAAAGCCGCATATTCATCTTCCAAAGCTATAACTAAATCGGCAATGCGTTGTAATTTTCGTACGGAACGCGTATTATCACTTGCAAATAAACCCATACCACCATTATATACAATTTTTAATTCTCACACAATTACAATCTTGCGATTAATTTGACAGCGTTTGCGTAATTTTGACACAAATTGACAGTAAAAGTTTGTCTATCTTTGGCATAATTGGTCAATGAAAAAATTTCTGTTAGCTGTTTTAACTATTCTTATCGTTGTAGTGCTTGATTGTGCTGCGATTGCTACCGTCATTCGTCCTTTTGCGATTGCTTTTATTTTTGCATTGGGAGCGACATCGATTCCTAAATTTGTTCCGGTCATTACATTCTTGTTGACAGAATTATGGCGCTGTCCCAAACAACTTAATCTTTTGAGTGCAATTTTTATGTGCATGGTGTTTTTGTTAACTCTGTTTGTCGTTCGTTGGTTGAAAAATAAAAAACAATGGCACTTTCCAGTTCTATTGGCGGGCTTTGTTTTATCGCAAGGTTTTAATCTTTACTTGGCTTGTGTGCAGCAAGATGTCATTATTCAAACTTTGATTGCGGTGTTGGTCGGTGGTATTTTCTTGTTAGCGTGTTTTGAGTGTGTTAACGCTATCGCACAAAAAAAATTTAATTTCCCATGGACGATTAATCAAATTGTCTGTTTAATGTGTCTGGTCATTATCTTAGCGCTTGGTTTATGTGGTTTAGAAAATCCGTACTTTGATTTGTATAAGTTTTGTAGTTTATTGGTAATTTTGTTAGGCGTGTTTTATGTAAATCCCAAGTCTACTGTTTTGTTGGCTGTGGCGTTAGGATTAGGTAAGGCCTTTGCTACCACGAATTTAACTTATGTTGCCGTGATGGTTTTATTAGCGGTTGTTTGTGTCGTTTTTAAAAGCAAGCAACGCATTTTTAGTATTGTGGCTTTGATTTTTGGTGATTTAGTCATTGGTTTTTACTTTAATGCTTATGGGACATATAACTGGTGGAGTTTGTTACCTTTAGGTGTGGCCGAATTTGTGTTTCTTTGTGTCCCGCGCAAAATTGCTAACTTTTTTACTTTTGGTGCCGATGGTTTGGGTGGTTTTTTGGTTTCGAAAAATACAATTAATCGCAACACGGCCGGTATCTCTTTGCGTATGCGTTCTTTGGCCGCTGTCTTTAATGAAATGCAAAATACATATCGTAATTTAACGCGGGCGGCTTTACCACCGCAAGAAACAGCTATGTTGTTATGTACCGAACTGGCGGGTAGTGTATGTGCTGAATGTCCGCACCGAGCAATCTGTCGCAAAACGACTAATGCCAGTCAAGAAATTGACCAAAGCATTATTCATCTGGCTAAAGCGGGCTTGAAACGGGGAAGTGTTACCTTGTTGGATGTGCCCAATACCTTAGCAGTTAAATGTACTCGAATTAATACTTTAATGACGGCTTTGAATAAATATTTGGCAGCTAATCGTAACAAAGAACAAATTATTGCCGGATTGGATAGCGGTAAAATTTTGATGGCCAATTTATTGGCAGGTATTTCGCAACTATGTAGCAAATTTGCCAATGATGTGTGCCGCAGCGTGGTTTTTGACAACGAGCGTGGCGAAATGGTTAAAGAAGAATTGTTGTTCCGAAATATCTTTGCGGAAGACTGTTTGATTACTAAAACTACACAAAATGAGTATGTCGTGTCTGTTCTGGTACCGCGCGGTGATGCGAAAAATCAACGCATTGAAAAAGTTGTGAGCCAAGTATGTGGTCACAAGATGATTACCGATGAAATTGTGGATGCGGACACTAAGGGTTATGCAATCGTTTCAGTACGCTCGGCGCCTAAGTACAGTATATTGTTTGGTATGGCGGGTGTGACCAAAGGCGTGAATCAAACGAGCGGCGATAATTTTTCCTTCTTACGAGTGACAAATGAAAAAACTTTAATGGCTTTGTGTGACGGTATGGGCGCAGGTGAGCGCGCGGCGCGTGCCAGTACTTTGGCTTTGTCATTGGTGGAAAACTTTTACAAAGCGGGCTTCCCCGATGAAATTATTATGTACTCGGTAAACCAATTATTAACATTCACAGGACAAGATGTGTTTTCCGCGTTGGATATGTGTGTCTTTGATTTGGCCACAGGAGAGGTGGATTTCATTAAAGTCGGAGCTGTGGACGGTTACATCAAACGCGCACGCGAAGTTGAAGTGGTGGAAGCTGGTTCTTTGCCGTTAGGCATTTTAGATGATATTGAACCCAAAATCACCAAAGCTATGTTGTCCGCTGGTGATATGGTGGTCTTAGTGAGTGATGGAGTTTTAGATGTTTTTGGGGGCGAGCGTGTAGCATTGGCGGGATTTATCAATAACCTCGATATTACAAATCCACAGCAATTAGCCGACCAACTAATTGCCAAAGTTAGTGCTTCAGTCGACGGGTATCCGGCCGATGATTGTACGGTTACAGTAGCACAAATTGTAAAAATGTAATTTGCAGAATTGGGGGTTAATGTTATATTGAACTATGGCGAATTTGTCGTGTGTTGACACATTGATTAACGCTTTTACGAAGTTGCCGGGGGTGGGTTACAAGACTGCCGAACGGTATGCTTATCGTGTGATTGAAATGTCGCGTGAAGACGCCGAACAATTCAGTGCTGCCATTACCGCGGTCAAACGCCAAGTTAAATTTTGTCAAGTTTGTGGCAATTTTGCGGTTGATGAAAAATGTGAAATCTGTGCACATCGTGAAAGTGACACAGTGTGCGTGGTGGCTCACCCCAAAGATATTACCGTTATTGAACGCTGTCATGCTTTTCATGGAACATATCATGTATTACATGGTGTGCTTTCGCCTTTGAATAAAAAGGGACCCGACCAATTAAATTTAAAATCTTTAATGACCCGTTTACAAGGCGGTAAGATTAAAGAAGTAATTATTGCTTTGTCTGCTGATGTGGAAGGGGAAGCAACCGCCAATTATTTAGCTTCGTTAATTAAGCCTAGCGGTATTAAAGTTTCGCGTTTGGCAACAGGAATAGCGATGGGTGTAGCTTTGGAATATGCCGATGAAATGACGATTGGTATGGCTTTACGCAATCGGACCGAGGTGTTGTAGTGGTTATTACTTCGAAACAAGTTCCCCAATTATTCGCCTACGAAGACGAAGAAGCCAAACGCATTCTCCGTAATCTAAAAAAGATTGAGATTAAAAATGAATATAAAATTGTGGATACCGGTATCCGCGAATTTGTGAGTGTTCCCAAATTAGACCAAAAAGCTTTCCGCTACATTGAAAAGAACGGCAAGTTATATTTGCGCGAAAGCGTGACTTCGGTCGGTGGTTTGGTGCAAGACAGTGTTTTAATTAACTTGGGTGATTTCACAATAGGTGAAGACGAAGTCGGGGCAGAGTTGGAATATTTAGTGCGCGTGAAAGATGCTAAGGCTAAACAGCGTGCCCGTCAATTACAGGAATGTGAACGCATCGCACAACAAACATTACAAAAAATTCAAAAGCAAGTTAAAAACGACGAATTGTTAAAAACTTGGCAAAATGAATTGAACGAAGCTAAGCGTTTTGTGCGTTTGGGTAAAGAAGATTATTATCAAGCGCAGGTTGCAATTATTGCTAAGTTTGCAAAACAAGATGAAACTTTGGCTAAGTTATTGGTTGATTATGAACAAAAGATGAATGATAAAAACGAAAAGTGGTTAACACAACCATTGAAGTTGCCCAAAGTTAAAAATGCCGAAGAACGCATTGGTACCAAAATTCATGAGGGCATTGGTGAACTTGACCCGGCAAGACGCGCAGAATTTGAAAAATATTACGCTGTACGCGCACCGCAAATGACACCTTACTTACATGGCGACCAAGAAGTTGTCAATGAATTACCACCAGTTCCGACTATTATTGATGATAAAAAACAACAAACACAACAGGAAGCAGTCACAATACAAACTCCACGCAAAGTAAAAACAGTGGCACCAGGTATTGCGCAAATGCGTCAAGCTTTCCGTACTCCAAGCACAGAACAAACAAATGAAGGAATGGTTTCCCCCATTAATAACCAAGATGAAATGACCCGCTAATGAAACTTTGTAATTTTCGCCCGCTGTGTTGGCTGGCTTTGATTGTCATTATTGCAATTAGTTCCGCGATGTTGTCGCTTTGGTTAACTTTTTTGGGCGCCGCAATTTTATTTACGATTTTGTTATGGAGTAAACTGCCACGCCAATTTAAAATTGTAGCAATGTCTTTATACATTATTGCAGTTATCAGTTATCTCTTAACAACCTGCTTTGTGAGTAATCCAACCTATCGGACTTATGATCCACATACTGGCTTGCGTGGTGTTATCTTAAAATATGTGCATTGGTATTTGTCCTTATTCTTATCTGAAGATAATGCAAATTTAATTTATAATATGCTCTTGGGCGATAAAAGTATTTTAACTTTTGGTATCCGTAGTAATTTTAATGTTGCTGGCGTAGCACATATTTTAGTCGTTTCCGGTCTTCATGTCGGTGCCTTGTACGGAGCATTGGGAACTTTGCTGCGTTGGGGTCGCGTTCCCAAAAGAGCTCACATATGGATTATCGCTCCAATTTTATTATTTTATGGTTACTTGTGTGGTTGGCAGTATGCCATAATGCGTGCTGTAATTATGTGTTTAACTTATTCTTTCGCTAAGTATCATTTGCATAAGGCGGATTCATTATCGGTATTATCGTTAGCTGTAATTATAATATTAATTTTCTTTCCCTATGCGTTGGTTTCGGCTTCGTTTTTATTATCATTTTCTTGTGTGCTCGGTATTTATTTTTGGTATCAAACTATTTTCCGCATTATTCCGTCATCGTCTTTGGCCATGTATCTTGCGGTAACATTGGGAAGTTTGCCTTTCTTAATTTATTTCTTTGGTAATATACCAATCTTTGGTGTCGTTGCGAATGTTGTTTTAGTCCCTTTATTGATGTGGGCATTTTATCTTGGATTGTTTGCAGTTTGCACTTTTGTTTGTGGCGCGTTGCTTTGGTTAGTTGAGCCATTGTTAAATTTTGTAACTTGGGTTCTTGATGCAATAAGTCAAATTCCATGGGCAACAATTCCGGTTAATCATGGTATCATACCGATTTTTATCTATCTTTTAGGTGTAATTATTTTGTCACGGTTTATTTTCTTGAAGCCCAAAGTGAAGTACTCATTGGCTGGGGTGTTGTTTACTTGTTATTTGTTGCTAGTTGTGTTTTAATATGGTAATGGATTTTGCTCAGTTAAAAGCCAGTTTGAAAACACACATTGAACCTGCGTACCTTCTGCATGGTACGGATTATTTTTTAATTCACAAAGCTGTAAATTTGATTACCCAAGCTTTGCCCGCTGCCGATGTGACTAAGTTTGATGAAGATGTTAGTGGTAATGAGATTACAACTGCGTTATCAACAACTTCCTTTTTTACTAACCCACGCTTAGTAATCGCTACGGTGGGGGATAAACCATCTTTTAGTGCAATTAATCAATATTTAAAAAATCCTATTGAAGGCAATGTGTTAGTGTTAATTAGTTATCGTGAAAAACCAGAAGCCAATTTGAAAGGCGCAACTATCGTTAATTGTAATCCAATGCCTGCGACAATCTTAGTTCCTTTAATCGCGAAACAGATTGCACCACATCAAATTACTCGTGAAGCGGCAGATTATTTGGTCGAAGCTACCGGCGGTTATTATACCTTAATTGATAATGAGCTAACTAAATTCTTGGCTTACTACGCCGATTTACCAGTTTGGGAAGTTAAGCATTTACAGCCATATTTAACCAAAACTTTGGATTATCAAATTTATGAATTAGGTGCCGCAATTTTAGCACGCCAAATTACAGCTGCCACAAAAATTTTATCTTGGCTTATCAGCAGCAATACCAATGAGTATATGATTTTTGGCGGAGTGGTGTCGCAGTTGCGCCGTGCTTATTATGCAACTAATAGCAAAGACGACATTAATATTATTGGCAAAATGTTGGGCTGTTCACCGTACGCGATTAAATACAGTCGCCGTGATTACGGAGCTAACCCAGCCGCAGTGAAAGCTTGTTACGCCAAAGCATTGGAATTGGAATATCAAATTAAATCGGGGCAGACCACGGTTACTGCTGCTTTGGACGCCTTAATATATCGTTGAACTGTAAATTGAAAGGGCAGCCTGTAATTACAACTTCGGTTTCGGGTTGATTTTGTACTTCGCCTTGCCAAACAAAAGTTTTGCCATCCACAGCAAGGTTAGGCGATAAAATTTCTAAAGTGTCGCCAGGATTGACTTTGTTTTTTAAAATCATGGTTTTTGTTCCTGTAGCTAATCCAATAAATTCGTAGGTTTGTTCCTCGCGTGCAGCGGGATAATATTCGGTTGGCACTTTTTCGAATGTGAAACCAGTTGTATATGGACGGTGTGAAATTTTATCTAACTCTGTCATAAAGTCGCGTTTGATACCGTCCAAGGCTTGGCGGTAAGCATGGGTTACACCAGCCACATAATAAGTACTTTTGACGCGGCCTTCAATTTTAAAACTGGTAACGCCGGCTTCAATTAATTCGGGTAAGCGGTTAATCAAACACAAATCGCGACTATTCATAATGTAAGTACCGTGTTCGTCTTCTTCGATAGGCCAATATTCGTTCGGGCGTTTCGCTTCTTGTAAAACATAATTGTAACGGCAAGAATGTGCGCAGTCTCCGCGGTTGCTGGAACGGTTTGTCATATAATTGGAAAGTAGGCAACGACCACTATAAGAAACGCACATGGCACCATGTACGAAAACTTCAATTTCGGCTTGACCGCGGACGGCATCACAAATTTCTTTGATTTCACTGATATTTAATTCGCGTGCTAAGACCAAACGGGTGGCACCTAATTTGATATATTCCAGAGCGGTGTACTGGTTGGTTATATTGGCTTGGGTGGAAACATGAACATCAATTTTAGTATATTCGCGGAAAACTTTAATCACGCCCAAATCCGCTACGATGACGGCATCAACATTTAAAGTATCCAAACGCTTGGCGTAATCAATAATTTGTGCAAAATCATAGTTGCGTGGAATAATGTTCACGGTCACATAAACTTTCTTGCCACGACTGTGTGCCAAGTCCACGATTTCACGGATTTCTTCATCGGTAAAGTTCGCCGCATGAGCCCGTAAACTAAAATCTTTACCACCTAAATAAATTGCATCGGCACCATAATCCAAAGCAATTTTGGCGCGTTTAATATCTCCGGCAGGAGCCAATAATTCAATATATTCTTGTTTCATCTATTCTATTTTAATGGTATCTGGAAGTAGTTGCAAATGGTTTCTAAATTTTTGTCCGTTGCTACTTCATCAGAACAATGTTATTCTATGATAGTGAACACAACGGTCTACCAAGGAGAAAATTTTGTTTTAACAAATGAACATGTTTTGCGACAAGCGGCGGCTGAGCCAAATCTGCAAACAGTTCTGGTTTTAGTACCAGACCGGTTTACTTTGCAAGCCGAACGCATCATGTTAAAACAGCAACCGCATTTATTAAATATTCGTGTGGTAACTTTTTCGATGTTGTATCGTTTGGTTGCTTCCGAATTAACACACGGGGAAGAACCAGTTATTTTGGATAAAACCAGTGCTGTTTTAAACTTATGGAATGCTATACGCGAAGTTCAAGACCAATTATTATGGTTTAAGTCTAGTGCGGCGCATTATGATTTTGCCGAAAAACTATATAACACAATCAATCAAATGCGTAGTTCTTGTGTGGATTTTGGAGCGTTGGAGTTGCAAACGCAAAATCCTGTCTCGCAAAAAAAGTACCATGACATTAATCTAATTTACCAGACTTATCGCCGAAAGATTGCAGCGCAAACTGATTCATTAGATATGTTATCGTATTTAACGACAAATATTGAAAAATCTTTAACAATTAAAAATGCTAGTATCTTTATTTGTGGGTTTGCCAGTCTTTCTCCCGCGCGATTGCAAGTTGTTCATGCCTTGTGTGCGTGTGCAAGCAAGGTCATTATCGCAGCCAGTGAACCTGAATTACGCGCGCAATTACCGCAATTCAAACCATGCATTTTAGAAGCAGTTCATTCATTTCAGCCACAGCTGATTACGGGGCGTTGTGAAACGGAACGCGGTGAAGCAAATATCATAATGCAAAAAATCGCAATTTTATTAAATCAAGGTGTTTCGCCTGACGATATTGTGGTTTTGCTGAACGAATTTGATATGACTGCGCCAATCTGGCAGGTAGTTGCCGAACAATACAAGGTGCCGGTGAATATTGATGTTGGCACTAAACTGAGTAATATGGTGGAAACTAAATATCTACGCGACTTATTAGCATTGGCAATTAACGACAATGCTGAAAACTCAATAGCGACTTTATTTAATCAGTGCAGTGGCGTGGAAGATGAAACCATCTTTACTTTGGACAATCAAATAATTAAAGCCAATTTGCGCGCACGCGCTATTCCCGCAATAAAAAAATTGAGCGCTGTACAAAACATCAATGAACTTTGTGCGGAATTAAAAACCTTTACCGAAAACGAAAAAATTCATTACATCTTAGACCAAATTTCTCAAGGTTACGAAAGTCAGTCGCTAAACTTACGCGAGTTTATGAATTTATTTTGGACCTTGTGTAGTGCGACCAAAGTTTCCAAAATTCCACAGTACATTGACCGCGTCTTAATTGCTCCGGTCAATGATTGGGTACCCACAAAAATAAAATATCTTTTTATTGCGAATTGTACCGCGGATAATTTTCCCCAAACGCAACCAGATGATGATCTTTTGCAAGAAGCCGATTTAGTTGGTACACAAATCACGCCAACACCAACCTTACAAAGACAACGCAATTATCGTCGTGCAGAATTGTTGAAATCCATTACTTCTACCCAAGTTTTGCTTTCTGGAACTAATGAAGAGTTTATTTCGTTGCCTTATCAAGCCTATCATAGTTTCCGCTGGGGAGTTGATGACCAATCTTCAATCACGGTTGGGCAAGAATTATTTTTCCCGCATCGCCGTGTGAAAACAACTTTAATTGAATCATATTATAATTGCCCGCGTTTAAATTTCTATGAAAAAGGGCTTCGCTTACAGCCACGACCACTTTATCAATTACAAGCTAATACGGTTGGTTCTGCTATTCATATGGCTTTGCAAGAATATTTTAAAGACCATAATTTAGAGCGTGCTGTCAAAGCTGGAATACAAGTATTGGAATATGATTATCCGCCTTTAACAAAAAACATTGAAAAAGAAATCAAATTTATTTTACAAGAATTGGATCAGATTTTTGCCGAGGGTGGGTTTGATACTCAAAGGACGCAAGTGGAAAAAGAAGTTACACGCACATTAAAAAGCGGATTAACTTTAGTTGGTCGTGTTGACCGTATTGATATTGGTAAAGATACAAACGCTTTCTTGGTCTTGGATTATAAAACAGGTAATGTTGCCAGTGGTTTAGCAAAGAATATTAGCTTGGGCAATAAACTGCAATTACCTGTCTATGCTGGAACTTTGGCGCGCGATGGTCTGGGTGCGATTGCGGGGGCAGGTTATTTGCCGTTAAGTAAAGGATATGCTGCTGACCAAAAAAAATTTATGTTTCATGGATTTATCGATAAAGAATTGGTAAATTTATTTCCACCAAAAATGATTAATACTAAAGCTCGTTATTATGTTGATGCACAAACAATTCATAATATTTGTGATTACGCATTGGAAATGGTCGATGCGGCAGTTGATAAAATTGTGAACGGTAGTGTTGAAGCCAATGCCGTTGCCAAAGGAACTTGTGAATTTTGTTCGATGAAAGCATTGTGTCAACACGCTATGGGCCCTTATCGTGGTGATGGCGTAACTGTTACTTACAAAGACTTTGGCGGGGAGGATACACATGATAAAGAATAAACCGACTGTAGAACAACAACATGTAATTGATTCTCAGGGACATAAGTTAGCCATTTCTGCCAGCGCCGGCAGTGGGAAAACGACAACTGTTATTAATCGCATTGCCGAAATTATTAAGCAAGGTAAAACAAGTTTTGACCAATTATTAGTTCTTACTTTTACTGATGCTTCGGCACAGGATATGCGCCAAAAATTAAAAAAACAATTGTGCGAAGCTTGGAAAACCGATGTTAAATTACAAAGGCTTTATCCATCGATTGATGATTTGAAGATTTCTTTGCAAGCGGCTGCGATTGGTACATTTCATAGTTTTTGTTCAAGCATTGTTCGCGCATGGTTTACTGTCGCCGAAGTCAATCCCAGTTTTGCGGTGATGGATACAGTTGAAAGTAATAAACTAAAAGCCGATATTTTTGAAAAAGTGGTTTTAGAACAATATGAAAATGTTCGTCATGCTGTCGATTTATTCGCTGCTAGTCGTAATTTAGATGAGTTGCGTAGTGTGGTTTTTGCGATACAAGATTTTTTAGATACCCGCGAAGATAAAACTATGTGGATTCAAAAATCGGCATTAGCGGCTTATGATGCAAACATAAACCAAAATCAAGCGGTGCAGTATTTAATTGACGATTACCATGAAACTGCGCGTAAATATCGTCAGCTTTTTATCGAATTGAATCATGTTTCACCCCAAGTAAACTTAATGATTGATGTGGCTAACCAAATTTTAGCTGCCCAAAATTATACTGATTTCCAGAGTTTGCAGTGGGATTTTCCGCGCTTAAAAAAAGAAGCTGATTTTGTTTTGTATGATGAGTTTAAAGAACTACGCAAAAAATTTATCAATGATGTTTGTAAAGTTCTTCAAGAACAATTTAAGTTTCCGATTTCCGATGTGCAAGCGGATATTACAAAAGACCGCAAAGTTGTGCAACAATTAATTGACTTAGTGCAGGCGTTTGATACTGCGTACAGTGCGAAAAAAACTGAGTTTAAAAAATTAGATTACAATGATTTAGAAAAATACGCGCTTAAAGTATTGGAAAATTCAGAAGCTTTAGCTGCGATTCGTCAACAGTCTAAATATATCTTTGTTGATGAAGGACAAGATACGAACCCAGTACAATTTCGGATTATTGATATTTTGCGAGGTGACGATAAGTTCTTTTGTATTGTTGGAGATATTAAACAGAGTATTTATGGTTTCCGTGATTGTGAGCCTGAACTCTTTGAAAAATTTACTGGCGAAGACCATGTTGAAAAATTCCATTTAAATCGTAATTGGCGCAGTGTGAATTCTATTTTGCACTATGTCAATGAAGTTATGGGACGGTTAATGGCAGAGTACAACCAAGGTCATAAATTTGATTTAAACGAGCCCGACGAAGCAGCAGCTCGACTTGCGTATTTATCTCGTCAGATTGAACAAGCCAAAAAAGATTTAATAGTCTTATTAAAAACACAACCGCAGCATGAATTTGTCGAGAAAGCCAAACAATTACACGAAGAAATTGAAAAATCCGCACGGTTTTTAGAAACAATTGGTCGTGAAAATTTACAGCAAAGCGGTAGCGAAATTGTCAAAATTTATGAGCAATTAAAAGCTGCCGAAGCCTTGACCGAACCTGTTAAGATTGAAATTGCTGAAGATATGGAATCTCAGATGGCAATGGTTTTAACGCAGATTAAACAATCCAATCTTCCCTTACAGGATATTGCAGTCTTAGCCGAAACTAGCGCACCTTTGCAAGATTTGCAAAAATATTTGGCAGACCGTGGTATTCCCAGCGTTATTGACCGTTCGAGTGATGCTTTGCAAGAACGCGAAATTATTTTGTTGAATCATTTTTTGTTTGCGGCTATGAATCCAACTAACGAACTGTCGCGCTATTTGGTTTTACAATATTTATTTCACTGCACAAATGATGATTTAGCTCGTTTGCGTTTGGGGAAAATTGATATTTCATTACAAACAAAAATTGATCATTGTGATGCTATTTTGACGCGTTACCGTGCGCTAGGGCGCGAGCAGTCCGCGTATGAAGTTTTGACGCAAGCCGCAACTGAATTCGGTATGTTAGAAATGCCAGTCGTTAATGCGTTCTTGGGTGCAATTCGTGGAGTTGGCGATTTTGATACTGTGGCACGCTATTTGTATTTAGTGGAACATCAATTAGTTTCAATAGAAGTTAATGTTGGCGCCAATGCTAATGATGCTGTGAAATTGATGACGATACATCATTCGAAGGGATTAGAATTCCCGATGGTTATTTTATTCCAAATGGGTTCGTCTTGGGTTCGCCGACATCGACCTGGAAAAATCATCATGGATAAAAACTTAGGTATTTGCGTGGCTTCATTAGATACAGATAACTATGTGGAAAAAAGCCAAGTTTTAAGATTGGGGATTGCAAAATACCAACAGAGTAATCATTTAAAAGAAATGCAGCGCTTACTTTATGTTGCTTTGACTCGACCAAAAAATAAACTGTATATCACAGGTTGTTGGAAAAAAGACCCGTATCGCATTCGACCAGATTGTATGTTAGATTTGTTGAATCCAGTGGGAGTTGAGCAACAAATTTCTCGGCAAATTAATCCTGTTGAAAAAATCAAAGTTGTGGATTCAGCACCATCAATTCAAACCTGTCAATTCCAAGGAAATTCAGATGTTTTTGTTAAACAAAGTGTCACTGCCTTGGCAACAGCGGCGGAACCATTCCAAGATTATGTTGCGCCAGTTAAATATGAAAGTGAAGGTGGTAAAGCTTTTGGTACGGCATATCATCGCGAATTACAATATGGAGAATTACCCGCAGTAGTGCAACAGCTGGTTGACGGGTATACAACATATCGCGAATTGCCATTTTTGTATGAGCATCAAAATACCATTGTCCAAGGAATTATGGATTTGTTGGCAGTGAAAGACAGTAAAGCCATTATTGTGGACTATAAAACTACGCGCTTGCCGCAGTCAGCTTTAATCGAAAAATATCGTGAGCAGTTGCGTTTGTATGCTAAGGCGCTTCCCAATTATGAAGTCGATGCCTATATTTATTCTACTGTACACGATGAGTTAATTAAGGTATCATTTTAATATGGCGAAGAAACGACGAATTTCGAATAAAGCGATTGTCATTTTAAAAATCATTTCGGCAATGCTAATGTTGTTTGCATGTTGCTTGTATTTATTTATGAATTTTGATGCTTTCAAACGCGATTTAGGATTAAATCCTGATGCACCATTGGGGTCAGCACAAAACCCGTGGTACAATTTAATGTTTCCGGTTTTGTTTTTATTGAGCATTTCCTTTGTGGTTTATTATGTTGGAAATATGATTATTCGTATTGAAACCAAGCAAATTTGGAAAGCTGACCGTTTGTTCTTCGTTTATCAAATTGTTTTTACAGGGTTACTCTTAATTACTGTTTGGCGCTGGTTTTTGATTGATTTAACCAATGCTTTGTTACCAAGTATTGTCATGATTTTAGTTGGTATTATAAATTTATTTATTCCGCGCATTATTGATAATGATAATGTTGATTTTTAAGTAATTCGCCAATGCTTTTGTCTTCATTTACTTTGGTATTGCCGCGTAAATCACGGTAATGATAAAGTGCGTGTAGGATTTCCATGTCGGGGTCACCGGGGAAAGTAATTTTGTCACAATGCGCCAATGACACATCTGCTAATATGGCGCGTATGTCTGTGCCTTGAAAAGTTAATGTTTGGTAGTTTTCTTTTTCGGAATCATTACTCGGTTTAAAACATTTGGCAGTAACATTAATTTCATGGGCGTGGCGTTGGATTTCCATCTCCGTAATAACAGTCGTGGAACGAATTTGAAAACCACGACCGATAGTATTTGGTAGCAAAATTAGCAATAAAGCAAAAATTAAAAATGCGAACTTTTTGCCCCATAAAAAATGTAAAGTGCGTTTAATCATTTACGGTTTAACCCCCTTTTTATCAAAGTTACTACGGCGACTAATTGAATTCCGAAACGCAAAATTAAGGCTGACAAGATTGATGTTGCAATCAGCCAATCCAAGCTGCCAGTGTGTGTAATAAATTCCGAAGCCGTGGTCATGTCTACTAACCCCATGGTTTGATGGCGACCCAAGTTACCAAATAACAAAACAAATAAAACCATAAAAGCGGTATAGCCAATACCGCAGAGTAGCGCCGTTAGATTTAAGTGGCGTAAATCGCGGTTAGTCTTCCGTGTTTCCGAGCCGAAAGCCAAGACAAAAGTTGCAGTTTCAAAAAATCCGAGATGCATAAATGTGGCGGGCAGAATTTGTTTGGCGTCGCCGATAACTAATTCTTGCCAGTTAATTTTTAAATTATATAGTGTTGGTACGATGGCTAAAATTAATCCCAACACGAAAAAAAATCGCAGGACTTCACCGGCGCGGAATACGGCGCGTGGTTGTCGTGTTAAAAAGAATAAACCTAAAGCCAGTAAAGTAATTACTAGCACCGTTATGCCCAAGTCGGTAAACAAGTTTGTGTACGCCAGATGATAGACTTGAATGGCGGTAATTATAATTTCAATCATGACAATGGGAATAATAAGCCAACAGATAATACGAAAAAATTTTTGTTGGTTGTCGGTATATTTTAAAATCAAGCTGGCTCCTGCAACCAGGAGAAGTTCAAAAACTATTCCGATGAGTGCCGAAACCCAAGCCCAATTTCCGGCAGTATGCATTAATGCTGATGGTAAAGTTAAAACTTTAACGCCAATGCTGTATAAAAAGTAGCCAGTGCAAAGTTGCCGAATATTAATTGCTTTATGTCTATCGACATTTCTCATGCTTCATCCTCCATTGGTTTTTGGCGAATCGGATTTTGGTTTGGTATGCTGCGTGGTCTTTCAATCATTTCGGGGAAGGGTACTTTGTTCAACGCGTCTTTTTGGTCGTCTTCAATGTATGGTGTAAATGGTGCAAGATATGGCGCTCCATAATGGTCAATTCCAGCGGTATAAACTAACAGCACGATAAAAGCGGCGACTAAACCATATAAACCTAAGAAGCCACCAATTAATGTGAAAGCAAAACGCATGGTACTAATCTGGGCAATCATGTTCGGCATGATATAGGAAGTTATTCCCGAAATTGCGACAACCAAAACTGTTGGTGCCGATAATAACCCGACCGTTGCCGCCACTTCGCCAACCACGAAAACCGCGATGATACTAATGGCAGAGCCCAAATGTTTTGGCATGATTAATGTTGCTTCGTAGATAATTTCAAATAGTAGTATCACCACAATCATTTCAATCATTGGTGGAAATAAATCATTGCCAGTCGCGTTGGCAATCGATTCCAAAGTTTTTAACGGAATAATGGGTAAATGATACAAGCTGACCGCTAAGAAAAATCCCGGTAGCAAAATGGCAATTAATCCACCCAGTAAGCGCAGTGTGCGTTTCATCGTGACACCGGCATTACCGCTGTAATAATCATTACTGTTTTGGATATTTTCTAAAAACAAATGCGGAATAGTTAAGACAACTGGACTGCCATCAACAAAGATTGCAACCCGACCTTCTAACAAGCGCGAAGCTACAATGTCTGGTTTTTCTTCCGAAGCGGCGGCTTTGTAGATGGCGATGCGGTCTGGATTCAACCATTCGCTAATGTAAGAACTGTCAATAATTCCGTCACAATTAATTTTTTTTAAGCGTTTGAGTATATCGTGGACGATGGATGGTTCAGCAATACTATCAATATAAGTAACCACAACTTTGGTTTGTGTGTATTTGCCAATGGTTAGCGTTTTTAATTTTAAATCTGGGTGCTTAATCCGTTTTTGGATAAACGCCAAATTGGTATCAATATTTTCCACGAAACCTTCACGCGGGCCCAGCAACACTTGACCGGTTGGTGGTTCAGCCAGTCCGCGTTGTGGTGGTGGTTGTTTAGACTTTTCATCCGACATATGGATAATATTTGCATTTTCACAAAAAAAATTATATATTGTCTTTATGCATTGGAGTTATGAATTAGCAGAAGAAATTTTAAAGAAATATCCAAATCAAGAGGAGTATGTTGTTGCCAGCGGAATTTCACCGTCGGGCAGTGTCCATATTGGTAACTATCGTGAATTTGTTACACAGTATTATGTTGCCAAAGCTTTACAAAGCAAGGGGAAAAAAGTCCGTGAGATTTTTTCATGGGACGAATTTGACCGCTTCCGTAAAGTTCCCAAAAATTTTCCGGCAGATTACGCTGTTTATGTAGGTAAACCTTATGTGGAAATACCATCGCCATATAGCGAAGGCGAAAGCAGTGCCAAGTATTTTGAACGCGAATTTGAAAGTGCCTTACAAAAATTAGGTATGAACGAAATTCCGGTTCAAATGATTTATCAAGCGGATGAATACCGCAGTGGTCGTTATGGCAAAGCCATTGCGGAAGCGATTAAAAAACGCAAACAAATCTATGATATTATTATGTCTTTCAAAACTCAAGATGGGGATGAAGGTGAACGCGAAAACTATTATCCGGTTGCTGTTTATTGTCACGCTTGTGGTAAAGACGATACAACTGTGTTGGGTTTTGACGAAAAAACTGATGTTTTATCTTATCAATGTAAATGTGGACACAAACATAGTGTAGATGTTAAAACTGCAGATAACATTAAATTGGTTTGGAAAGTCGACTGGCCAATGCGTTGGAAAGCCGAAAATGTTTGCTTTGAAGCAGCTGGTATTGACCACCACAGCGAAGGCGGTAGTTACGATGTTGGTTCAAAAATTGCTCGTGAAATTTGGGGTATCGAACCGCCTGTTTCCACTTGTTTCGCATGGGTTGGTATTCGTGGCTTGGGTAATATGCACAGCAGTACCGGTATCAATATAACTCCGGACCAATTATTAAAAGTTTATGAACCAGAAATTTTGCGTTACCTTTATGCAAAATATCCGGTGGGCGATGCGTTTGATTTTGGTTTCGATGACACCATCATCCGTCACTATATGGAATTCGACCGTAATCTTGAAAAGTATTTAGCTGACCCAGATAGTATGCCGGAATATGACCGTTCGGTTTATGATTTATGTTTAATGCCGAACAGTAAGGGTGGACGCATTAACTTCGGCACCTTGGCAACTGTGGCGCCTTTGACTGGCTTCAACCAAGAATTAACCTTGAAAATGTTACAACAAGCGGGTATTACAACTTTGGGTAATTTTGAAGAGCGTTTTGCCAAAGTTAAATTCTGGTTGGAAAATTATCAGCCTGACCGCATTTACAAATTGTTGCCGTCATTCAATCAAGAATATTATCAAACTTTAAATGACGAACAAAAAGGCGTCTTGGCACAATTGGCAGAATACTTGAAAGCCGCACATACGGAAAGTGAAATTCAAAACTTCTTGTATGAAATTATTAATAAACCAGAATTAACCAAAAAAGAAAATCAACAACGCCAACAAACTTACTTCAAGATTTTCTATAATATGTTGTTCGGTCGTGATGCTGGTCCGCGTTTGTACTTATATTTGGCTGTTGCAAACCCAGAAGAATACTTGAAACTCTTGCAAGAAAAGTAAATCTTGTATATAATATAATTTATGAACAATAAAGAAATTCGTAAATATGATTTAGTCGTACAAATTGGTACCCAAGGTGGTGCTGCGGCTCTAAAAGAGTTGGCAACTATTGATTTCAATGTGGCCATTGATATGTGGGAATACAAATTAATTAAGGACATCAATGCTTTTGCTGGCGATGACATTTTTGCAATTTTGGAAAATGTTTCCGAAAGTAAATTGCGTTCGGCTGTATTGGCGAACCCAGCATTGTTAAAATTAATCTATGGTGCCAGTGAAGATAGCTGTACCGGTGCGAACTTGCAGTTCTTGGCATCTTTAATTGTTGCTTCAAAAATCAATGAAGCCGAAGAAATTTTGAAAATGGTAAAAAACAATGGAACCGGCGATTTCGCAGAACGCATGCACGCCATCGTTGATGCTGTATTTAGATTATCTATGGGTAAAACCGGCACCAAAAAGGCAACCTTAAACCATAAACAAACCATCTTGTTATTTGACTTTGTTTCCAAAATGAAAACAGGTACAACCAAAAACTTGTTAACCCAACGCTTGAAAGAATTATAATGTTAGTTTAAAAAAAGAGCCGCTCCGGCTCTTTTTTAGTTTGAGATACTATTTTGATAGTGTATCTTGATTATGTGAAAACTATCTATTTGATTCGGCATTCAGCACCTTTTGTTGAAATTGAAAATTATGATAATAATGACGAGATATTGTGGTCAGAATTTAATCGAAATATGATTTTATCCCCTAAGGGTGAAGAAAATGCAAGAAAACTATGTGAAGTTGATGAATTAAAAAATATTCAAGCTCTTTATGCTAGTAATTCTCCTCGTGCAATTCAAACAGCAAAATACCTTGCAGAAAGAAATGGTTTAAAAATTAAACTAGATTCAAGAATTGATGAACGCGAATTTGGTGTCAAATACCTTAAAAAAATACCAGAGGATTTTACCCAAACATCTTTTGTAAATAAAGATTTTAAAATAGAAGCTGGTGAATCTTTGAATGAGGTAGATAAAAGATTTCAATCGTTCATTAACGACTTCATAAAAACAAATGTAGATAATATCGCTGTTGTTATGCATGGTATTATTTTACTTTCCTATCTTCAATCTGTTAGTGATTGTTTCTCGTATGATGGCAAAATATTTAAAATAAAATATCAAAATAAAATGCTATTAAATGGGAAACCAAAAAATCCGAGTATCTACAAGCTTGAATTTAATGAAGGTCAATTAATTAACATTGATTACATTGAATGTTAAAAATTCTAGCCTTGTTTGCGCAAATGAATCAATAACACCGTAATGTCGGCGGGAGTGACCCCGGAAATGCGTGCGGCTTGCCCAACATTTAGTGGTTTTATTTGGTCTAACTTGATTTGTGACTCGCGGCGTAAGCCAGACACTTTGGAGTAATCCATCTCCGGTGACAGTAGAGTAGCTTCTTGTCGTTTGATTTCGTTAATCGCGGATTGTTCGCGGTTAATGTATCCGGCATATTTAATTTCGGTTGTGATTTGGTCTAATAAATCGGTTGGTTGGTCGGTGATGAAATCGCTTAAAGTATGCTCTTGTTTAGCTACTTCTTGACGAATCTTCGGGGTCACTATTTGACGAATCTTTTCTAAGTGCGCTTGTTTCTTTTGGAAGACTTCGTAACGGTGGTCATCAACCAAACCCATTTCGCGTCCAATGGGTGTCAAGCGGGCATCGGCATTATCTTGACGCAATGACAAGCGGTATTCGGCGCGGGCGGTAAACATACGGTATGGTTCCAAAGTCCCTTCTGTCGTCAAATCATCAATTAAAACACCAATATAAGAATTGGTACGCGATAGAATTAATGGACTCAAATTATCTATTTCGCGTACAGCATTAATTCCCGCGACTAACCCTTGGGCAGCCGCTTCTTCGTAACCACTGGTGCCGTTAATTTGTCCGGCACAATATAAGCCGTGATATTTTTTGTGGCGTAAAGTTGCTAACAGTTCTAACGGATTAATGCAAGCATATTCAATCGCATATCCGAAGCGAATAATGTCGGCTTTTTCTAAGCCTTTAATACTGTGGATGAACTCATCTTGGACAGCCGCCGGTAGAGAGCTGGAAAGTCCTTGCAAATAGATTTCGCGACTTGACATACTTTCGCGTTCTAAAAATGTTTGGTGCCGATTACGATCTGCAAAGCGATTAACCTTATCTTCAATACTGGGGCAGTAGCGTGGACCAACGCCAACAATTAAACCGCTGTACATCGCGGATTCGGTCATGTGGTCGCGAATAATTTGATGCGTGTTTTCGTTTGTATAAGTTAGATAACATGGACAAATATTTTTGATTGGGTGTGTGGCTAAAAATGAAAAGGCACGGATATTGTCGTCACCATTTTGAATTTCGGTTTGACTGTAATCAATGGAATCAATATCCACACGCGCCGGGGTACCCGTTTTGAAACGACGAATTTCAATGCCCATATCGTGAAAAGATTGTTCCAAAGTGCATGCGTTGGGAAGTCCAGCCGGACCTTCACTTTTAACTTCTTTTCCGACAAAAGTTTTACTACTTAAATATGTACCTGTCGCCACAATAACTGCACGACAAGTAATTTGTTCACCGTTAAAAATCACACCAGTAATTTGTTGACCTTCCCAAAGTAACCCATTGACTTCGCCAATCGCCAGTGTCAAATTTGGTGTTTGTTTTAATAATTCAACCATTGCTTGATGGTAGCCTTCTTTGTCAATTTGCGCGCGTAAGCTACGCACCGCAGGCCCTTTGGTTGCATTTAACATGCGGATTTGAATCGCGGCTTTGTCCGCTAAAATTCCCATAATGCCACCTAAGGCATCAATTTCGCAAACTAAATGACCTTTGGCGGTTCCACCAATGGAAGGATTGCAGGGTAGCATCCCGATACTTTTTTCGTGTAGAGTTGTCAGTAAAACTTTTTTTCCTAATTTAGCGGCAGCGACCGCGGCTTCACAGCCAGCATGTCCCGCACCAATTACAACAATGTCATAAGCTTTTGTCACGCGTTCCTCCTATTTCCCCAGACAGAACTTGGAGAAAATTTCATCCAGTGTCCGTTCATCAATATCTGTACCAGTTATTTTACCAATATAACTTAATGCCAAAGTAATATTCGCGGAAATTTGGTCTAGTGGAGCATGGGGGTTGATTTCGGCTAACAAGTTTTGTGCTTGCCTTAATAGATTAGTTTGGCGTTCATTAGTTATGTATATCATGCTGCCTGTCGGTGCGGTTTTGGTCGCCATTTCTACGATTGATTTTAAAATTAACTCAATATTTTTACCAGTTTTCGCGGATACGGCAATCCCGTCATTCGGTATATCAGGGCAAAGGTCGCTTTTGTTATAAATGATTAGATGCTTTTTATCTTTGGGATAATCGACCATTTCGCGTGTGGTCGCATCTACGATAACTAATAAAATATCAGCTTCCTGTATGATTGATTTTGCACGGGCAATACCATGTTCTTCGATAATCGAAGTCGCGTTTTCTCGAATTCCTGCAGTATCAATTAAATTAATTTTGATTCCTTGGTAAGTGATTTTTTCCGAAATTGTATCTGTTGTTGTACCGGCAATATCGGTAACGATACTACGGTTATCGCCAATCAAAGCATTAAACAAACTACTTTTGCCAGCATTAGGACAGCCAATCAAACATACATTGATTCCGTTCTTAATCATTTGTCCGTGGTTAGCGGTGGTTAGTAATTGGTCGATGCTTGCTTTGGCGCGGTTAATTTGCGTCATGGGGAGTTCGGGTGAATCTAAGTCTTCTGGATAATCTAGATAGGCATCAATCAAGGCACGCGCATCAATTAAATCCTGCTCGATAGAACTAACCTGTTTTTCTAATTCGCCAGCCATTAGGCGAGCCGCATTTTGCAGTTCAGCATCAGATTCGGCGTTGATAAGTTCTAAACTGCTTTCCGCTTGGTTCAATGTCATTTTGTTATTTAAAACTGCAATCCGCGTAAATTCACCGGGCTCGGCAGGGATTGCGCCGTGTTTGATTGCAGTTTGCATAATACGGTTCATTAAATGCCAGCCACCATGTGCTTGGATTTCAACAACATCTTCGCCAGTAAAACTGTGTGGAGCGGGGAAGTAAATGGCCAAAACTGTGTCGGTGAAATTATCACCAGTTAAAACACCCAAAGTTGCATAACGCGGTTTTAAGGGGCGGTTAAACATTTTGGCGGTAATTGATAAAGCATCTGCACCGGATAAACGCAGAATACCGACACCACCAAAACCCATGGGGGTTGCAATTCCTACAATTGTTTTCATTATTTTTCAATAATAGCATTAAATTCCAAAATATCAAAGGGGATACTTTCAATAAAGTCGCGTTGTTTTAATTTCAGCAGGTTAAATTCTAAAAAATGGTCGATTTGGGATTGTGTGATTACCGGTGTTGGAATTTTTAACTCCGCTGCAATTTTTGTGATGCCGTCATAAAAATTATCTGGGTCAATAGCAACAACTACACTTTGTTTAACTTTGTGGTCAATCACAATTTTTGCCCAAACATTTATCATAAGCAGATTATAATATGGAAATCCCGGTTCGGCAAACTCAAAAAATAATTTGCGAAAAAGGGTTGTAATGGGTATCATATATGTATGGGGAAAATTTCTTTAGTGCTGCCGGTTTACAATGAACAAGTCATCTTGAAAGAGGTGCTGGAAAAATATATTGTTGATTTACAAAATATCCGCATAAAACACCAATATCAATGGGAAATTATTGCAGTTGATGATTGCAGTACCGATGAATCGCGCTTAATAATGTTGGAGTTCGCGCGTCAATACCAAAATTTTCGCATTGTAACTTTGGCAGAGCGCGTAGGTAAACATACCGCGGTAACTGCGGGTTTGAGTGTTGCTAAAGGTGATTTGGTTTTAACTGCTGAAATCGATTTACAAAACCCTGTTGGCTTCTTGGAAGGATTGCTTAAAGAACATTTGAATAGCGGAGTGCCAATTATTTACGGTTATCGTCAATTCAATGACTCACGACGCCGCCGTGCTTTGTTTACGGATCGTATGACTCGCTTGGCTTGTCGTTTGTTTGTTATCGATGGTTATTTTACTGGTATTGTAAATGCGGAGTTATATACCTCAGATGTGGTCGCTGTGTTGCGCGATAATCCATCCAAAGCCAAATATATGCGCACCATGAATAACTGGGTTGGTTGGGAAACCAAAGAATATTGGTACGCCAGTGAATACACCGAAGACGAAATCAAAGTTCGTATGGAAAGAATGCGCAAGAAAACACATCAACATTACAGTAATTTTAAAAATCAAAACCACATGGCACCAACCAGTGTTTGGTGGGGAATTTTATTTTTAATGATTTCGGTGCTTGCTTTTAGTTTTGCGATTGCTAATTTAGCAAGTGCACCCACTGTTATCATTGGCATATTGTTTACTATGGGCTTTGCTGGATTGATTTTAACTGCCATGTCATTCCTGCGGGCGTTGTTGTTAGCGCGTATCGGTAAACTCAAATACCGTGCGGGCGAAACAATTTACGAGATTAAATCAATCTTAAATCGTTAATAATTAAAGGAGAAAAATTATGAGAATTGGAATTAATGGATTTGGTCGTATCGGACGCTTAATCTTGCGTAATACTTTACAACGCAAAGATGCAACAGTAGTAGCAGTGAATGACCCGTTTGTTACTTTGGATTATGCAGCCTACATGTTGACTTATGATACGGTGCATGGCAAATTAAATGCCGATATTAAAGTGGATCAAGAAAAAAACGCACTAATTATTAACGGACAAACCGTTAATTTTTACACGGAAAAAGAACCAATTAACATTCCCTGGGGCAAACATCGCGTTGATGTTGTTGCTGAGGCGACTGGTGTATTTACGACAACTGACAAATGCCAAGCACACTTAGATGCTGGTGCACAGAAAGTTATTATCACAGCTCCGGCAAAAGATAAAGAAACACCGACCTATGTTATGGGTGTTAACGAAAAACAATATCAACCAACGCAGCGCATTATTTCAAATGCTTCTTGTACCACAAACTGTATTGCGCCATTGTGTAAAGTTATTCATGAACGCTTTGGTATCGTGGAAGGGTTAATGACAACTGTGCATGCGGTTACTGCAACACAAAACACAGTGGACAGTGCGAGTGCTAAAAATTGGCGCTTGGGCCGAGCTGCTTACGATAATATGATTCCATCAACCACCGGAGCAGCCAAAGCCGTTGGTTTAGTCATTCCAGAATTGCAAGGTAAATTAACTGGTACCAGTTTGCGTGTTCCAGTAAGTGATGTCTCCGTCGTTGATTTGACTTGTACATTGAAAACTCCCGCAACCAAAGAAGAAATTCTTGCAGCCATTAAAGATGCCAGTGAACATGAAATGAAAGGTATTTTAGGCTACACCGAAGAAGATGTTGTTTCTAGTGATATGATTGGTAATCCACATACTTCGATTTTTGATGCTAAAGCAAGTATTTTCTTGAATGACCACTTTGTTAAATTAATGGCTTGGTACGATAACGAATGGGGATACAGCGTAAAAACTGTTGATTTAGCTGTTCACATTTGCAAATAACTAAAAATCTATAACAACTAAGAGTGGGGCTATCTGGCTCCATTTTTTTATAGACACATAATTTAAACCTATGTATAATAAATTTAGGAGTAATTTATGTTTAACAATTTACGCGAAACTGTCAAAGCCTTGAATGCCGATGTAAATAATGTTGCGAACTCGGAAAGGGCAAAAAAATTAAGATCAAGATTATTGAAGATTGGTATCCCGATGGCTATTTGCGGTTTCCTTGGTGTTTTTATTTGTTTCGCTATGTTCGCTATTGGTGGTTTTAGTTCCGTAAGTAATTTTGATGGTAGTTTCGGTTTCCCAACTGAAGTTTTAGTCCCGTTCATGTTATTTATTCCTTGTAGTATTGTTGGCGGCATTGGTGTAACGATAACATCAATTGGTTTGAAAATTATTATTACTGGTTATACAACAAACTTAATTAAAGAAGCTGTTGGTCATAATTGTCCAAACTGTGGCGAATCAATTAATCCAGGCATGTCATTCTGTGCGAAGTGTGGCACCAAGGCGCGTAAAGAATGTCCAAACTGTCAATATGTTAACCCATACAAAAATCAATTTTGCGAAAAATGTGGTTCCAAATTAAATTAATAAAATTATTTTAATACAAAAATGCAGGCGATAAATACCTGCATTTTTTTATTTCTGGCCGTCGGAAAAGAAATGTTTCAGTGGATTTTGTGATAATTCTAATATTGCGTCGTAGTTATCGTCAGGTGCCGCTTTGTTGTTGTGATATGCGCCGCAAGTGTCACAATGGTAATTAATCACGGTTCCTTTCTTACTGTTGAGCGTAATACCGATTGGGACCAACAAACCGTGACAATCATTGGCGCGGTCGCCCGGATTGATATCCACATGTAACGAATATAAACAATTAGTGCAGTGGTCGCGAGATGAAGAGAGTAAAGGTTTTACATTATGTCCACAATGCTGGCAAGTGAAGCCCGCATCGTTTTTTGTAAAACGCTTATTCATGAGCGGGTACTTCATCGTGTGACGCAGTTTTGGTGTTGTCTCCATTTTCCTCTGTTTTTGCCTTTGTTGTTTTTTTAGTTGTTGATTTTTTTGTAGTAGGTTTCTTTTTCGGAGTAGCGGTTTCCGCAGTAGCTGTGGTTTCGGTGGTTGATGCTATTTCTGTTTGTGCTGGCTTTTCAACTGCGACGATACTTGGATATTTTTCCAAGGATTCAAAGTCAATCGTGGGAATTGCCAGTGGAATACTGCCGGTTTGGCGGATATATTCGCGTGCTAATTCGCAATTCTTTTCCAAAGTTTTGATGTGGTCTTCGGATACTAAATTTTCAGCTAGATGTAATTTGGCAATTTCCATGGAACGCTCTAATAATGGATTAATTTGTTCAATTAAATTGTTAATCCTTTCATCGTTGGCAATTTTAGTTTGTTTTTCTTTGCGTGCTTCAATCGCCGCAGTAATATCTTTCGCTGATTTACCTTCCATAACTAAATTAATTTCATCGCTGTAAATCGTTTCATTGGCTAATAATAATTCTGCCATAACTTTTACTTTGGCTGCATTATCGTGCAATAATTTTTGGCAACGGTTCAAAGCTTCGTTAATTAAATCTTTGATTTCAGCATCAATAATTGATTGTACAGATTCACTAATGTTCTTTTGGTTGTAAACACGCAAAGCTACTTCATTTTCTTTGCCGTAGTATAGTGGTCCCAACTTGCTGCTCATACCCCATTTAGTAATCATGTTTTCGGCTAACTCAGTTGCAACCTTAATATCGTTTGAAGCACCTGTGCAGATGTCACCAATAAACAATTGTTCTGCTGAACGGCCGCCTAACAACATTGCTAAACGATTTTTCAACATCGACAAGCTTTGGTGGTTGTGTTCTTCGTTTTGGTTGTTAGTTAGAGTATAACCAGCCGCCATACCTCTGGGGATAATCGAAACTTCTTGTACGGTTTGATCTGGCATTAATATCTTAGAGATAATTGCGTGTCCGGATTCATGATAAGCCGTAATGCGTTTATCTGCTTCGGTAATAATGCGTGATTTCTTTTGTGGTCCAATTAAGACTTTGTTAATCCCTTCGGTAATGTCTTGCATCGATATTTTGTTGCGTCCATCTTTAACCGCAATAATTGCACTTTCATTTAACAAGTTTTCTAAATCAGCTCCGCTAAATCCGCTCGTAATTTGTGCAACACGGCGTAAATCTACATCGCCCAAACGCTTGTTACGCGCGTGAACCTTTAAGATTTTTTCACGCCCATCAACATCGGGCATTTGTACAATAATTTGACGGTCAAAACGACCTGGGCGCAAAATCGCCGAGTCCAAAACATCAGGGCGGTTGGTTGCCGCTAAGACAATAACACCTTCGGACTTGGAGAATCCGTCCATTTGAACTAATAATTGGTTCAATGTTTGTTCGTTTTCTTCTGCAACACCTGAAGCACCAACACCACGCATACGCGCAATTGAATCTAATTCATCCAAGAAGATAATTGCCGGTGCATGTGCTTTCGCTTGTTCAAATAAGTCACGCATACGAGCTGGGCCAACGCCAACCAACATTTCAGAGAAGTCACTACCTGATAATGAGAAGAAGGGGACACCAGCTTCGCCAGCAATGGCTTTGGCTAACAAAGTTTTACCTGTACCTGGTTGACCGATTAATAATACGCCTTTTGGAATGCGAGCACCCATATCGACATATTTTTTAGGATTGCGTAGGAAGTCAACAATTTCTGCAACTTGTTCTTTTTCTTCGTCAATGCCGGCAACATCGCTAAAACGAGTTGGTCCATTAAAAACAACAGTTGCACGGTTTTGTCCCATGTTGGCAAGTCCGCTGCGTCCAGACATACTGCGCAAGAAAATAAACAAAACAACGAAAATCATAATGCCGTAGAAGATTGGCAAAATCCATTCAGTCCAACTGGTTGGGGCAGCGCCAGAATCAATGACAATTTCATCATTAGCTAGTAAAATACGCATTGCTGTCCCCGTTGTATCGTAAACCACAGCATCGGCGTAGGTACGAATGTAGCTTGGGTCACTTATTAAAATTTCAATTTCTTTTGCGGTTAAAAGGTTATCTTTATTTTTACCGTCTTTTGTATCTTGAAAAACAATATAATAATTATTTTCCACTTTGTACGCACCGTAAATTTCATTAACTCCGGTATTTGTATATTCACCAGTTGTGGCGTTATAGGTAACACCCGCGGCTTCGCGTAATTCGGTCAAACTCATGGAATCTAAATCCGTTTTTGGATTTGTTAAATTTACCAGTACGAAAACAAGGGCGATGCCAATAATTAGCCACCACCAATTAAATTTCTTTTTTTTAGGTTGTTGTTGGTTGTTCATAAATAATAGGATATACTAATTATAGACAAATGACAATGACAAATATTACGGAAAAGTTAAAAAAGCTACCTAAAAGCCCCGGTGTATATGTGATGAAAAATTCTGCCGGTGTAATTATTTATATTGGTAAAGCCAAGAATTTGAAGAACCGTGTTTCGTCTTATTTTATTGGTGCTCATGATGCAAAAGTCACGGCTATGGTAGCGCATATTGCGGATCTAGAATGGTTTATTGTGAATACGGAAAATGATGCCCTGTTTCTAGAAGCTAATTTGATTAATAAGCATAAGCCGAAATATAATATTTTGTTAAAAGATGATAAAAAGTTTCCTTATATTCAAATAACTTGTGACGGTAAAATCCAAGTTGTTCGTACAAATCGTGGGGAAGGTCAAATCTATGGTCCCTATTTTAATGGTATTTATGTGAAATATCTTATGGATATCATTCGTAGCATTTATCATGACGACCCAGTTAAAGCTGCAGAATTTTTACAAGGTAAATGCTATGATGAAGTTGTGGCTGTCATGACTAATCGTATGCAGCAGGCAAGTGCCTTGCAACAATTCGAATTAGCCATTGCCTACCGTAATGTTTTACAAATGATTGACCGTTTGCGGCATCGTGAGCGCATTCAAGCTACCGCGGAAGATGCCAATGCTTTTACTTTGGGGGCTTGTCGTGAATTGGGTGAAGTTTTAGGCTTAGCGAAAACTCCGCGCAAAATTGAATGTTTTGATATTTCACATACAGACGGTGAGTATGTTGTTTCCTCTATGGTGGTATTTGTCGATGGTGTTGCGGATAAAAATCAATATCGCCGTTTCCGTATTAAACATGGGCAAGGCAATAACGATTTTTTATCAATGGAAGAAACTTTAACGCGACGATTGAAACATCGCGAGTGGATTTATCCAGATGTTATTGTCATTGACGGTGGCAAAGGGCAATTGTCTGCGGTACCTAAAATTGACGGTGTGACATATATTTCTTTGGCGGAAAAATTTGAGTTGGTCTATACCACAACACAAAGCGCACCCATTGTTTTATCGCGCCATAGTTATGCTTTGCGTCTATTGCAGCGCATTCGTGATGAAGCTCATCGTTTTGCGATTACCTATCATAAAAAATTACGCGACAAAATTCGGTTATAAATCAATATCTTGGTATAAAAAATACATTAACAACACAATCTATTGTTAGGGGTGAAAAATGAAAAAAGTTATGCAAGTTGTTGATGTCATTGCATTTAGTCTGTTATTGCTCGGTGGATTAAATTATTTAATGGCTGGGATTTTTGGACTTGATTTAATGCATTTAATGTTTGGTGCTAATATTAGCATTGTGGGGCGGGTTGTTTATTCAATCATCGGTTTATCTGCGTTGCTCTTGTTAGTTACCATTGTGGCACGGGCAGTCATGAAAAACAAACAATCAAATTAATCAATGGTTATTCGCAACAAAAGAGAAAGCCTTGCCAAGTGCAGGCTTTTTTGTTACATTGAAGCGTTTGCGTCGTTAGCTCAACTGGATAGAGTATTTGGCTTCGAACCAAACGGTTGGGGGTTCGACTCCCTCACGACGCACCAAAAAGTATTTCAGATTTTATGACCTTTTGTTATACTTGATTAATGAAAGTAATTGGTCAATTTAATCATGGTACAATCATAATTTCGAATTTCGCAGTCGATGATGATAAATATCACATCAAATTTGATATTGATATCGCGACACCATACTTTAAATTTCAGTATCATTTGGGCGAAGTAGCTTATCATAATTTGTTTAATTTGATTAATGGGAAAGAGACCAAAATTTGTGATGAAACTGCAATTAATAATCATATAGAAATCACGAAAGATTACTTTGGCATCACTGTTGACCAAGATGGAGTAGTTTCAAACATCAATGTAAATTTTGATATTCAAAAAGAACAAGATAAACTTTTTGAGTTCATGTTGGAATTCAAGGCCGTTTGTGAAGTTTTGTTCGGAAAGTAAATAAACATACTTGCTAATTGTTTGCTTTGGTAAAAAGGATAAACCAAGTTGATTTATATTAATCCACTATAAAACATACCTGCTAAAAGTATATTTTCTACGCTTAGAGCATTTTGGGCTAATAACTTTTCGGGTTCGAAATCTTGGGTTAAACCAATTGAGATGCCAAGGTTGCGAACTTTGATACGGCTGTCGCCAAAGTATGACGCTATTTTTTGACCGAAACCACCGTCTTTCGCACCTTCTTCCAAGGTAATGATGATGTCATGGTTCGGCTCAATTTTGTCCAACATTTCCGTATCCAAAGAAGACACGCAGACAGGGTCAATCAAAGTTGCGTTGATATTGTGTGCTTGTAAAGAGGCGACAGCTTGTTCGGCCAATGGGAACATGGAACCAACTGCGATAATCGCAACACCTTGTCCTTGTTTGATAATACGGGATTTAGGCGTGAATTTTTTACTTAAAGGTAGTGGGTCATCAATAATTTTGTCGGGAACACGAATAGCCACGCTGTGTTCGTTTTGCTCGATTGACCAATCCAGCATTTGTAAATATTGTTGTTTACTGATTGGAGCCAAGTAGATTAAATTGGGGATATTGCCAAGTTGGACAATATCATAAAAGCCGTTATGGGTTGAGCCGCCCATGCCGTGAACATGGTCGCCAAATACTAACAAGGTTGCTGGATTGTTATCCAAAGCTAAGTCTTGGTGTAATTGGTCAAAGCCGCGTTGCAAGAATGAACCTTGTACGCCAAAAATTGCGTGTGCGCCACCTTTGGCCATGCCAGCGCTAAAAGCGATAGCGTGTTCTTCTGCAATCCCAACATCGACAAATTGTCCAGCACTTTGTTGGCGGCGTTCGGCATTAAAGCCAATGGCTTTAGGGGTAGCGGCGGTGACAACCACCATGCTGGGGTCTTTTGCCATCTTTGTCGCTAAATGTTGATAAGTAATTTCGCTGTAACTCAAACTAGGGGTGCCTTTCATCGTTCCGGTCGCGATATCAAAAGGTCCGCAATAATGATAGTTTTCCGGATTTTTGGTAGCCGGTTCATAGCCATAACCTTTAATTGTATGAACATGAACTACCGTTGGGCGAGTGCAGTCTTTGACTTGTTGTAATGTTTTAATTAAAGCATGAACATCATTGCCGTTTGGTTCGTAAATATAATCCAAACCTAAGGCACGGAACATGTTATCATTAGCAGTACCATTGGAAGCGCGTAACTTCTCCAAATTTTGGTAATAACCACCATGATTTTCAGCGATTGACATGGCATTATCATTAACAATAACAACTATGTTGCCGCCTTGTTCGGCAATATTGTTTAATGCTTCGAAAGCTTGACCACCAGATAAAGAACCATCACCGATTACGGTTACTACACGGTGTTTTTGGTTTAAAACATCGCGGGCTTTGGCTAAACCACATGCCAAAGAGAGAGCGGTGGAAGTATGCCCCAAAGTAAATAAATCATATGGACTTTCGGCAGGATTGCTAAATCCGTTCACATCTGTATAGTGCTTGGGATCGGTAAAAGCTTTTGCGCGACCGGTCAACATTTTGTGAATATAAGTTTGGTGAGAAACATCAAAGACAACTTTGTCTGTTGGCGCTTCGAAAACATAGTGGATTGCTGTAGTTAATTCTACGATGCCTAAATTGGGAGCAAGGTGTCCGCCGTTAGTGCTAATTTTTTGGATTAATGCTTCGCGGATTTCCGCACATAAATCGTTTAATTTTTCTACTTTAATTTTCTTTAAATCTTGTGGGTTTTTAATTTTGTTTAACATGCTTTTAGCATATTATTTTCTTTTGGAAAAAGTCAAATTGATATTGCTAAATGGGTACTATTTTTGGTACAATATAATATGAATTTTAATGATTTAAAATATGAAGGTTCAAAAAAATATATCATAAATGCTTTAAAGGGTATTGGTATTGGTGCAGTTGATAAAGAGACACATCAATATAAGGCTGATATATCAATAAAAGATATTGAATCCTTTCTTAATGAAGCTACAACTGACGGAAAAGCAATTTATAAAAAAGTTTATCGAGCAATTTATGAACATTCTCATCGTGATGATTTATGGAGCCAAAATTTTGTTGCTTCGTTGGCGTATGATCGTGCCGCTCTTAAAGGAGTTATTCATAGCGCAAATAGCGCAAATTCAACTCAGTTAGATGAAAAAAGCGGTGAGTTTTTAAAACAAATAACGGTACCAAGTAAATATAATAATTTTAAAAATCATAATGCTGTTACTATTGTTGTTGATGGATTAATTTCTGGGTTAAGAGATCAAAAATTAAAAGAAGAAGAAAAGGCCGAGGTTATTCAATTTTTTGAAGGAATTTATAACTATAACGGGTTTAATCAATGGCTTGAAAATAGACAGAATACTCCAGAATTTCAACAATTAGGGTATAACCCAAACATTTCATGGCATAAACAAGAAAAGTGTTACCGGGTTATTTATAACAAATATAGCAAAGAACAACTTGAAAAAGAAGTATGGGATAGTGCAATTAAGCTTTTTGGTTATAAAAATGCAAAAAATTTTTTGAGGAAAAAAATTGATGATGAAGATCGTAAACATTTGCGTTATGCCGGTGTCTTAAAAAAAAGCGAATATTTCTGTATTGATGATGGACGCGATCCAGAAAATGAATTAACTATGAAAGATGTTTTGCTGACTTTATCAAAAGAAAGTTCGCACATGGAAGTATTAACTTATTTGAAATCGCGTTCCTTTGAACAAGAAGAAGATTTAAGAGAAAAATCGAATCCTTTAGTTTTGCCAGATAAAAAATACAAAAACAAAGATAAACTTGCCTTAGAGCTTTCTCAATGTAAAATTGGTAATTTGTTAGGAAGAAATGGTTGTAAGAAAATTGAGCAACTAACTGAAAAAGATGTCAAAGTTATTATTGATAAAAAGAAGCCCGCTAAAGAAGGTAAAACTATGTGGAAGGGTTATAAAGATGTTTACTATCGTATTGAGCACATTATGCGAGAAGTCTTTAAAAGCATTCAGGCAATTGGTATGGCTAATAAATTTGCAGCAAAGTATTTAGTTCAGGAAAATGCCGGACAAAAAATTTCTGTAAAGCCTGTAAGTTGGGAAGATAGTGTGTCTTTTAACATATCAGATGGCTTAGCTCAGAAATCGGAAGAAGGAGAAAGTAGTTTTGTTAAAGAAGAATTTTATTATAAAACTAAATCGCGTCTTTTGGCCGATAATATGGAATTAAAAAAGATGTCGTTAATCGAACCAGACAATGAAACTTATCAAAAAAAATCCTTATATTTAAAATCCAGAATTGCGGCGGCGGAGAAGGTGATTAGTTTGATGTCGGAATCATCTAATAATAGGAACATCGATTTTAACGATAAAAAACAATGTGCCATTTTAGAGCAGAAAATTTTTCAGAACGCTTATGATGCTTGTTTTAATAAAAATGAAAAAGAAAAAAAAGATGAAAAAATAGAAAAAAAAGATGAAAAAAGTGATAAGTCTAATTTGTTGTTACAGGAATTTATTAAAAAATCTCAAAACAAATCTGCTAATGACTATATGCAAGATGCGTTCACGAGTTTTGTTTCTGTCGCGAGTGAATATGAGACACCAGAACAAAAAGCAACTTTGCGCGATATGGCAAAAGATGTTTTTGGTATATCACAGCGGGTTGAAAAAGGCGAGATAACATCAGATGCGTTAGATGGAATGGTTAAACATTTTGTAAAGTCTGCAGACGAAGATTTTATTCCAAATATTGGTGCACTAACACTAAACGGTCGTCAGAAAAAAGATAGGGGAATTTCGCTTTCCAGTCAGGATTACAAATATCCGGTGGATGTAATTAGGACATCTATCAAGAAGTTTGCTGAGAGTTATTTAGAAAAATACAATGAACAATGTGATAATCAAGAAGCTTCTCAATTAAAAATAAAATATTCTCAAATGGCAAGTGATGAAATAAAAGACATAAATAATAGTGGTATGACAAGATGAAAAACTTAAACCACGCCAAGTGTGGGGGACAAAATATCTTTGTAAAATTTTCATTGTAAATTTTGTGGGTTTAGGTTTATAATAAAAGTATATATGCGAAAAATTTTGACAAGGTTAGCAACATTGGTTTTGATTGTGGTCGTAATGATCAGTTTTTCGGCCTGTTCTTTATTTACTGTTAATTTAGATAAAAAATATAGTCCAACGATAATGGTCGCGACAGCGGCGAATAATGGTGTTACTGTTTCGCGCCAAGAACTTTATTACGCTTATATGGAGTGGGGTTATCAATATGCCCAACAAATTGAAACCAAAGAATTATTAGAACAAATCACAACTAATTTGTTGAACAACAAAATTTTAGAACAACAATCACTTGAACTTTATGGTGAATTGTCTGACTCAGAAATTGCTTATGCTCACCGACAAGCTTTCCAAAAATTAAACAATACCATTCGTAAATATGTTTATGAAGCATTGGATGTTGAGGATACTCAATCCAATGATGAATCAACCGATACGGCGGAATCCGAAGTTGACAAACCTTACCATCCAAGTATTTTGGTCGATTGGGAAAATGGCGAGCGAGTATTCATGATGGACTTATCAAGCTACATTGATAGTGACATGGTGGGGTCATTGTCGTCTGCTGATTATGCAGTTTATGTTCCAACGATCCCAGGTATTGCTTCACAAAGTAATGCGAAACAAGCAATTTCAAAAATAGTACGCAATTTACAGACCTTGGAAAAGGGCTTTACTGAATTAAAAACACCAGAAGTTGATTATTTAGAAAAAGATAATCAATATTTCAAACATTTAAGTGCTGCTGAGCGTGCGGTATTGAATCGTGAAATTGACCGTATTATTCGTTCTAACAAAACTTCAATCGCGGTAAACCGTATTAGCACGGGCTTTAATTTAGGCTTCTTTACTTTGGATAGTGATGACGCTAAGGTTGCTTGGCAAGATTATTTAAAGCGTGGCGAAGATTTTGCTGCGTGGTCAAACAAAATTAACGGTATTAACGAGTATAATATTCCAGAAACAGATTTACCTGCGTATTTCGGTTGTGGGCGCGCTGTTGCAACCAATATCGCGGACGAGGCGATTGCGTATTACCTTGAAAAAGGCATGAACGCGATTAATAATGCAAATAATTTTGGTCAAAGTGAAGATTTGGAATCTAAATTAGTTAAGGACGGTTTAGCAGATGTCTATTATATTCCAACTGATGTTGCTAATAATTTGTTTACGGTTAGTCATATCTTGGTTGGCTTTACCGATGAACAAAAAGCCGAACTTGAACGCATCAATAATGAAGCAGAAAAAAATTCTGCTTATAACAAGCAAAATGATTTAAATAAGTTGTATGCAGAAACGAGCAGTAATGGTGTTTCGGCCTATAATATTTTGCTTGAAGTTCAAACTGCCTTACAGGGCGCCGATTCATTGCAAGAAAAATATGAAACATTCCGCGGTTTAATTAATCAATATAATAGTGATCCTGGTATGCAAAACTTGGACCAATTGAATGCCAATACAAATAAACCACAATATGAATATGTTATGAGTAGTACTACCGAAAAAAATCAAATGGTAGAGCCATTTACAAAAGCCAGCATCGAATTATTTAATAAAGGCGTGAAAGGTGCAATCTCTGGATTGGTTTGGACTGATTATGGCGCTCATATCATTATGTACACACGCAATGTTAGTGATTTTGTTTATACTGGTGCAGTTGGGGTCGATAGTACATTAAATTTATTTGAATTGAATTATGCCGATACTTTGTTTGAAACTTTAACTTCATATGGCAATCGTACTTTGTTTGATTCTTTGGTTGATGCATATTTCACTCGTAATGTAAGCGACCACCAAAATCACCGCATTGATGATTATCGTCAAGACCATGAAATTACGATTATCACCAGTGAATTCAAAAAATTCCTTTAATCAATAAAGGAATTTTTTATATATAGTTTTTTAATTACATCTTTTCAACAGTGTCAATTGCTAATGTATGTAAACCAATTTCTAATGCTGTTTTGGTTAGCTTAGCTACCGATAAGTATAAAGCTTGTTTATTTAAATCTGGTTCGTGGATAATATTTTGGTCGGCATAGAAAGCGGTAAAGCTGTTTGCTAAATTATAAATGGCTTCGGTAATTGCGTTTAACGACATTGTGTTCAGTGCAACATTGTAAGATTCAGTTAATTTAATGATGCTAATCAAAACATTGCGAATAGCAGGGGTCATGTATTTCCCTAAGTTTGTGAAGTCGCAAGTAAACTCACCAACCTTATTAAAAATTGCGTTAATACGGACAATTGTGTACAAAATGTAAGGTCCAGTTTTACCTTCAAAGGAAATGCATTTTTGCAAGTCGAAAACATAGTCTTTATGTACTTGATTAATTAAATCAGCAAATTTAATTGCGGACAAGCCAACTGCAAATTCCGTAGTTGCTTTTGCTATGGTGTCCATAATGTCTTCCAATTTAATTGTACCGCCATCACGGGTTTTGAATGGTTTACCGTCTTTGCCATTAATTGTGCCGTAACCTACATGGGTAAGAATAGTAATTTCAGGAACTAAACCAGCCAAACGCGCAACACGGAAGACTTGTTCAAAATGAAGATTTTGACGAGCATCTGTGATATAAACAAATTGGTCTGGATGGTATTGTTGCATACGAGTATAAATTGCCGAAATATCAGATGTTGCGTATAGATCGCCACCGTTTTGTTTTTTTACAATAACAGGTGGCATTGGCTTTTGGTCTTCAGGTGTTGCCACATTGACTATTAAGGCACCTTGCGATTTTTCCAGTAAGCCTTTCTTTTCTAAAATGTTCATTATGGTGCCGACATTAGCTTGGTATGAGCTTTCGCCATCATATAAATCAAATGTGCAATTTAATTTTTCATAATTTTTTCGCACTTGTTTGACTGACAAAGCGCGTAACTTTTGCCACATACTGTAATAAGGTTCCTCTAAATTTTGTAATTTAGCTGTAACCGTTGCAGCGCGTTCGTAAAATTCTGGGTCAACATTTTTGCGTTTGGATGCAGCAGGGTAAAGTTCTCCTAACATATCCAAAGTAACTTGGTCACAATCAATGCCTTGTTCAATCAGAGACGCAATTACTAAACCATTTTGCAAACCCCAATCGCCCAAATAAACGCCGGCCACAGTTTTGTGCCCAAAGGCTTGGAAAACGCGTTTTAAAGCTTCGCCAATAATCGGGGAGCGTAAATGTCCGATGTGTAATTCTTTGGCTGTATTGGCGCCACCATAGTCAAAAAATACTGTACGCTGTTTTTGTTCGGGTAAGGGTAGACGGTTATTTTGGCAGATAAATTCTGCCATTTGCTGTAATTGGCTGTCGCTTAAAGTAAAATTAATAAATCCACCAATAGCAGATGCGGTTGCCAAATCACTGTGTTCTTGATTCCACTGGTCAACAATCTTACTAGCAATAACTGCTGGATTTTGATGTTGCTGTTTTGCCAACGCAAAAGCCGTATTGCATTGAAAATCGGCTTTATCACTCACTGAGAGAGTCGCAGTTGGTTCAATTTTTTGTAGGCGTTGTTCAATAATTTGTTTAATATTCATTACTTTATCATACCCCATATCCCTTAAAAATGAAAGTACTATCTGTTGGTCTTGACTCACTACCGGTCAAGCCGTTCAATGTGTGTTGACCATCTTCAAAACTATAAGTTAAGTTTAACTCTGCAAAACTACCATCTTTGGGTTCATTAAGATATAGATTGATTATATAAGTTATAATTCCAGTGTTTTTGTCTGGGGTGGAAATTACTTGATAGGTTCCATCGTATTCTCGCGGTTGTCTTTCGCCATTTCTGTCAATGTAAAAGGTAGTATATGACGATTTATCATCAAAAGTTATTGACCAATTCGCTTTATTAGTACTGCCGTTGGTAATTGACCAAGTTGAACCAACTAAATTTTCCATGGGGTTTTGGTATTCGCCGCAGTGTACACATTGATGATTGACATAATCATGGTCTAGCTTCGCAATTTCTTCTGTGTAGTAGTGCTGACAAATTTTGCAGGTAATCTTTTGTTGACCGACCGTACTACAGCTAGGATTAATTATGGTTGTTGGATTATCGTGGTCAAAATCATGTTTACCGGTCGCAGGAATTGTTTCCGTGTATTCGTGAGCACAGTATCGACAACAGTATGTTTTAACGCCGTCCGCACCGCAAGTCGCTGGCTGAGTGATTGAGCTTTCGTATCCGTGATTACCATTGGCTGGGATTATTTCAGTTTCGGAATGGTCACAAACGCTGCATGAATGCGTTATTATACCATCTAGACAAGTTGCCGGTGTTGTAATGTGGTCTTGCATTTGATGTAAGCCGGTCGCAGGAATTATCACAACTTCGTTGTAGTCGCAATTTTCGCATGTAACAGTTTTACTGCCTGCAGTGCCGCAAGTTGCATCAACAATTTTTTCGATATGCTTGTGTCCAAGGGCTTGAATTATTTGTTCTTCAATTTTGTCGCAGTCAAGGCAGATGCGCTGCTGTATTCCAGTGGCGGTACAAGTTGCGGGTGTAATAATTTCCCAATCACTATATGTAGTATGTTGGCATGGCGTAGGGTCTTCTGGTTCTGGAATGTTAATTTCTGGATCACTTGGTTCTTCTGGTAGTGGGTCACTTGGAACGATGGGATTTGTTGGGTTTTCTGGTTCTGGTACCGTAATATTGCTGTTTGGGTTTTCTGTATCTTTCCCCGCAGCATTTATTGAAAAGTCGCACGCAACAAATGTAAACGCAGTGCAAATACAAACACAACACAGGATAAAAATCCGTATCCAATTTTTCATAAGTAAGCTCCTAATCTTTATTTTTTTTTGTAAAAGTAAACCCAGTTTTTCATAAAGTTATTGCTTCGTCAACTGAAATATGTTAGTATGGTTTGAACACGGGGTGTAGCGAATCGGTATCGCGCTTGTTTCGGGTGCAAGAGGCAGTGGGTTCAATTCCCGCCACCCCGACCATATAATTACTTGGAAATTCCCGATTAAAAGGTATAAAAAACTAATGATAGAAAAAGTTAATCCAGCTCATCCAGACAAAGTTGCCGACTGCATTGCGGGTGCGATTGTTGATTTAGCTTACGATTTAGACGCAAATCCCCGTATTGCGGTCGAAGTTTTGGCAGGGCATGGGGTTTGTACCATTATTATGGAAACCAGCGTTAAATTGCCGCGCAAAGAAATTTTAGCCATTGTTCGCCGCATTGCTGGTAATTTAAAAGTTATTTTGAAAGTTGTGCCACAAGATAAATTCTTAGCTCTTAATCAAAGTGAAGGATTGCGTTGTGGTGATAATGGTATTTTCAAGGGGGTTCCTTTAACCGAAGAAGAAAAGGCGCTTTCCGCCATCGCGCGTGAAATTTACCAAGATTATCCTTATGATGGTAAATATATCTTAGACGGTAAAAAATTAGTTATTTGTCAAAGCAATGCAAGCAGCTCTATGTTGCAAAAAAAATATGAGGCAGTTGGTTATGAAACAATTGTTAATCCATTAGGTGATTGGACGGGTGGTACTGATGTTGATACCGGTGCAACCAACCGCAAACTAGGTAGTGACCTGGGGCATAGCGTAACCGGTGGCGGTATCCATGGCAAAGATTTATCCAAGGCCGATGTAAGCATTAATATTTATGCTTTCTTGCAAGCACAAGCGACTGGCAAAACAGTCGAACTTTCATGTGCAATCGGTGATAGCATGGTTGATGGTAAACCTTATGCCGAAATTGTGAAAATTGCACAAGACTATATTCGCCAAATCGGTGGTTTTGAAAAGCTTGCTGAATGGGGTTTGTATTAATCCAAAATAACTCGCAGTAAAAAAATTGGCAAAAAAGGGTTGACATTGCTAATTTTTGCATATAATATTAGCAGTACAAGGAGGTGAATGCTAGCAAATGTCAAAACTGTCGAGTAGGTTAGAAAGTCTTTTGATGATTAGCGTGGAAGAATACATTCGCAACGCAGTGCCGATTGCATCGGGAACATTGGCGAACCGTGGTGATCTTGCTAAATCATCAGCGACCATTCGTAACGACTTGAAAATGTTGGAGCAGATGGGGTACTTGCGTCAAGTTCACACCAGTGGCGGACGCGTGCCAACCACAATGGGGTACCGTGCTTATGTAAACAAAGTTTTAGGCGAGATGAACATTAAAGCTGGTGAATTATCGTTCGCGGCCAATACGGTTTCTGAACGCGTTCAAAGTTTACCGAATATAGTGCAAGACTTGACCCAAAAAATTACTCAAGCATTTAATTTGCCGGTTGTGGTCAAAACCAATTTTGCAACTTTGCATGTAGTTGATGTCATGTTAGTTCCTTTATTAGAAGGTGATACTATGATTTTAATCAAGACTAATGCGGGTAGCTTAAACGGAACATTACATACTAATGAGCCATTAACCAACAAGCAAGCCGAAGATGCCAGTGCGGCTTTGAATACCAAAGTGCGCGGCTTAACATTACAACAAATGTTAGATAACTTATCTAACATTGCCGTAAGTATTAAGAAAGACTTAACCTTTTTCGGAGAACTTTGCCAAAGTATCAGCAAGCAGCTGGAAAAATTCATTGACACCAACATTGACCGTAATTTGAACACCATTAAATTATTGGAAATACCTGAGTACAATAACATTGAAAGAGTGCGTCAAATTAGTAAAGCGGTAAGTGATGATGCCACAATGAGTAAAGCACTTGATGCCGAAGATACTGTGGTGATTGGAGCTGAAATTGATGACGAAATGTTAGCAGATAGTTCGATTATCAAATTCAACTATAATGTTTGTGGGGAAAATGTGGCCAGCATCGGACTTGTAGGTCCGGACCGCATTGATTATAAACAACTAATCATTGCCTTGTATGCGTTGTTATCACAAACCAAAGAACAACGATTGTTAGAAAATCAAACAGGAGGTAAAAAAGATGGAAGAAAATGATGCAACAACGGAAACTACTGCCGCAGAAGAAAAAAATGAAAGTGTTCCAGATACGGCGCAAGTAATTGCTGAATTGGAAGCTAAAGTTAAAGAAAATTTAGATTTGGCAAAATATCAAAAAGCCGAATTTGAAAACTACAAGCGTCGTACACAAAACGCGGTTACAGCAGCATTCCAAGACGGACAATCTTATGTAATTAATTTGTTATTGCCAGTTTTTGATGGAGTAGTGGAAGCCGGGAAAAAAATTGCAGATCCTGCTGATTTAGCGGGGTTTGAAATTATTCGCAAGAAACTGGACGACCTTTTCCAAAAATTAGGCATTGAAGCTATCGTTACCAAAGACCAACCGTTTGATCCCAAATTGCACAACGCAGTTGCAGTGGAAAAAGTGGACGGTGTTGAGCCAGACCAAATTATCGAAGAATGGCAAACCGGATTTACATTCCATGGTAATGTCTTGCGTCCCGCAATGGTTAAAGTTTCGGGGAAGTAAATTGTGTAACCAACAAAAAGTTAAGTTCAAAATAAAAATAAAAAAAATAAGGAGAGAAAAATGAAAACAACAAACAAAATTATCGGTATTGACTTGGGAACAACCAACAGTTGTGTCTCAGTTATTGAAGGCAGTGAACCAGTGGTCATTGCTAACAGTGAAGGCGGCCGTACCACTCCTTCAGTGGTTGGTGTAACTAAATCCGGCGAACGCATCGTTGGTCAAGTTGCAAAACGCCAAGCAGTATCTAACGCAGAAGATACAATTATTTCAATTAAGCGTAAAATGGGAACTGCAGAAAAAGTTTCGATGGGTGGTAAAAAATATACTCCACAAGAAATTTCTGCCATGATTTTAACTAAATTAAAAAATGATGCAGAAGCATATTTGGGTGCGAAAGTGGAAAAAGCTGTTATTACAGTTCCAGCTTATTTTAATGACAGCCAACGCCAAGCAACCAAAGATGCTGGTAAAATTGCTGGCTTAGAAGTTATGCGTATTATTAACGAACCAACAGCCGCAGCTTTGGCTTATGGTTTGGATAAAGACGGTGCTAAAAACGAAAAAATCTTGGTTTATGACTTGGGTGGTGGAACCTTTGATGTTTCAATCTTGGACTTGGCCGATGGTGTTTTTGAAGTATTGGCTACTAACGGTGATACTCACTTGGGTGGTGATGACTTCGACCAACGCATCATGGATTTGTTAATTAGCGATTTCAAAGCCAAAGAAGGTATTGATTTGAGCAAAGATAAAATGGCTGTTCAACGCTTGAAACAAGCTGCGGAAAAAGCAAAAATCGATTTAAGTGGTATGACGAAAACCACAGTTAGTGAAGCTTATATTACTGCGGATGCGAATGGTCCAAAACACTTGGAGTTTGATTTGACCCGTGCCAAGTTTGACGATATGACCAAAGACTTGATTGACCGTTCCTTGTTGTCTGTTGATGCTTGTATGAAAGATGCAAAATTAACTTTCAATGATATTTCTAAAGTTATCTTAGTTGGTGGTTCAACTCGTATCCCAGCTGTTGTTGAAGCTTTGAAAAAGAAAACTGGTAAAGAACCATTTAAAGGTGTTAATCCAGATGAATGCGTTGCGATTGGTGCAGCTATTCAAGGTGGTGTTTTGGCCGGTGATGTTAAAGATGTCCTGTTGTTAGATGTAACCCCATTATCTTTGGGTATTGAAACTTTGGGTGGTGTCTGTACAAAGTTGATTGAACGCAATACAACCATTCCAACCAAAAAGAGCCAAGTATTCTCGACAGCAACTGACAATCAACCTGGTGTCGATATTCATGTCTTGCAAGGTGAACGCGAATTTGCAGCGGATAACAAAACATTAGGACGCTTCATGTTGACTGATATTCCACCAGCACCACGCGGCGTACCACAAATCGAAGTTACTTTTGATATTGACTCGAATGGTATTGTTTCGGTATCGGCAAAAGATTTGGGAACCAATAAATCTCAATCAATTACCATTACCAGCAGCACAAACATGAGCAAAGAAGATATTGATAAAGCGATTAAAGAAGCGGAAGCTAATGCAGCGGAAGACCAAAAACGCAAAGAATTGGTTGATACCAAAAACATGGCAGACGGTGCAATCTTCGGTATCGAAAAATTAGTACGCGAAAATGGCGAAAAATTGAGTGAAGATGACAAGAAAACTTTGACAGATGCTGTGGAAAAATTCAAAAAAGACATTGCAGATGACAACGATGCCGAAAGCATTAAAAAGAAAATGGGCGAATTTAGCCAATCAACACAAGCAATTGTGATGAAATTATATCAAGGTGCTAATCCAAATGGTGCCGCACCAGAAGGAGCAGCAAGCACAGAATCAAATGACGATGTGCATATTAGTTAATCATGACCAATCCATACGAAGCATTAGGAGTTAGCAAAAACGCGAGTGCCGACGAAATTAAGTCGGCATATCGCCGTTTAGCGAAAAAATATCACCCCGACGCTAATCCGAACAACAAAGCTGCGGAAGAAAAGTTTAAAGAAATTAACGCGGCTTATGAAATTTTGAGTGATGCTCAGAAAAAAGCCAACTTTGACCGTTTCGGTTCCGCCGAAGGCCCCAGCTTTGGTGGCGGTGGTGCCGGATTTGGTGGTTTTGATTTCGGTGGCTTCGGCGGGTTTAGTGACATTTTTGAAAATATTTTTGACCAAGGAATTGATGGTTTGTTTGGACGCCGTTCTGGTCGTGGTCGTACCGCGCGTGGTAGTGACATTGTGATTGATACCGAAATTTCTTTTGAAGAAAGCTGTAATGGTGTAACAAAAAATATTGTTTTCAATCGCAATGAGCGTTGTCCAGATTGTAAAGGTACAGGTGCAAAAGATGATAGCAGCTTACAAACTTGCAGTTACTGCCATGGTGCAGGGCAAGTTAAACAAACGCAACGCTTAAGCGCATTTGGTGTGATTGAAAATGTTGTGCAGTGTCCGGTTTGCCATGGTAGTGGAAAAATCATTACCGAAAAATGTAAATCGTGTAGTGGTAAAGGTAATACCAAAAAACATGTTTCTTACAATTTAAATATTCCGGCTGGAATTAATGATGGTCAAACTATGACGATTACCGGTCAAGGCAATATGCCAGATGGCGCAGCTGGAATTGCTGGTGATTTGCATATCCGTGTTCATGTTGCGAAGCATCCAATTTTGATGCGTGAAGATTTTGATTTGTATATGGAATTACCAATTACTTTTACGCAAGCAATCTTGGGTACCAAAGTTAAAATTCCCGTTGTTGGTGGAACCATGGATTTAGAAATTCCGCCGAATACCCAAAACGGAACTTTGCGCCGTATTCATGGAAAAGGCGTTAAAAAATTGCGTGCAGCTGGTACTGGCGATTTAATTGTCAAGATTTTTGTCGAGATGCCGAAAACAGTTGATAAGCGCACGGCACAACTGTTGGAAGCGTTAGATCACGACATTCGTGCAGATAGCTATAAAAAAGTTGCGTCATATCGCAGTAAGGTATACAATTAAGCATTAGGGAGGCTTGGGTTAATGATGAATGGGGACGTTATTGATCCAAGCAAACTTAATTTTAAGCACATACCTGTCTTGTTGCATGAATGCTTAGATGCGCTGCAATTAAAGAAAAATATGGTTGTGGTCGATGCTACCTTGGGTGGAGCGGGCCACAGCCGTGAAATAGTCAAACAAATCAGCGGTGGTACCTTGATCGGTTTGGATCGAGATACTACCGCTTTGCGTTTTAGTGCCAATGTTTTAGCAGATGCACCTGTAGAAGTTCGTTTAATCAAATGTAATTTCTGTGATATTGCGGATATTTTAAAGAGTTTAGGGATTAAGCAGGTTGATGCAATTCTCGCGGACTTTGGTGTATCATCACATCAAATTGATACAATAGAGCGCGGTTTTTCGTATACACAGGATGCACCATTAGATATGCGTATGGATACTGATGCCAATAAAACAGCAGACACAGTCGTTAATTGTTATCCGGAAGCAAAGTTAGCCGATTTGATTTGGAGCTACGGCGAAGAACGATATGCTCGCCGCATTGCCGCAGCCATCGTGGCGGCACGCCCGATTCGCAGTACAGGACATCTAGTTGATGTCATTAAAAATGCTGTTCCTGCTGGTTATGGTAAAACAGGGGGACATCCGGCCAAACGCACCTTCCAAGCCATTCGTATTGAAGTCAATCAAGAGTTAGAAAGTATTCAAAAATTCTTGGACGGCGCCATCGAAATGTTAAAGCCGCAAGGACGCTTGGCAGTCATTAGCTTCCACAGTTTAGAAGACCGCATCGTAAAACAAACATTCAAGCGTGCCGCGACCGATTGTATCTGTCCGCCTAAGATTCCACAGTGTATTTGTGGACATCATGCCACTGTAAAATTGTTGACAAAGAAACCAATTTGTCCGACAATAGATGAAACTGTATCCAATCCACGCAGTGCTTCGGCAAAATTGCGTGTGATTTGTAAGTTGTAGGAGGACAATGGCAACAATTACCGTTGAAAGTCCCGGAATCGCATCTGCCAAAGAGGAGGCAGCTGCAATTTTGTTTGCGCGCGATTCACTGCCATTAACTACACCCGCTCCCGAACCAGTTGAAGCACCGGTTCAGGAATCTACAACGCCAACTCGTCCTGTTTTTGCTCAATATCATATTCCAGAACCAATGGTTGCGAAGCCAGTAAATACAACATCTTTCCGACCATATCAAAATTTTGACGAAGTAAAATTAACACCGGAACAACAAGTAGTTCGTCCATACATTGATCATAGTGGTTATTCCACGGTTATGGCATCGACAACTGTTACCACACCAACTGAGGAAGTGACTACTGTTTCTGTCCCAACTCAAACCGTAGCAGTGCAAAGTCCGCTTGATATCGAATTGGAAAAAGATACGCAATATGTTGTGAAATTTAAACAATCTACTATCGTGGGCGCTGCAATTGTGGCTTCTATTTTCTTGCTTTTATCCATTTTATGTATTGTGAATATTGTCAGTTTGGTGACAACTTCCGCACAAGTAACTGCTTTGATGCAAGAATCCGCTGCGTTGCATCAAACATTGGAACAAGAAAAAAACAACTTAGAAGAAGCACGACAAGCAGCGGCCAATAACCAACAACAAAATACCTACACAGTGCATCATGTTCCGGCTGAAGGTACTTATGTGGCACCAACCAGTACTACCACAAATAGTTCATTTTTTGATTGGTTGTGTCACTCATTAAGTCAGTTATTCGGTTAATATCCAGTTTTTGTAGCCATATACATGAGATATGCGACTTTATACAGCTACAAGTGAAAAGCGACGATTGTTCGCTTTTTTTGTGATTAGCATGGCGGTGATTATGGTTCTAAGCGGGCGCTTAGTTTGGTTACAAATTTTAACTGGACAAGCTTTGCAAGTTCGTGCCGCAGACCAATGGTATCGTGATTTACCTTTAATGGCGGAAAGGGGTACAATTTACGACAGTAATGGTTTAGTTTTGGCTAATTCTGTTTTAACATATAGCGTCTATTTACGACCTGTTGCGGTTAAAAATAAAGAAACAACGGCACGCACTTTATCCGAAATTTTGAATTTATCTTATGAGCGTGTTCTACAAAAAGCCAGCAGTAAAACGGTAAGTGAATGGTTAATTAAAATGCAGGTTGAAAAAGAGACAGCTTTAAAGTTAGTTGCTGCAAATTTAGACGGAGTTTATTTAAGTCAAACATACCAAAGGTCATATCCACTTGGCAGTGTTGGTGCGCAGGTCTTGGGTCTTGTCAGCGTTGACAACCACGGGCAAGAAGGTTTGGAAGCGTACTATGATGATGCTTTACGCGGTATTAATGGTCACATTGCCACACAAAGTGATTTACGCGGTATTAAAATTGAAGATGGTACTGAATATTATGTGCCTGCGGTGGCAGGGCAAAACTTACATTTGTATTTAGATGCCGGTATACAAAACATTGTGCAAAATGTGATTTCACAAGCGTATATTGATCATCGCTCTAAAAATGTGGCAGCTTTGGTTTACGATATTCAAACGGGTGGCGTGGTGGCATCGGCCAGTGCTCCATTCTATGACCTTAACGAGCAGCCGCGCGATGATATCGTAACCCTCTTAACACAAATCAAAAATTCGCCCATGATAAATGTTTTGGAACCTGGTTCAACTTTTAAAATCATTACTTTGGCTGCTGCACTAGAAGAAGGCGTGGTGAGTTTAGACGACCGTTTTGCTTGTAGTGGTAGCCGCACGATTGCTGGCGAACGCATTAAATGTTGGAAAACAAAAGGGCATGGCACTCAAACATTGGCGGAAGGCGTGAACAATTCTTGTAACTGTGTTTTTATGGACTTAGCTTTACGGTTGGGGGTTGAACGCTATTATAGTTATTTGGAAAAATTTGGCATTGGTAAAAAATCAGGTGTGGATTTTTATGGTGAACCGTCGGGATTATTGCTAAGCCCCAAAAGAGTCCGTGAAGTTGATTTAGCGCGTATTGGTTTCGGGCAAGCGATTGCTGTATCGCCAGTGCAGTTTATTGCAACAGTTAGTGCCTTGGTCGGCGATGGTATCTTGAGAACACCGCGTTTTGTACAAAGAGTAGGTGACAAATCCTTAGCATCAAATATTAAGCAACGCGTTGTTTCGCAAAAAACCAGCAAAATTTTAAGCCAGTTGTTATATGGAGTTGTAAATCAAGGCAGTGGAAAAAAAGCCGCGGTGGCGGGATACCAAATCGGCGGCAAGACAGGAACGGCGCAAAAATATGCTGACGGGCACATTGCCGCGGGGAAGTATGTTTCATCGTTCTTGGGTTATTTATCTGTTGGCAGTGTCCCGCGTTATGCGTGTTATTTGTATGTTGATGAACCCAGTACTGGTGTTTATTACGGCAGTTTAGTTTCGGCGCCATATGTTGGCGAGATTTTTAAACAAATTGCTGCATACAAAAAATTTGTTTTTGACAGTCAATACGACAATGGTACAGGAACAGTGATGGTTAGCATTCCTACTGTTGCGGGATTGTCTTTAAACGATGCGGTTAAATTGTTGGAAAAGGCCGGTTTATTCGTGGAAGTGGATGGTGATGGCGATGTTGTCAAAGGTTCATTCCCTGTTGTTGATACCCAAGTAAAACTTGGTGAACCGGTAGTATTGTTTACTTAAAATTGGCAATAATCGTGCTATGGACAAACAAGAGTACGCCGAATACATCAAAAGAATTACTCCGAAAAGTAAAATTTGGAATTCAATTATCCGCGCTTTTGTCGTTGGTGGTCTTATCTGTTTATTGGGTGAGGGGTTGGGGGCTTTGTACAAAATGTGGTTACCCAACTATGACCAAACGCAGATTGGTTCGTTGGTTTCTTGTACATTAATTTTACTCGCGTCAATTTTGACTGGGATTGGTGTTTACGATAAAATTGGCTATTTTTCGGGTGGTGGCTCCATTGTTCCAATTACTGGCTTTTCCAATAGTATAACCAGTGCTGCTATGGAATTTCGGAAGGAAGGGATTATTTTTGGCACTTGTGCCAATATGTTTAAAATTGCCGGACCCGTGATTGTCGTTGGTGTAGCGGTCGCGATGTTGTGCGGTCTTGGGTATTTTATTGTGGGGTTATTTTTATGAGTACAATTATTTTTAATCATCAACCAAGGATTGTGGGTTGGTATTCGGTCGCTGGCAAAAAAGAAAGCCAAGGTCCATTAGGTGAAACTTTTTCGCGTATTGTCGAAGATGAGTATTTCGGTGGTAAGACGCACGAAGTTGCTGAACGCCGTTTATTTGTGACAGCCATTCAAGGTGCAATTCAAGTTGCTGGTATTCAGCCCGATTTAGTTTTTGCTGGAGATTTGCTCAATCAAATTGTTTCTTCCTCTTTTGCCATGCGCGATATCGGGTTACCTTATGTTGGTATCTATGGCGCTTGTTCGACTATGGCACTGTCTTTAATTAATGCCGCCGCCTATGTCGACGCCGGTTTAGTTCAAAGTACAGTTGCGGCTGCGGGTTCACATTTCGCAACTGCGGAAAGGCAATATCGTACGCCGTTAGAGTTTGGAAATCAAAGGCCGCCGTCTTCCCAATGGACTGTTACGGGCGCTGGTGCTACTGTGTTATCCGCTTCGAAAGAATCAAAGATAGCCGTAACATGTGCCACGATTGGACGCGTTGTCGATTTTGGAATTAAAGATGTGAACAATATGGGTGCTTGTATGGCACCTGCTGCTGCCGATACTTTGGAACGCCATTTTGCAAACACGCACACGCAACCTGCGGATTACGATGCCATTTTCTCTGGCGACCTAGGTCAAATTGGCGAAGAAGCGTTGCGTGATTTGTTAAAAGAACGCGGTTACGATTTGGGACAAAAATATTATGACTGTGGCAAATTAATTTATGCCGAAGAACAAAAAGTCGATATGGGCGGTTCTGGCTGTGGTTGCAGTGCAGTTACTTTGAATGGATTTATATTGGATAAATTTAAACGCGGTGATTATCATAAAGTTCTATTTATGGCTACGGGTGCTCTTTTATCTCCCACAACTTGTTTTCAAGGGGAGAGTATCCCTGGTGTTGCTAATGCCGTTGTAATTGAGGAGGTAACAGAATGACATTCTTATGGGCATTTATCATCGGTGGCTTCATTTGTATGATTGGTCAATTATTAATTTTAAAAACGAATTGGACCCCGGCGCGTATTTTAGTTTCCTTTGTTGTAATTGGTGCTTTGTTACAAGTTTGTACTTTGTTTGAACCCTTACAAAAATTTGCGGGTGCAGGTGTAACGACACCAATAACGGGTTTTGGTGCGGGCTTGGTCAAAGGTACTTTTGAAAACATTGATAAGTACGGCTTTTTAGGAATTTTTAGTGGCGGCTTGACCGCCATGTCAGCGGGTATTGCTGTCGCTATTGTTTCGGGGCTGGTAATTGGTATGATATTTAAGTCGCGTTCGAAATAATTGTGCCAGTTGTAATTAAAATTGCTGCTGCCGATGTTGCGTTTTGAATGACGCTTCGTACAACAGTTGCGGCGTCAATCACATCACAGTCTTCACTTTTAAAACGGTAATTACGGTTGATTTGGCGGTAGATTGCTGGTAGAGCGCGTTTCAAAATGCGTTCACCAATATCTTTACTATTCAAATCTTTGGCAATTTTTAAATATGTAATGCCGCCACCGATTACTACACCATCACGCATCGCGTTAGTTGTTGCTGCTACGGCATCTTCGATGCGTAAGCGCTTTTCCATGGTTGCGGCTTCGGTTGGACAACCGACACTAATTAAGCCAGCTGTTGCCGTTAAGTTAGCGATGCGTTCTTTCAGACGCGTGCGGTGGTAATCATCTGTGGTTGCGGCAAGTTCGTTTTTGAGCATTTCAATATGTGCAGCGAAAGTTGAACTTTTTTCATCACTTAAAATTGTCATGTGTTCTGTATCAAAAATAATTTGACTGGCATGTCCTAAATGTTCCGGTGTTGCCTGTGGTAAGGTTAAGTCGTTTTGTGGTGAAATTAATGTTGCATTTGAAATCACAGCGCAATCTGCTGCGGCAGTTGAACGCACAGCAACAACTTGCAATCCGGCTTTGGCACGGTTTAATACTAATCCAGTAATCACTTCGTTGGCAAAATCGTCCGCCACTAAAAGTAGTGGGCTTTGTGTTTGTATTGCGTTTTCAAGCAATGGTAAAATTTCTTGAATTGATTTTATGGTGCCATCGGTTACCAGAATTTTGGCGTTATGTAAATTTTTTGTTTGCAAATATGGTGATGCAACTTTACCAGATAGTTTTACACCGTTGGTAAAAGTTAGTTGTGTCGTTCCTAGTTGATTCATTTCTAATGAAATTAAACCATCGGGGCCGACACGCGACAGTGCTTTAGCAACTAAACTGCCGTCTTCTTCGTTGGCACAACTGTTGGTCGCGACACGGCGTAAATCTTCGTATTTGTGAATCTGTCGTACATATTGCGGTAATAAGTCTAATGCTTTGCGCGCTGCATTAAATAAAGCATCTTTCACTTTAATTGGCTGGTGTCCCCATGCAATAGCGCGGCGTGCTTGGTTTGTGATAGCTGTTGCCAATACAATTGCCGATGTTGTGCCGTCACCAGCTTCAGTGTTAGTTTTTAAGCTGGCTTGTTTGATGACATCTGCGCCCAAATTTTCGTGGCGGTCTGGGAGTGTGACTTCCTTAGCAATTGTTACGCCATCATTTGTGATAAGTGGACTGCCATTGTGACGGTCAATAATTACATTGCGTCCGTTGGGTCCGATAGTGATTTTAACAATGTCGTTAAGTTTGTTAACTCCACGGTAAATGGCTTTTTGTGCTTTATTCATAAATCACCCCAATAATGTCAAAGTTTTGAACTAAGTACAACTTTTCGTTGTTATTAGCAATTTCAGCACCTGCGTATTTGTTGATAATGATTTTATCTCCGATAGCTACTGGTGAAGCATTACCGACTTCTACCACGGTCATGATTTGGTGGCGCTCCGAATTGGTGGTAGGAATATAAATTCCACCTTGGCTGGTTCTTTCTGTGATCGGTTTACATAAAACCCGATCAAACAATGGTTTAATTTTCATTTTCTTTTCTCCTTGCCGTCAACATAACATAGAAAGTTTACGAACAATCATTTTACTGCCACCCAATTTTCGGTTATAATTGACGCAATGGACTATATGCAAATGGCAGAAGATTTAGCAAAGACTTCGCGATGCGGTCGTAATCATGTTGGTTGCGTCATGGTGCGTGATGGTAAAGTTTTGGTGTCCGCGGTTAATGGGCAAGTAGAAGGCGCTGCAAATTGTGCGGATATTGGTGGATGTTTACGCGAGATTCACAAAATTCCCAGCGGGACATCGGCTGGGTTTTGTTATGCTGTTTGTGCGGAAACGCGTTGTGTTTGCGAAGCGGCTCGTGATGGTATAGCTTTGCGTGGGGCAACGGTCTACTGTACGCATCGTCCATGTATTATTTGTATGAAAAATCTAGCAGTCATTGGTGTGGATACGATTTATTACAAACATGGGTATCCCGATCAACACAGTGATGCAATTGCCCAATATGCGGGCTTAAAGGTGGTGCAAGTTGGCTAAGACTCCAGTAGTCGCATTGGTTGGTCGACCCAATGTTGGAAAATCGACATTGTTTAATACTATTTCGGAAAACGGCAAAAGTATTGTTGATGATATGCCGGGAGTAACTCGGGATCGCATTTATGCCGATTGCGAATGGGCAGGAAATAATTTTTCTTTGGTTGATACAGGTGGTGTTTCTTTTGAAGAAGGTGCCTTTAATGCACACATCAAAGAACAGGTTGAGATTGCGGTCGGTATTGCCGATGTAGTTGTTTTTGTCGTTGATGGCATGGTAGGTGTAACCGGTGATGACATGAAAGTCGTAAAACTTTTACGCGGTTATGGTAAGCCCATGGTGTTGTGCGTAAATAAACTCGACAATCAAACATTGCGCGATAATACCTTGGCAGAATTTTACCGTTTGGGTGTTGGTGATCCGTTGCCTGTTTCTTGTGCACAAAAAACTGGGTTAGGAGATTTGTTGGATTGTATCGTTCAAAAATTGCGCATTAAAAATTTATTGCGTCCGCAACCTGCTAAAGATGTAAAGCGTATTGCAATTATTGGGCGTCCCAATGCTGGCAAAAGTTCTTTAGTCAATGCGTTGTTAGGTGAGAAGCGTGTTATGGTTAGTGATATTGCCGGAACAACGCGTGACGCCGTTGATAGCCCGTTTAACTATTGCGGTAAACCCTATATTTTAACGGATACGGCTGGTATTCGCCGCAAACGCAGTGTTGAAGTTGAAACTGTTGAATATTATAGTGTCTTACGAGCAATTCACTGTATTAAAAATAGTGATGTCGTTTTATTGGTTGTTGATGCAACCCAAGGTTTGACCGAACAAGATGTGCGCTTGGCTGGCTATATTCATGAAGCAGGACGCCCATCAGTTATTGTTATTAACAAATGGGATATTGTTACTAAAGATAGTTATACTCAGTTGGAGTTTGAAAAGAAATTAGCAGCAGACTTGGCTTTTATGCCATACTTCCAATCCATCTATATTTCCGCTCTGACGGGCCAAAGAATTGGAGAAGTTATGTCGACCGTAGAGCGCGTCTTAGCAAATACCGAAAAGCGAATTACTACCGGGCAGTTAAATGATTTAATTTTAGATGCTGTTGCGATGACTCCGCCTCCATTTAAGGCGGGGCAACGGCCTAAGTTTTTGTACGCTACCCAAATCACTGTTGCGCCACCGACATTTGCTTTGTTTGTCAATAATAAAAATATTGTGGGCAGAACTTATTTGCGTTATCTTGAAAACACTTTGCGTAAATCAGTTGACTTCTCAGGAACACCTGTGCGATTGTTATTGCGTAATCGGGAGAAAGAATAATGTTTTGGTGGCTATTTTTGCTTTGTCCTTTAGCGTACTGTATTGGTGGTTTTAATATTGCAAAAACAGTCGCGAAACTGCGTCATGTGGATTTGTCTAAAATCGGATCGGGAAATGCTGGGGCAACTAATGTTGGTCGTGCGATGGGTTTCAAATGGTTCATTTTTGTTACCTTGTTAGAAGGTTTGAAATGTGCCAGTGTCGCACTCATCGGATATTTTTTTGTAAGTTTTTATCGTGGTGAATTTACTTGGTATCAGAATTCGCATTACATTGTGATTTTGGCTATGGGATTGAGTGCAATCTTGGGGTCAATTTTCCCTGTTTGGTATCGTTTTAAGGGTGGGAAAGGTTTAGCTACCACGATTGGTTTGGCATTTGTTTTAAACCCATTAGTAATGGTTGTTGTCATGGCGATTTATATTCCGTTGTTAGCTATTACTCGCATTATGTCTTTGTCAACAATTTTGGGTGTCATTACTTGGGCAATATTGTCAATGATTTTTGACGCGCCGCAAATTCTTCCCGTTATTATTTTGTATTGTGCTTGTGTCGCTTTGATTTTGTTTTCACATCGTCAAAATATTGTACGATTGCTAACAGGTAAAGAACATAAGTTTTTGTTAAAGAAAAAAAGCAGCAGCGAAGATGTACACAATTCATAAATAAAAAAATTAAAGTTATAACTGGTTGGGGTTATTCATAAGCATGACTATGAATAATCAAGTTTTTGAAAACATTGCGACACGCACAAATGGCGACATTTATTTGGGAGTAGTGGGGCCTGTCCGTTGTGGCAAGTCAACTTTTATCACCAAGTTCATGCAACAGTTGGCGATTCCCAATATCGAAAACAATTACGAAAAGCAACGCGTCATTGATGAATTGCCGCAAGCGGCAGACGGAACTACGGTTATGACAACGCAGCCAAAATTTGTGCCGAGCCGTGCTGTAAATATTAAAATTGGCGATGCGAGCATGCGCGTGCGCTTGATTGACTGTGTTGGTTATATGATTGATGGCGTTGGCGGTATGGAAGAAAATGGACATATCCGTAATGTTAAAACTCCATGGAGTGATACCGAAATTCCTTTTGACCAAGCTGCGGAGATTGGTACGCGCAAGGTTATTGTTGACCATAGTACAATTGCTCTGGTTGTAACTACGGACGGAACCATTACTGATTTGCCGCGCGAAAATTATGTTGATGCGGAAGCCAAAGTTATTTTTGAATTAAAGCAATATGGCAAACCATTTGTTGTGGTTGTAAATAGTAAAGAACCGAACAGCGAAAAGTGCCGTGCGGTTTGTGCTGAAATTCAAGAAAAGTTTGGGGTTCAAGTTTTGGGCATGGATTTTGAAAAAATGGGCATAGATGAAATTACTGCAATATTTAATGGTGTTTTGGCAGAATTTCCAGTAACCGGATTTAAAGTTAAAATGCCAAAATGGTTGCAAGTCATGCCGGCTCAACATCCAGTGATTGTCGATGCAGTCGAAAAACTGCGCCGTTACACAAAAACAATTCGGCGCATAGCAGATAACAATCCTGCTACTGTATGTGCGGATAGTCCCTATTTCAATGCTTTGGAGACCAGCGAAATTGATGTTGCAACCGGAACCATTATTTTTAATTTAGAACCAAAAAGCGATTTGTATTTTAAATTAATTTCGCAAGAAAGTGGTTTGAATATTGAAAACGAACAACATTTAATGGCATATATTCAAAAAGCTGCCGGTAAAGCCAAGGAATACGACAAATTGAAAAGCGCAATTGATGATGCGGAAACTAAGGGCTATGGAGTCGTGGTACCGACTTTGGATAGTTACAGATTAGACACACCGCGTTTATATAAGCATGGACGCAATTATGGCTTGAAATTACGCGCTACTGCTCCCAGTTTGCATATTATTAAAGTCGATGTTGGTACAGAAGTTACCCCAACAATTGGCACGCAAGAACAATCCAAAGAAATGTTGGCGTTTTTAGAGCGTGAATATCAGACAAACAAAGAAGCTGTATGGCAAACGCCTATCTTTGGTAAGTCCTTAGATGAAATCATGCAAGAAGGTGTTGGCGCAAAAATTGCTAATATGCCGGCTAATGCAATGCGACAAATGAAACGAACCATTGGCAAAGTGGTCAACAACGGTAAGGGTGGCATTATTTGTATCTTGCTTTAGTCACACATTTGCTTTGCTCTGCATATAGAGTGTGATATGATTTTTGAAAATTTCATCACTTTTTTAAGCAAAGTACTGTTTTTCTCTGGGTTAGTTAACGATAAAAATTCTTTTCCGAAACCGCTTTCAAAGCAAGATGAATTAGCTTACTTCCAAAAATTTTGGCAGGGCGATATGCAAGCAAAAGATATTTTAATCCGCCATAATTTGCGGTTGGTTGCTCATGTTGTGAAAAAATATAATGGAGCTGCCGAAGCCGATGATTTGATTTCGTGCGGAACCATTGGCTTAATTAAAGCCATTAATTCTTTTAAAGCTGACAAGGGGACGCAAATTTCAACTTATGCTTCGCGCTGTATTGAAAACGAAGTTTTGATGTTCTTGCGTGTATCAAAAAAACATCAACAAGTTGGTTCTTTGAACGAAAGCTTGGGCGATGACCATGATGGTAATGAAATATCTTTGGTTGACATTATCACTGAAGACCGTGAACAATCCGCAGTTGATGAAGCAATGCAAAAACATTTAATGCGTAAACTTGTAGCGGCGTTACGCGAACGATTAAGCGAGCGTGAATTTAAAATTATTGCACTTCGTTATGGATTGAATGATCATGTTGCTTTACCTCAGCGTGAAGTTGCTAAACATTTAAACATTAGCCGCAGTTACATTTCTCGTATCGAAAAACATGCGCTGGAACTTGCACAAGAAGTGGTGCGGCAGCCGGCTTTTCGTGATTTTCGGTAAGTCAAAAGTATTCCCCTAATTTGTGTGGCAGTTACTCCGCGTAACTGCTTTTTTGTGTGTTATGGTTTAAAGATCTTCGTTATCATCGTTCCAAGCATCCCATGCTGGAAAAGTTGACTTTGGGTGAGTTGGACTGCGTGCTTTGCCATTTCTTTGTGTTGATGGCAGTTGGTGGTGCGCTTTGGGTACCAGAGGTAGTTTTAATGGAAAGATTGCCAACAAAATCAAGATAGTCATACTGGCTAGAGATGCAAGCAAGCAAACATAAAAGTACATGGGATACATGGCATTATGATAACGGATTAAGTGGAGGGAATTATGGAAAATGATGTCATTAATCTAAAAAGTTTGTCGTCAGATGCTCCTTTCATTCAATACAATGACTGGACAAATTTATCAATTAAACAGCAGGTGCGTACCGCGAAACAAATGTCTGATAAGAACATTAAAGCAGCACCGCGGCAACATAAAAAGCAATTGGCATTCCATCAATCACTTGCGAAATGTCGTTTTGTCTTTGGTGGTAATCGTACTGGAAAAAGCGTGTGTGGTGCGATTGAAACAATTTGGTATGCGACAGGCTTACATCCCTTTGTTAAAGTCGAACATGCATGTGATGGCTGGGTGGTTAGCTTAACTCGTCAAGTGCAGCGTGATGTTGCACAAGCCAAAATTTTACAATACTTGCCACCGGAATGGATTGTTAAAACCGTGATGGTTTCGGGGAGCTCATTCTCACCAGCACATGGTGTTATTGATTTTATTTTAGTTCGTAACATTTTTGGAACCGTTAGTAAAATTGGATTTCGTAATTGTGAGCAAGGGCGTGAACGATTTCAAGGCGTTTCTTTGGATTATGTGTGGTTTGATGAAGAGCCGCCCGCTGATATTTATGACGAATGCCTATTGCGTTTGTTGGACCGATGTGGAATTCACTGGGTGACAATGACACCATTGAAAGGACGAAGTTGGGTTTATGACCGCATTTATCTGCGGCAAGAGCGGTTGCCCGAGCTTGCTTGCTTTTGGATGAGTTGGGACGATAATCCTTATTTAACGCAAGAAGAAAAACAATTCTTGATTGCAAACTTACCACCTGATGTTTTAGAAAGTCGACAGCATGGACACTTTGTTGCGGCAGAAGGTTTAGTCTTTCCTAATTTTGATGTTGCGAATATTTTAGAGCCTGTTGCGCTGCCTGAACCTGATGCGTATTATATCGCGATTGACCCTGGTTATCGCAATCCGACTGGCGTATTGTGGGTGGTTGGCGTAGGTGAAAATTTATATGTGATAAGCGATTATGAAGTCGCTGGTTTAACTGTGGAAGATCACAGTCGTGCTATCTTACAGCGCACGCGGGATTTAGGCTGGGACTTAAAAAAAGTGCGCGTCTTAATTGATAGTGCAGCTAATCAAAAAACTTCAGCTTGTGAAGTCTCGACCGCTATGCAGTACCGTAACTTTGGGTTACTGGTGGATACCAATGTCAATAAGAACTTGGCACAAGGGTTGTTAGAAATGAAGGCTTGTTTTGGTAATGCCGATGGCAAGCGGAGTTTATTTGTGTTTAAAAACTGCGTGCATTTAATCAGCGAATTGCGAGGTTATTATTGGGGAGATGGCGAACAACCACAAAAGGTGAATGACCATACAATTGATGCATTGCGGTATGTTGTCATGGATTGGCGGCGCACAGCTCATGAGCAAGCCGTTAGCTTAAACACATTGGGACAAGCCAAAAAAAATTTAATCAAAAGGATGGCAGGAAAACGATATTTGTCGAAAAAGTTGTGATTTAATACTGGCGGGGAGGAGTCATGCAAACTAAACAAAGTAAAAAACAAATCATTGATAGCATCATTAATGATTTCGAAACACGCAAAGAAGCACGCATTAGTTTAGAAAACAAATGGAAGAACAATTTAAATTTTTACAACGGAGATCAACATGTTGATATTTACAAGCAGTATTACTGGCAATCGACCGAAAGTTTTAATCATGTTGGACCTTTGGTAGAAAACCGCTTGTCAATCTTGGCCGAAGTACAACCCGAAGTACAAGATGAACTTGTGCGTTCTGTTTTTGAAAAACTACGCTTCAAGCGTTTGATTGAGGAAGGTAATTTTTGGCAGGAAGTTACAGGTTCAGTCTTTTACAAAGTTACCAAAGTTGACAATCAACCCATGATTAGCGTTTGTTCACCATTTGAAATTTATCCTGACAAATTAGATGTTTCAAACATGGCGGAAATTGGTTCCATTATTCACGCTAAAAAAGTGAACGATGAGTTAGTGATTGAAAAGTGGAGTCGTAATCATTTAACAATCGTGCGCGAAAATGCCTTGGTTTACGATGGCGAACTGCCTTATCCGTTCCCGTTTGTGCGTGGTACTAGTGAATTAGTGGCAGGGCAATTCTTTGGGAAATCGGTTGTGGATCGTGTAATTCCGGTGCAACGCGCCTATAACGCTATTAAAAATCGCCGCGCCGAATTTATGAGTCGTATGGCCTGTGGAGTAGTTGCAGTTGAAGACGGTAGTGTTGATGTTGATAGCTTGGAAATTGATGGTTTATGTCCAGGTAAAATTATTGTCTATCAACAAGGATATCGTGAGCCTAAATTTATGGAAGCGGGTTCAATTCCAGACGAGCTAACTAAAGAAGAAGACCGTTTATTAGCCGAATTTAACACGGTTAGCTGTGGTGGCGATTTGTTGACAAGTATGGCTGGTCGTGCCTTGGTCGGTGAAGGTACTTTGAATATTTATAATGAACTGGCTAAACGACAATTACGCCGTCCGATTCAAAGTATTGAAGATGTTTACGAACAAGTTGGACAAAAAATTCTTGCAATCTTGGGAGTTGAGAATGGAAGCTCAAAATGAAGTTATAACCGAAGAATCTACACAAGCTGTAACTTTGGAACAAGCGGAGATACAACCCACTGTGGACATCAATGCACTCCAAAAATCTTACAGTGAATTGCAAAGTGCATTCACAAAAAAAGCACAAGCATACAAAGAACTGGAACAGAAAATAAACTCCATGCCCAGCCGGGAGGATATAATTCGGGAGTATTTATTACAAAACAACAGCGTTCCGGTACCTACGGTGTTGACCAGTTCTTCGTCTGCTTTTGACTTCGCCAAAGAAAAGAAGCCAACTACTTTGGTACAAGCTGATCGGTTGGCTTGTGAATATTTCAAAAAAGGAGTCTCAAAATGATTACAATTGCAACAGCAGAAAATGCGTTAAAAAATATCTATTTAGATACGGTCATTAACGACATTAATAAAAAAACAAACCCATTTTTGACAATGGTTGAAGAAAACACCCGTATTGCGAGCGGTAAGGATGCTAAGTTCAGTATCCGCTATGGCCAAGCTTCAGTTGGTGTTGGTACAGAGACTGGTGATTTACCAGTTGGTGAAAATGAAAAATCAATCGAATTATCTGTTCCTTTGAAAAACTTATATGGAACTTTCCAAATTAGCGACAAAGCATTAAAAGCTGCGTCTTTGGATCCAAATGCCTTTGCTTCTTTGCTTGGTGGAGAAATGCAAAACTTGGTATCTGCAGCACAAAACAATTTAACCACCATGTTATATGGCAATGGTATGAAATTGTTAGCTGTTTTTGATAAAGATGCTTTCTACGGCAGTGAACGCAAAATGATTAAGGTTGGTACTAAGTATATTCAAAACTTTACCAACGATATGGAATTATTAGTTCTTGACAATGCTGGTTTGGCAGTAACAAATCCAGATGGTGACAACTTGGTTACCGAAGTCAATGTTCCGGCCGGTATTATCACTTTGAGTGATGATTTGTTGGAAGTTAAAGCAGATCGTTTCTATGTTTACGATGTAAATGATGATAAAACCAGTATGAATGGTATTGACAGTATCTTCATGCAAAATTTCTATGGAACCAATGTTAACAAAGCTGCTGGTATCTTGCCATGCAACTATCGTGAAACATCTGAAGAATTGCGCGTAATGGACGAAGAAACTGTATTGGATTTCTTAGATGCATACGAAGAACATTGTCAAAGTATGCCAGCGGATATTTTATTAACTCATCCACGCGTTAAAAAATCAATTTTTGAATCGTTAAAAAGTACGCGTTCAAACATTGCAACTACTGAATTGGCTGGTGGTTTCCATGGGTTCACCTTTAACGGCATTCCTCTTTACAGTGATGTAAAATGTCAAGCAGGTAACTTATATGCTTTAAACAGCAAGTCATTCGCAATGCACCAAATTTGCGATTGGACATGGTTGTCTAACGAAGACGGCAGCATCTTGAAACAAGTACCTGGTAAGGCTACTTATATGGCTACCTTGGTTAAATATGCTGACTTAATCTGCGACAAACCGTTCTTGCAAGGTCGTTGCAGTGGTTTCTCGGCTTTAAAATGGAAAGCGGAGTAATGTAAATGCAAAAAATTTATCATGACCTATTTCATATCTCGGAGCGGATTTTGCAAATTGACCCGTTCTATGAAATTTATTGGCACGGCGAACAAAATCGGTTTGAGGTTCATTGGCATGGTAAATTAGCTTTCGTCGTCCCGTTTGGTGTTCTTGATGTACGCACTTTGCAATATGCACAGCGTACGCGGCGTGAAAATGCTGATGACATCGAACGGGAAATTGACGAAGGGAATGCAGCCATTTTTCAAGAACAAGCCAAAAAGATGCAAGCGATAAAAGCTCAAATAAAGGATTATGTAAAATATGATTTTGAAAGATTTAATTAGTAATGCCAATGACATTCTCGGCTTGACCATTGATTGGCAAAATACAACTACGGACGATAACTATCAACAATTATTTGCGTGTGCTCGTTTAGTTCTCAATTCTTTAATGGGTGTTTGGGAAATATCCGACAACACAAGGATTGTTGCAGAAGATTATGGGTTGGATAATGCGACTGTAATTTACGGCATTTTGTCAGAATATGCGTTTGTCGCAGGCATGTTCAATGAATGGAAAGTATGGCAAGAAAAATACAACGCAGGGTTATTTAGGGCACAGCATGGTAAATCCCGCATCATGCCAGTTCACTAACTACCGTAGCGTTCGTTTTAACTTGGACAGTTTCGCCTTGCCCGTAGCTGTATCCAAAAAGAAAAACACAATTTATACTAACCAATTAGAAGGACTAAAAGGAACAAGCCAATTAACCTTGGTTGAACCAAAGCAAACTTATGGTTATGACCATGCGGTTGTATGGGGACCATTTATTTTTGCTTCGAACAATGAAGGTTTATTTTATGCTAATAAATACAAGAAAGAATTTCAAGTCTTGGAACAAACAGTCTTTCCCCCTGCAATAGAAGTGGTGAATAATCGTTTGTTTTTATTGGGCCTAGATCGTGATCGTATTACTTACTCTGTCGATTTAATGGGAGAGTGGGCTAGCGGATCATTCTTGGAAAACGCTTTATATTTACCAGCATCACACGGTGCATGTTTAGATATTCGCTTTTACCGTGGTAAGTTGCTGTTAATTTGCGAGCATGGTTTGTTTACGATGAATCGCAATTTTGCATTAGAACACTTGGCAGACGACAGTGAAGTACTCAAAGCTAGTTTGGAAGACAGTGGTGCTCGTCGTTGGAGCAGTGACTGGTTTAGTCTCGGCTATGCAACCGACACACAAACACTACGAGAAGTTTTTTTGAAAACCAATACAAATTTAATTTTGACGGTTTCGTCAAATCGTACTCAACGCAATATCCAAGTGAAAGCTGCAAACAAAGTGCAAAAAATTCGGGTTAACATCAACGGTGACCAATTTAAGTTAGCACTTTGGCTCCCAGACGAAAACACGGATAATGTTGTTGTTTCAGATTTGTCGGCTATCGTAGCTTATGGCAAAAGGGGGTAAACTTCAATGAAAGCGTGTGTGGTCAAATTTTTTAAAAAGATTTGGGCAATCATCATGCACATCTTCTGCTTCTTTCATTGTAAAGAGCATGATGATGAAACAGAGCAAAGCGAATAAAAAATTGCATATACGATGAACTTATGATATAATGACATTTATGGATAATAAAAAATGGACAACAACGATTGGTAATCGTACAGTAACTGTGGAAACTGGTGCTTTATGTGGATTAGCGCACGGCACATGTTTGGTAAGTTGTGGTGAAACGGTCATTATGGCCAATGTTACCATGGCAGATCAACCGCGTGACGGAATTGATTTTTTCCCATTAGGCGTCGATTTCCAAGAAAAATTATATTCTGTTGGTAAAATTCCTGGCGGATTTACAAGGCGTGAAGGACGCGGTGGCGACAAAGCAATTTTGACCAGTCGCTTGATCGATCGTCCTTTGCGTCCTTTGTTTGATAAGAACTTACACAATGATGTGGCTGTGGTTGTGACAACTTTGTCGGTTGACCCAGATGTTGCACCGGAACCATTGGGTATGTTGGCGTCTTCTGTGGCTTTGACTATTAGTGATATTCCTTGGGGCGGTCCAACCGGTGCCGTACAAGTTGCACGCGTGGATGGCAAATTAATTTGTAACCCAACCGCTTTGGAACAAAGTCAAAGTGATTTGCATTTGACCGTTAGTGGTACTAGTGAAGCGGTATTGATGGTTGAAGCCGGAGCTAACGAAGTTAGTGAAGCTGACATGGTCGACGCAATTATGTTTGCTCATGAAGAAATTAAAAATTTGTGTGAATTCCAAGTCGGTATTGCGAAAAAAATTGGTAAAGAAAAACGCAAGGTTGCATTGCATACAATTGATAGCAAGCTAGAAGAGCAAGTGCGTTCTTTTGCTACCAGCTTTATAGAAACTGCGTTAAAAGAAACAGATACAATTAAACGCCGTGTCGAAGAAGATAAAGTTGACACGATTGTAGCGGACCAATTTGCTGATGTTTGGGAAGAAAGTAAGGGTGATATCATCCAAGTCATGAACAAAATTAAAAAAGAAGTTGTTCGTGAAAAAATCTTGAATCAAGGTGTTCGTCCCGATGGCCGTGGCACGAAAGATATTCGTCCGATTTGGGTGACAACTGGTTTATTGCCGCGTACTCATGGTTCGGCTGTGTTTACTCGTGGTAATACACAAGTCTTGAATGTTTGTACTTTGGGTATGTTGAGTGATGCTCAAAAATTAGACGGTATTGATGATGAAGAAGCAAAACGCTATATGCACCAATACAACATGCCACCTTATGCAACTGGGGAAGCGCGTCAATTGCGTGCGCCTGGTCGTCGTGAAATCGGGCATGGTGCTTTAGCGGAACGCGCCTTGATTCCTGTTTTACCAAGTGAAGAAGAATTCCCGTACGCAATCCGTACGGTTAGCGAAGTCTTGTCTAGTAACGGTAGTTCTTCAATGGCTTCGGTTTGCGGCAGCTCCATGTCATTGATGAATGCAGGTGTGCCGATTAAAGCTGCTGTTGCTGGTATTGCGATGGGATTGATTAAAGACAAAAATAGTCGCAAAATTGCAGTCTTAACCGATATTCAAGGTGTTGAAGATTTCTATGGTGATATGGACTTTAAAGTTGCCGGTACTGAAAAAGGTATTACTGCGATTCAAATGGATATTAAGATTGCCGGTATCGATAAAGAGATTATTACGACGGCTTTGGCGCAAGCGCGTGAAGGTCGTTTGAAGATCTTAAAAATTATGAACGCTGAAATTAAAGCACCAGCTAAAGAAACTTCAAAATATGCTCCGAAAGTAATTACTTTTAAAATTAATCCTGACAAAATTAAAGATGTTATTGGTAGTGGTGGTAAAACAATTAACAAGATTATCGACCAAACCGGTGTCAAGATTGACATTGAAGACGACGGTAAAGTCTTTATCGGTGGTTCCGATTCTGTGATGGTCGAAAAAGCAAAGGCTATCATCGCCGATATTGTTTTAGAGCCAGAAGTCGGTCAAACTTTTGAAGGTACGGTTGTTCGTATTTTGGATTTTGGTTGTTTTGTTAAATTAACCGAAGCTTTGGAAGGTATGGTTCATATTTCCAAGTTGGCTAAAGAACGCGTTAATAAAGTGGAAGATGTCGTTAAAGTTGGTGACAAAATCAAAGTTAAAGTCATTAAAATTGACGAAAAAGGTCGTATCGATTTACAACGAATTGTGCCACCTACAAATGAAAAAGACGCTCCAGCGAAATAATTTTTAAACCGCGGGTCGTGTAATCCGCAACGATTTGTGAGAAACATTGCATAGTGGCGACGGTCGGCTTTAAGGCAACAATGTCGCCATTTTGTATGTTATGAGTGGCGTAGGATAGTACCAAATTACTGTCTGATGTTTCCCAATCAATAACCGCATTGCGATTGGTTGGTAAAATTGTTGTATAACCAAGATTATCAGCCATTGCTAGGGTGTGTTTGTTATAAGCATATTGTGGCGGTGTGAATACTTTCATTTGCTTGTGAACCAAAGAGTTAATTAAGGCATCGCTTAAACGAATTTCTTCGGTAATTGCGGATTTATCTGCAATATTGAGCAAAGTATTTGAAAAACCGTAATTGCCTAGCTCGTGTTTTATGGCTAGTTTTTGTAGTAATTCTAGGTTGTTAATTGCTGCTGTACCGGTAAAGAAAAAAGTCGCTGTGGCTTCGGCTTTATCTAATGTTTCCAAAATTGTCGGTAAGTTATTAGCTAATAAAGGGTCATCAATAATAAACATCAGCCCAAGCTCTTGGTTGTTGCGTTCGCCATTATAAAATGGGGCAGTGACGGTAAGATAGGTTTGGTTAGTATTAACTGTGCTAACCAAAAATCCAAGGATACATAATATACTGCAAATGATGGCGTTGGAAATTACAATTCTCTTATTTGGCATCTTATTTAATCATATTATCATTTGCTTCATTTTATGAATTTGGCTATCATATCTATGTGGAAACAAAATTATATACTTGGGATAATGGATTGCGTCTGGTGGTTACGCCCATGCCAGGTTTTAAAAGCGTTGCTTTTAGCATGATGATAATGGCGGGTAGTGGTGATGAAACCAAAGATGAACAAGGTTTGTCCCATTTTTGTGAACATATGTTATTTAAGGGAACGACCAATCGAACTGGTCAACAAATTATTGATGAATTTTCGCGCTTAGGTGTGTCTTATAACGCATGGACCAGTGAATGCGCAACTTGTTATTATACTAAGGCCATTGCTGAAAATTTGGAAAGTTGTGTCGACCTTTTATCCGATATGTATTTTAATACTAAATTTGAAGATGACGATTTCGATAAAGAAGGTGATGTCATTGTGCAAGAAATTGCAATGCACGAAGATAATCCGACTTCGGTGATGTATGATCGCATGAATCAAGTCTTTTATCGTGGTACAAAATATGAACATCCGGTTGCTGGTTATGCCGATGCAATCAAAAAATATAAGCCAGAAGATATACATAAATATATTCGAAAACATTATGAACCGCGAAATACAATTATTGCATTTGCCGGCGATATTACGGTAGAACGCGCACAAGAGTTAGTAGCGAAATATTTTATTTCAAGAAAACCTGTTTATGGGGGTTTGGAACTACTTGTTCCGCTTTATGAGGTTCCGGTTGCTCCAAAACAACGCGAAAATGTGCCGGCAATTAATCCTGCGCCGACACGGTTACAAGTCAAAAAAGATACGGAACAACAACATGTTGCGCTGGCAATTCCGGTTTGCAATCAATATCACGAGGACCGTCACGCTTTGTTTTTGTTTAGTTTATTGTTTGGTGGCGATATGAGTAGTCGCTTATTTATAAATGTTCGCGAAAAGTTAGGATTGGTTTATTCCATTCACTCCGAATTAGAACTGAGCGATATTGGTGGTAATTTAAAAGTTGTATTTTCGTGTACCCCGCAAAACACACAAAAAGTTATTGATGTTGTCACTCGTGAATTACAAACATTATTGCGTGATGGAATTACAAATGAAGAGCTTGATAAATATCGTAACCAATGGCATATGCAACGCTTGTTTAGTAGTGAAATTACCAGCAAAGTCAACGCACACAGTGCAGATGTTGTTTCTGTTTTTAATCGTGTGGTTAGTTTTGAAGAGGAATTGCAAAACATTGATGCGATAACTGTTGCGGATGTTAATCAGGTTATTAAAAAATACTTGTTACCTGAAAAATTTATTACAGTTATAGTTGGCAAATAATATTTTACGAAAATAAAAATTTTGTATATAATTTAAGATAATGGACGGTACTATCCACCGCACTCGGTTGCAGAATGAAAAACGCCCCTTCCCGTTTGGGGATGTTATTATTTGGGCATCTGGAATTGCGGCGCTTTTGTTGTTATTTCGCATGGGTGGAGTAGTGGCAGATTTCTTGTACGGAGTTACTGGTATTTATACTTATTGTATTTTCCTTTTGACAGCTATCTTTGGTCTGTGCTTGCGTAATGGAAAACGCATTCGCGTTGATTCTCAATATCTTTGGGGTGCGATTATTATTCTTTTTTCGTTTTTTACGGCGATGCATGTTGGATTTACTCAAGCCGTGATTGACGGTGGTAATAGCGCAGACTTTGGTTATTACCTAAATTATTGCTTTGCAGCAAATCCTTTAACCCCGGGTGGTGTTTTGTTTGGTTTGCCATCGTATTTACTGTTAATTATTTCTGGCATTATCGGTACTTATTTGTTACTTAGCGTTTTCTTTTTAATTGGTTTGGCTTTGGTAATTAATCGCATTATTGTAAAAAACCGTGAAAAGAATTTAATTATTATGGAGGCTAAGAAAGCCGAAATGCCGGAAACTCGTGATTATGCGACCACTACCGCAGAACTGTACGAAAAATTTCATGCCATTAGTAAAGAAATTATGCGTGAAAACCGCCGGGAATTTGAATCGCAAAAAAGTTTGCTTGGGTTAGGGGCGTTGCCGAAAAAAGAAGCTGCGAAAGTTAAAGCGGATAGTCCAGTTCCCTTAAATAATTTAACGGCAGACGGTATTAATCAAGCGACTATGAATGCTGCAGCTGCCGCGCCAATGGGTTTGTCGATTTATAATAACGGTGTTGCTATTCCATGGCAGGGGATGGACGGTTCTTCGTGGGCGGCTCCTGCTAATCCAATGCCAACTCCGCCGCAACCCCCTATTTTCCCACAGATGCCAACACCAACTGCGCCGGTTTATCCTTATATGCCTTCATCGCCGATGCCAACACCAACTATGCCGACAGGAATGGGTATGCCAAATACAATGTCGCAACCAGCTCCACAAGCAAACGGCTGGGGGCAAAATGGTTCGATGCCATGGCAAGGTGCGGACACGATGTGGTCGCCGCCGAATAATCCTAATGCACAACCACCAACTAATCCGGCAATGGGGCGCCGTAGAAATCTTTCTGCAATTCAAAACAATAATCCAGTCGGTCAAACAGTTTTTCCGTTGGATGTGCCAACCGAAACCAAGGAAACCAAAATCGATACTTTCAAAAATAAGCGCTACATTAAGCCGACATTGGATTTAATCCACACGCAAAGTATGGATTTAAGTCAATTTAATGAGGAAGCTAGTGAGAAAGAAGCCAAATTAAATGAATTATTCCAACAATACAATGTTCGTGCTCGTGTGCATAGTTTTAGTGTTGCACCAGCGGTAACCCGTTTTGAAATTGTGCCGGAAGCTGGTACGCGTGTTTCCCAAGTTGAAAATTTGCGTGACGATATGAATTTTGTTTTAAAAACCAATAACACGCGTATGGAAAGTCCAATTGAAGGTAAAAACGCGATTGGTATTGAAGTTCCTAACCGTACTATTGGTACCGTTTCAATTAAGGATTTATTGGGATCGCGCGAATTCTTAATGCACAAAAGCCCGTTGGCAATTTGTCTTGGAAAAAATATTAACGATGATTTGGTCGTTGCCGACTTAACCGAAATGCCGCACTTGTTGGTGGCAGGTACTACGGGTTCTGGTAAATCTGTTTGTATTAATACTATTTTGACTAGCTTGATTTACAAGTCAAGTCCAGAAGAATTGAAATTGATGCTCATTGATATGAAGGGCGGTGTTGAATTAGGCATGTATAACGGTTTGCCTCATATGTTAATCGAAAGATGTATTTCTAATGCTACGCATGCGGTTAATGCCTTTAAGTGGTTAATTCGGGAAATGGACCACCGTTATGAATTATTGCAAGGTCAACATGTTAATAACATTGCTTTATATCATGCTTTACCTGCATATAAGAGTGGCCAAATTCCTGCGATGCCATACATTGTTATGGTTGTTGATGAAACGGCTGACTTGATGTTGCGCAACAAAAAAGAAGTTGAAGATTGTATTCAAAACTTGGCGCAAAAAGCTCGTGCTGCGGGTATCCATTTAATTCTTGCGACACAAAGACCTAGTGTTGATGTTATCGGTGGCGTTATTAAAGCAAATATTGGTACGCGTATTGCTTTCCGTGTTACTAGTGGTTTTGACAGTCGTACAATTCTAGATACGATTGGTGCCGAAACTTTGATGGGGCGTGGTGATATGTTATTTATGACGGCCAAGGGTATCGAGCGTGTTCAAGGTTGCTTCATGACAAATGATGAAACTCATCGTGTAACAAACTTTGTTCGTGAAAAGAATCCGCCGGAATTTAATTTAGAAATTGAAGATTTAATTTTAAACGGTATCCCTGAAGGTGGGGCAGCCAGTGGTTTCGGTGATGCAGGTAGTGAACTTAACGACCAAGATCCAAAAATGGTGGAAATTTTGCGTTATGCTGTTCGTGAAAACAATATTCGCCGTACATTATCAATTTCGGAAATTCAACGCAAGTTCTCTGTTGGTTTTGGGCGTGCTGGTCGCATTATGGATCAATTAGAACGCGCGGGCTTTGTGGGCGCTGATTTTGGTAACGGTAAGCCGCGTGAAGTTATCGCGACACGGGAACAGGTTGCAGAACTCTACGGTTTATAGTAAACTATACGCATGGATAAAAATTTTGACTTCAAGGCGTGTGAGGCCTATTACAATGCAAAGTGGCTTGATAATAATACTTTTAAAGCAAATGTAAATCGTGATAAAAAACCTTTTACTGTTATTATGCCACCACCCAATATTACCAGTAAATTGCATATTGGACATGCTTTTAATTGCACGATTATTGATGCTTTAATTCGTTTTAAGCGCATGCAAGGTTACGAAGCTTTGATGTTGCCTGGTGCTGACCATGCTGCCATTGCAACTGAAGCAAAAGTTGTTGAAGAATTAAAAAAAGAAGGCATTAATAAACAGGATTTAACCCGTGAACAATTTATGGAGCGTATTCAAAATTGGTATGACCATTATGAAGGTGTTATCTGTAATCAATTTAAGCGTTTAGGCTTGTCTTGTGACTGGTCGCGATTTACCTTTACCATGGAAGACCATTGCAAAGAAGAGGTTAATAAAGCATTCCATCGTTTGTATAATGACGGATATATTTATCAAGGCGAGCGCATGATTAATTGGTGTCCTTATTGTCATACCGCATTATCCGACATTGAGGTTGAATATAGCGAGGTTAAGCGTAAAATTTGGACAATTCAATACGGTCCATTGCGCGTTGCAACTACGCGTCCTGAAACTTTGTTTGGTGATGTGGCTGTTGCAGTTAATCCAAACGATAAGCGCTATCAAGATTTAATTGGCAAAACAGTACCATTGCCGTTGACTAATCGTGAGATTCCAGTTATTGGCGATGAATCCGTTGATATGAAATTTGGAACTGGAGCAGTTAAAATTACGCCAGCTCATGACCACAATGATTATGAAGTGGGTGAACGACATAAATTATCGCATATTAAGGTTATTGATGAAAATGGTTTGATGTGTGGTGATGTTGGTGAATATGCTGGTATGACAGTGACTGCTGCGCGTGAAGCAGTTGTTGCCGATTTGGAAGCTGCCGGTTTGTTATTAGCTACCAAAGAGCACATCTCTAATGTTGGTCAATGCTACCGTTGTCACCAAACTGCCGAACCAATGATTTCAAAACAATGGTTTGTTAAAATGCATGATTTGGCGCAACCTGCAATTCAAGCTTTGAATAATGGATTAAATATTGTACCGAAGAAATTTCAAAAAATGTATTTGAACTGGTTGAATAATATCAAAGATTGGTGTATTTCGCGTCAATTAATTTCAGGGCATCGTATTCCGATTGAAGGGGAGACCGATGTTTTAGATACTTGGTTTTCGTCGGCTTTGTGGCCATTTGTGACCTTGAATAAAAATCAAGAAGACTATAATTATTTCTATCCGACCGATGTCTTGGTTACCGCTTATGAAATAATTTTCTTCTGGGTTATTCGTATGGTATTCTCCGGACTTTATCACACAAAACAATTACCATTCCATACTGTCTTGTTTCATGGTTTGGTTCGTGATAGCCAAGGTCTTAAAATGAGTAAATCATTTGGTAATGGAATTGATCCGATTGATATTATTGAACAATATGGTTGCGATGTGCTGCGCTATTCATTGTTGTTTGGTTCCAGCTTGGATCGTGATCCAAATTACGGCGATGAGAAAATTACGAAAGCCCGTTACTTTATGAATAAAATTTGGAATGCGACTAAGTTTGTGTTAATGCACAAAGATAACGAATTGCTGGTTACCGCTTTAGAAAGTTTCTTAAAATTGTTGCATCCAATCGCACCTTATATTACTGAACAAATTTGGCATGAATTGGGACATGATACTGATTTGGCGTTTGAAGCGTTCCCAATGCCAGTGAAAGGTAAAAAGCACTGGATGCAAGTAAGCTTGAACAAAATTATTCGTACTATTACTCGTCGTTATGAGAAGTACGAATTTGGTATTGCTGCTAATGAGTTACAACAATGGTTCTGGACGGACTTCTGCGATAAATTTATTGAAGAGTGTAAAGATAAACCTAAACCAAAGATTGAAAAAGTTGAGAAGCCAATTGATGTCGGGGCACAAACTGCTTTCTATCGTGCGGAAATTGCGCGAGCAACTAAACTTTTGGGTAATCCAGGTTTTATGGCGAAAGCACCTGCCGCTTTGGTAAAAGAAGAACAAGAGAAACTTGCCAGGTTTAAGGAACTGTTATATAATTTGACTGGTGAACAATAAACGCAATACTTACTTTGTAGCCGATGAAATTACACGCAAGATTATTTTGCTGTTTATTTTCGAAAAAATGGAAATTCCGTTATCAGAAAATACTTTATCGGAAATAATTATGTCGAACCCAGATTTAATGTCTTATATGGATTATCGTGAGGCATTAGCAAAAATTGTCGATGTTAAATTTGTGGTAGCAAAAACCGTATCGGGAGATTTGATGTATCAATTGGCGAAAGATGGTCGCGATTGCTTGGCTCATTTTTGGACTAAAATTCCGGCGTCAATTCGTGAAAGTATCATCAAATATGCCGACGAAAACAAGTTGCGCATGAAGCGTAGTCAAGAGTACCGCATTGATTACTTCAAGAATTCTGACGGCACACAAACTGTGGTTTTTATGATTAAAGATTATACAGGGCCGCAAAATGTCATGGAGTTAAAATTGCGTGTGCCTTCTCGTGCTGATGCGATTCGTGCGGCGGCGCGTTGGAAAGATAAAGCCCCCGAAGTTTTTGAATTTATATATAATCATTTGGTAGAGCAGGAGGATCATGAACATGAGACAGTTTAATTACAAACCAAAAGGTGTATGCAGTATGCAAATTAGTTTTGAATTGGATGATCAAGATATTGTGCATAATGTGCGCTTTATGGGTGGCTGCCCTGGTAACACCGTGGGTATTGCAACTTTGGCAGAAGGGCAAAAAGCACAGGATTTAATTGCTCGTTTGCAAGGAATTAATTGCCATGGTCGCGGTACAAGTTGCCCAGATCAATTGGCGAAAGCATTAAGTGAAGCTTTGGCGTCGTAATCAATAAACACCAAAATGTTAATCTTTCAATAAGATGAATTGATGGATTATCAAGATGTTGTGGTTAATTTGTTTGAGTCATACCTAAATGGTGATGATTTTGCTGTGAAAAATAATGCCAATATGCAGCGTTCGGTTGCAGGTTTAAATTTGCATTTACGGGAGTCTGTTACTAAAGAGTTCTGTTTGACAAAAATTTATCCGCCAAAAATTGCGCAAGCGCACCGCGATGGTGATTTTCATTTACATGATTTAGGTTTTTTGGGACCGTATTGTGCTGGCTGGGATTTGCGACAACTCTTGTTGCTGGGATTTACTGGTGTCGATGGGAAGGTTTCGGCGGCACCTGCAAAACACCTGAGCAGTGCTTTGGGGCAAATTGTGAATGCGACATTTACATTACAGGGTGAAGCGGCAGGTGCGCAAGCATGGTCTTCTTTTGATACTTATCTGGCTCCTTTTGTGCGGATTGATAATTTGAATGATGCCGAATTAGAACAGTTAATGCAAGAATTTATTTTTAATATGAATGTAGCAACGCGCACCGGTTTTCAATGTCCGTTTTCAAATATAACTTTAGATATTTGTTGTCCAGCGACCTTGCGCGATGTGCCTGTGATTATTGGGGGTGTCTTGCAAGAGAGCACTTATGGCGAATATCAGGTAGAAATGGATCGCTTGAATTTAGCTTTTTGTAAGGTTATGTTGGCAGGTGACAGTCAAGGGCGCGTCTTTTCTTTCCCGATTCCAACCATCAACATTACGGAAGATACTTGTTGGGATAGCCCAGTTATGACTCAAATTATTACTATGGCAGCTAAATATGGTATTCCATATTTTGCAAATTACATTAATTCGGACTTAAAGCCAGAAGATGCAACTTCGATGTGCTGTCGCCTGCGCTTGGACTTGCGAGAGTTAAAAAAGCGGGGTGGCGGCTTGTTTGGCTCAAATCCTTTAACTGGAAGTATTGGTGTTGTTACTTTGAATTTACCGCGTTTGGGGTACTTGTCGCGTGATGAAAAAGATTTTTTTTATCGATTAGGTGCATTAGCTGATTTAGCAAAAGAAAGTTTGGAAATTAAACGACTGGAAATTGAAAGACAAACCGAAAATGGGTTATATCCTTATAGTGCTTATTATTTGAGAGAGATTAAGAATCGAACGGGTAATTATTGGGATAACCATTTTAGTACTATTGGAATTGTTGGCATGCATGAATGTCTGTTGAATATGAAAGGTGTAGGTATTGAAAGTCTTGCTGGTCAAAATTTCGCTTTGCGTGTGATGCATTTTCTGCGTAATAAATTATCTGACTATCAAACAGAGACAGGACATTTATACAACTTGGAAGCCACTCCTGCTGAAAGTACGGCCAGTCGTCTAGCACAGCTTGATCAAAAAAAATATCCTCAAATTGTCATGGCCGGTACGCTTGACGCACCGTATTATACGAACAGTACCCAATTACCTGTGGGTTTTACCGATGATTTATTTACAATGATTGCGTTACAAGATGAACTTCAATCTTTATATACCGGCGGAACGGTTGTTCATTTGTATACCGGTGAAAAGCTGGACGATATTGAGGCTGTTAAAGCATTACTGCAAAAAGTATTTTTTAAATGCAAGTTGCCTTATTTATCGTTGACGCCTACTTTTTCAATTTGTCAACGACATGGCTATTTAGCTGGTGAACATTGGCAGTGTCCCATCTGCCTGTCTAAGACGGAGGTTTGGAGTCGGGTTGTTGGCTTTTTGCGGCCTGTGAATAACTATCATGCAGGGAAGAGACAAGAGTATTTGGATCGGAAAAAATATCATCTGCTAACAAAAAAGGTGTAATTGTGTTAATTAAATCCAAACCAACTTTGAAAATAGCAGGGTGGCAAAAGGTTTCTTTGATTGACTATCCTGGACGCGTTGCAAGTGTTGTTTTCTTAGCGGGCTGCAATATGTGTTGTCATTATTGTCATAACCGCAATATCTTGGATGCACGACAAAATCGATTACCTTTTGGTCGTGTTTTGCAGATAATTAAGCAAAGGCGTGCCTGGGTTGATGCTGTTGTTGTGAGTGGAGGTGAACCCACACTTTATCCGAATCTTATTGAAATTTTGCGTTACTTAAAAGACTTAGGTGTGCTTGTAAAATTAGATACAAATGGTACACGCCCATCTGTTGTGCGTGAAGTCGTAGAATTAGGACTAGTGGATTATGTAGCTTTGGATGTCAAAGCAACAGCAACTAAATATCCGCTAGTTACAGGCATGGCGATTGATTCTGTATTACAAACAGCCGAATATTTGAAAAGACAAAACCGTATTCCATATCAATTTCGGACTACATTGAGTCCATATTTAAGCCAGTTGGATTTACTTGAAATTGGGAAAATGATTGTTTGTGGAGCAAAAACATGGCAAATTCAACAATGTCGGTGTGAGAATGCTTATTCTAGTGATGATGTACAAAAAATTGCTTCGCAGTTGGAACGATACGCCGAATATATTGTGGTTAAAGGTATTTAACAAACACTATATATTGTATAAAATAACTATTTTGAGCGTTTTTTAAAAAGTGCTATAATATATCGTATGGCAAACGAAAAACAAACTTATGATGCAAGTAATCTTACTCTTTTGAAGGGATTAGATGCTGTGCGTAAAAGACCAGGTATGTACATAGGAACCACGGGTTCTAAAGGTATGCACCATCTTTTATGGGAAATTGTCGACAATGGCATTGACGAAATTGCGAATGGTTTTGGTACGCAATTGATGGTAACGATTCATGAGGATAATTCAATTACCGTTGAAGATAATGGGCGTGGTATTCCGGTTGATATTCATAAGGAGTTGAATATTTCTGGTGTGGAAATGGTTTATACTGAATTGCATGCTGGTGGTAAATTCGATAATAAGAATTACAGCTTTTCGGGTGGGTTACATGGTGTTGGTGCTTCGGTCGTAAATGCGCTTTCCGAATATTGTGAAGTTACCGTATATAAAAACGGCAAAGAACATTATATTCGTTTTTCTCCGCATGTTGATGCAAAAGATGGACAAATGCATTGGGGTGTAGCCGATGCACCATTAAAAGTGGTTGGTAAAACCAATAAGAATGGTACTCGTGTTCATTTCTTGCCAGATGCTGAAATGTTTAATCACAACGAATTTGATTACAAAATTATTTCACAGCGCTTGGAAGAATTGGCTTTCTTGAATAAGGGTGCGGAAATCACTTTAATTGATGAGCGTATTCAGCCAGATGATGCGGAATTCTCTCGTGAATGTGTGTTTAAATTTGATGGTGGGCTCGCTGATTTTGTTGGTTATCTTAACGAAGGTAAGAATACTTTATATAAAGCGCCGTTTATTATCTCCGGACAAAGCGACAAAATGCCAATTACTTTTGCTATTCAACATACAGATGGCTTTGTTGAAAGTATTTATTCATATGTTAACAATATTCCAACTTCGGAAGGTGGAACTCATGAAACGGGTTTCAAAAGTGCGATTACGCGTGCCTTTAACCAATTAGGCAAACAATTTGGATTATTTAAAGAAAAGGATAATGCTTTGCAGGGGGAAGATTATCGTGAAGGTATGACCGCCGTGCTTTCAATCAAAATGCATGAAGTTCAATTCGAAGGGCAAACCAAAACTAAGTTGGGTAACCCTGAAGCTAAAATTGCGGTTGAAACATTTACTTATAATAATCTTTTAGAATATTTTAAAGATGCCGACAAGTCCGCCGAGAAAAAAAGCTTGTTGGAAATTATTATTAATAAAGCCAAAGCGGCTGCGCGTGTCCGTGAAGCAGCGCGTAAAGCTAAAGATATTGCTCGCAGTAAGAATAGTATTGATGGCAGTGTGTTGATTGGTAAATTGGCAAGTTGCAGTGGTCGTCGCCCAGAAATGAATGAAATTTTCATCGTTGAGGGTGATAGTGCGGGTGGTACTGCAAAGCAAGGCCGTGACCGCAGCATTCAAGCTATTTTGCCGTTGCGCGGTAAACCATTAAATGCCGAAAAGAAACGCATAGACCAAGTTCTAGAAAATGACGAGTTCCGAACTTTGATTGGTGCTTTAGGAACGGGAATTGGTGAAGATTTTAACATTGATAACTTGCGTTATCATAAAGTTATTATCTTGGCCGATGCGGACCAAGATGGTGGACATATTCGTTCAATTCTTTTAACTTTCTTTTTCCGCTACATGAAGGATTTGATTGCTCAAGGACATGTTTATACGGGTATGCCGCCTTTGTTTAAAGTTTATAAAAAGGATTACAGTCGTTATTGTTATGATGATAACGAATTAAAGGAAGTTACTAAAAAGGTTAAAGGTTGCAGTGTGCAACGCTATAAAGGTTTGGGTGAAATGAATGCGGATCAATTATGGGAAACTACTATGAACCCGAAAACCCGTAAATTGTGCCGTATTACCATGAGTGATGCTGCTGAGGCTGAACGCCTTATTACTACATTGATGGGTGATGATATTGAAAGTCGTCGTAATTATATTAGCAAGCACGCAAATTTCAACAAACAAGACGACACTGCAATTAAAGCAGTAAAAAGTAAATTAGGAGGTCACAATGGGTGAGTTTGATGATTTGATTGATGATGAAAATTCGTTAGGTTTTGATGATGAACCGAATGTTCCTGTTGTGGAAGAATCAACCGAGATTGTTGCCGATACTATAGAAAATACACCATTGGTAGAAGAAAAAGTAGAAGCAGTTATTGCCGAAAGTGTGGACGATACCGAAGTTGAATCTGAAGATTGTGCGGAAGTTAATGAAGAATTAGATGAAGAAGGAAATGAAGAAGTTATAGTAGAAGATGAACCTGTTAACGAAAGTGAAGAAGTCCAAGAAACAGAGCAGGTATCTGATACAGCGATAGAAGAAGAAAATATTGAATCTAGTGAAGTAAGTGGCGATGAAGAAGTAGTTGCAGAAGAAAGCGAAGTTGTCTGTGATGAAACAATTACCGAATCAGAAGATGCGGAAATAATTGAAAATAAAGGTTCGGTTGAAATCGAAGATGACTTTAATGAGACACAAGTTGTAGACAGTGAAGAGACGATAGTTGAGAACGAAGTTGAAGAAGTATTAACAGATGTGGAAAAACCTAGTGACGATGTTTTGGAAGAAGTAATCGAAACAGAAAATATTGAGCGTCCCGTAGAACAATCTGCAACAGTTGAAGAAGTTGTAGAAGAAGCGGTTGATGAAATTAATGAAGATATCCAAGAATCGGATGAAGAAGTTGTGGAAGCAAGCGCGGAAATAGAAAACAAAACGGAGGAAATTACGGACGAAGTGGAAATCGAGAATGATACGGAAGTAATTGTGAATGAAGATACTGCAGTAACTACGGACGATGTAACCGATGAAGTTTCGAAAGTAGTAGAAAGAGCCAGCCATGGTAAAATTGCTAACATTGACGATGTAGTTAAATTATCGGAAGCCGATTTGAAAGCCGAAGCTGAAGCTGCGCGTCAAGCGGCAATTATGAAGCCTATTCTTGAAAAAGAAGAACGCCGTCAAAAGTTGTTAGCCGAAAAAGAAAGCCGTAAGACCGAAGTCAAAGCTGTCGAAGAACCGGTTGAAACTGAATCAAATATAGAAAATGGCAACGGTGGTGATGGTTCATCGGAAGACGGAATCATTGAGAAATCTGTGGCGCGTATCATGCACGAAAGTATGATTCCGTACAGTGAATTTGTTATTTTGGATCGTGCTTTGCCGCGTGTCGAAGACGGATTGAAACCAGTTCAACGCCGTATTTTGTACGCGATGAATGATTTGGGATTGGCTCCGGAAAAGCCATTCCGTAAGTCAGCTGCGATTGTTGGTGAGTGTTTGGGTAAATACCATCCACATGGTGATGTCTCTGTTTATGATGCTATGGTGCGTATGGCGCAACCATTTAACATGAATATGCCATTAATTTCTGGACAAGGTAACTTTGGTTCGGATGATGGAGACCCACCGGCAGCGATGCGTTATACCGAAGCTAAGTTAGCTCCGTTAGCCTTGGAATTGTTGCGTGATATGGATAAAGACACTGTTACTTATTCGTTGACTTATGACGATCGCAACACAGAACCAGACACTTTACCGGCACGCTATCCGAATTTATTGACTAACGGTAGTAGTGGTATCGCGGTTGGTTTAGCAACCAATATTCCGCCACATAACTTGGGAGAATTGATTGATGCACATATTGCATTCATTGATAATCCGAAGATTACTTTGAAACAAGTTTTAAAAATTGTTAAAGGTCCTGATTTCCCGACTTGTGGTTGGATCGTTGCTGATGAAAATATGATGACTGCTTACGAAACTGGGCGCGGTAAAGTCGTTATGTCGGGTAAGGTTCATATTGAAGTCGAGGGCGATAAACGAAATATTGTCATTACAGAGTTGCCATATCAAGTGAACAAAGTTCAATTACAAAAAAATATTGCTGATTTGCGTGAAAGTAAAAAAGGCGATTTGCAAAATATTACAGAAATTCGTGATGAGTCCGATCGTAACGGTATGCGTATTTTGATTAAGTTGCGTAAGGATACAGATGCTTACAAAATCGTTGAACAATTATATAAGTTTACTCAATTGCGTTGTAACTTTAACTATAATATGGTTGCAATTGCCGATGGTAAACCACGCCAAATGGGCTTATTGCAAATTATTGAGTACTATGTTAACTATCAACGCCAAATTATATATAAACGCTCGGTCTTTGAATTAAATCAAGCTAAAGAACGCGCTCATATTTTGGAAGGTTTATTGGTTGCGGTTAAAAATATTGATGAAGTTATTAAAATTATCAAAACCAGTAAACATACCAGTGAAGCACGCGATCGTTTGCAAAAGCGTTTCAGTTTAAGTGAGCGTCAAGCGCAAGCAATCTTGGATTTGCGACTGGCTCGTTTGACCAACTTGGAAGTTTTGAAAATTGAGCAAGAATTAAAAGAATTGCGTGAATTAATTGAACGCTTGACAGCAATTATCGGCAGCAAAAAATTGCAGTTTGATGTTGTTAAGAACGAATTATTGGCAATTAAGAAGCGCTTCAAAGTTGACCGCCGCACACGCGTTGTGAATAAATTAGAAGATGTATTAATTACCGCTGATGATGATGAAGTTCCAGTGGAAGATGTTGTTATGGCAATCACTGCCACAGGTAATATTAAGCGCTTACCGAAAAAACATTTTACTATGAGCAAGACGGAAGCAGTGGACGGTATGCGGGAGCAAGATGTTCATACAGTTGCCGTATTGACGCAAACGGATAAGTTATTACATATCTTCACAAACATGGGTAAATGTTATAAACTTTTCGGTGGCGATGTTCCAGAATGTCGTTTAAAAGACCGTGGTGTTGCGTTGCGTAAATTGTTCCCAACTGCATTGCCAGAAGAATACCCAATCGCAATTTATCCAGCTGTTGCCGATGCCTTGCCAGAATACAATCTGGTTTGGTTGTCGAAAACTGGTATGATAAAACGCTCTAAATTCAATGATGCATGTTCGGTGATTAAATCTGTCTTTGATGTTTATAAAATCCGTGAAGACCGTAAAGACGAAATTCTCGGCGTTCAACGCTTACCTAAGAATCGTACAATCTTGATGATTACCAATGTCGGTAATGTGTTGAATGCTGCAACTGGCGATGTACCTGTACAAGGTCGTATTGCTTCTGGTGTTAAAGGTATGCAAATGGACGATAATGCTTGGTTAGCGGGTATCTCGACCGCAGAAAACAGCGGCTATGCAGTCTTAGTAACCAATATGGGTAATGCGAAGAAAGTTGCGATGAGTGATATTGATAAAATGGTCCGTTATCGTAAAGGTTTGACGATTGCTGCTGGTATGGCGAAAGGTGAAGAAGTTATTTATGCGACCTTTGCCCGTAAGGACGATGACCTAGTAGTGCAAACATCTAACGGCGATATGTTGGCACGCAGCGTGGAAAAAATCCCCAGTGTTGCGCGTGTTGGTAAAATGAAAAATCTTTTCGGTAAACACCAAATTGTTCGTGCTTGGTTACACCGTAGAAATTTTGTTACACCAGAGTATTAATGCTTTTTGCAATCATTGTGGCGCAGTCCCTAATTACCACATCAATATCTTTTGGAACGACATGATAGATGCGGTCGGGGACTGTTGTCATTATAGTGCAAACGGGAACGCCTATCGCTAAAACCGGAACCCCTAATAGCTTTTGATTAATTGTCTGGTTATTACGGCCAATACCGCTGCCGGGGGTAATCCCACTGGTACAAATTTGGTAGTTTGTGCCAATTCGTGATGGCGTTGCGCTAACTAAACTGTCGATAACGATGACGGTATCAGGTTGTGTTAATTTGGTAATCGCTTTGATTGCATCTACCGAATTGATGCCAGTGACACCAAAGACATTTGGTTCAAAAATTATCAACTTATCATTGGCATTAATTTGTTCTAAAACGCAAGGGCCTAAACTGTCTGCTACAAATTTATCATTACCCAGACCAACGACTAAAATTTTATTCGGTGCAGACATCAAAGTTTGTAAGCTGCGGCGTAGGGTATTTACAATATTGCGTGGGCGTCCGAGAGTTGCATCTATGTTGTAATAAGTGCCAATGGGTTTGCCGATTTGATGGGCTGCCGACGCGGTTTTGATGGTTGTGCAATCTACTGTGATACCACCATGTTCTGTGCTAGTAACGGATAACCCATTTGTCTTGTGCGGAGCACGGCGTAACAATTCGCAAGCAAGGTCCGAAATAAATTCCATAATTTATTATCTGCGGTTACGAAAAAAACTTCCCAAAGAAAAGACTTGCAAATCTGGGATAATTCCTGTATAATAACGGATATGGCAAATATTAAGAGTGCAATCAAAAGAATCAGTGTGACGAAAGCTAAACAAACACAAAATCGTCCTATCAAAACCCGTGTCAGCGGTGAAATTAAAAAATTCAAAGAAGCTTTGGCTGCAAATGAATTGAAACACGCGGAAACACAATTGAATGTTGTTTTCTCTGTTTTAGATGCAGCTGCATTGGATAATGTAATTCACAAAAACAAAGCAAACCGTCAAAAAGCAAAATTGGCTGCTGCGTTGAGTAAAGCTCAAAATGCAAAAACCAAAAAAAGTGCGTAAATAACTTTGTTGGACACATAAAATAAAAGCCGGACTTGCACCGGCTTTTATTGTGTATTAATTACTGTCAACTTTTTTGCCGTCAACATAGACGCGTTTTTCGTTGATTTCAATTTTCTTCAATAAGGCAGCTTCTAAGTCAATGCCGAGCATTTCAGCAATGCCCAAGGTAAAGATGGCGACATCAGCCAATTCTAAGCTAACCGCTTCGGTCCCTTTCTTTTTTAGCCATGCATCAAAGGATTCAGTTACTTCACCATGTAGGTAACAAAACTCTTGTGGGAGATTGGTTAAGTTGAATTTCTTTTCCACTTTGTTTTTGTAAATTCGTTTTTGCAATTCGTTTAAATCTACCATGATATACCTTCTATAAAATTATTTCTTTGCAACTAACTTGCTAAAGAAAGCACCGATACGGCTTTTACCTTTGATGGTTAAAGTATGTGATCCAAAGGTTTTCTTGTTACTGATACGATATAATTCTTCGGCAATATTTTCAGGTAAAGAGCCGGTTTGTTCTGCATATTCTAAGCGACCAATATCATTACTAATGCGGTAGCGGTAAGCTTTGTTGGTTGAATCTTGCTTGATGCGATTTTCTGTGAAATTAGTTTTACATGTTGGTAAACATACCGATGCAACTTCGATTTTTAATGGTTCAATTTCTTTGCGTAGTGCAATTGTGAAAGTTTCCAATGCTTTTTTGCTTGCACTATAAATACTGTTAAATGCTGGGGCAGTGTTGGCTAAGCTGCAAGATATGTTAATAATTTTACCTTTGCGGTGTTCACGCATAAATGGGATTACTGCCTGGCAAGCACTTACTGCGCCTAAGAAGTTCGTATTCATTACTTTAACTATGTCGGTTGTTAATAATTCTTCCACGGCTCCTGATAAACCAATTCCTGCGTTGTTAATTAAAACATCAATTTGACCTTCTTTGTTGTAAACTTTGCGAATTGATTCCTTGATTGAGTCTGGATTTGATACATCGGTTTCAATAAAGTTGATGTTGTCGTCATTGCCTTTTTCGCGTGATAAATTATAAACAATATCGGCGTACAAAGAAAAGCAGTGGGCAGCCGCTAAACCAATGCCCGATGAAGCACCTGTAATGACGACTACGCGCTTATGCCAAATAGATGGATCTGCCAAAGCGGTAACATCGCTTAATGGTTTGTTAGCGGCTTCGATTTGTTCAGAATCTAAACGCTTTTCTAATACGCTGATTGCATCATCTAAATCAAGTGGTTCATCGCTTGCAATTTGATAATCATCTTGCCCTAAATTAAATTTATTTTTCATACTTTATAGTATACTACTGTCACATTCTTTTCTCAACATATTTTTAAAATTTAATTGTTAGTTTGACAACTGTTTTTTGTTCGGTATACCATATAAAATATGGAAATATCTGTAATTGCGACAACGCATCCAAATCATCAAACATCAAAAAAGGAGCTTGACCGTTTTGGCGGAATGGCTGCTGGTGTATGTTATATGGCACACGATTTCGCGACATTGCGTGCGGAAGACGAAGTTAAAACTTTTCGTCGTGCCGATTTAACTAAGAACAGCGGACACCACAGTGTTTATGACCATGCGACAATTACTTTATATTTGCACTGTATTCCTCGCGTTTTGGAAGGTATGTTAGATAATGAGCGTTATATGGTGTCTTCGGTCAAAAGTGGACGCTATACCTTGCATCCTTTACCCGCAAAAGAACAAGCTGTTTATGATAAATGGTTGGAAAAGTTTGTAACTTTAATTCGCAATACATATCAAACCGATTATCCTCAATTCTTTACCGACAACAAAATTAAAAAATTAGCTATGGAAAATGCTCGCTATCTCACTAGTTGCTTTACTATGGTTTCCATGTTACATACGATTTCTTATCGTCAATTGAATTACTTATATGGCTTTTTTACAGATTATGCCGAAAAAATTAAGGGTAGTACAAATCCATTTGAAGTAAAATTGTATCCGTATATTGTTGAATTTTTAGAGCAATTAAAAGCAACAGGTTATGTAGATGAAGTTTTAACACAAAATGGTAAGTCACGACAAGTTTCCATGTTTTGCGAACGCCCTGTGGTGGAATATTTTGGTGATGTTTATGCTACTAATTTCCGATGTTCTTTTGCTGTCTACATGCATTTGAATCGTCACCGCACTTTAAAATATTATATGAAGACACCGACAACTCCCGAAAATTTAGAATTTTATATACCGGAAATTATAGCCGATAAACCAGAGTTGCGTGCCGAATGGCTATCTGATTTAGACAGTTTGCGTAGTAATTATCCACAAGCCATGTTGGTTGATGTTAGCGAAATGGGCAATTTAGATGACTTCATTTTAAAGGCAATTGAGCGTAAGTGTTCTTCGGTTTTATTAGAAACAACCCGTGTGGTGAATGATGTTTTAACTAAATACCAAAAAGCATTGTCATTAAGTAAGCATGACGGGGCAGCGAAGTTAGCTACTATGCAAAAAGGTGCCAAATGCACCTTCCCAAAATTTAAATGTCCAACACCATGTGGTTTTGCGTTAGGCGTAACAGAAAAACGCAAAATTTAATTTACGAGATTAAGCTAACCAAACTAAATCTTTATGAACGCACATACTGATGATGTCAACAATCCATAGAATATTCCAACCAAAGAAAATGCGTAAAACGCCAAACCAATATTGTTCTCTTTGAAAGCAAATAATGATACCAAATATACAACCTAAGATTGGTAAAAATGCGATTAACAAGGACGGAATGAAGCCAAGTCCAAAATAAGCTCTTTGTGCCATACGCGTCATTATAAACCGCACGCAATAAAGACGCAAGCAATTTTACGCAGTTTTCTTAATTTTTAGATTTTTTTTAATTATGGAGCTGTTGAACGGACTTGAACCGTCGACCTCCGCCTTACCAAGGCGGTGCACTACCGACTGTGCTACAACAGCAGGTCAACTGTTAAATATTATAACACAGTTGTTTATATTTGTAAATTATAAATTGAAATTTCCTTTTCCGCTGTTAATGCTCTTTTTTCTTTTTTCTTGAAGTTTTCCAAATGTTTTTGATTTGGTCTTTTCTTATTTTGTCTTTTTCTTCAAATGTTTTAGCGTCTTCTTTAATTTCGTTAATCATTTTTTCTTCTATTTGGGTATGTAAACTGCCGCCTTGTGCCAAGATAGCTTTTTCTTCCATTCGTTTTTCTTTAAACATGAAAGACAAAATGGATTTGAATATGCCGCTATCTTCGATATCCAATTCGATCGATAAACGCAAGTAATCAATTTGTTTGATAATATTATGAATTACAAATTCAAAAATAATTTGTACGATTAAGAGTACGAATGACAATATGTTAATTAAATTGGAAAGGGTAATGTTAAAGTTGGACAAGGTTTCATACATAGCAACGCCAATGAGTGTAAAATTAGCTACAAACTTAAAAACTTTGGTAATAAATTTATACTTGCGTTTCTTTTCTGTGGATTGTCGTTTTTCGTTACGCAGTAATTTTTTATTCTCTTGTATAAAAATTTCAATAAAAAACAAAACTGCTATTGTAACAATTAAAAGTGAATAAATAACTATATACAAGGGATTGTGTATATTTTGAATAATCAAATACACATAGTAGGCGATAAATGCAAACATGCTGATATAGTTAAAGACGAGTACTGCTTTCAGTAGGTCATTTTTAATGACATTAATTCGCGCGCGCGTGTGTTTAGTTTCTAAAACTGCCATGATGTCTCCTTTGTAATATTATGATTATACCATATTTTCATGATGAGTTAATTAACTATTTAAGCGGTCTAATGCTTTGAAAATATTTAATACAGCTACGGGATTGTTTTGCTCAATTTGCTTCAAAAGTTCTTTTGTTTCTTGGCGTTTGCCAATTTTATCACATTGTCCCAAGGGACAACCACAATGAATAAAATTTAAACCATTTGCATCACGCCAATTTTCTATATCGCGTTCGCGTTCTAAGCAGAAAGGGCGAATTAGTGTCATGCCGGCGAAATTCTTGCTGGCAACTTTTACTGGCATAGTTTTAACCTGTGCATTTTGCATCAAATTCATCATAATAGTTTCGGCTATGTCGTCCATATGGTGTGCTAATGCAATCTTGTTGCAACCGCGTTCTTGGGCGGCAGCGTATAAGTTACCGCGGCGCATGCGAGCGCAAAGATAACATGGGGTACCGCCGGCTTGTGTGACCACTTCGAAGATGGGCGCTTGAAAAAATTCTAATGGGATGCCTAAATCATTCGCTGTTTGTTCAATAGTTGCTCGGTCTTGGTTTGTATAACCAGGGTCCATGCAGAGAAAAATGACATCAAAGTTTTGGCGTTTGGCTAAACGACTTTGACGACATAGTTCCTGCATACAGAGTGCTAATGCAAAGCTGTCCTTGCCTCCGGAAACACAAACAGCAATCTTGTCACCTTCTTCAATCAGGTGATACTGGTCAACTGCGCGAATAAACGCCGGCCATAAATGTTTATTTTTAGAAATAGATTTCATGTTTTTTTGCAATGTTTCGTTTAGCACGAACTTTCATGTCACGACTGTTAACATTAATATTGATGCGACCTTTGGTAACATCGATTTCGATGGTGTCACCATTTTGAATGTTGGCAAAATCTTGGTTTGCGTAAGCATCAGGTGTAATGTGCGCAATAGTTAAAACAGGGGTAGCACAACAGAAACCATCGGTCATTAAAGCAATTGCATCGTTTTTTTGCATTGCTTGAATCGTGTGTGCCACAATTGATACATCAGTACCTGTGCAATTTTGTAAAACAATAATACCATTATCAATCGCGTTAGAACATAAAGCTGTCATGGCATCAACTGGTGTATGATAAACCCAAGCTTGACCTTCCATAGTTAATGGGGCAGTACTTGCCGAAACAACATAAGCTTGGTCGGCCAATGTTGTTTTTAAAGCTGGATAATTGCTTAAATCAATTTTTAAATCGACTAAATCAAAAATTTTACTAAACAAGAATATACCAGCTACGCTGCCGCCATTGTTTTGGTAAACTTCCAGTTTTTCTTTCATGGTGCGTTTACTTATTAAGCGTTTTGTTGTGATGATATCATCTGCGCGTTGCATAATCGCTGTTGCGGATTGGTTAGCCAAATCAATAATGGTGCCGGAATTTGCCAGAGCTGTGGTTGTACCTGGTAACATTAATTCAAAAGCTTCAGCGAGGCGATAAAAATCACCAGTCAAAGTGTCATGACTAGGAGTTCCATGTTGGTGAACATATTGATTAACAACTTGGTCAACATCACCAGCTTTAATTTCACGAGTTGCGATTTTGCCTGCTGCCGCCAAAATGCTAGTGTCATAATTATTTGCGATGCCTGTTGGCATTAAAATCACCGGACAATTGGTGTTAGTACAACCAACCAAAACACCAAGCCCCATAACACAGTTATCAATTATGGCAACAATACCATCTAGCATCTGTGTGCGTACAATACCTGCTACATTAGAAGCAACAACTTTTACATAATCGCTAGCGTATTTTGCTGTTGCGGGAGCCATGCGCTGCAAACTATTATAATTAGTTAAGTTGAAAGTCAACGCCATGCCACCGGCTTGACGAATCCCGCAAATTAAATTTTGCATGATTGCAGGATTACTGTTATGCGTGCAATCCAAAATTCCAATAACAGTTGCATTTGTGTTTCCTTGCAAAGATTGTCCGTTAATTACTAAATCCGTTTGTTTTAAGAGGCGTGTGCCTTTGTCAAAAGTTTTTAAATTCATTAAATGATTATAGCACGGTGTCTTGTTTCCCCGCAAGATAATTGTTAATAAAATTGACTAAATCATAGCCTAAATTGTCTTCTAGGGTCTGAATTAGGTCGTTTTTTGTTGCAAAACCAAAACAATTTTTGGCTGCGAATTTAGCTAATGTAGCATTTAAATTTTCATAGCCGATTTTTTCGGTAATAGCATAAAACAATAACATTCCGCGTGCATATGTGTTAATTACATATTCGGTTGGCATTTTGTAAGCAATTAAATCATTGTACATTTCACGAGTGTACTTTACTTGGTATTGATCCATGATGCTTTCAAACATGCGGATACTTGTTTGGTTATCTGCAGCAATGCTGGCCAAAGTTTTTCCATATTGCGGGTGTGTTTCAAAGAATACTGCTGTGGAATATTCTGCCAATCCTTCGTCAATCCATGCTGTTTTCGTTTGGTTATTGCCAACTAAGCCGTACCACCATTGGTGAGCTATTTCGTGAACGATAACCGTTTGATATTGTAATTGGTCGGTAATATCTAAACCGATATAAACTAAAGCCCCGTACTCCATACCACCTTGCAAGAAGTCGGTTTGTACAACTGCTAAATTGTCGTATGGATAATCAATGAAGGTGTTAGAAAAATAGGCCAAAGCATTGCAAGCTGTGTAGAGACTGACATCTGGAATTTCATCGTTTAGATAATAGTATGTTACTGTGGTATTTCCGACATTGCGTGACAAAGTTTTAAAGTCGCGCGAAAGGACCATAGCAAAGTCGCGTAGCATCACGCCTTGATAATGATTTGCTGCAACCTTTGAACCGCTGGCCGCAATATAGTATCCGCTTGGTACATCAATTGTAACATCAAAATTATATAGCTCATTATAGAACGGGTCGCCATTGTAGCTGTAAGGGTAGATTTGCCAACCATTTTCGTAGACGATAGGAATCGCATAGAAATTACCTAAATTGACAGCGTTATCTGTATATCCCAAGCGATGCTTTACATTGGCAAGATGAATTGTATATTCCAAATCAATATTAACTTTTTCACCGGGTTTGATGCCTTGTTTGAAGGGTACGGTAATCACCGTATTATCACTACCACCTAAAAGTATGTGCGGGGTAGTAACCTTGGCGAATCCTAGATTAAAGCCATTGGGATATGCGCGTTCAATCTCACTGGGTGCAACTGCGGGGTATTCGGCTTTTTCCTGAAAAGCATTAGCGTATAAATGAAACTTTACTTCATAGAGTGTTTGACGATTACGATTGATGTACTGTGTTGTTTGATTCACGCCTAGGGTGTGATTATTTTCATTGTAGTTACAATCAAGTTTAATGGTTCCGTAGTTCTGCGCCATTGCTTGTAATCCTTGTGGTACATTATTTTTGCGTTTAAGGATTTGACTTACTCCAAAAGCGGTGAAGATAATTGCCAAAGTAAAGACTGAGGCAAGTACAATAGCAATAATTTTACGATTTAATTTTTTGTTCATATTCATGCATATTAAAGCGGCGAATTTAAAAAGACTTTGACATTTCGACAAAATCTGAGTTATACTGAATTCCGTTATGGCGAAATATATTTTTGTAACGGGCGGTGTTGTTTCTGGTTTAGGGAAGGGAATAACCGCAGCAAGTTTAGGAAAATTATTAAGATTAAGAGGTTATAAAGTAGCGGTCCAAAAGATTGACCCATATTTGAATATCGACCCAGGTCAAATGAGTCCATACGAACACGGTGAAGTTTTTGTGACTGACGATGGCGCAGAAACTGACTTGGATATCGGACACTATGAACGCTTTTTAGATATTAATTGCAACTATAAATCGGATATTACTTCTGGGCAAATTTATTCCAGTATTTTGTCTAAGGAACGCCGTGGTGATTATGCTGGTCATACTGTGCAAATTGTGCCACATGTAACTAATGAAATTAAAGATTTTATGCGTGCCGTAGGAGAAGGGCAAGATATCGTTATTATTGAGATCGGTGGTACTGTTGGTGATATGGAACAAGCAGTATTCATTGAGGCAATTCGTCAATTCCGACATGAATTGGGTGCGAACAACAGTGTTTCCGTTCATGTAACATTAATTCCGTACATTGCTTCGAGTGGTGAAATTAAAACGAAGCCAACTCAAAACAGTGTCAAAGATTTACAACGATTGGGTGTCTTTGCTGATGTCTTGGTTTGTCGTACAACCGCCGATGTAGATTTGGCACAAGAGCATCGTGACAAAATTGCGATGTTCTGTGGTTTAAATAATCAAGAAGATGTTATTCACAATCGTGACTGTCGTACTATTTACGAAGTCCCATTGATGTTTGCAAAACAAAACTTTGATACTATTGTTTTAAAAAAATTAAATTTGAAATTAAATAAATGTAACTTGGCGGATTGGACACGCATTGTTGAAAAACTATGCGATGACAAATTACCAGAAGCAACTATTGCAATTGTTGGTAAATATGTTGAAGTTGCTGATGCTTATATTAGTGTTACCGAAGCTTTAAAACATGCTGGTATTGTTAATGATGTGCGTATTAATGTTAAATTAGTACAAGCAGAAAATATTGAACATGACGGCGCAGCAGCATGGCTAAAAGATGTCCATGGAATTATCGTTCCGGGTGGCTTTGGTAGTCGCGGTGTTGAAGGTAAAATCGCAACAGCTGAATATGCGCGCATTAACAAAATTCCTTTCTTGGGGACTGGTTTAGGCATGCAAGCCGCAGTAATTGATTTTGCGCGTCATGTTTGTGAATTAAAAGATGCCAATAGTCAAGAGTTTACCAAAAAAACGAAACATCCAGTTATTCATTTGGCAGAATATCCAAAAGATTTCTTAACCAAGAAAGGCGACGCGCGTCGTATGGGCTTATATGATTGCCAAATTAAAGCAGGTACTGTTGCTGCTAAATTATACAAGCAAAATACTGTCAATGAACGACATCGTCATTCTTATGAATTTAATAATGCTTATCGTGCCGAAATCGAAAAAGCTGGTTTGGTAGTTAGTGGTGTAAATTCGCAATCTAACTTGGTTGAAATTATTGAGTTACCACAACATCCATTCTTTGTTGGTTGTCAATTCCATCCAGAATTTATTTCGCGTCCACAACGCCCACATCCTTTGTTTCAAGGATTTATTGCTGCGGTTGTAAATCGTTTACCCAAACAAAGTGAATTTGATTTGTAATTATTCGTGACAATCATCTAACAAAAGCTTATCTGCTAATAGTGCAATAAATTCGCCGTTGGTTGGTTTGTCGTTGCGTGTAAAAACTTGGCTGCCAAAAATGTTATTGATGCAGTCAATTTTTCCACGATTCCAGCACACCTCAATCGCATGACGAATTGCGCGTTCTACCTTGCTCGGTGTTGTGTCATATTCTTTGGCTACATCGGGGTAGAGCCGTTTGGTAATAGATGAAATAATCCCCGTGTCTTTTACACATATCTTAATTGCCGTACGCAAGTATTGGTACCCCTTGATGTGTGGTGGTATTCCAATCGACACAAAAATTTTTGAGATTTGGCGATCTAGTGATGGCAATTCTTGTGCCTTTGTCGCTTTGAAAAATTCATTAATTACTGTCGATGATTGCAACTCATGTGATTGCACCATAGTTAGTAGAACCTTTTGTAAATCTTCGCGCGAAAGCGTGGCAATCGCGGTTTTGACTTGTGTAATTCCATTCATTTCATTCATAAAAACATAATCCCCCATTTTTACCGTCGATTTTCGGCGGTTCAAGTCTCATTTTGTCGAATAAGTACGAATAGTGCAACCAAAGTCGTTATACATTTTTATACAAAATATTAATTAATAGTTGTTGACATTTTGTTATTTGGGAATATATATATGTACTATTATGGGAGAAACATACATTAAATGTCCAAAGTGTGATTTAAATTATTGCACGAAAAAAGAAAAAATTTGCGCCAGCTGCAAACAAAAAATGAAAACAATTTCAAATAATTTGTTAGATGCAGGCAATGTCACAGAATTGGGATTGTGTCCAATTTGTAAAATCAATTATGTGACGGACGATGAAACGGTCTGCTCAACCTGCTATGCAGAAACGGATTTAAGTGACGAAGAAATCTTGGAAATCTACGGCGAAAATAAGCCGTCTGATAAAGAAGACGATGACGAAGAAAATGTCAATGATGATACAATGGATGATGACGATTTGACACCTGTAGATGACGATGATCTTGGATTGTTAGATGTTGTTGGCATTGGGGCAGACGATGACATGGATGATGACGATGATTTATTAAGTGCGAAATTTGATGATGAAGAAGACGATAACGATGATGATTTTGAAGACGATGAAGAAGACCTAGACGATGATTTAGATGATGACAATGACGAAGATTTAAAAGATTAAAAGTATAGTCGTGAAGCAGTTATTAAATCAAAAAGAATCTAATAAAAAAAGTGCCGCGGATTGCGACACTTTTTTGTTGGCGCTCTGGGTAGGGTTCGAACCTACGACCGATCGGTTAACAGCCGATTGCTCTGCCGCTGAGCTACCAGAGCAGGTAACGCTAACCTTATTATAATAACCGAAAGATTGGGGTTTGTCAAATCATAAATTATGAGTTACAATTATTTTTATATGGTAGATGTTAAAATACAAGATTTAAAAACGAAAAAAAATGATTACATTGGTAAAACTGTGCAAGTTTCTGGTTGGGTAAAAAATTGCCGCGAATCAAAAACAACAACATTTTTGGAAATTAATGATGGCAGTTCTTTTAAACCAGTGCAAATTGTTATTGAAAAAGAGGCAAATGCCAAAATTGATGCGGAAACTTTGAGCCGTGCAATGCATCTTGGTGTTGCAGTAACAGTGAGTGGCGTCGTGGTGACTGCTTTTAATAACCCGAATAATATTGAAATAAATGCGGAAGTCATTAAAATTATTGGTGATTGCGCTGCGGATTATCCAATTCAAAAAAAGAAAACCAGTATGGAATTCTTGCGTACGATTCCGCATTTGCGCGTGCGTACAAACACTTTTATGGCTGTCATGCGTGTGCGTAATGCGTTATCTATGGCAATTCACAACTTCTTTCAAAAGAGAGGTTATTTTTATATTCACACACCTTTAATTACTGGTGGTGATGCTGAGGGTGCTGGTGAGTCTTTCCAAGTTGTTGCACCTGATTTCAAAGGTCACTTTTTTGGTGCGCCTGCTAGTTTAACAGTCTCTGGTCAATTAGAAGCCGAAGAAGCGGCAATGGCTTTGGGGCGCGTTTATACATTCGGTCCAACATTCCGTGCGGAAAATTCGAATACCACCCGTCACGCAGCTGAATTTTGGATGGTTGAAGCCGAGGCTGCGTTTACTAACATTGATGGTATTATTGATGTTGTGCGTGACATGATTAAATTTATTATTCGTGATGTTTTAGCAACTTGTCCAGACGAAATGGCTTTTTTTGAAAATTTCTATGAAAAAGGTTTGATAAATAAATTGCAACAAGTAGCAGATAATGATTTTGTGCGTATTGATTATACCGAGGCTATTGAAATTTTACAAAAATCTGGTAAGACTTTTAATTATCCGGTAACATGGGGTGTTGATTTACAAACCGAGCACGAACGGTATTTAACTGATGAATATTTTAAATCACCAGTATTTGTTGTCAATTATCCGCGTGATGTTAAAGCTTTTTACATGAAACAGAATGAAGATGGTAAAACCGTGGCGGCAACTGATTTGTTGGTGCCTGGCGTGGGCGAAATTATCGGTGGTAGTGAGCGTGAAGCTGATTATGATAAATTAGTCGCAGCAATGCAGGCTAGAAATATGAATATCGATAATTACCATAGTTATCTTGATTTGCGTAAATTTGGTACGGTACCACACAGTGGGTATGGTTTAGGTTTTGAACGCATGTTGATGTATATGACCGGAATTACTAACATTCGTGATACACAATTACATCCGCGCGCTGTTGGAGAATTACGCTAAGGAGTACAAATGAAAAGAACATTAATTAAAGATGTAAAAGCTGAATCCAAAGTTAAAATTTCGGGCTTTGTAGAAAATCTGCGCAATAAGAGTGCCATGCAATTTTTGGTGTTGCGTGACATTAGCGGTAAGATGCAGGTTACGGTAGAAAAAGCTAAATTACCAGAAATAGCTCAAATTATTGATGGTGTAACTGTAGAAAGCGTTTTAACTATTACTGGAACTGCGGTTAAAAATGATTATGTTAAATTAGGTGGTATTGAGATTATTCCCGACAGTGTGGTGGTCGACAGTGTCGCTGCTGCAGTATTGCCCATTGATAAAGAGAGTGGTTTAGATTTGCGTTTGGATTATCGTTGGTTTGATTTACGCGATCCAGCTAAAGCACAGATTTTTAAAGTGCAGACTGCACTAGAGCGTCATATGGTCAACTGGTTAGCTGACCATGGGTTTATCAATATTCATACACCTAAAATCAGTGCGATTTCCAGTGAAGGTGGTAGCGAAGTTTTTGAAATTAAAAATTACTTCGGTAATCCGGCTTATTTAACCCAAAGTCCACAACTTTATAAGCAAATGAGTATGATGGCGGGTTTTGATCGTACATTTGAAATTGGCGAATGCTATCGTGCCGAAAGCAGCTTTACTTCGCGCCATGCAACCGAATTTACAGCATTGGATGTGGAAATTTCTCATATCGAAAGTCACCATGATGTAATGGATATTGAAGAGGCACTTTTGACCTATGTTTTGACTCAATTAAACAAAGAATTTGGTGATTTAATTCAAGCACCTAGTGTTAAGTTCCCACGCTTAACTTTACAAGAAGTTTATCAAATTTTGCGAGATGAAAAACACTATGAAATGCCAAAAGCGGCACATGGTGACATTGACCCAGATGGCGAACGCTTAATTAGTGAATATGTTAAAGAAAAGTACAATTCAGATTTTGTTTTTATTACTGATTATCCACATAATGCGCGCGCGTTTTATACAATGGGTGACCGCTCATTTGATTTGCTTTATAAAGGCGTAGAAATTACCAGCGGTGCACAACGCGAACATCGATACGAACAATTAAAACAAAACATTATTGATAAAGGTATTAACCCAGACCATATGCAAGAATACTTAGAATTCTTCCGTTATGGTGCACCATCACACGGTGGCTTTGCGATTGGCTTAGCACGCCTAATGGCACGCCTGTTGGATTTACCAACCGTCAAAGAAAGTTGTTTTATCTTCCGTGGTCCAACGCGTTTGAAGCCATAATAATAAATTTAATTAATTTATTGCGTATACCACTTTTTGTGGTATACTTTTTTTATGGATGCAAAACAATTAGCTGTTTCGCGAATCACTGGTCGAAGAAGGACAATCATGCAAGCTGCAGTGTTTATGATGAAGAGTGGCCTGAATAAGCACGAAGCTCCATTTTTAGAATTTAATGAAGGTAAAGATGTAGTTACTGTTCATGAATTTTCTTCTTTTAAAAAAGCTTTGGATTATTTGACTAAAGCTAGGGATTCATCAGCTTTAGAACGCGTCGAGTACGAACTACAAAAAGAAATTAACACTATTCGTGAAAAAGAACATTCGGCTACAAACAAAAAAAGACTTTCTATGTGTTTATATGCATTACAAAATATGATTTTGGCCCTTTCTGATTATCAGTTCGAAAATGGAGTCGAAAATAATTTTGTTCCAGAACTTATAACTGATCAATATAAACTTATGCAACTTGCAGCTGAAAAAGGATATTCGTGGGATTCAATAAAACAAACTATTCATGTTCCAAAATATTCTGAACAATTAACAGAAGAGCTTTCCGATTGGCAGTTTATCGATAAAAAAGCTATTCAAAATAATTTTGAAGATATTAAGGAAGACAATTATGAAAAATATGATTTGTCTTTTAGAGATAAGATGTTCTATGACGAAGAGCATGGCTACAGGTATCGTTGGGATGAAGCATCAATTAGCACTATATCTGAAGATGAATATCAAAAATATCAAGCAGATGTGATAAAAGAATTCGGAGAAACAGTACTAACTACAGAAGGAAAGCAGCTTAAAAATTTTAGAGAAATTTATAATTTTATTAAAGGCAAATTGTATCCAGATCAGGCTAGAAATAAAACAAGATCTGAAATTTTGGCAGAAAAGAATAATCCAACCTTTCCAGTAAATTATCCAACATTAAATAAAACGGCAGAAGAATTTGTGGAAAAGTTAATTTATATGCAAAGAGAAAGAACCATAAATAAAAGGGCTGAAAATACTGTCAATCGATAAAAAGGAGTAAAAATGGATACAACTGAGAATAAGAAAAAATATAAATGTATTGATTTGGGCGAAGCGGGTGGCGGCAAACAAATTATAGACGATGTGGTCTATATAAATGAAAATGAACGCTATGTTCGTACTTTTGGCCATGGTCCCAAAATTGACATGGAAACAGGGGAAGTATTGCAGCAACAAGAAAATCATATGAAATTGCGTTTTTTTCATTTGCTGAAAGATAAAGATAATTTGACGGTCAGTGAATGTGTAATTCCGGAAGACATTGAAAGGATAGCATCTTTATTTAATAAAGATAAAAATTAAGTATTCTTATAAATTAAAAAAGTCGGATTATCCGACTTTTTCTTTTTGATTAATAACTACAAACGGAAGCACAGAAGCCTAAAGCGCCAGGACCAGTGTGACAACCAATAGCTAAGCAAAGTGGGTCAGTGAACATAATTTTAACTTTCGGAAATGCGGTAGCAACTTCCTCTTTGAATTTTTCGATTTCATCGTTGGATAAAGTTGTATATGCAATTGACAAAGTCATTTTACCTTGTTCATATTCTTCTTTAAATTCAGTTTCGAATTCTTTTCTAATTTCGGCAATCATTTTCTTCTTTGCTTGTGGCATTGTTAATGCAATAGCTTTCTTATCAAAGTTTTGACCACGACTGCAAAGAATAGGTTTTAATTTCAACATATCACCAATAATTGCTGCAGCAGGTGTAATACGGCCGCCTTTGCGTAGGTATTTTAAGGTATTTAAGGTTAAATAAATTGAGAACTTGTTTTTAGTTTCGTTTAAATATTGAACAATGTCTGTGGTAGCAATTCCTTGTTCGATCATTTTTAAGGCTTCATAAATACAGGTTTTCAAAGCCACAGAAATGCGCAAATTATCAACAACAAATACGCGTCCATTATATTGCTTCGCGTATTCAATCGCGTTTTGACAGGATCCACTTAACCCACTGGTAATTGGAATATAAATAATGTTTTCATAATCTTCTAGTAACTTATTCCATGTTTCTTCTAATGTGAAACGAGACGGTTGAGAAGTGCTAACATTATCCGTTTTTGCAATCATCTCAAAGAACTGATCAGCTTTGATGGTTTTATCTTCTAAATATTCTTTACCATCAATCATAAAAGGAATTGGAATGACGACAACGCCAAGCTCTTTTGCTTCGGCTTGTGAAATACCAGAACTAGAATCTGTTACAATTGCTACTTGCTTCATTTTACTCCTCGTGTTGTGTGTTTTTTTTGTACCATATAAATGGTATGGCGGAAGAGACAGGATTTGAACCTGCGTTGGCTTGCACCAAACTCGCTTTCCAAGCGAGCGCACTCGACCACTATGCGACTCTTCCAAACAGGATAGTTTACTATGATATTTTGTACTTGTAAAATATTTGTGAATGATTTATAATAAATTGTTGGAAGGATGGCAGAGTGGTCTAATGCACCTGTCTTGAAAACAGGCGACCTGCGAGGGTCCGGGAGTTCGAATCTCTCTCCTTCCGCCAAAAGCAAATAATACGAACTATGACAGTTTGTTGAATAACGTCTTTTACACCCAAGACTATTTTGGGGTGGTTGTACTATCGTTTAGTTGTTTAAAAAGTAAGGCAAATAAGCCAAATAGGATTTAGATATATTTTTTTACCGACTTAAAAAGTTTGGTAAGATTAATGGCAATTTTTTTAAGCCTATCCGCAAACGTAGTCTATAGAGATTTGCAAACCAATCAATAAAATCAACTTTGAGAAAAACATGAAAATAGTTTTTCTTTTTTTGTCATAAGATAGAAATTTTTTAAAAAAAATATGATATAATCATTACAGAGGTACAAATGAAAATAATTGAAAATTTCCCAATCGAAGTAGATGAATGTATAAGGGTGACATTCATTAGAGTTGAAATTGATGATTTAAATAATACAATTCTAAATATAATTCAAACATTAAATGATATGTCATGGATAAATAATTTTGATAAAATTTACACTAAACAAAGTTTTTTAGCAAGAGCAAAACCAACAGCAGACAAACTATCAAAACAATTACGTGATAATCTAAATGACCCTCTTACTGAAGATACGGGAGAGTATGTGGTGTCTGAGATATCGCGTAAAAGCATAATTAATAATCTAAACTATTTAGATATCCCTCTTGCGGAATTGTTAGGAAGAAAAATTTCAGGCAATCCAGGATTTGATTTTTTTACAGTAAATGATTTAAATACTATAATATTCGGAGAAGCTAAATACTCGTCCTTGCAAAATTCTTATGGTAGAGCATTATCTCAAGTAGTAGATTTTATTAACAAAGAAAAAGATATTGCAGATTTAAAATTAATTGATGAATTTTGCGATGAAACAAGCTTAAACAAAGCAACTCTTGGCGAAAAGGGATTTGCTATAGGTTTTGCTGCAAAACAAATCCCCACAGAAGAATTGGTAAAAAACATAAAAAGAAATCAGAACTTCATAAGTTTATTACAATATGAAGAACTTTTAATTGTGGCGGTAAACATATGATGACTGAAATAATTAAAAAAATAATAAATAATGAAGATGTTGATAATATTATAAATTACACTATTAACCAATTATATGAAAATGGGCCAACAGATAACACTTTAATGGAAATAATATCTTATTTAAAATTGTTTCAAGCAGAAAAGTTTAATGAAATAGAACAAGATATAATTGAAATAATGGGTATATTTTATAAAAAACCAAAATACAAATCTTTAAAAGCAAAAATATTTGATTTATATAATACACATATATTTCAACAATTAGGTGATAATTACACACCACTTCAGGCAGACATTATTGAAAAAATAAAAAACAATCAAATTTTTAGTTTTTCAGCACCAACTAGTACTGGAAAATCTTTTACATTTAGATATTTGTTAACCAATGCAACCAATGATGTAGTAGTTATTGTTCCATCTAGAGCATTAATAAATGAGTATTATGAAAAAATTTGTAATATGATTACTGATAAATCAATAAACATTCTCACTTTTATAGAAAAAATTAATATTAAAAAAGCAACCCGTTCAATCTTTATTGTCACGCCTGAAAGATGTAAAGATTTATTTAAACAAAAAGACAATTTTAACATAGAGTTAGTTCTATTTGATGAAGCTCAAATAGGAAACGAAGAATCGCAAAGAGGTATTTATTTTGATAGTATTGTGAGACGAATAAACTCAAATTTTCCAAACACAAAAATTATTTTTGCCCATCCATTTATAAATAATCCAATAGCGCAATTAGAAAAAAATAATTTAATAAAAGAATCTTATGATGCCGTTAAATACGAACAAAGAAACGTTGGACAAATTTTTGTATCACATGTCGAAAACTCCTTTTATTATTTTGGTATTAATAAAGAAATTATGGGAGGCATAAAAACTCCTTGTTCTAAAGATATCATTTTCGATGTTATAAAAAATGGTGGTTCGATTCTTGTTTATACAACAAAGTCTAGTATTTATAACAAAGATGTTTTCACAGAATTTGCAAAATATATAAAATTATGTAATGAGCTTGACGATGACAATGCAAAAAATATTATAGAAGAAATTAAAAAGTATATAGGAGCAACAAACAAAGAAAATGATGAGTATAATTCTTTAATGATTGAAATGTTGTATCGTGGTATTGTTGTTCATCATGGTTCAATGCCGTTAAGGGTTCGTCAATTGTTAGAAAAATTCACAAATCTAAATTATTGTAAAATATGTTTTGCAACATCAACACTAGAGCAAGGCATAAACATGCCTTTTGATATAGTTTATATAAATACATTTCAAGAAAGCGAGCCCTTAGCAATTAAAAATTTAATTGGACGGGCTGGTCGTTCTACCGCAGTTAACAAATTTGATTTTGGATATGTAATAGTTAAAAACAACAACATGAGTCAATTAAGAAATGTATTATTGGGAACTAATAATCTCGATAATGTGTCTAACTTAGATAAAGATGTTTTAAATGACGACTATAGAGATTTCAAAAAAGCCATTAAAGAAGGAACTTTTTCTGACGAATATAACTTAACAAATCAAGAAGTTTCAAGATTAAATGAAGACAAACTAAATCATGTTATAGAAAATATTTTGTCAAATGTTTTTATAGAAAATAAAATAATTCCTGACGAAAATATTAATAACGACACTAGAACCCAACCTTTGATTTATGATGGATTTACAAAATTATATGAACATTATCTTAATAGAAAATTAGAGCCTGCAGAAAATGATGTTCTAAAATCAGCAATCAGAATTATTTTGTGGCAAATTAATAATCGCACCTTTAAAACTATTTGCAATATTAGATATGCACAAGTGACAAGAAAAAAACAAAAAAATGAATTGATAAAAAAAATTAAGGTTGAAAAAGATTCTTTAGTAAAAAAAATTTACGAAAAAAATTTAAGTTATCTACAAGCAGAGTATTTTACAGGATACAATGATTTACCTAATAAAAAACTTAAACGATATAGTTTATTTGGAAGAAGTCTTGCAACCATGATAGACTACGATAGAGTTGTATATGATACTTATGATTTTTTAGATAAGTTAATTAATTTTAAACTAAGCGATGTGTTTTATGCTTGTTTCTATCAATATTATCTAAGAACAAATAATGAATTGGCTTTAACAATGTCTAATTATGTAAAATATGGAACCGATGACGAAACAGAAATATGGCTATTAAAATATGGGTTTAGTTTTGAAGACATTGAATGGTTAATAAAATGTATTGATAAAATTGATGAACAAGAAATTGTTTTTAATAAAAACATTGAAAATTTAAATGAATTTCAGCTTTCTTTAATAGATAGATATTTATAAATAAACAAATAGTTTAATCCACCTAGCACCAATGTAGATTTTAGTGTTAGGATTGGATAGCGGTCTTCCCACCAAAAGTAAATAATAAGAACTACTGCAGTTTGTTGAATAATATTTTTTACACCCAAGACTATTTTGGAGTGATTTTAGAAATTAAACAATAGTTCAGTTTTGAATATTTTTGTGAATAAAAATTAAACTGTTTAGCGGGTTTTGTTTGTTTAATTGTTATTCACCTGTGTATCGCTGAAATGTTTTTGGTGAGCCTGAAATTTTTAAGTTCGAGTTTTTGATATGTTTACTAGAAAATTGATGACAGTAAAATATTGACTTTCAGGGAACAATTATATATATTTATATATAAAAATATTCCCTAAAAAAAGGAGCGTTAAAATGAGTAATTTCAATAATATTCAAGAACTATTGAGAAAAAAAGCCGATTTACAAACAAGATTAAGTTTAATCCCTTATACAGGCACTCCTGAAATTAAAGAAAATAAAAGTGGTAAATATTTGTATATTCGTAAAAGAGAACTTGGTAGGTTAACATCTCAATATGTGGATAAGTTTTCGGACGAGTTATATCAAACACTTTTAAGATACTCAAAAGAAGCAAGAGAATTGCAAAAATCAATTAGACAAATTGAAAAAGAACTTGCTCTACTTAATTATGTCTCAAATAATCTTTCTCCTGAAGTTGAATTAAATTTAGACTTTGCTAGAGCCAATATGAAAGCCAATATTTATGACCAAGCAATGTTAGAGGGCGTTGCAACGACTTTCCCGCAAACGGAAACTATTATTGACAATGGTAAGGTTACGGGTATGCGACCAAGCGATGTTCAAAAAATTCTTAATCTTAAACATGCTTGGGAGTTCATTTTGGATAAAGATGTGATTCAAGCACAAACAGACTTTTATATTCTTTCGTATATTGCTAAACTTGTTAATGAAGGTTTCTACGAAGAAGGCGGTAGAGTTAGAGGTGTACCGGTTGCAATCGGTGGTTCAAGTTATGTTCCACCAATCCCAAACGAAATTGATGTTAAAGAAAAAATAATCAATATCATTTCAAGCAATCTTTCAAATATTGATAAAGCAATTGAATTGTGCTTGTATTGTATGAAAACGCAAATTTTTAATGACGGCAATAAAAGGGCTTCAATAATATTTACAAACCACTTTATGATTGCACAAGGTGAAGGTTTAATTGTTATTCCGGAGAAAGAAGTCCCCGAATTCAAAAAACTTTTAGTAGAATATTACGAAGATGAAGATGTTAGCACAATTAAATTATTCTTAAAAGAAAAGTGCTGGCGAAAGTTTAAGTAGTTATTTGAAATAAAGTATAAATCAAACTTTTTGTAATTTACGATATTTATAGAAAGTTGATTTATTCATTTTTAATCTTGTTAATGTTTCAATAAGTGAAATTGATTTATTTTCATAAAGTAAAATTATTTCATTATAATTTGAGGGTAAAACATATTTGGGACGTCCTAAATGTTTTCCTTGTAGTTTTGCGATCCGTATGCCTTCAGCTTGGCGTTTCCTAATGTTATCACGTTCATTTTCTGCAACAAAAGATAAAATTTCAAGCACGATATTGCTAATAAATTTACCGACTAAATTTTTACCTTCGGTTCGAGTGTCTAGTAGTGGCATGTCTAAAACTAGAATGTCGCTGTTACAACGATTAACAATATCTTTCCATTCGTCTATGATCATATCATAATTTCTCCCTAGACGGTCAATACTTTTGATGACAATTAAATCGCCAGGTTGAATTTTATTTTTTAAGAGTTGATAATTAACACGATTAAAGTCTTTTCCACTTTGTTTGTCAATATAGATGTTTTCATCACTAATACCATAGTCATGCATCTCTATAAGTTGGCGATCAATGTTTTGTTCTTTTGTACTAACTCTAATATATCCATATTTCATTTGTTTTTACCTCGAGTGATTATAACAAAAAAAGCCTCACCAAGATAGAGTGGGGCTTTTATAAAGGTGTACCTTTATAGAATTTTAATTCTAACTAAAAATTCTAGTGTTTTATTTATCTATAATAACAGTGTAACACATATTGTCGTTTTTTGTATTATCTTTTTTTCTTTTTTTTTGAATTCCGTAAAGGTACACCTTTGTAAATTAAATTTTCTAAAACTTGTGGTGTGAACAAAGGAGAAAAATGTCGGCACAAGTTAGGTCAAAAAAAAGAGTTGTAGATCATGGCGAAGTGTTCACAAATGAACGTGAAGTCAATGCAATGCTTGACCTAGTAAAGCAAGAAACTGAAAGAATTGATAGCCGTTTTTTAGAGCCTGCTTGTGGTAATGGAAATTTTTTAATTGAAATACTCCGAAGAAAACTTGAAGTAGTTAAAGCAAGATATAAAAAGAGTCAATGGGAATATGAGAAGAATGGTTTGATAGCAGTGATGTCGGTTTACGGAGTTGATATTTTACAGGATAACGTTGAAGAGTGTATTAATCGGTTATATGGTATGTTTTTAGATTGCTATAAGAGTATTTTTAAAAAAAATATCAAAGAAGATTATTTAGAGATTGTCAGATTTATTCTATTCAAAAACATTTTATGTGGTGATGCGTTATCAATGAAGGCAGTTGACGGTAACCCATTAGTTTTTGCTGAGTGGTCGTTTGTGAAAGGAAATTTAGTACAGCGGCGAGATTTTATGTATGAGCAACTTGTTACCGTACAAGAAAAAAGAAAACACCAATCAGAAATTTTAGGGGACTTTGTTGATAAGCCAATTAAAACTTATCCACTAGTTCATTACTTAAACCTAAAAGAGGAGGATGTAAATGGTTAAAGAAACACATAATCCAGACGTGTTGAGCTGTCTAGCAAATTTATCTTCTGATGAAGTTTTTACTTCACCTAAAATTGTTAATCAAATGCTGGATTTATTGCCACAAGATTTGTTCCAAAATAAAGATTCAAAGTTTTTAGACCCGTGTTGCAAGAGTGGTGTCTTTTTAAGGGAAATAGCAAAAAGACTATTAGTTGGATTAGAAAAGGATATGCCTGATTTACAAACAAGGATTAACCACATTTTTACAAATCAACTATATGGCATTGCGATAACTAAACTGACATCTTCATTATCAAGGCGTAGTTTGTATTGCTCCAAAACGGCGAATGGAAAATATTCGATTGTAGAGAAGTTTAACAATGAGAATGGAAATATAAAGTTCACAAACTTACAACATAGTTGGGATGATGATTTTCGGTGTGAGTATTGTGGGGTTTCACAAAATGTAAATACTTATGGCAGAAAAGACATGGAAGTCCATGCTTATGAATTTATACACACTTATAATCCGGAGGAAATATTTAATATGAAATTTGATGTAATCATAGGAAATCCACCATATCAGTTAAGCGATGGTGGTGCACAAGCGAGTGCAATACCCGTATATAATTATTTTGTGCAACAAGCAAAAAAACTAAATCCAAGATATTTGACTATGATTATTCCATCTCGTTGGTTTGCTGGAGGTCGAAACCTAGACTCTTTTAGGGATGAAATGCTTAGAGATACTAGGATTCGAATTTTGCATGATTATTTGAATTCTTCAGATTGTTTCTCTGGTGTAGAAATTAAAGGTGGTGTTTGTTATTTCCTTTGGGATCGGGACAATGAAGGTATCTGTAGTGTTAATACTCATATAGAAGATAAAGTTATATCATCAATGAACAGGTATTTACTAGAAGATGGATGTAAGGTTTTTGTTAGGTATAACAATTCTATTTCAATTTTAAGAAAAATAAAAAAACATAAAGAAAAGACTATTGATTTTATGATTAGTTCTCAAAGACCTTTTGGCTTAAGAACTTATTTCAAAGGTAAAAATGAAAAATTTGATAATTGTATAAAAGTTTATGCTAACCAACAAGTTGGCTATGTTTCGGAAGACGATGTACAGGTCAATAAAAAATGGGTTACTTTAAATAAAGTTATCGTCCCAAGAGCGATAGGTTCTGGAGATAGTAAAACTGATTGGATAAAACCTATTTTTTCAGAGCCTGGTTCGTGTTGTACTGAAACTTATGTTGTGTTTGGTCCTATGAATTCTAAAAGTGAATGTAAAAATTTAATGTCCTATATAAATACTAAGTTTTTTCATTTTCTAGTAACATTACAAAAAAATACTATGATGGCGCCAAAATCAGTATATAGTTTTGTTCCTTTGCAGGACTTTACAAAACCTTGGACTGATAAAGAACTTTATCAAAAATACAACTTAACTGATGAAGAAATTGCATTTATCGAAAGTATGGTTCGACCAGAAGTAGGTGTTAATGAATAAAGAATTTTTTCCGCGACAAATTAAACCACAAATTTATGCTTATGAAGATAAGTTATACAAAGGTCTTCTTAAAGTTGGATATACCACAACAAATGTTGAGCAAAGAGTTGCTGACCAATATCCAACACTTAGACCTGGAGAACTCCCATATAAAATTGTTTTTTCGGAAAGCAGTATGAGAGAAGATGGCTCATATTTTATGGACCATGATGTGCATCGATTATTAAAAGCACAAGGTTTTGATAACCCCAATGGTGAATGGTTTAGATGTGATGTTCGAGATGTTCAAAGTGCTGTTTTTACACTTAAAAACAGAATTGAAAATAAAGAACGCAGAACTCAAAACTTTAAACTTAGACCAGAGCAAGAACTTGCTATTGAAAAAACAACCAAATATTTTAATTCTATAAAACAAGAAAATTCTAAAATAATTCCGCACTTTTTGTGGAATGCCAAAATGAGGTTTGGTAAAACTTTTACGACATACAAATTGGCACAAAGAATGAATTTTAAGCGAGTGTTGATTTTAACTTTCAAGCCTGCCGTTGAAAGTTCCTGGGAAAATGATTTGAATACTCATTTGGATTTTGAAGGATGGCAATTTATTTCAAGGCATACGCAAAACAAGTTTGATGATTTAGATAAAAATAAACCTATCGTTTGTTTTGGGTCATTCCAAGATTATCTTGGATTAAAAGACGGAATGATAAAACCAAAAAACGAATGGGTACATGCGACAAATTGGGACCTAGTTGTTTTTGATGAATATCATTTTGGTGCTTGGCGTGACAACGCAAAAGATCTTTTTGAAAAAGAAGACTTGGATAAAGATGTTTCAAACAAACTTTTTAACGACAATCAAAGTGAAAGTGATATTGAGCAAATTATGCCAATAACAACTTCGTATTATCTTTATTTGTCTGGAACACCTTTTAGGGCTATTGCTAATGGCGAGTTTGTTGAAGAACAAATTTATAACTGGACATATTCTGATGAACAGAGAGAAAAAGAAAATTGGCAAGGAGAAAATAATCCATATGCAAGTCTGCCGAGAATGGTTTTGATGACTTATCAACTCCCTGAAAGCATTCGAGAAGTTGCTTTGAAAGGTGAATATAATGAATTTGATTTAAATACATTTTTTTCGGCAAGAGGCGAATATGAATCTGCTGAATTCGTTTACAAAGAAGAAGTTCAAAAATGGCTTGACTTGATACGTGGTAATTATTTGGAAACTACTGTTGATAATTTGAAACAAGGCGCAGAAAAAGCATACTTACCATTCACAACTAACAAGGCAAATTTACAAGAAGTTCTACAACATACTTTTTGGTTTTTGCCGAATGTTGCGAGTTGTTATGCAATGGCGAATTTATTGCAAGAAAGACAAAACTTATTTTATCAAGAATATAAAATTATCGTATCTGCTGGAACTAGGGCTGGGGTGGGGCTTGCAGCGTTAGATCCTGTAAAAAAAGCAATGACAAGTGATCCGCTTAATACAAAAACAATTACATTGTCTTGTGGTAAACTAACAACAGGAGTAACAGTTAAGCCTTGGACGGGTATTTTTATGTTACGCAATCTTTCTAGTCCTGAATCATACTTTCAGGCAGCATTTAGGGTTCAATCACCGTGGGTGTTAAAAAATCCAACTGGATTAAATCCCAATGAAGATGAGATTATTAAAAAAGAATGTTATATATTTGATTTTGCACCTGATAGAGCTTTAAGACAAATTGAAGAATATTCTTGTCGTTTGAACATTGATGACATAAATCCAGAAAGAAAAGTTGCTGAGTTTATTCAGTTCTTGCCAGTTTTGTCATACGATGGCATGACGATGAAAAATATTAGTCCGGGTGAACTTTTGGATATTGCAACTAGTGGAACAACGGCAACTTTACTTGCTCGCCGATGGGAAAGTGCTTGTCTTGTAAATGTTGATAATATTACATTGGAAAGATTATTAAATAATGAGAGAGCTTTAACTGCTCTTATGAGTATCGAAGGATTCAGAAATCTTAATTTACAAAGTGATATTGAAATTATAGTTAATAAATCTAACGCAATAAAAAAAATAAAAAAAGATGCTACTAATGAAGGTCGTGATTTAACGCGACAAGAAAAGAAAACTATATCCGAAGAAGAAAAAGAATATAAATCAAAGAGAAAACAAATTCAAGAAAAACTTATTAAGTTTGCGACTCGTATTCCTATCTTCATGTATCTAACTGACTATCGTGAACAAGTGTTAAAAGATGTCATTACTCAACTTGAACCTGGTTTATTTAAAAGAGTTACAGGTTTAGAGGTTAATGATTTTGAACTTTTAACAAGTTTAGGATTGTTTAATGCAGAACTCATGAATCAAGCAGTTTTCCAGTTTAGGCGATATGAGGATAGTAGTTTGTCATATTCTGGAATTAATAAGCATGAAGGCGCGCTTGTTGGTGGTTGGGACACAACAATCGCTTATAGTGACATGAAAAAAGTTTAATTTGGTAAACATATAAAATAAATATATAAGTACAATTACTCATTAGTTGGCAGTTAAACGTGTGCTTGTCTATATACAAGTGGCGTCGCTTCGCTCCGCCATAATTACGGAACAAACAAAAACTCGCTTAAAGGAATTAGAAACAATTATCTCGCAATATGAATTTGATATAGAACAAGAAAAACAAAGGAACTATGTATATTTAACACCAGAGAAAATTAAACAATATTTAACATCTGCAATGAAAGGGGATATGAAACTTATTTCTGCTCGAAAAACGATAGTCAGATATTTAATTCGCGAAATTATTGTAGATAACGAGAAAGTAATAATAACATACAACTTTTCTGATACGCACTTATCCCCAAAAGAAATCCCTGATGATATCGACGCTGTTAAACAAACAGCGGAAACAGTTTTGATAAATAGTTCAAACGATTTAGACCACATGCCGCCAAGAGAAACCTAAATCGAACATCTCGGTTTAGGTTTTTTTAGTTTGAAATAGACAAAGCAATATTTGTTTGATACATTCATTTTATGAAACAAATAGAGATTACTACGCGTGTGTTAGAAAACATAGACAAAGTCAAAGAAAAATTGTTAAAACTTGGATATCAGCAACGTAAAGTAGGGTATATAGATGACACTTATTTTTGCCCAAGTTTATTTGGGCTAAGAGAAAATAATATTGCGGATTTCTTGAAACGGTGTGTTCTGGTTCGTTGTATCCGTGCCGGTGAAGACGTCTTTCAAAAATTAACATACAAAAACAAAGTTTTTCAAGAAGACGTAACACTCACGGAAGAAAAGATTAATGTTAACATTGATGATGTTCAGCAAGCAAAATTATTACTGTTGGCGTTACATTTTCAAGAACTTGTTCAGGTCAAATATGATTACTGGGTTTACGAAAAAGATGGTGTTGAATTGGCTTTGCAAAATGTAGAAGGTTTAGGTTTATTGCTTGAGTATGAACATTTGGAAGATTTCGCTGGGAAGGATGGTACAACTATTCTTCAAGCAAAAGAACGAATGCTGCAAACCATAAAAAACTTGGAAATCAAGATTACAGACGAATATGATGTAAAAAAAGCCTACGAATTAATTACAAAAAAAATCGGTACGGGCGCAAGCTTTTGAAACTTGCGAAATAATTTTGATTTACAAAGACAAAAAAAATAGAATTATAAATTTGCGGCACAAATAATCAATTTACATTACCTCCGTACCGCCAAAAGTAAATAATACGAACTTTTGCAGTTTGTTAAATCATATTTTTTATAATCAGTCAATTGTGTTTGTGTTAGAACCCAAAAGAGTTGAATACATCTTTGTGAATGGGGTAACGGGTATTTTAATCATAAGATAGTCAGTGAATAACTGGCTTTTTTATGCAAAATCACAATGCCTTGTTTGTTTTTACCTTAGTGTTTCTAGATTGAATATGCTGAACAAAATTTAAAAATAAAAAATTTTAATTTGTTATACCAATAAAATATCTTAAACTAATAAATCGAGGCATTTAATGTTAGATGTAAAAATATTTAATTTAGGGTATGTTTCTGATAAAGAATATACACGAGTTGTTTGTGTATCTGAGTACCATGGAAAATGGGTTTTTGCTAGAAATAAAAATCGAAATGGCTGGGAAATACCTGGTGGGCATATAGAAAAAGGTGAAGATTGGTTAACTGCTGCAAAAAGGGAGATGTTCGAAGAAACAGGTGCTACAAAAATTAATGTAACGCCGATTTGTGTGTATAAGATTTCATCTTATGCTTTATTGTGTTATGTGGAAATTGAAGAACTTGGAGAACTTCCAAATTTCGAGATGTCTGAAATTGGTGTATTTGATGACCTCCCTCGAGATTTAACATACCCCGACACACATAAATTATTCTTTGAAACAGTAAAGAATAAAATAAAGAAATTTTAGGCTTTTTAGAATTTTAAGGTATTAAAGTAGACTAAGATGGCAAAGTCGTTTTAGTTTTCATCGTCTCCGCCAAAAGTAAATAATACGAACTATGGTAGTTCGAAGAAAAAAAATATTAAGAAAAGCGAAATGTTAAAGTATTTTGCATTTTATCTAGAAATAGATAAAATAAAGAGATATATTATGGCAAAGATTATTGTAATCGGCTGTCCCGGAAGCGGAAAATCAACAATGACTTTTAGGTTGAAAGAAATCCTTAATTGCCCAGTGCTTCATTTAGACAAGATTTATCATATCGACAATCATACTCGTATTTCTCGCGAGGAGCTTGTCAGAAAAGTAGATACCTTTGCAAAAAGCAATAATCACTGGATTATTGACGGCAATTATATTTCGACAATTGAGCAAAGAGTTAAACTTGCTGATACAGTAATATTGCTTAACCTTGATACGGAAATTTGTTTGCAAAACGCTATTGCCCGTTCTAAAAAAGATCGTACGGCTGATATGGCTGATGGTTTTGATAATTCGAAAATTGAAGATGAATTTATAGAATCTATAATTAAATTTAAGGCTGATACTTTACCTAGAATATTTGAAATATTAGAGCTTTATAAAAATGAAAAGAAAATAATAATTTTAAAAGATTATGAACAAGTCAATGATTTTCTTCACAACTTAACCAATTTGTAAATATTCAACGATTGCCAACAGTGAGCCATTCCAAAAAGCATTGGAACGCAGCAGAGATAGTAAAGAAACTATTATTTGTTGTGTCATCGGTTTATTTTAGTTGGTCGATATTTAGATGATGCAATCAATATAATTGCTAAACGCAACGGGGAAGTGCTTTACGAAGCAAAGCAGAAGCTGAAAAACGCATTAACGGCGATTATGATAAATAGGCTGCAAAGATTGAATATAAAGTCTAATTTGCTTTATCGCTTTATGTTGCCTTGGCCCCGCCAGACAATTGTCGTTTGAACGAAAAGTCAAGCGGCAATTTTTTATGTTGTTTTTACTCTTTTCTATATCTTGCTTATAAATTATTGTGCCATTATCACTCGGGTATCCACCGGGGTCGTTTTAGTACTATTATAAATTTCTGTTGCAGGATTTAGACTTGTGTTATAAATAATAGTTATAACTATTCTAGGGGTTTTAAAATGAATAAAATTAAATACATCTTTTTTGATTGGGGATATACTTTAGCGGGTTCATTTAAGAACACTGATTCTGAAGTTAAAACTATTTTAGATAAATATAATTTAAATTGGAAAGATGTTTTTAAATATTGGAAGAATTATCAACTGCTTTTGTCGCTTGGCAAAATTAATGAAGAGCAGATATATCATGATTTATCAATACTCTTAAAAATTTCAAAAGAGGATTTGCAAAAAATCGATAGGCTACTACTTGAATCACATATTATTGATGATGACACAGTAGAAACAATTAAGACATTAAAAAAACAAGGTTACTACTTGGGTATCATCAGTAATAATTCACAAAAGAATGTTGATTACATTTTGGAACGGGACAATCTCGCACAATATTTTGATAAAGTTATTGTATCTGAAACAATTAAAGAGCGTAAGCCAAACTTAAAAGTATATTTAATGGCATTTGAAAATATAACACCAGAAGATTTTTCGAAAATACTTTTTGTGAGTGATGAGTTTGTTGAGGATTTAGTTTCTGTAAAAATTTTAGGTGTAAAGACCGCATGGTTAAAATCAAAAGTTAACAACGAATGGAAGAAAGAAGAAAAAGAAATTCTCATCAAACCAGATATCACGATTGCTTCAATTAAGGAGTTGTTGAATTTTAAACTTTGATTTACAAAGACAAAAAAAGGAGAGAAAAATATGTATTACAGATATGAAGGTTTAGAAATATTAAATCGAGTACAGTCTCCGTATAATTTATTCAAAAAATTAAATGTTTTTTTAGTTAGGCATGGTGAGTCTGTTTCGAATGCGTTAAGGGCAAAACTAAAAAGTGAAAATATACTATTAGATGAAAATCAGGTTATTGAAGACGCTAAAATTGATTTAACAGAAAAAGGAATTGCTCAATCAAAAGATATTGGTCGTAAGTTGAATAATTATTTAGTCGCAAATGGGATTGATAAAGACAAAACCCTTGTTTTGATTTCGCCTTATCAAAGGGCAAGAGCAACTTATGAATATGCCAATGAAATTTTGCAGTTTGAAAATAATTCCGACAATGTTTTTGTTTTAAATGTGCTCAGAGAACAAGCATATGGCGCTTTTCATATGATTGATCGAGAAATCAAGAAAAGAAAATATGAAACAATTTATCAAAATTGTCAGAAAAATACGATATCTTACTATAAACCTCAATTCCTAGGGGAATCGCCAATAGATGTATCAACGAGATTAAACACAGTGACAGATTTCATTGAAAAAATGTCCAAACAGAAAGATATTCAAACTGTAATAATTTTTGCGCACAAAAATGTTAATAAGTGTATGCTGATGAATATCTTAAACTTGCCAGCAGAATTCTATGACGATTTTGATTATGATGAGAATTGTTCTGTTTTAAATATTTGTCATGGAAAATACAAAAAAATAGAATTATAAATTTGCGGCACAAATAATCAATTTACATTACCTGCGTACCGCCAAGAGTAACCTAAATCGAACTTGTCGGTTTAGGTTTTTTTATAGCATTAAAGAAACAAAGCTTTGAAAATTATTTATTTTTTTTCGTTAGTATATTATACTGTATAAGTATTTAAAGGAGAAAAAATATGGATAATGTAGAGAAATTCAAAGTTTTTACTATGGCGAAGGGGATGATTGAGTGGGCTAAGGAATTGAATTTAGGTCAAGCCAAATTTACATCAAGAGCGGAAGAAAGTAAGGAAGAAGCTGCTAAGGCTGATGCTATCGCTCAGGGACTAAAAGATATGATTAAAAATATGGATGAGAATACAAGGCAAATGGTTTTTGCTGCGCTCACTATACTTACAGAAAAGTCAGAAGAAAAAATCACTAGTGGAAAAGGTTTGGGTCCTGATGATGCCGTTAAACATATGGAATTAAAGCAGGCGTCAGGTCTTTTGCAAAATTATAAATTCTTGATAGAGTCACAAGAAAAGGTGGCAAATAACAACCAAAATATCGAAAGCGATAGAACAATGTAAAAAAATAATCAATATTAAGAATTGCAAAAAAAAATACGAGTGGATTTCACTCGTATTTTTGTATTTAAAACTAATTAAATTTCTCTTTCTGGTTCTGCAGATTTTGCAGGCTCCAATTCTGGTAATTTAATTCCAGCTTTTGCGGCACGAATTAAACTTTCCGCTAATCCTTGGCTTTCTTCTTCTTCAGCTTTTACGGCACGAATGAAATCTTCCGCGAATCCTTGGCTTTCTTTTTCCATTTTTTTTATAAAATGGATTCTTTTCTGAAACTTGTTCAAAGCTTTAGGATAAACGCTAGTCATTATATCAAAAATAAAACTTTGTGAGTATGTTTTAGATATTTGCAGGTTTAGTTGCGGCTGACTATTGTTTTTGCAAGATAAGTTCACAGGTCCTAAATTGCAAATTGAGTTATAAATGAATAAAAAGAAATAATAATGGTTTTAAAAGCCTGCATGATATTAATAATTTTTATTAGCTTAATTTTGTGAAATTATGTTAATGTTTATTTGGAGGTAGTAATGATTTATTTTGTGCGACATGGGCAAACGGATTCGAATGTAAACAAAGTTTTTCCAACGCCTGATGTATCGTTAAACGAGCATGGATTTGAACAGGCACAACAAACAGCTCTATCATTGAAGGATGTAGAATTTGCAGCGTGCTATTGTTCTCCGTTTTTGCGTGCAAAACAAACTTGTGAGGCAATTTTACAATATCATCCAGAACTTGTGCCAGTCTACGACCCACGGATTCAAGCGCGTTCTTACGGCAAACTAGAAAACCAGCCCACCAGTTCATTAACTTTTAATCGTTGGAAGGTTGGTGTCTATGACAGACAAATCCAAGCTTTTGGTATGGAAACTGTCACTGAATTGTATCAACGCGTTGCCAGCTTTTTTGATGAAGTATTGCCAAAGTATCCAGACCAAAATATTTTGGTTGTAGGGCATAGCTGTATCGGGCGTGTAATTGCGGGATACTTTAATGGTGTCCCCGAAGATAATGATTTTGCCGGCTTGAAGATTCCCAACGCCAAAGTAGTCATTTTTGATAAATAAAATTATTGAAAACAAATAAAAAAGTGCTGCAACGCACAAAATTTTGCGCGTTTGTATCTTGTGGTGTGTTTGCATTATACACCACAAGATGTGGGATATTTTTCTTGACATTGAAAAAAGTTGTGCTAACATATCAATATACGGTCGTACTGCGACATTAAAAGGGAAAAAACATGAAAATCGTAAAACGAAATGGGAAAATTGTTGACTTTGATGCTAATAAAATCAAGATTGCAATCAAAAAAGCGAATCGTGAGGTTGAAGAAAAAGAGCAAGCAACTGATGCAGAAATTGAAGGAATTTTGGCTTATATTACCGGTTTAAAGAAGAAGCGTTTGTTGGTTGAAGATATTCAAGACATTATTGAACAACGCTTAATGAAACTAGGACATTTCCATTTAGCAAAACGATATATTATCTATCGTTATACCCGTGAGCTAGTGCGTCAAAGCAATACCACGGATATTGCGATTAAGGAATTAATCAACGGCGAAAGTGAATATTGGAACACGGAGAACTCCAATAAGAATGCGCGAGTTGTTACTACGCAGCGCGACTATATCGCCGGAATTACCAGTACGGATATTACTCGTCGTTTGTTGTTACCGCCAACAATTGTGAAAGCCCATGATGATGGGATTATTCATTTCCATGATGCAGACTATTTTGCGCAAAATGCGTTACATAATTGTGACTTAATTAACTTAGAAGATATGATGAATAACGGCACCAATATTAATGGTGTTATGATTGAAAGACCACATCGTTTCTTGACAGCAATGACAATTGCGACACAATTGATTACGGCTGTTTCTTCCAGTCAATACGGCGGTGCAACAATTACTTTAACTCATTTGGCGCCGTTTGTTCGTGACAGTTACAAACGCTATTTGGAGCGCTATAAAGCACGCGGTTTATCAAAGGAACAATGCGAGAAGTTCGCAGATGAAGATATTAAACGCGAAATTACCGATGGCGTTCAAACTTTCCAATATCAAATTAATTCAATGACAACGACCAATGGTCAAGCTCCATTCTTATCGGTTTGTATGTATTTAGGTGAGACCAAAGAATACAAAAAAGAATTGGCAATGATTATTGAAGAATTCTTACGCCAACGCATTCAAGGTATGAAAAACGAAAAAGGCGTTTACATTACGCCAGCTTTCCCCAAGTTGTTATATGTCTTGGAAGAGTGCAATATGAATCCGCAGGGTGAGTATTATTACCTAACCGAGTTGGCTGCCGAATGTACAGCGAAACGCATGGTTCCAGATTACATCTCGGAAAAAATTATGAAGCAATTAAAGATTGACGCAAATGGTGAAGGACAATGTTATCCATGTATGGGTTGTCGTTCTTTCTTGACACCTTATGTCGATAAGAAAGGCAAACCACAATACTATGGTCGTTTTAACCAAGGTGTTGTCACGATTAACTTGGTTGATGCTGCTTTATCTTCGGAAAAGAATATGGAAAAGTTCTGGAAGATTTTGGACGAACGCTTGGAGCTATGTCACGAAGCGTTACAAATCCGTCATGAGCGTTTAGCCAAAGCAACCAGTGATGTTGCGCCGATTTTGTGGCAGCATGGAGCATTGGCACGCTTGCCAAAAGGACAAAGTATTCATGAATTGTTACATGGTGGATATTCAACAATTTCATTGGGTTATGCCGGCTTATATGAATGTGTAAAATACATGACTAACCACAGCCATACAGATAACGGAGAAGGTAAGAAATTCGGTCTAGCTGTCTTGCAACGCCTTAACGATAAGTGTGCAGAATGGAAAGCTGCTGAAGATATTGCTTATAGTGTCTATGGTACGCCAATTGAAAGTACAACTTATAAATTTGCAAAAAACTTAAAACGCCGTTTCGGTATAGTTAAAGACATTACAGACCGCAATTATATTACTAACTCTTATCATGTTCCTGTTTTTGAGGAAATTGATGCATTCTCTAAATTGAAATTAGAAAGTGAATTCCAACGATTAAGTCCAGGTGGGGCAATCTCTTATATTGAAGCACCAAACTTGACTAACAATTTAGACGCGGTTATGGAAGTCATTCGTTTTATTTATGACAATATTATGTATGCCGAAATTAATACCAAATCCGACTATTGCCAACAATGTGGTTTCAATGGCGAAATCTTGATTGATGACAAATTTGAATGGTATTGTCCAGCTTGCGGTAATCGTGATCATTCAAAATTAAATGTTGCACGCCGCACATGTGGTTATATTGGAACTAACTTCTGGAACAAGGGGCGTACTCAAGAAATTAAAGAACGCGTCTTGCATTTGGATAATAAGGACGCATAATGATTCGTTACAATAAAATTCGTAAGATGGATATTGCGAATGGACCCGGTGTTCGTGTTTCAATTTTCTTGCAGGGTTGTACTTTCCATTGTCCAGATTGCTTTAATCCGGAAACTCATGATTTTAACGGCGGTCAAGAATTGACGCCGGCAGTATTAGAACATTTATTACAGTTGTGTGATGCCGATTATGTAAAAGGTTTATCTATTTTAGGTGGTGAGCCATTGCATCCAAAAAACATTGCTGGTACAACCGAAATAGCGCGTGCCTTTAAGGAAAAATATCCTGACAAATCTTTGTGGGTTTGGACGGGGTTTACTTTTGAAAACATTAAGGAGCGCGAAATCTTTAATTATGTTGATGTTTTGGTGGATGGGTTGTTTGAAAAAGCATTGGCAAATCCGATGTTAAAGTTCCGTGGCTCGTCTAACCAAAGACTAATTGATATTTCGGCAACACTTAAAAACAAAGATGTTGTGTTATGGCAAAATGAATAAACAAAGGAGAATTTAACAATGAAATTGAAGCAATCCAAACAAAAATTTAATGCCGTTATAAATACGGATATTAAAGTGAAACTTTTGGTTGAAGGTGCAAAAGTGCCTACCTATGGAACTGTTTGTTCAGCTGGTGCAGATTTATATGCCGTATTGTCTGAACCTGTAACAATCGCCCCACATGAAACCAAAGTAATTTCGACTGGTGTTGCTTTTGAAATTCCTGTTGGATTGGTTGGTGTTGTTTGTGCTCGTAGTGGTTTAAGTTGTAAACAAGATTTGGCTCCGGCCAATAAAGTCGGCATTATTGACTCTGACTATCGTGGTGAAGTTGTCGTGGTTCTGCATAATCATGGTAACCAAGTTCGTACAGTGAGTAACGGTGATCGTGTTGCGCAACTGTTGTTTATGCCTTATGTGCAAGCTTGTTTTCAATTAAGTGATACATTAAGTGATACCGTGCGTGGTACAGGTGGCTTTGGACATACAGGTGTTTAACTTGGTTATGTAAGACTTGCATATAATTAAAATAAAGTATATAATCTAAGTTATGGCAGTTTTAGAAAAGATTAAGACGATTGGTGATTTAGTACCTGAAATTCAAAATTTAAGGGAAAGATGTCGCCAAACTCGTGGAAATCTGGAAGTCGTTTTGGTCAACCTGCGTCAAAAAATTGAAGATGATTTGAAGAAGCAAGAAGACGAAGCTCGTAAAATAATTAATCAAGGTAAATATGCGGACTTAATTAAGCAGCGTGAAAACGAAAAATTAAGTGCCGAGAAGGCATATGATGCGAAAGTGGCTGGTGGTAAAAGTACACCTGCTAATAATGTTATGCCAAAAGTCGTTCCAACTCCGGTTGCGTCAATAAAAACACCGGTTGAAGCTCCTAAAAAGTCTTATGGCGAAAAATCTGGATTATTTGGCCGTCCTGGAACGCCAGATAATAGTATGCGCCGTAATAATCCAAATAATGCTCAAAAATCATTTAATCGTGTTAATCGTGATGGGCGCTTTAATAATAGCAATGGCGGGTCGCAACGCATGCCACACCGCGTTTGGACTCCGGGTCAAGCAACGGCTAATGGTTATGGTGCAAAGCATCCTGTTGGGACAGCTGCGCGTCCGAATGCTGCTGTGGGTGCGATTCGTGGCGGTGTGGGGGTCTTGCCTCGCCCAACCGAAAAGTTTATGCCTAAGCCTAACAACTTCGACAACAATAAACGCAAAGGCAAGAGTTATACTGGCGGAGAAGAACCACGCGGAGCTATGGACCGTCGTGCATTATTGCGTCGTGGGATTATTGAAGAACAAGAAATTGAAGAGCGTATGTTAACGCGTGTTTTCCGTACGAAAAAAAGTAAAGAAAATGATACAAAGGTCAAAGTAGAAAAGTCTAACATTGTGGTTATTGACGGCGATGATTTGACAATTAAAACTTTGTCCGAAAAAATTGGTAAACCAGTTAACCAAATCATTAAGCAATTAATGGTTTTGGGGGAAATGTGTACTATTAATAGTGTGATTGATTTTGATACTGCTTCATTGGTCTCTGAAGAGTTTGGTGTCAAATTAGAGCGCAGTAACAAGAAAACTTCGGAAGAAATAGTTTCTGCGATGCACCAAGTTGATTCAAACGATGAGAATTTGCAACCTCGTCCACCAGTTGTTACGGTTATGGGACATGTTGACCATGGTAAAACGACATTATTAGACCGCATTCGTCACAGCTCTGTCGCTTCTGGTGAAAGTGGTGGTATTACTCAACATATTGGTGCCTATCAAGTAGAAGTGGCTGGTAATCGTAAAATTACATTTATGGATACACCGGGACACGCTGCCTTTGATAAGATGCGTGCGCGTGGTGCAAAGATTACCGATATCGCAGTTTTGATTGTGGCTGGCGATGATGGCGTTATGCCACAAACTGTAGAAGCAATTCAACACATTCAAAATCAAAACTTAGCACTGATTGTTGCTGTAACTAAATGTGATAAAAAAGAATTTAATTTAGAAAAAGTGCGTAGCCAATTAAGCGAACACGGCATCATTGGCGAAGAATGGGGAGGCACCACTATGATTATGCCTGTATCAGCTGTTAGCGGTGAAGGTGTTGACCAATTATTGGAAATGATTTTGTTATTAGCCGATGTTAATAATTATCGCGCAAACTATGATAAGGAAGCTAGTGGTGCGATTATTGAAGCCAAAATGGATCCAACGCGTGGTGCGGTTGTGACAATTTTGGTACAAAATGGTACTTTGAAAGTAGGGGATACCTTACTTGCTGGTACCACCAGTGGCAAAGTGCGCGCGATGAAAGACGACCTTGGGCGTACCATTAAGCAAGCCACACCAGGAATGCCAGTTCAAGTAATTGGTTTCACCGAAGTTCCAACGGCTGGTGTTGATGTTTATGTTGTTGATGAAAAACTAACGAAACAAGTTGTTGCCGAACGCAAAAACAAAGAAAAAATCATGAAGGCTGGTATGGGTAAATCAATTCAAGGATTTGATCCATTTGCTGCGATGAAGATTACCGACAAGAAACAATTAAATATTATTTTAAAAGCGGATGTATCGGGCAGTTTGGAAGCAATTGAACAAACTTTGGCGAATATTCAAAGTGAGGAAGTTCATGTTTCGGTCATTTCAAAAGGCGTAGGTACTGTAACTGATAATGACTTGGATTTGGCTTCTGTTACAGATGCGTTAGTGATTGCCTTTAATATTAAAACCAGTTCGTCTATTCAAAAGAATGCTGATCGTTTGAAAGTAAAAATCCATTCATTTAATGTTGTTTATGAATTGTTTGATTTTGTTACAGAACGCATGGTTCGTTTGTTTACTCCGCAATACGAAATTGAACATTATGGTAAAGTTGAGGTTCGTGCTTTGTTTAAGAGTTCGGCTGCGGGTCAAATTGCTGGGTGTCATGTTTTAGATGGTAAAGTTACAAGAAACGCAACTGTGATTTTAATGCGCGGCAAAAATGAACTCGGTAAATACCAAATTGACAGTTTGAAAGTTAAAACCGACGACCAAAAAGAAGTGTTGAAAGGGGCGGAGTGTGGTATCAAATTAAAAGACGCACCCGAATTAAAAGTTGGAGATATCTTTGATGTCATTGGAGAAAAACAAAAGCCAATCATCTTCAATGGTAAGGAGTACAAGTTCTAACATGAAAAGTATTGCGAAAGAACGAATTAACGCCGATTTATATCGTGCGTTATCAAATACTTTGATGACAAAAGTCAATCATCCGGGTTTGCGTGAAGCAACAATTTTGCGTACCGAGTTGAGCGATGATGGTAGCGTATGTGATATTTATGTGACCGGCCATTTAGCCGACTTTCAACAAGCTACCGGTTTCTTTCGTAGCGAAGTTGCCAAGGTGGTTAATTTACGCCGTATTCCGCGTTTGGTTTTTATTCAAGATAAAGGACAAGATAATGCGGATCGTATTAATCAATTATTGGCAGAATTAGCAAGAGGTAAAAAATGAAATTCGAAGAGCAAGTAACAAAGATTAAACAAATGATTTCTGAAGCTCAAACGATTGCTGTGGTCGGGCATTATAACCCAGATGGAGATTGTATTGGTTGTTGTGCTGCGGTAGCGGAAGCTTTGGAAAGTCAGGGTAAGGATGTTTCCATTTTTGTTGATGGAGAAATTTCTGATAAGTTTTCCTATATTCGAAAATTGAAAGAATTTAACTTGCATGCGGACAAGGAACATTTTGATTTGTTAATTGTGCTGGATTTAAATGACCCATCGCGTTTGGGTGTTTGGGGTGATTTACTAACGAAATCGAATCAAGTGATTGTATTGGATCATCATCGTAATCCATTGTTTAATCAATGTGACTTGTTAATTGATATGCCAGAGTATGCCAGCACGGGCGAAATAGTTTATCGAATCTTTGAAATTTTAAAAGTCAAAATTACGCTGGAAATTGCAACCGCATTGTATACCAGTATTGCTTGTGATACAGGTTGCTTCTTGTTTTCTAATACAACAGCATACACGCATCATGTTGTTGAGTCTTTAATGCAGCAACATAAAATAGACATTGAAACGATTAATTTCCGAAACTTCCGTGCGTATGATAGGAATAACATTCCATTGATTTCTTATGTATTAAAAAACATGAAATTTGCTTTTGACGGAAAATTATCGATTGCGGTTTTGCCATTCAAAATTGTGAAGAAGTGGAATTTGAATTATGAATCCCGTCATGGACTGTTTAAATACGCAACCGATGTAAATGGGGCGATTAGTAGTATCTTCTTAACCGAATTAAAAAAAGGAGAATTTAATGTGTCTTTGCGTAGTTTAGGCAATATTGATGTCGCAAAAATTGCGCAGGCTATTGGTGGCGGCGGACATAGAAATGCTAGTGGCGCTACCTATAAAGGTTCCTTAAAACAATTGTTAAAAGTTTTATTGGCAGAGTTTGCCAGGGTGATTGCTTAATTGGACGGAATAATTAATTTATGTAAGCCGCGTGGAATTTCATCATTCCGTGCTTTGACTGTGGTCAAGCGCCGTTTAAAATTAAAGAAAGTTGGTCATCTTGGCACGCTTGATCCAGCAGCCTGTGGTGTCTTGGTTTTGTTATGCGGGAGAGCAACGAAATTAACTAATAAGCTTCATGCCCCCAGTAAAGTTTATCGCACTTTAATCGTTTGGGGTGAAGAAACAGCGACCTTGGATTGTGAAGGGGAAGTGGTTGCAACAAGTGAAGTTATCCCATCGATTGAACAAATTCAAAAAGTATTACCCAGTATGGAGGGACAAATTGAAATTGAAGTTCCTAAATTTAGCGCGGTTCATATCGATGGAAAACGCGCCTATGAGTTGGCTCGGCAAGGAATTGATTTTGTTCCACCGAAAAAAAATGTTGCAATTAATCGCTTCAATTTATTAGATAATCAACAATGTGTTGAAGACCTTTCAGCGATTGGTGAAACCTTTGAATTGCCGAAAAACTGTAGCTATTTCGAAATCGAATGTGAAACTGGAACTTATATTCGCAGCTTGGCAAAATTACTGGCAACGCGGCTTGGTACGGTTGCTACAGCAGCGGTAATTTTAAGGACCAAAGTTGGTGCATTTGAACTGTCAAATGCGTCTACGCTTGATTCTGTGACTTTAAATAATATGCAATCAATGGAGGATTACTTATGATGGTGCGTTTTGGTCCATCAGGGAACGATGTTAAATTTTATGCAGATGGTAATAAATCAAGTGTTGATGCTCCGCGTTGGTTGTCGGCGATGGGATTGCATGCTTATGAAATTAGCTTCGGTCGTGGTATTCGCATGACAGATAAAACTGCGGAAATTATTGGACGCGAAGCTACAAAATATGATGTAAAAATTTCCGTGCATGCACCGTATTATATAAACTTAGCCAATCAAGAATCTCTGGAAAAAAATTATCATTATATCCAACGAAGTTTACAGCTCCTTGCTTTAATGGGCGGCGACCGACTTGTGATTCATGTTGGTTCACAAATGCAAATGACGCGTGCGGAAGCTTTAAAAAATTGTCGAGAAAGTTTACGAATAATTTTAAGTCGTTTAAAGAAAGATGGTTTTGAGAATTTTTGGCTGTGTTTGGAAACGATGGGAAAGTATACCCAAATTGGAAATCTTGACGAAATTTGCGACCTTTGTTCCTTGGATCCAAAACATTTAATACCGACAGTGGATTTGGGGCATATGAATTGTCTAGCTCAAGGTAAGATGGATTTGCAACGCGTATTTGAACAATTAAAACCTTTTTCGCAGGTTCACTTTCATATTTCTTTTATTGAGTTCGGCGTCAAAGGAGAGATTCGTCATTTAACATTGTCGGACGGTAAGTATGCTTTTGACTTAGCTAATGTAATGCATTATTTAAGTTTGCGTCCGGGTAAAGATGTAGTGATTTGTGAAAGTGATAGTATCATGGCACAAGACAGTTTAAAGCTGTCCGATTTTTATTTGCAAAAAAAGAAAGAAGTGTAATATACTAATTGCAGTAATGGGGGATACAAAAGCAACACGGTTAACTACTGGGATTAAGTTTTCCCGATTAATTACTGCTGCACTAGCAGGAGTGTTTTTTTTTATATTGCTAACACAAATTATTGTATTTCCTAATATTAAGATTTCTTTCTATACGGGTGCAGGTGCGCAACAATTGGAAACCTTGCAAATTAAAAGAGGTGATGATGTTGAATTGCCAACACCGCTTAAGCCTGGGTCGTGCTTCTTAGGCTGGTCTTTAACTCCCAACAGTGATAATTTAATTAAAACTTCAAAAGGTATTGTGCGTAGTAAAACTCTTTATGCTGTTTGGGACGGTGCTGAAAAATATGCTGTTTTGTCAGTGAATGGTATTCAACATAAAGAAATAAATATTTTTGATACTAGCATTGCTGGTTTGACCGCAGATGATTTAACGCGTGATTGGCGCATTTCAGATGATTATTATGTTGCGAAAAATTTAAAAACTTTAGGAACTGCTTCCTCTTTGGTTGATCCTGTGAATAACTATTCTCGTTTTTTAGGTTGGCAATATTTAAATGCGGCAGGTTCGTTTAATGATTTGCTTTTTGACGCAACAACTGGTGTTTGGACTTTAATTGAACGCGATGCCACAGGAACTGAAATTAAAAGAACACAAATCGATGATGTAAATAAATTCTATCCTCCGAATTATCGTACAACATTTAATGCTTTGTTAGATTATCGTACGCTTTACATCAAATTTTATGATCAAAATCCCAGCAGTTTTACCAGTTCGCTTTTAAGGTCTCAAAAAATAAAACTAGGTGAATCTATTAATTTCCCCGTGTTTACACATGAAGTTAATCCCAATGCTCAATTTTCACATTGGGAAGTTCAATTAAGTAATACTTGGGCAGATTACTTTGATGACAGTGAAAACCCAGAACTTGCTTCTTTGCTTAAAAATGTAAGAACTCGTTATGAACCTGGAGAAGTTTTACAATCACTGGATCCACTTTTATATTATTGGAGCTCGGAATTAATATCGCTTGGCGGTGGGACGGACGATATTATGGTAGCACCATTATCTGTGCGTGCTGTTTATTGGGACGATATCAATGTTCACAAATATTCGATACAAGCTTATACCGATGCTAATGCGGGGAATGAAAACAAAGCATCAACAAACTTTGCTGATGTAGGTTATGGTGAATTGAGCTTAACATCTCCGGTTGCCCTTGAGGATAATAGTCTTTGGTTCTTTGACCATGATGATATTTACGCATATGCTTTTTATGATCACAAGGGAAAATATCACGAATTTAAAACTGCAGATTTACAAGGTAATGCAGGGTTTAATCTTGGCGAAGATGTAACTTTTATGGGTGATAATATTAGTTTTAACGACCAATGGGCAGTAACTATAAAAGTTATCTATCAATCATCTCGAAAAGATATTACCGCTAAATTTAATTTAGGAGAAGATTTATATATTTTGCCGGATTATAAATATCTGAGCGGTGCAAGTAATTTTACTCAATCGTATAAAATTGATCAAAAAATTGTTTTACCTAATGCGGAATGTTATATGAAAACTGATTATCTTTTTACTGGTTGGGAAAAAGTGGGCGATAGTACTGGACGCTTATATTCTGCTGGTGAAATTTTCTCAATTCAAAATTTAGATACAACGGTTGAAGCCGTTATGGAATTTAATGCAGTTTGGCGTCTACAACGGTTATTGTTTAATTTTAATACCAATGGTGGGGAATGGCCGTCCGAAGTTGACTTTAATTCTGTGAAAGGAACATACGGAAATAGTGTCAAAGTTATCCAAGCAGTTCCAGTAAAATTCGGTTATGACTTTATTGGTTGGAGCTTTGAGCAATCTTATACAGATGGTGATACATTATTGCAGCCGGGGGACAATGTCATTGTTGGCAATAAAATACAAACACTTTATGCTCAATGGGAACCCAAACGATTACGCGTGGCATTCTACGCGAAGAATACTTATGGCGAACTAAAACGCTTTTCATTTAAAGAAACAGATGCAAAAGAAAAAAAAGATTTAATTACAGGTGGTTATGTTGAATTAGACTCGATTCTAGATAACTATGTTTATTCATTTGATGGATGGCAGTTTGATGGTTCGGTTCTGACAGCGGGACAACTTTTATGTTTAAGTGTTGATAATCTTAAAAAATTGGAAACGGTGAGCGTGCGTGACAACCGTGGATCTCTTTTAGAAGTTCGTATTTATGCAGCGCAAACAACTCACACGATTCGTGCCGAATACAAATTAGAAACAGCAGTTACTGCCTTTGAAAATGTTTTGATTGATGTTGATGTCAATAAATTGGAAACACAGTTAGTTCAAGGCGAGTTATTCTATAATTATTATCCATTTTCAATTGCAAAAGAAAATGGCAGTTATAATTCTTTAGATTCTAATGGTCGTGAATTTATTTGTTGGTCTTACTCTGATGGAACGAAAAATGTAGCAATTGATGAAACTACAAAGATACCAACTACTAAAAATACGATTATAATTTATGGGGAATTCTTAAGTTCAAGGAAGCAGTTTAAAGTAGAATATCATAATTCATTTAATAATAGTTCTATTAGTGATTCAAACATTTATATTTTTGGTGAAACTGGCAGAGATGAAATTTTACTAAAAATTACTGATGATTCCCATGGATTTCCAACTTATAACCAAAACGGAGAAAAGTTCGTGGGTTGGGGATTGGAGCCAGACAGTTTGTCAGGTAATCCTGCGTTGATTTATTTCTGTTCAGGTGTCGAAAATTATTTAAAATTAGCAAATACAACAAATGTTGATCAAGGTTTGATTGATATTGATCATTATGCTAGAAAGGATAATACCGGAAAATACATTTTAAAATTATATGCTGTATATGCAAATGATCATGTTACAGTTACATATTATAATCTAAAGAATGGAACAAATCAGTTTGCCGAATTAAAATTACCTGTTTATCGTAACAACAACTTTAACGAAACTGCATTTGGTGGTAACACGGTCGATATTAATTCAGAGTATTTTGCCGCATATGGTAATGCTGTTTTGGATCATGCAGCATTGGTAAATTACCAAACAACTCGCGCATTTATCGGTTGGAAAGCATCTGTTCCTAATAAACCTGCTGGTGATCCAGTAAAGGTCTATTTTGAAAGTAAATTGTGGTTCCCAGGGGAATATTTACCAGCGATTGATTTTGATTTAGAATTTGAACCATGTTATTGTAATTTAAATGATAAAATTGAAAACATTGAAGGTTATACCGTTTTAGGAATTAAAAATATCAAACAATCAATTTTAGTTAATGAAAATGTTGACATTGTTGCATTCCCTGGTGGAAGTTATACTTTAAGTGCAGGACAAGTGATTATAAATAGTAACCGAGAAGTAAGGGTAATATTACCTGCTACTGGAAATATTATTTTAGAACCGCGTGCAATTCAATGTAATACAATTAAAGAATTCTATATCAGCGAAAACTTAGTGATCTCTGCAAGTCCAGTTGTTGGTGATCAATTTGAAGCTTATCGTGTGCAAAAAGGTTATCGCGTTATCAATGACGATTCCTTAAGTGAAGTCCTTAATCCCAGCAGCAAATATGATTTTGTGTCTAGTACGAAAGGTCTATTGGTTAGCCAAGATTGTACTACACTTTATGGAGTACCTAGTCATATTAATTTAAATTCAGATGAATTATTTGATGTCCTAAATAATCTTTCAATCAAACGCATTGCATCATATGCTTTGTCCGATCTGCGTTTATCAAAACTTAACCTTGGTTTTAATTTAGAAGCAGATCAAGAATTTACGATTGAAGATTATGCTATCTTTAATGGTGAAATGTCGCATATTATCATGCCGACAATTCAACAATCATCTCAAAAAATAAACATTTCGGCACAAGCTTTGGCTGGTATTTTAAATCATTTAGAAACTGTCACTTTTGGTGACGATACAACAACTCGTACAAGTTATGCCTTTATTCGAGATAGTATTGTTTATTATGTTGATGATATAAGCTATCCAAATGCTTTAACACATGTTATGTATGTGATGCCTACTATCAAATTAGATAAAGTAAAATTAAATTATCTAACAGGAAATTTATATTTTGAAAAATCTGTTGAAAAGATTGAACCATATGCTTTGATGGCTTGTGACTGGGATAAAATTAACAGCATTATGGCTGAAAATGAAAAAATAGATTTGCGTGGAATTTTGGGTATTCCGGATAATACTCCTATATTTATTAGTACAAATAATATCTATAAAATTAATTACAGTAATCCTTTTATTCAATCTTACAAAAAAACATTTATTTTTACCTTCAATGGAAAAGATGAAATAGTTGAATATGTGTATGGACAAACCTTTAAAGTTTTTGACGCGCAAAATAACGATTATTTTAAATTTGATAAAGAATGGTGTCAATTTATTGGGTGGAATATAACAGACATAAACAAATTCTTCTATGTAGGTGAAACTTATAAAGTTGGTATTAGTGAAGCAATACAAGGTGATAAATATACCGTAAAATTTGATGCGTCTGGTCAAGATTGTTGGCAGTACTATCCAGTTCAATTCTATCTATTTGATGGGACAACAAATGTATCATATGTACCAAATGTTTTTGTTGATAGTTTAGGTACTCAATATACATTAAAAGATTTAAGCAAATATTATAATTATCTTGGCAATATCTATTTACCAGGTGTGGATCAAAAATTTACCACTCTCGAAGGTGATACTTATCAATTTATTGGTTGGAAAACTTCGGCAACTTTACCAAATGACTTTGACAGTTTAATGTGGAACAATATTGATATTAAAGAACGAATATTACCTAATAAAACCGCTAAGACAGAGTTAAATAGTGGAATCGCAAATTACTTAGGCAGCAGTAAGGTTTACAAATATTATGCACTTTACGAAAAAGTTACTTCTAATCTTAATTATGAACTTTTAAATGATAAGACATTTGCGGTAACTGGTATTGCGAATACGGCAATCACAAGTTTAAATATTCCTTTTGCAAAATATTATAATGGTTTTATGTTGCCTGTTTCTACAATTAAAGCTAATGCCTTTGCAGGTACTTTGAAAAATACCAATTTATCAGAAGTTGTTATCGGGGGGGCTGTGAGTGACATACAACAAATAGCTTTCAAAAGTGTTAACACAAAAAAACTTGTCTTTGTTCATAAAACAAAGGGAATAGTCTACAACGATAAACAAGTATCTGGTGAAAAACAATTATCAATTGGGCGTGAAGCATTTGCTAATAATACAGCCATCACAAATTTAGTGTTGCCAGTTGCGCTTAAAACTTTGCAAGAGCGTGCATTCCAGTCTTGTATTAATCTTATTGATGTAAAATTCCAAGAAAGTACAGATTTGCCAGCAATTAATAGTATTGGTGACTTTGCATTCCGTTACGATAAGAATATGGTTTCCAATGCTTTGATTGATTTGATTATTTCCGATGGCAAGAATGGTAATTATAATTTTGTTACTGTCGGTGATGGTATCTTTATGAATACTAATATTAACGATGTTCGTGATATTACGGGAAAACGAATAAACCGTATTGTATGGAAGGGTAAGTTACTATATGTTTATTACACAGGTGATGCAAACGACTACATCTTTAATGAAAGCTCAATTGGTGGGTACGCGTTTGTTAATGCTGGCGATGTTAATAACCCAAATTTAAAAATCACATTACGCTTTACAAATCCCGATGTAAAGATTAATGCTAACGCATTTAGTTTTTTACATAATAGTGTCGATAAAATTTATATGAAGCACAACAATACTTCTGTAAAGATTGCTAATGTTGACATCAATGCTTTTGATAATACGATTACCCATTCTGTCACGGTTTATGTTAATAAGACATCAGATTGGAACCAGGCATTTAAACCCGAAAGTCGACCGTTAAATCGTTATACATTTACAAGTTAAGATTTTTGATGACTATTTAGATTCAACAATAAATTACAGGTTATCATATGCGCTTGTTGCGCCATGTCGAATAGGGTTTGTCCCTTCTCTTGACAAATAAATGTTACCTGTTTGTTTAGGGGATTAGTAACTTTGCTAACATCAACAAAACAATAATCCATACAAATGCGACCGATAAGAGGGCAGACCTGTTTCCCGACGAGAAAAGTCGGATCGTAG
>JAZSRL010000006.1:0-235895 GCA_045538455.1 Clostridia bacterium | reverse complement strand
AACGACATGGCTACGATCCGACTTACTAAATTGCATGGGAAGTCCATTTGCGTATCCACCGCGTACGATGCCAATGGCTGTCGGACAAGATGCAGTGTATGTTCCATTGTAGCCAACTGTCATTCCTTCTTTGATTTTTTGTACGGCAATTATTTGGGAGGTGACTGTTAACGCGGTTTGCGTTTCAGGAATTCCGCCATACAAAGCTTTTCCGATTCGCATCATATCAAAGTGCGCAGGTTTGTATGAAATGACACCACTGCATCCTGCATGAATAAGTATGTGTGGAAAAGATTTTTGGCAAATGCTTGTAAATTTTTTGAATCGAACAAGAGCTTGTTGAACTGCATTTAAATTGTCGCTCTCGTATGCTAAATGCGTATAAACGCCTTCTATGCGGTCCTGCTTTAAGATTTGCAGCGTTTCGCGTAATTCATGTACGGAGGATATGCCGAAACGATTCATGCCTGTGTTAACCGCTAAATGAATTCGCGGGTGAAGATTTTTCTTGTGTAAAAGTTTGGCTTGGGTTCTACTTTCCACAGTGATAATTATATCATTTTTTATGGCTACATTTATATCTTCACAAATGCCAAATAACAAGATGTCTTGCGTAATTCTATTTTCTCTTAATTCAATGGCTTCTTTCAATGTAGCAACAGCAAAACAGTCTACATGTGGTGCGAGTAATTTACTGATGCGTTTCAAACCGAATCCATAAGCGTTTGATTTTACGACAGCGCAAAATTTTGTGCCGGGCTTTAAATGCTTTTTGATAGTCGCAACATTTTTTAATATTGTGCGGAAATTAACTTGAACAGATAACATAGTTTGATATATGATTTATCATGCGGATAATTGCAGGAACTCATCGTGGGAAGAAATTAGTTGAATATTATGCAGATAAGACGCGTCCAACAACAGATCGTGTTAAAGAAAATGTTTTTAATCTGTTAAGTAATTTGATCGATTTTCATGGGATTCGAGTATTGGATTTGTTTGCTGGTACAGGTGCTTATGGAATTGAATGTTTGTCGCGTGGGGCTGGATATGTGCATTTTAACGACCATGATGCGTTGGCAGTAAATGTCATTAAAAAGAACATAGGCCATATTTGGCAAAATTGTTTGGTAACGAAAAAAGAATTTTTGGCAGCGATTGATGGTGATTATGATTTGATTTTTTTGGATCCTCCTTATGATAGCAATTACGGAGAACAAGCTCTTAATGCGATTAAGCATGGATTAATTGTTTTTGAAACGGACCGTGAGTTTAAACATGAACAAATTATTGATGCACGCCGTTATGGCCGAGTTTGGATTTATTTAATTCAAAAATAACAGGTATAAAGCAAGTAAACCGCAGGCTAAAATCCCGTGTGTGATTTTGTATGCGAGGTAAGAACTAAATTTAACTTTAAAACTTTGCAGAAAAACTTGCTGTTGCATCGCAACAGAAAATCCGCCAAATGTGACAAAAAATTGTACAAGATACGGATTTGTGGTTACGGCAACTCCTGTTGTCATTTCCAGTAACCCAGCTAGTATTGGTGGTAATTTGATTAATCGTGCACAGATATAGAAAAATAAAATTACGCCACATACATTTATAATTGCATTTGTTGAGCTGGTGAGAGCATTACTAAGATTTTGAAAAAAATGTGTGGACGCTGTTGCGTTAGGTTTTAAAGGGAGATGATTTTGTTTTAATAAATTTGTTTGTTTTGGCTTCCATAGCCACCCATTAATTAGAGCACCGAAAATGGAGCAAATAAATATTATGCAACCTAATTTAAGATTTCTTAATAAAACAACGCCAGCTGTCGCTATAACAAAAATCGGGCTGGGGGTTGATGTTATGATTGATAGTTGTTGCGCCTGTTGTAGATTTAAACGATTTTGCAAATAAAGTGATTGCGTCAATCTTGCGCCGTTTGGATAGCCAGACAGGTATGAAAGAAGAGTTACTAACCACGGCTTTGTGCTTTTGGTTAGATTTAATATTAAGGTCGTTAAAACAAAAAATGGGAAGAGCACGGGCAAGACAGCAGTTGCGATTAACCGCAAACCATCTTGACCAGCACTTAAAAAATTTTGCAAGAAAGTTGTCACTAAATATAAATATGCTTGCAAAAAATAAGGTAGAAAGGTAACATTTTTACATGAGTGAAGAACATAAATATGACATGTTGACGGCAAACAGTGAAGAGCGTGTTGCTGTAAACAAACACGGTTATAGCATTGAAAAACAACCATATCCAATTTTGGAATTTGATCCAAGTAAATCTTCAATTACAAAAGTAAAAACGGATATTTATCCACAGCGTTCAAAAATTAAGCGATGCTTGATTACATATTTTCAAGATGTTGTTGTAAAGATGGAGACTAGTTACAAGATATTTCAGGCTTTCAAATTGCGCATTGAAGGAAAGCGTCCAGAAGTGTATCAATTGAATACTCCAAGTGAATCCATTTATGTTCTTTTGTGTCCATTAGGCGCACCGCAAGCTGCACGCATGATGGAAATCTTATCAGCAATAGGAGTTGAAAAGTTTGTGGTTTGCGGTGGCGCTGGTACTTTAGATGATACCGTAACAGGTGAGAAAATACTATTGGCGACTGCGGCTGTGCGTGATGAAGGTACCAGTTACCACTATTTACCTCCAGCTCGAGAAGTTTTAATTAAAGAAACCGTAAGACAGAAAGTGGTGCAATGTTTACAATCCGAAAATGAAGATTTTATTGAAGTTAAAACATGGACAACTGATGCTTCCTTTCGTGAGACTCCAGATAAGGTTGAGATGCGTCGTCAAGAGGGTTGCGTAACAGTTGAAATGGAGTGTGCGGCTTATTACGCTGTGGCTGAATTTAAAGGGTTAGATTGTGCCGTTTTACTGTATGCCGGTGACTTGGTTCATAAGGAAGGGTGGGACTATCGCAACTGGCATGCGCGCAATGATATGCGTGAACACCTTTTTGACTTGGCCGTAAAATGTGTTTTGAAATTATAATTAAAATAGTATATAATGTTACATATGAAACTAGAAGAGCAATTAGAAAAGTTTTTCCGTGATAAAATTAAGGTTGGTAAAATTAGCAACCAAAAATATCCGATTGCTGTTCCGATGTACAAAGTTGGCTCAGGGTTGTATGAAATTTATTTAATTGTTACCAATGACGGAAGATTTTATTTAAGCGATGAAGGTGCGACTTTAAAAGAATTGGACCAAATCTTTGAATTATCCGAACCAGATGTTATCAAGAATTTAGTTGCTATTTTAAAACAATATGGCTGCCGTAAGGAAGGAAGCAATATTATTATTGATTGTACCCCAAAGAATATTCATATGAATTTATCTTATTTGATTCAAGCAATTTCGTTTATGTTGAACATGAAGATTTTCTATGTTTAAGGGGTGACAAATGAGCACAAGTCAAGACGAAACTCCAAAGACATACATTAAAAGCAACACAGCGACAGTGAGAGGTTTAATGTCGTTTCTTTCTATTGTGCTTTTAATTGTCGTCGCAGGACTTTGTGCTTATGTATTAATTGGTTATAAAGGAATTCGAAAAAATCAAAATAGTAATGCTCAGGAATTTAATTTTCGTTTAGAAAATGATATCGCTGTTATTTTGGAATTTTATGATTATGAAGCGACAAAATGTGAGATTCCAGCGACCATTACTGGTGAAAATAATAAAATTTATCCTGTAACTGTTTTGGCGGAAACGGCTTTTACAAATCATGGTAATTTAACAGAAGTTAAAATTCCAAATACTGTTACGCATATTATGGGTAACGCGGAAACTGGCAAAGGCGCTTTTTCTGGTTGTGTGAATTTGCAGACTGTAACTATGGGAGAAAATGTAACCAACATTGGTGCATATGCTTTTAAGAATTGTATTGCTTTGCAATCAATCCAAATACCTTCCACTGTTAAATTTGTCGAAGAAGGTGCTTTTACGAACTGTCTATCATTAGACACTATAGATTTGGATAGTAATGGTGAGTTAGCGGGAAATTGTTTTGAGAACTGTTTAAATGTCAAAACATTGGATTTAGCGGATGATGTAGAGTTGAATCTTAGTGCTCGTAAGGCATTCGCTGAAATGGTAAAATTAACCAATATTATTATTTCTAATACAAACACTAAATATTTTTTTGATGCTGAAGCAAATTGTTTGTTAACTAAAACGAAAGAGGAAAATGATACTTTAAATGAAGAATATGATACTTTAATTCTAGCTGGTTGCGGTACTAGTATTCCTGCTTCCGTAACAAAGATTGCGGATTGGGTGTGGGGTAAGCGCGCTGTTGATAATTTATTTATCCCAGACACTGTGACTGATATCACCAAAAATGCTTTTGCTAATCAAGTTATCTATACAAATGCAAGTGCAATTCCTGAGCGTTGGTTTACTCCAGAAACAGTTACAATAAAAACAAATGCAAGCATTGCAACTTTTAATGCCAAGAATCAAACCGTAAACGCATGTGTTTATCTTGATGAACATGGTGACACGGTAGAGCCGGCATATGAAGATTTATTTCCAGGTCTAACAACAAATACTCCATTTAAGGGTTGGGATAAAACTGGCGATTTGATTTATACAGCTGTTTATGAGAGTGAAGTAAAAAGTAATAATGAAGACATTGAGTATGACTTAAGCGGGAGATTTACAACTGCTGGCAAGCACCTGAAAAACCTAGATAAGCGATTGTTGTTCAAAATTGATTTTTGGGAAAACTTTAAAACTGTTTATTATCGTGCGGAAGCTGTTTTAAACGATTTTGCCAATAGTTATGATTATGAAATTGATTATTGTTTAACTCAACTAGATGATTATATTGATATTATGAAATATCCTTCAAAAGAAGAAAATGCTCAGTATTTAGAAAGTGCTGAATGGAGAGATAAGTTACAAAATTTAGTTGATGTAATTGATTTAATGGATACTGTAGATTTTATTGAAACTAATGATGTTTCTATTATTAATAAATTTATGGAATTAACTGAAGGTGCTAAAACTTTATTAGCTGAAAAAAGTGCTGCAAATGATGCTGTGATTGAAACAATCTGGACAGGCTTGCGCGATTCTTACGAAAGTTTGACTGCGGATGTGCGTGATTCTGGTCCGCTTGGCCGTTTGAAGGCTTATTGTTCGGGGCTTGTTCGCGCTAATTATACCAAAGAAAGCTGGGATAAAATGCAAATTTGCTTGCTGGCAGCAAATAAAATAACAGCTCATAATATGTCAATTTCTCAGGTTCGAAAAAACTTAGAAACTGCAGTTAAAAGTTTGCAAGAGGTTGGAGTTGAGGACAGAACAGCATTGCTAAAAGCTTGGATTGAAGTCTGTGAAGATTTGGATCAGAAAATTTATCAAGAAGGTGAATACGACGAACTAATAATCAAAACCGCTTTAGTGAAAAATAAAATTTCAACACTTTGTACTAGATCAGATATTGATAGTGAAATTAATGATTTAAAAAATTTATATCGAAATCTTCAATTTGTTGAAGGAGAGGAAAAACCTCAAGAAATTATTGTTATGTTAGCTATTAACACTTTGCCGTATTTCATTGTTGCTGCAATCTTATTTACTGGGGCAGTGGTGGCTAGTTCGTTGTCGGGTAAGTTGAAGCGTAAAATGCGTAAAGATATAGATGAATAAGTGTTGACATTGGCTGCTTAAAAATGTATAATTTTAAATCTGCGTTTGGCAAGCCTGTTGCGTGTGAGCAAAAAAAAGAAACACACGGCCAAAGACAGGAAACCCAAATATGATAAAATAAATTAAGGAGAAGAAAATGGCAGAACAAAAACAAAAAATTCGTGTGCGTTTGTCTGGGTATGATTATCAAGCTGTTGATGCTGCTTGTGGTCGTGTTCGTGAAATCGCAGAACGAAATGGGGCTAAAATCGTTGGTCCTGTGCCGATGCCAACCGTTCGTGAAGTTGTAACGGTTATCCGCAGTCCGCACAAATACAAAGATAGTCGTGAACAATTTGAATCACGAACTCACAAGCGTTTGGTTGATATTTACAATCCAAACCAAAAAGTCGTAGAAGCGTTAACGCGTTTGGAAATGCCTGCGGGTGTTGATATTCAAGTTAAGTTATAAGGGTAGTGCGCAATGAAAAAATATATGATTGGTAAAAAAATTGGCATGACACAGTTATTTGATGAAACAGGTAAAGTGATTCCTGTTACTGTTGTTGAAACTACACCTAACTATGTCACACAAATTAAAACACAAAAAACCGATGGTTATGACGCAATTCAAATTGGTGCAATTGAACAAAAGAAAAATTTAACAATTAAGCCAGAAGAAGGACACTTTAAAAAAGCTGGTGTTACACCGAAAAAAGTATTGCGTGAATTTGTTACTGAAAATCCTTCCGAATATCAATTAGGTCAAGAAATCAAATGTGATGTTTTTGTTGAAGGTGACTTGGTTGATGTTACATCTAATACTCGTGGTCGTGGTACAACTGGTGCAATTCAACGCTGGAACAATGCTCGCGGTCGTATGAGTCATGGTGGTGGTCCTGTTCACCGTGCGCAAGGTGCGATGGGTGGTCGTACATTCCCAGGCCGTGTTTGGAAAAATAAACACATGGCAGGTCATTATGGTAACGAACAAGTTACAGTTAAAAACTTGCAAGTTGTAAAAGTCGATGTTGCAAAAAATTGCTTAATGATTAAAGGTAGCATTCCTGGTCCTAGTGGTCGTGTTGTTACTGTTCAACAAGCTAAAAGTGCAATTATGAGAGGTAACAAATGAAAATTAATGTTATTGATAAATCAGGAAAAAAGGTTGAAGAATTAGAAGTTAGCAAAGAAGTTTTTGGTGCTGATCGTAATGATGTTTTAATTCATGAAGTTGCTGTTGCGTTAAATAACAACCAACGCCAAGGTACAAAATCAACTTTGTTAATGTCTGAAGTTCGTGGACATAAAAAGAAACCTTATCGTCAAAAAGGTACAGGTAATGCTCGTCAAGGTACTACCAAAGGTCCACAATTTACTGGTGGTGGTGTTGTTTTTGCTCCAAAGCCACGAGACTTCTCTACAAAAATTAATCAAAAGAAAAAATCAGCAGCTTTCGTATCTGCAATTTCGGCTAAATTAGCTGATGCAGAATTATTGGTAATTAAAGATTTGAAATTGAAAGAATCAAAAACCAAATTAGTTGCTAATATGATTGAAAAATTAAAATTGGAAAACAAATCAGTTATGTTTGTTAATCCATACGATATTGACTTTATCCGTGCGGTACAAAATCTTCCTCACGCTGAAGTTACTACTGGTGAACAATTGTCGGTAATGGATATTGTTAACCACCGTGTATTAGTTCTTTCGGTTGATGCCGTTAAAACTATTGAAAAACAATATGGAGGTGCAAAATGATTGCGCATGATGTAATTATTCGTCCCTTAGTTAGTGAAAAAAGTGTCTCCTCAATTAAAGCCAAAAAATATGGTTTTGTGGTACATCCAGATGCTGATAAGTTACAAATTAAAAATGCCGTTGAAGAAATCTTCGGTGTAAAAGTCGAAAAAGTAGCTACTATCAATTATCAAGGTAAAGTTAAGCGTCAAGGCAAACATGAAGGTCGTCAATCGGCTTGGAAAAAGGCCTATATTCAATTGACAAAAGATAGTAAACCAATCGAATTTTTCGAGAGTTTACAATAAGGAGTGTGAAGAATGGGTATTAAAAGATTTAAACCAAGAAGTGCAGGTTCTCGTTTTAAAACCATGTCAACTTTCGAAGAAATTGACAAAAACGCTAAGCCTGAAAAAAGTTTGTTGGCTAAAAAGAAAAAAACCGGTGGTCGAAATGTTTATGGTCGTATTACCACTCGTCACATCGGTGGTGGAAATCGCCAACATTATCGTATCATCGATTTCAAGCGCGATAAACGCATGGTTCCAGCGGTTGTTGATTCGATTCAATATGATCCAAACCGTACTGCTAACATCGCTTTGTTGCATTATGTTGATGGTGAAAAACGCTACATCATTGCACCATTAGATTTGAAAAAAGGTGATAAAGTTATTGCTGGTGATAAAGTTGAAGTAAAAATTGGTAACGCTATGCCTTTGGCGGTTGTTCCAGTTGGTTCTATGGTTCACAATATTGAAATGCAACCAGGTGCTGGTGCAAAGATTGCTCGTTCCGCTGGTATGTATGCAACTTTGGCTGGTCGCGATAACGGTTATGCAATTTTGAAAATGCCTTCTGGTGAAACACGCCGTGTCCCAGAAAGCTGTTACGCAACAATTGGTCGTATTGGTAACTTGGATCACGAGTTGATTTCATTGGGTAAAGCAGGTCGTAAACGCCATATGGGCATTCGTCCAACTGTTCGTGGTGTCGTTATGAATCCTTGTGATCACCCACACGGTGGTGGTGAAGGTAAATCTCCTGTCGGATTTGCTTCTCCGGTATCTCCATGGGGTAAGAAAACCTTGGGTCACAAAACTCGTAAACAAAATAAACCATCGAATCGCTTTATTTTAAGCAGGAGGGATAAAAAATAATGAGTAGAAGTATTAAAAAAGGACCTTATGTTAACCAAAAATTAGTACGCCGTATCGAAGAAATGAATGCGGATCAAAGCAAGAAAAAAGTTTTGAAAACTTGGTGCCGTGCTTGTACAATTTTGCCAGCTTTTGTTGGTCACACAATTGCTGTACACAATGGTCGTAAACACATTCCTGTTTATGTTAAATCTGAAATGGTTGGACATAAATTAGGCGAATTCGCGCCAACGCGTACTTTCAAATCTCATGGTGGTATTAAAGCCATTGCAGCAAAAGGTAAAAAAGGTTAAGAGAGGTAACAAAATGAGCAGAGGAATTAAAGAAAGAACAGAACGCAAAAAAGCTAATCGTGACAAGCGCCCTTATGCAATTGCCCGTTACATTCGTATTCCAAATTCTAAAGTTAAATTTGTTTTGGATTTGATTCGTGGCAAAGGTTACGAAGATGCTGTTAATATTTTGAAAAACTTGAACAAATCAGCAAGTCCTGTTGTTTTAAAAGTTTTGAACAGTGCAGCAGCTAATGCGGAAAATAACTTGGCAATGTCAAAAGACAATTTGTTCGTTGCTGAATGTTATGCAACTAACGCTCCACAAATGAAACGCATGATGCCACGAGCTCGTGGTCGTGCTGATCGTATTTTGAAGCGTTCTTGCCATATCACGATTCGTTTGGACGAAGTTAAAGTTGGTCAAAAAGATGTAAACAAAGCAGCTGGTAAAACAGTAGCGCAAAAAGCAGCAACAACTACAACTAAAGCTGCAACAGCTACCAAAACAACAACTGCAAAAACAACAACAAAAACTGCTACAGCTAAAACCACAGGTACTAAAACTGCAGCAAAGGCTATTCCGTCAACTGCAGCAGAAAAGCCAGTTGCGGATAAACCTAACGCAGTAAAACCGTTGGGAACTAAGGCAGTATCTACAGTGAAAACAACTGCAGCTAAGAAACGTACAACCAGTGCAACAAAAACTGCAGCGGAAAAAAAGGAGGGTAAATAATGGGACAAAAAGTTAATCCTAATGGCTTTCGTACGGGTGTAAATAAAGACTGGAATGCTACTTGGGTAGCACCAAAAAAAGATATCGCTGCGTACATTTTGGAAGACCATAAAATTCGTAAATTGTTAAATGACGAATATGGCTTGAAAGCCGGTTTGAACAACTGCAGTATTTCGCGTATCGTTATTGAACGCCGTAACTCTGTTGTTACTGTTAACATTTACACTTCTCAACCAGGTATGTTAATTGGTCAAAAAGGTGCAAACATTCAAGTTTTGAACCAAAAATTACAAAAAATTGTTAGTCCAAAAACTTTGGAAGTTAATGTTAAAGAAGTTAAAAATCCAGATATCAACGCTGATTTGGTGGCTCAATCGATTGCTAGTCAATTGGAAGGTCGTAAAGCTTGGCGTCGCACTATGAAAATGGCAATTCAAAAAGCTATGAAAAATGGTGTTACCGGTATTAAAGTTCAATTATCTGGTCGTTTAGATGGTGCAGATATTGCACGCTCTGAACACTATCAACAAGGTGTTTTACCATTACACACTTTGCGTAGTGATATCGATTTTGGTTTTGCAGAAGCACATACTACATTCGGTGTTATCGGTGTAAAATGCTGGATTTGTAATGGTGAAATTAAAGGTAAACGCGTTCGCAGCGGAGAAGTGGCTCGTCCAACTCGTGAACAACGCTCAAACTTTAACCGTGAGGAAAGAAAATTTGGCAACCGCGGCCGTTCAAATGGTGGTTACACTTCTCGTAAATACGAAGGTGGTGAAAAGAAGGCATTGAACCCCATGAAGAACTCCGGTGGTTATTCTAAATCATTTGTGCCAAAATTAGCAAAGAAGGAGGAAACAGATAATGTTAATGCCTAAAAGAGTAAAACGCCGTAAAGTTCAGCGTGGTCGTATGCGTGGTAAAGCTACCCGCGGTAACAAATTAACCTATGGCGATATCGGTTTAGTTGCAACTGAACCAGGTTGGATTACTTCAAACCAAATTGAAGCGGCTCGTATTGCGATGACTCGTTTCACAAAGCGTGGTGGTAAAGTTTACATTAACATCTTCCCACATAAATCAGTTACTAAGAAACCTGCTAATACTCGTATGGGTAGTGGTAAAGGTAACCCAGAATTGTGGGTGGCTGTTGTTAAACCAGGTCGCGTTTTATACGAAATCCAAGGTGTAAAAGAGGCCGATGCTCGCGAAGCTTTGCGTTTAGGTATGCACAAGTTATCAGTTAAATGCAAAATTATTACCCGCGAACAACAAGAAGCTGCTGCGCCTGTAGCAGAAAAAGTGGAGGTAGCAAATGGATAGAGCTAAAATTTATCACGAAATGTCAGACAGCGAATTAAGTGCTGCTTACAAATCAAAAAAACAAGAATTGTTTAACTTGCGTTTCCAACATTCTATAGGTCAATTAAAAAATCCAAAACAATTGGAAACAGTTAAAAAAGACATCGCACGCATTTTGACGGTGTTGAAATTAAGGGAGGCAAAATAATGGCTACTAATGCTAAAACAACCGAAGAAAAGAAAACAGTTGCAAAGGCTTCAGTTAAAGCCGCAGCTCCAAAGGCAGAACTTACCCGTAATCGTCGTAAAGTTTTACGCGGTGTAGTTGTCTCCAATAAAATGGATAAAACGGGAGTAGTGGAAATTACTCGTAAAGTTCCACATCCGCTTTATAAAAAAGTCGTAACAAAAACTTCACGCTTCAAATTCCATGACGAAAATAACGAATGTTCAATTGGTGATACCATTGAAGTTATGGAAACCAGACCATTGTCAAAAGACAAATATTTCCGTCTGGTACGCATCGTAGAGAAGGTTAAGTAAGGGGGAAGAAAGAGATGATTCAACAAGAAACGATCTTGAATTGTGCAGATAACACAGGGGCAAAAACTTTGCACGCATTCCACAATGTGGGTGGTTCTTGGCGTCGTTCAACCGGAATTGGTGATACTATCATTGCTTCGGTTCGTAATTGTGACACCAATGGGCAAGTTAAATCTGGTGATGTTGTTAAATGCGTTATCGTTCGTACGGTAGCACCAACTCAACGCCCAGACGGTACTGTTATCCGTTTTGATGATAATGCAGCCGTTATTATTGATAAAGAAGGCAACCCTAAAGGTACTCGTATTTTTGGGCCTGTTGCTCGTGAATTGCGCGAAAAAGGTTACATGAAAATTGTTTCCTTAGCACCGGAGGTATTGTAATGAATGCAGTAAATAAAGTTAATGTCCGCGTAGGGGATACAGTTGTTATCTTAGCTGGTAATTACAAAGGCAAAAAAGGTAAAATTATTGCTGTTAATGCCGAAAAGAACACCTGTAAAGTTGAAGGTGTTAACATTGTTACCAAACATAAAAAAATGCGTAAACAAGGTGAAAAATCCGAATTGAAAAAAATGGAAGGTTCAATTAACATTTCTAATGTTCAAGTTGTTTGCGGTAAATGTGGTAACGCTACTCGTATCGGACACAAAATTGAAGCTGATGTTAAACACCGTATTTGCAAAAAATGCGGCAATGTATTAGACAAAAAATTTGTTAAAGCAAAAGCTAAAGACGCAGAAAACCAAGAAGCTGCAACTGCAGAAAAAACTGCAAAGAAACCTTTACAACGCCGTGAGGTTAAACATGTAGCTGAATCTACAGTTAAGAAACCAGCTGCTAAAAAAACTGTAGCTGCAACAGCTGAAACAACGGGAGGTGAAAAATAATGGCAGAAGTAAAGAAAACTAAATCTGCAAAAAAATTCCTTAATCGTGTTCATGAAAAATATGTAAAGGAAGTCGTGCCAAGTTTGGCTACTAAATATGGAAATGTTAATGCAGTTCCAAAATTAGTAAAAATTGTAGTTAATACCCGTTTGGGCGATGTTAAGGATAATACAAAATCTTTGACAGCTGCTGTTGAAGAATTAGGTATGATTACTGGTCAAAAACCAATGATTACAACTGCAAAGAAAAGTATTTCAAACTTTAAAATCCGTGAAGGTCAAAAGAATGGTGCAAAAGTTACTTTGCGCAACAAAATTATGTACGAATTTTTTGATAAAATTGTATCAGTAGCTTTGCCTCGCGTTCGTGACTTCTCTGGTTTGTCTCGTAAAAGCTTTGACCAATTCGGAAACTATACATTTGGTTTTAAGGAACAATTAGTCTTCCCTGAAATTTCTTATGAAAAAATTGAAAAAGTGCGTGGTATGGATATTACCATCGTTACAACAGCGAAGAATAAAGAAGACGGCCTAGAATTATTAGAACAATTGGGCTTGCCTTTCAAAAAGGAGGTTAAATAATGGCTAGAGCTGCATTAAAACAAAAACAAGCACGCGGAGGTCGTTTAAACGGAAAACCATGTAAAGTGCGCGATTATACGCGTTGCAGCATCTGCGGTCGTCCACACGCTGTATTAAAAAAGTATGGTATCTGTCGTGTATGTTTTAGGGAAAAAGTCGCAAACGGTGAAATCCCAGGATTCACTAAATCAAGTTGGTAAAAGGAGAAGGAGAAAGAAGATGGCAAATGTAGTAACAACAGATCCAATCGCTGATATGTTGACCCGTATTCGTAACGCTATCCGTGCTCGTCACGAAAGCGTTATGGTACCTCATTCCAACATCAAAGCAGAAATTGCTAAAGTGTTGAAACAAGAAGGTTACATCGAAGATGTGAAAAATGTAACAAGCGAAGGTAAAAAAATGTTGAAAGTTACTTTCAAAATGGAAAATGGCGAACAAAAAGTCATTCAAGGTTTACGTCGTATTTCTGCACCTGGCTTACGCGTTTATGCTGGGGTTGAAGAATTACCGCGTGTATTGTCGGGATTGGGTATCGCTTTGATTTCAACTTCAAAAGGTATTATGACCGATAAACAAGCTAGAGCAATGAACTTGGGCGGGGAAGTCCTCGCTTGGGTTTGGTAAGGAGGGACAAATGAGTCGAGTTGGAAAAACGATCATTAAAATTCCCGCTGGAGTGCAAGTCACTTATGCGGACCGTGTAGTTACTGTAACTAAAGGTAACAACACTTTGTCACGTGAAATCCGCACACCAATTGATGTGGAAATTCAAAATGACGAAATTAAAGTTACTCGTGGTAACGATGTAAATTTAAGCCGTTCTTTACATGGCTTGTATAACCGTTTGATTCAAAACATGATTATTGGTGTGACCGAAGGTTATTCCAAATACTTGATTTTGCATGGTGTTGGTTATAAAGCTACCTTGAAAGGGGAAGATTTAGTTTTGAACTTGGGCTTCTCACACCCAATCGAAGTAAAAGGTGAAGCCGGTATTAAATTTAAAGTTTTAACGCCTGCAGAAATTAATGATTTGAATTTGGGTAAAGAAGGTGTTGGTACTGTTGTTTCTGTTAGCGGTATCGATAAAGAAAAAGTCGGTTTAGTTGCTGGTAAAATTCGTGATTTGCGTCCGGTTGAACCGTATCACATGTATGGTATCCGTTACCGTGGTGAACGCGTACGCCGTAAAGAAAGTAAAGCCGGTGCAAAGGGCAAATAAGGAGTAAACAATGATTAAGAAAGAAAATAAAAATTTAGCAAGAAAACAACGCGCAAAAAGACAAAGTGACATCATCGGAACTTCGACTTGTCCGCGCTTGTGCGTATATCGCAGTTTATTGCACACTTATGCTCAATTAGTTGATGATGCAAAAGGTAATACTATCATTGCGATGAATACCAATATGCCAGCAATAAAAGCTTTGATTAAAGGTAAATCTAAACGCGAAGCTGCAAATATTGTCGGTGAAGAATTGGCAAAAGCTGCTTTGGCAAAGAAAATTAAAACTGTTGTATTCGATCGTAATGGATATGTTTACACAGGCCGTGTTGCAGAAGTAGCAGAAGGTGCGCGTAAAGGAGGATTGAAATTCTAATGGAAGAACAAGTAAAAAAAGAAGCAGTTAGTGCAAATACTTTATTGTCAACAACTGGCAAAGAAATGCGCGCTAACGCACGCGATACTAATAAAAAAGTTATGTATTCAAATGCTGGTTCTCGTAAACCACGCCAACAAAGCGAAGATGAACAAAATGGTTTGTCTTCAAAATTGATTGGTGTTAACCGTATTACAAAAGTTGTTGCTGGTGGTCGTACATTACGCTTCAACGCTGTTGTTGTTATGGGTAACAAAAAAGGTATGGTAGCGGTTGGTTCAGGTAAAGCTCGCGAAGTTGCGGAAGCAATCAAGAAAGCAGAAAGCGATGCAAAAAAGAACTTTAAAAATGTTCCAATTAGTAATGCTACGATTCCACATCGTATGGTTGGTAAATTCGGTACCACTCGCGTATTGTTATTGCCGGCTAAAGGTGGTTCTGGTATAATTGCTGGTGGTGCAGTTAAAGCTGTACTTGAATTGGCTGGTTATGAAGATGTAACTGCCAAATGCTATGGTTCTACTAATTCAATGAATGTGGTTAAAGCAACCATGGCTGCTATTACTAAAATGCGTACCCGTGAAGAAGTGGCACGCTTACGCGGTAAATCCGTGGAAGAAATTTAAGGAGGAAATAAACTATGGCAGAAACTACAACAAAAACAACTTCTAAGGCTACTACAACAAAAACCGCTGCAGCAAAAGTAGCAGCTTCTAAAACTACTGCTGCAAAAACAACAGCAACAAAAGCAACTGCTACTAAAACTGCTACAGTAAAAGCAACTGCTGCTAAAACCACAGCAACCAAAACTGCTGCTCCTAAAGCAACAACAGCTAAAACATCTGCAACAAAAACAGTTGCTGTAAAACCAGCTGTTAAAGCTGCACCAAAAGCTGCAGAAAAGAAAGTTGCTAAACCTGTTGCAAATGGAAAAATCCGCGTAACTATGATTCACGGTATTGCTTCTTGCACACAACGCCAAATTCGTACTGCAAAAGCATTGAAATTAAGTCGCCCTGGGGATACCCGCGAATTACCAAATTTGCCATCTACTTTGGGTGCTTGCAAAAAATTGGAACACTTAGTAAAAGTTGAAATTATTTAAGGAGTACATCATGATTATCAATGAATTGTCGCCACATCCGTTGGCTAAAACAAGAAAACGCCGCGTCGGTCGTGGTATCGGTAGTGGTATGGGTAAAACCTCAACCCGTGGTCAAAAAGGTGCCGGACAACGCTCTGGTGCAGGTTTGCGTACTGGTTTTGAAGGTGGTCAAATGCCTTTGAGCCGTCGTTTACCAAAACGCGGTTTCACCAATATTTTCTCAAAAGAATATGCTATTGTTAATGTTAGCGCTTTGAATAGCTTTAAAGCAAATTCAAATGTTGATGCTGCAATCTTGCTGGAAAAGGGAATAATCTCTAAAGTGGGTGAGTACGGCGTTAAAATTTTGGGTGACGGTGAATTAAAAGTTGCCTTAAAAATAACTGCTAATGCTTGGACAAAAGAAGCAGAAAAGAAAATTAAAAAAGCTGGTGGGGAAATTAAGAAATGTTAAAAACATTGCGCGAAGCCTTTGCACAAAAAGATTTGCGTCATAAAATTCTTCTGACGTTAGGGTTAATGTTGCTTTATTGCGTGGGCTGCTTTTTGCCCATTCCTGGAATTAACCCTGACGTTTTTTCCAGTGCGGTTAACGAATCGGGATCGAACAGCTTTTTAAGCTTGCTATCGTCTTTAACTGGTGGTGCCTTGTCGAAAGGTGCATGGTTTGCGATTGGGGTGTCTCCGTATATTACATCATCAATTGTTATTCAATTATTGACAGTTGCGGTACCAGCCTTATCTCGTATGTCAAAACAAGGTAGTGAAGGGCGTAAAAAAATTGCCGTCATTACTCGGTATGTAGCTTTGGTTTTGGCTGTTGTTCAAGCTATTGCTATCGTGTTATCTGTTGATACCGTTAGTAGTACAACACTACTTTGGCCAGAATCGCTAAATTTCTTGGTTCAAATTTTAGTTGTTATTTCATTAGTAGCTGGAACAATGTTAACTGTTTGGATTGGTGATAAAATTACCGAAATTGGCATTGGAAACGGTATGAGTATGTTGGTTTTTATCGGTATTTTAACTTCTGGTGTTACTGCGTTTACAAGTAGTATCATGAAAATTTTCACCGAAGGTGTTGATGCAATTATTACACCAATCGTCTTTATTGTGCTGTTACTTTTTATTTTTGCGTTTATTGTATTGTTTGATTTAGCGGAACGCCGTATTCCTGTAACTTATGCAAAACAAGTTAAAGGAAATAAAATGTATGGAGGTCAATCTGCAAACATTCCAATCAAATTAAATGCAACTGGTGTTATGCCAATCATTTTTGCAACTGCATTGGTTAATTTCCCACAATTAATTATGCAAATGTTATTGTCGTTTAATAACCAAGGCGTGATTAAAGCTTATGATTGGTATCAAACATATATGGGAACAGGTACTTGGATTAATATTGTTGTTACAGCTTTGTTAATTCTTGGCTTCTCGTATTTCTATGCAACAATGATGTTTAATCCGGAAGAAGTTGCATTGCAAATTCAGCGCAATGGTGGTTTTATTTTAGGATATCGTCCAGGTAAGCCAACGGCCGATTATTTGAAGAAAGTTTCACACCGAATTACTTTCTTTGGCGCGATTTTCTTGATGTTGGTATCACTTGTTCCATCGTTGTTGTTTACTAGCATTCCTGCAATTGCAGGCGATTCCTTAACTACGGCATTCACATCAATTGGTATGCTAGTTTTAGTTTCTGTTGCCCTTGAATTTGATAAATCAATTCAAAACCAAATGTTAATGAAGCAATATAAGGGCTTTTTGAAATAAAAAGTCGTTTAAAGGGGGAAAAATGAATATTATTTTAAACGGTGCCAGTGGCTGTGGAAAGGGTAGTATGGCTGGTTTCTTAGTACGAGATTTTGGCTTAGTGCATATCTCGACAGGCGATTTGTTCCGCGAACAAATTGCTAAACAAACACCACTTGGTAAAAAACTTGAATCTTATGTTTCTACTGGTAAATGGGTTCCTGACGAAGTTACCATTGAAATTTTAATGGATCGCATGAGTCAACCTGATTGTGCTAAGGGTGTTGTTTTAGACGGTTTTCCCCGTACATTAAATCAGGCAATTGCCTTAGATAAAGTGTTAAAAGTTGACTTAGTTATTGCTATTGATGTTACAGACGATATTGTTCATACTCGCTTAGGCGGCCGTTATATGTGTCGTGCATGTGGTACAATTCATTCAACTCGTTGGGATAAAATTGACAAATGCAAAAAGTGTGGTGGCACAGACTTATATCAACGCGATGACGATAAAGCAGAATTCATTCAAAAACGCTTGGAAAATTTCAAGTTGAACAATGGAGAAATTTTGGATTTTTATCGTGCACAAAACAAACTTTTTGTGGTACAAGATAAACTTGAAAATACTCCGGCTGACACATATGCTTTAGTAAAGGATACTGTTGCAAAATTATGAAACAATTAACTGCTGCGCAAATTTCAAATATGCGTTACGCGGGAAAGGTTTTGGCGGATACATTTAATCATATCCGCCAAAATTTGCGTTCAGGCATGACTACACTCGAAGTAGATAAATTGGCGGAAGATTATATTTTGTCGCGCCAATGTTACCCGTGTTTTAAAGGGGTATATGATTATCAATACACCTGTAATACCAGCGTAAATGACGAAATTATCCATGGTATACCTACTAGCAAAGTTTTACGAGATGGCGATATATTAACTGTCGACTGCGGTGTTGGTTTTAATGGTATTTGCACGGACGCCTGTCGTACATTTCCAGTTGGTAAAATTTCAGATGATGCACAAAAATTAATTGATGTGACTCGTAATTGTTTTTATCGTGCTGTAGAAAAAATTAAACCAGGAATAGAAGTTGCCGTTGTGGGTAAAACAATTGAAGGTTATATAAATAATATCGGTGGGTATAGTATTTTGCATGATTACTGTGGGCATGGTATCGGTAAGAATTTGCATGAAGACCCTTTAATTCCAAACTATGTTGTGCGAAATTCTGGTTTATTGCAGCATGTCCGTAAAAAGTTTCAAGCCAATACAGCTGTTTGTATTGAGCCAATGATTTTTGAAGGAGATAGTAATGCGGTAAAAGTTGCACCAGATGGTTGGACCGTGATTTCAAAACACGGGGCACTAAGTGCGCATTATGAAAATACTGTTTTAATTACAGCAAATGGCGTTGAGATTTTAACAAATAGTGATGAAAAGTAAATTACTTCTGTTTTCTTTTTCTGAATCAAAAAATAAAAACCTGCACAATTAAAAGCAGGTTTTTTATTATTTGAAAATTTGTTTGATTAATTGTTTTTAATATTAACACCCTTCGGAGTTAATATAAATTCGTTAGAAGATCTTTGCATAATCATGCCGCTAATTGCATTAACAAATCCACAGATGTAATCTAAAAATCTTTGCGCTTCTGGGATTGAGAATTTTGATAATGAAACAATGCAGGCATTGCCATTGGCAAGATTTGTTAAAATTGTAGAAATTTCCGCAGAATTTTGTGGAGCAATTACTAACAAATTTTGATTTGCACTCACTTGTCCCATGAGGGCATTATTAAAATTGCCAGAAACATTATTGTGTGTATTAAAGATTTGTGGTTGTGCTTCTGGCGCCGTTTGCGGTGCAGGAGTAGGTTGAGGCATTGGTGCTGGTGTCGGAGCTGGTTGTGCAATTTGAATCAAAGATGGTGTTGAGCCACCAGTCAAACCGTTATCGCCCAATAAAACAGATGCTGCTTCCATGCGTTGGTCTTCAATCGTGGGTTGTGATGAAAACATTGGCATTGCTGGTTGTTCAGCTTCTAGCGTTGAAACTTGATTTGTTTCAATAGTTTCTTCTTCTGTTGAATCTTCTATTTCAGCTTGTTCTGGTTCTTCAACCTGAACTTTTTTCTTTTCAAGTGTAATTCCGTTTTTCAAAAAGTTAAAAAAACCCATATATTATTATCACTCAGATTTTGATTGTTTGCAATTAGATTTATTGATATAATTGAGCATGAGTAAAATTAGTGTTTTAGGCTGCGGACGCTGGGCGTCATTTCATGCTTGGTATCAAGTTGAAAGGCTATACAACGATGTTACAATGTGGGGGCGTGAAGGTGATCCATATTTTGCGGATTTAATGAAAAACAAAAAAAATGGCTACATTGAGATGCCTAAAAATTTGCGTTATAGCACAAATTTGGCGGAAACTCTTGATTTTGCTGACACGATTATAATTGCGATTAGTGCACAAGCAATGCAAGAATTTTCTCAAAAAATCGGAGAACTGAAACCCGAAAACAAAACCTTTGTTTTGTGTATGAAAGGTATTGACCAAAATACTGGTGAGCGTTTAAGCGAAATTTTACGCAAAAATATTTCTGATAGTAACCACATTTGTGTTTGGGTAGGTCCCGGACATATCGAAGAATTAACCGCTGGGCAGCCTAATGTGATGATAATTTCTGGTGATGACAAAGCCACTGTTAAGTATTTAATTAATAAATTTGAAAGTCCATTAATTTCTATTCTAAGCAGTGATGATTTGATTGGCGTTGAAGTTGGGGCAGCAGCTAAAAATGTTATGGGAATTGCGGCAGGTTTTTTGGACGGATTGGGCAAATCATCTTTAAAAGGTGCATTGATGGCGCGTGGGTGCTATGAAGTTTCGTTATTAATTGAAAAAATGGGCGGCAATAAAATGACAGCTTTTGGCATGAGCCACTTAGGTGATTTTGAAGCTACACTGTTTAGTAAAAACAGTCATAATCGTCGTTATGGAGAAGAATATATTCAAGACCGTCTATCAGATAACATTGGAACGGCAGAAGGTGTGGGTACCACGAAAGCAATGTATCAGTTAGCACAAAAATATGGTGTATTCATGCCGATAACAAGTACAATATATCGTATTTTAAATCTTGGTGCCAGCAAGAATGATGTAATCTATGACTTATTCAAAACTACTACACACAAGGAATTTAATTATGAATGATGAATATTTTTCGTTTAAAGTGACTGCTAAATCGTCTGAATGTTTTGCGCGTACGGGGTTTTTTTTTACTCCGCATGGTAAAATTGAGACACCAATTTTTATGCCCGTTGGTACACGCGCTTCGGTAAAAGGTTTGGCTCCGGAGGAAGTTGCCGATGCGGGTGCACAAATTATTCTTGCCAATACCTACCATTGTTTTTTGCGTCCAGGGGCGGACATTGTGGCACAAGCTGGTGGCTTGCATAAATTTATGAATTGGCACGGACCAATTTTGACGGATAGTGGTGGCTTTCAGGTTTTTTCTTTGGAAAACTTACGCAAGTTAGATGATGATGGTGTTTCTTTTAAAAGTCATATTGATGGAAAAATTTTTAAATTTACTCCCGAAAGCAATATGGAAGTCCAAAATAAATTAGGCGCCGACATCATTATGCAATTGGATATTTGTTCACCATATGGCGCAACCCGTGAAGATGTTGTTGCGGCAGATGCTCGCACGGTAGAATGGTTAAAAAGGTGTTATAATGCACATAAAAACCCCAAGCAGTCGTTGTTTCCAATTGTTCAAGGTAATTTTTACAAAGATCTACGCTTAAAAAGTTTAGAAAACGCTTTGCCATATGCCAAACACGGAATTGCTGTCGGCGGACTTGCAATTGGGGAACCGTTCACTGTTTTAAAAGAACAACTAGAAAATTTAGCGCCACATTTACCAATGGATATACCTCATTATCTTATGGGGGCTGGTACGCCAGACTACATCTTGGAGGGTGTTGAGAACGGAATCGATATGTTCGATTGTGTTTATCAAACGCGTATGGCAAGACACGGTATGGCGATCACTGATGACGGCAATATTAATATCCGCAACCAAAAATATCAAACTGACTTCACACCTATTCAAAATAACTGTCAATGTTATGCTTGTCGTAATTATACCAAAGCATATATTCGCCACTTAATTTCTGTGGGAGAAATGTTTGGTGCGCGTTTGTTGTCTGTTCACAACATTCATTGGACACTAAATTTTGTTAACAATATTCGTGCAGCAATTCGTGAAGATCGTTTTATTGCATTTAAGCGTGAATTTTATCAACGCTTTTATCATGATGACCTTCATAAATAATTTTATCGTCTTAATTTGTCAAAAATTGACACTAATCAATTTCTTTTAGACGAAAAATAGGTTGTTTTCTTTTTTGTGCTAAGATATACTTACAAATATGGTAAGTAATATTGTTTCATACATAATGTTAGGTGCTGTTCTTATTGCCATGTTTGTTTTCATGGGAACGCAAGGACGCAAACAAAAAAAAGCGCAAGACGATTACATGGCGATGTTGGATTCATTGCGCCCAGGCGTAAAAGTTAAAATGGCTTCGGGTTTATTGGGTCGTATTAAAGAAATTCGCGAAGAAGCCCCAGGTTTCAAAACTGTTACTTTAAACATTGGTGACGACAAAAATACTGTTTCAATGACATTTGTTATTGAAGCCGTACAAGGCATTGTCAATGAAGAAGCTTTGAATCGTATTAAATTACAAGAAGCAGAAGAACAAATGGCTGCCGCTACAGTTGCTGAAGAAATTACTACTCCGGTAGAAGTTGATAATCAATCAGTTGCTATTGAAGAGTCTCATGCAGAAACCGTGACCGCAACCAAGAAAAAATCAAAAAAAAGCAAGTAAAAGCGCCAATTAACGGGTAAGCGAAATTAATAATTTTATTAAAGCCGCAAAACGAAATAGCGTATGCAAGCAAGCAAATGCCGATCATGCTTAGTGGTCGGTTTTTCTTTGTGTCTGGAAATTTTAGCATTTGACATCGTTGTGTAATGGCAAATAAAGCTGTATATTGACTAGTAAGAATTGCCAATAGGATAATTATTATTGTTATAATGTTCGGTGCCGCAGCTAACAAGGGAACAGTTGCTGTTGTTGTATGTGCTTTTTGAATTGTTGTTAAAATTAAACCAACCAATATCATTAAGATAGAAGCAGTTAAAATAGCTGCCCCAATTAATGTTTTTTTTGTTTGTTTTTTTCCTACTGCTTGAATCAGCTCTGGAAACATAAAACAATTTAATCCAGCATATAAAAACGCGGAAAAAATTCCTTTGAAAAGATGAAGCCAATTAATTGTATTTTTGTCATTCGCATAATTAGATGCAGAAACCCATGGTAAAGCTGTTGAGATTATTAAAACAATAATAGTTAAAACTAAAAAAATATTTAGTTTTGAAAGTTTATCAAAACCAAAAAGAACAATTACTAAGCTTAAAATTAAAGAAATCAATGTAAATCCACTGTTTGTAATAGCAGTTACTCCTGCTGTCATAGCTGTGAAAAGAATAAAATATACAAGTATAGAACATAAGCTGAATGCTTGTTTGCATAATTTTTTTTCATGTGACACTTTAATTGATATTTTTGAATATGCTTTGGGATAATAAAGAATGATTTCAAGTGCGATAATTCCAAACATTGTAAGGCTAACGATAATGGCGATACACCAAGCTGGTAAATTTATGCTTCCAAAAAATGTAATAATTTCAGCGCCAGTGGCAAAACCAGCTCCAATAACAGAACCTAAAAAAAGCAGGGTAATTTCAAATACCTGTATCATTAATCTTCGTCCTTATTGTTTGCGAAAAGTTTTACGACGGTAATATTGTTTTTGGCTTTTGTTGTTTGTTTTGCTTCTAAATTATTATACATTAAACCCATCATAATTGGTGGGAGATATGTTCCGTCTTTGATTAAACTACGGTATGTTGCGGAACTTTTTTCGTAGTCGCCTAATGCTGTATAACATTTGGCAATAAAAATTCCAATAGCACTTTGTTGGGCTTTGGTTTTTGCGTAGGTTTGAGCAAGTTTTGCTTCGTGTAATGCGGCATTTATGTTTTTTTTACTGTATTCTAATTCGGCACGGGCAATGTAATATTCCCAACCATCATACAAATCACAAATAACGCCCATATACTATTTATATCTGCTTCGGGTAAAATTTATTGCTTGATTTCGTGATTAATGTTAATCTTATAACAGTATTAAATAAAACGGAGGGAATAATAAAAAATGGCTTTATTAAAGAATATTGAATGGAAAGATAATTCAAATAACACGATTATTTATCGTTACGACATGAAAGACGATTATGTATCGAAAGGTTCGGTTTTAACTGTTCGTGATGGGCAAAATGTTGTTTTTGCGACACAAGGTAAAATGGCAGATGTTTTCTTACCTGGATATTATAAGTTGGATACCAAAAGTATTCCCGTATTGACTAAGTTAATGTCATGGAAATATGGGTTCCAAAATCCATTCCGCAGTGATATATATTTTGTTTCGACTAAACAATTTACTAATCAAAAATGGGGTACACCTAATCCAATTACGATTCGTGATAAAGAATTTGGTGCCGTTCGTGTGCGTGGGTTTGGTAGTTACAGTTTCCGCGTTAAAGATGCGTATGTGTTTTTAAGTGAATTATCTGGCTCAGGCCATTCGTTTACTACACAAGATATTACTGACCATTTGCGTAGTGTCTTAATTTCCGGTATTACCGATGCCATTGGGGAAAGTAATTTATCTGTTTTGGATTTTGCCGCAAATTTAGACGAATTAAGTACTCGTGTTAAAGAAGGTTTAAATGACCACTTTAAGAGTCTTGGTTTGGAATTAGTAAAATTCACCATTGAAAGTTTATCTTTGCCAGAAGAATTGGAAAAAGCTTTGGACAAAAATACTGCGTTAATGATGAGACGCAATACGACAGATGTTGAAATGCGCTTAGCTCAAGCCGATGCATTGCGTGAAGCGGCGAAAAATCCAGGTATGGCAGGTACAATGATTGGTGCCGGTATGGGTATGGGCATGGGAGCAAATATGGGAAAAATGTTTGCAGAAATGTCGGATCCGAACGCTATGAATAACAATGGTGGTAAATTCTGTCCGCAGTGTGGTGCTAGTGTTGGTTTCAAAGTTAAATTCTGCCCAGAATGTGGCGCAAAATTAGGCGGTAATAATTGTGGCAAATGCGGTGCATCTGTTAAAAATGGTTCTAAATTTTGTCCAGAATGTGGTAATAAATTGTAAATCGGTGGGATAATTCTTGCCAGAATTTTATAAACACGCTATAATAAGAACATGGATAAAAGATTTTTTTCACGCATTCTGATTGTTTTAGGTGTTGTCGCAGTTTTGGTTTTGTGGCTCTTAAAAGAATTACCTGCCACAGCGGGAATGTTTGATTGGTACTCGTTTGCATGGGCGGCGACAATTTTTGCTGGCGTAGTAGGAACTAAATTTGTTTTAGATGGCGTCTTTATGGGCAGCAAAGGTGTAATTAGTCGCAAATTTACCATTTTGTTAGGCGCTGTTTGCTTGATTTTTGCTTTCATTTGTTTAACATCTGCAATTGTCATTCCGGAAAATATTGTTATGCCAATTATTGCGATTATTGTGGCTGCTGCAATATTCTTGGGAATTTTGGTAACTGGTGCTCGTAAATGGGACGGTGGCGATAACCAACGCGTTGGCTATAAAAACTACCACCAACGCAAGGCTGAAGAAGAAAAAGCCGAAAAGAAAAATTAAAACCAACAGTTGACTTTTTCTTCTAAGTAACGCATAATGTGTTACATGCTTCCGTGGCTCAGTTGGTAGAGCAACTGACTTGTAATCAGTAGGTCGTCAGTTCGAATCTGACCGGGAGCTCCAAATTTGAGATACTACAATCTATGGTTGTAGTATTTTTTTTTGTCTAAATACGCTTAAACAGCAAAATAAATAAAATTTGCTTTCTTGGGTTATAATTGGTATAATAATTGATATGGCTAAAATTTTTACCAAAAAAGTTGCTTTGATTATGTTAACCGCAGTTATCGCGGTCTCAGGTGTTATTTGGGCAGTTGTTGCTAACTTGCAATCCAAATTTAAAACAGGTATTAATTCTATACCCGATGGGCGTTTTGTTTCCGGCAATGGAACTGCTTCTGTTATGGTTGACAATTATTTGTATTTTGTTGGTGATAGTATTGCTACTTCATCAATTGAATACGGCGATAATGAATACTATGCGAAAGGCAAAATACCGGATACAGGTATTTTCCGTGTTAAAATTGAAGATAGTCAACCCGTTGTAACCTATGAATACGATAATCAGTCGGTTAATGATGCTGGTGAAAAAGTTGAACTGCAAGCAGGTGATGAAGGTTATAACACCAAAGTCATCGGTATCGAAGATTGGGAAAATCTTGGTGCGAAGGATAATGGTATCGAAGTCGTAGTTCCCAAAATTGCTGGTCATGACCAATCAGCGATGTGGGTCTTTGGTAACAATTTGATTTATGTATCTCCACACAACCGATATGATAACCGTGGTAATTTACTTAGCGATTATTTAGATTTCTTCCGTGTTGATTTAGATGGTAAAAATCATACCTTGGTTTATACAACTTCTAGTGCAAACTTAACTACCGAAAATTTCACTGTTTGGGCAGATTCAACCGATAATATTTATATTGTCGTTCACGAAACCGCCAACAAAGAAATTAAAACAATCAATGTTAAAACTAAAAAAGTAAGCACATTGGATAAAGAAGTTGAAAGTGTGGTACTTCCGTTTGCGGCTCAATATCGTACCGACTCGACAAATGAAAATTTGGAAAAAGTTTACGGCGGTGTGATGAGTTATGTTTATTACACCAAAAATCGTGATAGCGAAAAAGACAAAAATCCAGGTAACCTAATGTATCGTCATGCGATTCAAGATGGTGAGCCCGAAAAAATTGGTGATGATGCTAATCAAAATGAAGGAACTGTCTTTACTCCTTTGGCGGTTACTCCGGCTCAAAATGGTAAGACCCAATTTGTTTTCTCGGTCGTCGTAAAAAACAAAAATGAAGTTGAAGTTACGAATACAAAATTATGTTTGATTAATGAAACCAACACCCAAAATTATAAGTATGTTGAACCAGACGAAACTTGGGGATTACCAGATGGCGCAACCGTAAAAATTTACGCCAATGGTTTCTGTACTATTAATAATGATTTGCGATATTATACTGTCATCAACGGCAGCGACATGGTTTTGCAATCGGGTGTTTTGTTAACTGGTGTGGAAAAAGTCCTTACAGTTATGGGGGATACCATTTATGTGCAAAAAGGAACCGTGGTTCATAAAGTTACTACCAACAGTTCAAATACGATAACGATTGTGCCAGAAAACGAAACCCAAGCAAATCCGGAAGGTGAAGAAAACGAAGATAGCGCTTCAACCGAAAGTACAATTAAATTGCCGGTCGCCGTTTTGTATCAACCGCATGGCGATAATGGTGACCCGATGCTTTGGGTACAAGATGCCAACCACATTCGTTTGTATTACAACAACGCTGGCCAATTCAATTACATAAAATTTAAACAAAAAAAGTGATAAAATTTGTTTGACAGGTTTTTGCGTGTATAATAAACTTAAAACAGTTAAAAATAAAAAAGGAGAAAAATAAAATGGATGTAAGTTTGACCAATTTTGAAAAAATAATTACTACGATAAGAACAGTTGCAACTTCAATCTTTGGTTTGTTGGCCATTGCTATGGTTGCTGTGGCAATTATGTTGGCTTATAAGTTTTTTACCGCGTCGGAAGAAGGTAAGCGTAAAAATGCCAAAGCGCAATTAATTTATGCCATCATTGGTTTAATTGCGTTAGTGATATTGTTGGCATTCACTGGTCCGCTTATTGATTTGATTAAAACGGCTATGGAAAAGAAAATGTAATACAATAATAATTCAAAAAACACGGTGCACGCCGTGTTTTTTTTATGCATATATAATTGCATGTCAAACATTACCAAAGCGGTGATTACCGCGGGCGGATACGCCACCCGATTTTTACCCATTACCAAAGCCGTACCGAAGGAAATGTTGCCGTTAGGTGACAAGCCTGTGATTCATTACATTTTACAGGAATTGCAGGATGCGGGTATTACCGATGTGTTAATTTTGGTTGGTCGGGGACGCGAATGTTTATTAAATTATTTGGACAAAAATTACGAAGTGGATGATTATTTAGAACGGCGGATTGCATCTACGCCGGACGCCAAACCCGTGACCAAACAAACTAATTTTTTTCACGGATTAAATATCTATTACCGCCGTGTACCGTTACCGCAAGGTGTCGCAGATTGTGTTAAACACGCGCGCAGTTTTGTGGGAGAAGAACCCTTTGTTTTGGCGTATTGCGATGATGTTTTTTTTGATGGTAATCCGACAGCCGAAATGTTAAATGCCTATCAACAAACGGGTAATCCAGTAATTATTACCGCACCCGTGCCGTGGGAAGAAGCACATCTTTATGGAATTATCACTCCGGATGGACAAATCATTGAAAAGCCCGCACATCCCACCAGTAACTTGGTTGCGGTTGGTCGTTATTTGTTGCCCGCAAAGTTCTGCGCAAGTTTAGGTACCGACATTGTGGCGGCTTTAAATGCGATTCACACAAAAAAAATTGTAACTACCCAAGCCAAGCGTTTTGACACGGGGAATAAGCACGGTTTTTTTGCCGCTTTCCAATATGTGATGGCACAGAAAGATTCAATCTAAGTATAGCTTTTCACAAAATTGGATTTGATAATCCACATGGTTGCGGTAAGCTTCAATCATTTGTTGTACTAACTTTTTTGCCGCACTGTGTTTTAAATTTTCGCGGTCAAATGTATTGGCATTTTGGTAGCCCAAGATTTCCAAAATTGCACTGTAAAAATCCAAGAACACTAAATAACAACTTTGGTCGGTAGTAGCCAAAGCTGTGAACGCATTAACCGCGGTAATCAAGGCTTGTGGCGCTTGTTCCACGAAATCTAAATGCAATAAAGCATCGGCTAAACTGCACGCCATATAATAGCGATTAACATCTTTTGCTAAACCGTAGGGCGCCACCAAAACATTAATGCCGGTAACTGATTGCCCAGAAATCGTAAATTCTGCGACCGTAAATAAGCCGCTGGCGGCTGCAAACTTAGCCTTGGGGCGAAAAACACCTTTGATTGTGCGCCATTGCAAACCTTTGACCGTAAAAACAGCCAAGCGTGCATCATAATCTCCGCTGCGTACAATTTTAATAATAATTCCTACTTCGACAAATGTTTCACGCATATAATCGCAGTTTACAATCAATAATAAGATTATGGAACTAAAAAAAATGTTGTGGGATTTATTTACTGCTACGGGGGAAATCGGATATTACAATCTTTACATTGCGCTCGACGAAAAAAAAAGTTAGAATGTATTTGTGAAGAAAATTCGTAATTTTTGTATTGTTGCTCATATTGACCATGGGAAGTCGACTTTGGCTGACCGTCTGCTTGAAATTACGGACACAGTTTCGCAACGCGACATGGAAGCTCAATTATTGGACAGCATGGATTTGGAGCGCGAACGCGGGATTACCATTAAGTTGACTCCGACACGCATGCTGTATAATTACAAGGGCGAAGAATATGTTTTGAATTTGATTGATACACCGGGTCATGTGGATTTTACCTACGAAGTTTCGCGGTCTCTGGCGGCTTGCGAAGGTGCTATCTTGATTGTTGATGCAACACAAGGTGTCGAGGCCCAAACATTATCCAATGCTTATTTGGCGATTGATAACCAATTGGAAGTTTTACCTGTCATTAACAAAATTGATTTACCGGCAGCCGATGTGGAAAAAGTGCGTGCCGAAATTGAACAAGTCATTGGTGTTCCGGCAGGATTAGCTCCCGCAATATCTGCGAAGAACGGTACCAACATTGACCAAGTTTTGGAACAAGTTATCGAATTATTGCCTGCGCCGACTGGTGATGTGAATCAACCTTTAAAAGCTTTATTGTTTGACTGTTATTATAATAACTTTTTAGGTGCCGTTTGCTTGGTGCGTTTGTTTGATGGGACTGTGAAAGTTGGTGATAAAATTAAAATGTTGGCTGCCAATCAAGAATATGAAGTTACCGAAGTCGGTTTCTTTACGCCTAAGCAAACACCTTGTGAACAATTAAGCGCTGGTGATGTTGGTTACATCTGTGCCAGCATTAAAGCGGTCAGCGAAATTAAAATTGGCGATACAATTACTTCTGCTGAACAACCGTGCGAAGCTTTACCGGGTTACAAAGAAGTTTTGCCGGTTGTTTTTACCGGTATTTATCCGATTGCCGGCGACAAGTACGGTGAACTGAAAGATGCTTTGGAAAAATTAAAATTGAACGATGCCAGTTTGGAATTTACCAAAGAAACCAGTACCGCATTGGGTTTTGGTTTCCGTGTTGGGTTCTTGGGTTTATTGCATATGGAGATTATCACTGAACGCTTAGAACGCGAATTCAATTTGGAAATTATTACTACCGCGCCCAGTGTTAGCTATATTGTGCACACAGTCGACGGGCGTACCTTAAATGTTTCTAATCCAAGTAATTTACCAAAGCCCGCCGAAATTGATTATTACGAAGAACCAATTGTCACTTTGAAAATGTGGACACCGCCTGAATACATTGGTGCGTTAATGGATTTGGCGACCAATAAGCGTGGTGTCTTCGTGGATATGCAACATTTGGATAATAACCGTACGCTGCTAAACTTCCAAATACCTTTGAACGAAATTGTTTATGATTTCTTTGACCGTATGAAAAGTTGCAGTCATGGCTACGCCAGCTTGGATTATGAAGCCGCAGGTTATCAACGCTCAGATTTGGTTAAAATGGATATTTTGTTGAATGGCAAAATTTGTGACGCTTTGTCTTTGATTGTTCATGAGTCCGTGGCTTATCAAAAGGGAAAAGCTTTGGCAGAACGCTTAAAAGACATTATTCCGAGACAAATGTTCGAAGTGCCAATTCAAGCCGCGATTGGTGGTAAAATTATTGCTCGTGAAACCGTGAAGGCGCTGCGCAAAGATGTTTTGGCAAAATGCTATGGTGGCGATATTACGCGTAAAATGAAGTTGTTGGAAAAACAAAAAGCCGGTAAAAAGAAGATGCGTATGTTGGGTAGTGTTGAAGTGCCCAGCGAAGCTTTTGTGGAGATTTTAAAAATCTAATGAAACCCTTGAAACCTTTGTCGGTTTATGTGCATATTCCTTTTTGTGAAAAAAGATGTGGCTATTGTGATTTTGTTTCTTGCACGCAAACCCAAGATATTGACCAATATTTGCAGCGCTTGTGTGCAGAAATCCGTGCTTTTAATTTTCATGATTATGAAGTTAAAACTATATACATTGGTGGGGGAACACCTAGTTTATTATCGCCCGAACAGTTAAAAATGTTGTTTGATTGCCTGCCGCAATGTCATGGGGAAGTGACTATCGAAGCCAACCCAAATTCGTTGACTGCTGATAAGTGTGCGGCTTACCGCCGTGTCGGTATTAACCGTTTAAGTTTGGGGGTGCAATCCTTCGATTCGAACACTCTGCGCGTTCTAGGGCGCTTACATGGCGTTAAACAGGCGATAAATGCGATTAAATTGGCACACAAGTACTTTGATAATCTTTCAATCGACCTGATTAAAGATATTCCAAACCACGCTTTTGTCACACCGCCAGATGCAGTACTAAACATGATTCAACATATTTCAATTTATTCGTTAACCAAAAATGATGAGTGTGTTTTGGACACGGACGAACCCGTCAATTTACCTTCCGAGTTTGAGCGTTATGAAGTTAGTAATTACGCGCGCAAAGGTTACGAATCTCGGCACAATATGGTTTACTGGACGGGGGGAGAATATATCGGTTTTGGTGCTGGTGCACATTCGCTTTTAAATAACCAGCGCTTTTGTAATAGTAGCGAAATTTTAAATTACAAACAACAAGATATCCAAACGCGTACACAAGAAAGTATTCGCCATGAAAAAATTATGTTGGGGTTGCGTTTGCGTTCGGGGATTGCGTTAGATTTATTAAAAGGTAAAGATGAGATACTTAATTTATTAGTGGAGCATGGCTTAATCAAACTAACAACGACACATGCTATCGCAACCGAAGCCGGACTTAAAGTGCTTAATCAACTTTGGCTAAAATTGGTGTGATTTTTTAAAAGCACTTGTTTTTTTTTTTTTTTTTCAGTAAACTATATTTATAGGGCTTAATTGTGGCCCTTTTGAAAGGAAAAAAAATATGAAAAAATTATTTGCATGGGTTGTTATTATTTTAATCGGTTTTGTCGGTTATGTTGGTCTGCGATCCTGGATAAATCGTAATAATGCTAATAATGCTGATAATAGTAGTAGCCAATGGGTAAGAGTTACTTACAAAGTTGATGATGTTGTTTATGAAACTAAAACTTATCCAAAAGGTAATAGAGTTTACTTGGACATGTTAGAAGATGCGCCTGAAACTGAAACCCATTATTATCAAGGTTGGATGTATGAAAGTGGTGAAAAAGTTATTAATGATTTTTTTATTCAAAATGATGTAACACTTGTGGCAAATAAAGTTGCAAAAGCTGTGGTCAAGGAAAAAAAGGATGGAGAGGTAGTAGAGACGCGTTATTTTAAACATGGAGAAAAAGTGTTATTAGAACTTGAACCTGAAACAGAGACGCATTATTATGACAGTTGGCAAATTGAAGGAAGTGATGAGATTTTTACGGAGTTTCCTGTTGAAATTACAGTCAACGAAGATATGACATTTGTGACAAATAAAATCGCAAAAGCCGTGGTCAAGGCAAAAAAGGATGGGGAGGTAATACAGACACTTTATTTTAAACATGGAGAAAAAGCATTATTAGAACTTGAACCCGAAACAGAAACGCATTATTATCCCAGTTGGCAATTGGAAGGAAGTGATGAAGTTTTTACGGAGTATCCTGTTGAATTTACGGTTAATGGAGATATGACATTTGTGACAAATAAGGTTGCAAAAGCTGTGGTCAAGGTAAAAAAAGATGGGGAGGTAACACAAACACTTTATGTGAAACATGGAGAGCAAGTGACATTAAAACTTCCAGCCGAAACAGAAACGCATTATTATGACAGTTGGCAACTTGAAGAAAGCGGTGAAGTTTTTACGAAGTCTTCTGTTAAAATTACGGTTAACGAAGATATGACATTTGTTACAAATAAATTGCCCAAGTCTCTGGTTACCTATATGGTGAATGGTGATACTTATAAAACAGAATATCTTAAGCCAGCCAATAAAAAATTACTTTGGTTGGATGATACTAGTACTATGGCATTTATTGGTTGGAAAGTGAACGGTACCGGCGATACAATCAAAAAGAGTGATTATTATAAGATAAACCAAGATGTAACATTTGTTGCAGAATTTGCAGAGCGTGATTGGGTTGATACAACTTGGTATGGATTAACTGATTTTGGCGGAAAATATGTTTGGAAATATACACAAGATGGAATAAATTATAAATATTATTACAACGCTTTCGCACCTGGGCAAAGTTATGAGTTAGAAGTCCAGACAAAAACTTGGCGTAAAAAAACTTGGAACGGTTTAAGTTATTTTAATGGAAACGAAGTTAAATCTTGGAAAGAAGGTAATAAATATCGTTGTTGTTATTTCGGTGATTTAGATTCGGGTGTTTACGAATTAAACGGAGATACATGGACGATAAATGAAACACTGACTTCATTATTTAGCCCAGTTGCGTATGATGTTTCTGATGGCGACATAAGTAATTCTATTTGGTACGATAATCAAAATTATTATCTATTGGGTAAATATAACACTTACAAATATCAAAATGACCAATGGGAAAAGATTGATGCTACATTACTATTTGAAGGAATTGAAGAGGTTAAAATATCCAGGAGTCAGATTTGGACAGATGGCACTTCTTGGTATTATGAAAAGTCTGGCTACGAAAATGAGCATTACAAAAGAGCGGATAATGGTTTTTGGTATCCAGTTAACAATGTTTTATGTACACCTGTCAGTGCGAGATTAACCATTAATGACGAACTGTATTGCATTATTGATGGTAATTTATATATTTTCAACAAAACAAATGAAACTTGGGATAAAACCGAATGGGTTGGTCCTGGCCCGGCATATCCTGCTTTTATTTGGACGGACGACACAAATGTTTATTATTCAAAAGGCTCCCAACAATATATGTTGAATATAAAATCATAATTTGACAACTATGCAATTATTGGCTATTATATAAATAGCCGTAGGGGGTTAATTTAATGGTAGAATGGCGGTCTCCAAAACCGCTCATAAGGGTTCAATTCCTTTACCCCCTGCCAAGTATTGCTTTAAAACCAGTGAAAGCTGGTTTTTTTAATTAAATTTGATTTGATGTAATAAGTTTTTTCGGATATCATATTTATATGATTAATTTATTTACTCCAGCCGAGATTGTTGCCAAACTTGATGAATATGTAATTGGTCAAGACGATGCAAAGCGTGTTTTGGCTGTTGCAGTCTATAATCACTATAAACGCGTTCAATTTGCTCAATCGGGCGTGAATGATGTTGAAGTTAAGAAAAGTAATATTATGATGCTGGGACCGACAGGTTCGGGTAAAACTTTGCTTGTTTCGTCTTTGACAAAAATATTGAACACTAACTTCGTCTCAACCGATGCAACCGCAATCGTGGCTTCGGATAATATCAGTGAAGAAATTAACAAGATGTTGGTAAAACTATTAGATAAAACTAATGGTGATGTACGCGCTGCCGAAATGGGTATTATTTTCTTGGACGAAATTGATAAGTTGGTTACCGGAGTCAACCGTTCAAAAGGTGAAAGTATCCAACAAATCATGCTGAAAATTGTGGAAGGCACAATCGCTGATGTGGAATATCATGGTCAACAATTAAAAATTGACACAAATAATATTTTGTTTATTTGTGGTGGAGCGTTTGTTGATTTACCGGGCATTGTTCGTGTTCGCATGGGGGAACGCGAAACTTTATTGTTAGATGATTTCCAGGTTTTAAAACAACACTTAATGGCAGATGATTTCGCAACTTTTGGTATGATTCCAGAATTTTGTGGCCGTTTCCCTGTCAATGTTATTTTAAAGGCACTTAGCCATGCGGCCTTAAAAGAAGCTTTAGTAAAGCCACGCAATTCTTTAATTTCGCAGTACGAAAAGATGTTGGCTGTGGAAAATGTGCAAATTGAATTTACACCGGAAAGTATTGATAAAATTGCAGAATTAGCGGAAAAGTTACAAACTGGTGCGCGTGGTTTGCGTACAATTTGTGAACGCTTCATGACGCAAGTTATGTTTGATATCCCAAATGAAAAGAATTTAAAGAAAATTACAATTACACCTGCGGCAGTTACGGGTAGCAGTAAACCGGTTTACGATTACAGCGTTTCACAAGTGGGAGCAGAACTTACACCGATTACACCGTTAAAACCAAGAGACATTAGCCCGTATATAGATGATGGCGAAGGAGTTAAATATGGCAAAAGTTATTAATTATCCAAATGGTGACACTTACGCGGGGCAGGTTGTCGACAATAAAAAACATGGCATCGGTGCTTATACATATAAAAGTGGTGCGCGTTATGAAGGTCAGTTTCAAAACGATTTAAAGCATGGTCGTGGTTTGTATTATTTTACGAATGGCGATGTTATGGTTGGTGTCTGGGAAAATGATTTTTTAACGCAAAATAAGGTTGTCTATCGATTTGCAAATTCAGACGAATATGAAGGTGCGATTAACAACAATCAATTAAATGGTATTGGTGTTTACCGCTACCATAATAAAAATATTTATCAAGGCGAATTCCAAAATGGACAGCCACATGGCCAAGGTATTTTAACTTATGCAAGTGGTGGTCGTTATGTCGGTAATTGGGTTAATGGCAAACGACAAGGACAAGGTTTTTTGGATTATGGTGATGGCAATTCTTATGATGGCGAATGGTTTAATGACCAACGCAATGGGAAAGGTTTGCAGGTTTTTGCTAACGGGGAAAAATTTGTCGGTGAATGGAAAAATAATCAAAAGCATGGCAAAGGCATATACCTTTATGCCAGTGGAGTTCAAGAAGAAGGCATCTGGGAAAAAGATGTAAAAATTTAAATTACGCTTAACTTCATTAATTGTTTTTATTATTTTGAATTTCTTGTACAGCCAATGCATCGCATCGGTTGTTATATTCGTTGGAACTGTGACCTTTTACCCAAACATATGTAGGGTTATATTTTTTGTTTAAAGCAATGATTTGCTCCCATAAATCGCGATTGGCTACAGGTTTTTTACTTGCATTCAACCAACCTTTGATTTGCCAGTTATCTAACCAATGTTGATTATTTGCATTAACAATATATTGGCTATCGGTATAAAGTGTTACTGGCATTTTAATTTCATTTAATGCAGTTAAACCTTGAATAACAGCGGTTAATTCCATGCGGTTATTTGTAGTATCAGCTTCAAAGCCTGATAATACAGTTTCAGTACCTTGATTTAAAATAATTGCGCCCCAACCGCCTGGACCTGGGTTTCCGCTGCATGCTCCATCTGTATAAACTGCAATTGTATTTTCCATCTTTAATTGTAACTTGTTAGTTTTAATTTTGGCAATTAATAAAAGTCATGTTTTTTAAATTTGGCAATTAAAGCCCAATAAAGAGCTATTGTAATTAAAAGTGTTGCTGGTACTGTATATAAAATATTATATGTATTTGGCATAGGTGATAAAAATAATTCGGCGCCAAAATAGCGGATAGGCTCCAAGCCAAGTAGTGGTATGAATTGGTAAAACCAGAAGCCACCGAAACAAGCATTTAAAACAAATACAATTAAATAGCACAGAAGGGTACAACCAACAATAACAAATGGTTTAGTTTTGATAAAAGAAAATAAACCGCAAAGAGCGATGAAAGGTAATAGTTTCCAAATTAAACTTAAAAAGTATACGGCAAAATAATTTGCAGGTGACATGAATGTTGGTGTAGTCCCATTAAACAAAAATAAAATATCTGGACTAATCGAGGCATTAAATAATAATAAACCACCTGCAATGTAGATGCCAGTAAATAACAGTAATGTTACGATGGCCAATACAAGAACAACCAGCATTTTACTTATTATAATATGAGCTCGTTTTTTGCCAGCTGCGATTGGCGTAATTAGAGTTTTTGTTTGTATGTCTGTGAAAAAAGTACAGCCTGCCCAAATGGTTACCAAGGTTATGACAACCAGCATTGTTATTTCTAAATTGTTAAAAACAAAATCAAATAGACTAATTTGCTTACTGTTTTTAGTGAAAATATTTCCAAAGCTAAAAGGTGCGGCAAAGTCTTTTTCTGGGTTGGACAATCGGTATTCGGAAAGTTTACAAACTTTGGTGGAGGTTGATATATTGATATAACCATCAAAACCTTCATATTCAGATAACTTTCCGTCAAATTCCGATGCCGATGCCACGGCAATCCAATAACGATTAATTGCGTAGTTATAGGCATCTGTATAGTTGCGTGTTTGTTTGCTTGGATTATTTAAAAAAAATGTTTGTAATTCTAATTTGTCCGAATCACTTATTTTTTGCACAAAGAAAAGATTATTCAGAATTGTTTCTAATGTTTGGTCGTTCCATGATGGATTGGTGTTTTTTAAGCCATCAGTGATTGCTTCTTTGCGTGCGGCATCATTTGGGTAATCTTCCAAGTACATACCAAAATATGAATCCAACGATGTCATAATTTGATTAAATTCTTTTATGTATTCTTTTTGGATTAACAAATAATTAGCAATATTTTTATTTTTAATCGCGATATCTTGATAATGCTCAACATAAAAAGTTGCGAAGGATGCACTTGCTTTTTTGTAATTTTTGATCAAGTCTTTCCCGTCAAATGTACTGGCATTTAATGCTCTATAATCATTGTTAAAATTATTAAAAGCTTTATCAAAATTTTCGCGATTAATTTCGTCCCAGTTTTTTATTTTGGCTTCTAATGCTGCGTACTCTGTACTTGGATTTACTGTTGTGGTTGGTTCCTTTGTAAAACAAAAATAAGTTATGGACATGGACAACATGCTTGTTAGTATGATAACAGTTAAAACTATTAAAGGTGAAACACGCCGTAGTATTTTTTTCAATTCGTAACTAAACAACATTTTGCCCCCATCACAAGTTTGAAATTATTTTAATATATTATTGCTATGAGAACAAGTAAAATTGCTGTTATCGGAGCTAGTGGATTGGTTGGTGAAACTATTCTAAAAGTGTTAGAAGAGCGGAAAATTAATGGGGAATATTTTTTATTTGCTAGCAAGGAACACGCTGGAGCTAAAGTGTACATTGGTGGTGAAGAATATATATTAGAAGAATTGACTGTTGCTCGTGTAGAAGAAATTAAAGCGGATTTCGCATTATTTGCGGCTGGCGCGGATGTTTCTAAGGAGTGGGCACCGCGCTTTGTAAAAGTAGGAACAACTGTTATAGACAATAGTAGTTATTATCGAATGCACGCCGAAGTGCCACTAATCGTTCCAGAAGTAAATGCGCATGCCGTGGGCAGTCACAAGCTAATTGCTAACCCGAATTGCAGTACAATCGGTGCTGTGGTGGCTTTGGCGCCCTTAAATCGCATCTACCATATTAAAAGGATTGTTTATTCTACTTATCAAGCCATAAGTGGTGCTGGTCGGAATCCACAATTCAAGCATCCAATTCAGAATAATGTCTTACCGGATATAGATATGCTTTTACCCGATGGCAATACAAAAGAAGAAACTAAGATGATTAATGAAACACGCAAGATTTTGGGAGACCAATCAATTGCTATTTCGGCAACTGCAGCGCGTGTACCTGTCGCAAATTGTCATTGTATTTCAATTAATGTTGAGTTTCGCGAGCAGCCGAATTTGCAAACGGTAAAAGAAGTTTTATCACAAGCAGCTGGTGTTGTTTATTGCGATAATTACGCAGTACCAACACAGGTCTCGGGGCATGATGAAGTTTATGTTGGGCGTGTTCGTTTGGACGCTTCGCAACCCAACACAATTAACTTGTGGACGGTTAGTGATAACTTGCGTAAAGGTGCAGCCACAAACGCAATTCAAATTATGGAGCTGTTACTTGCTTGATTGTTTGGTTATTGATTTGTGTGTCGGGGTTAGTCTTTTAGTGGTTACTATTGTTACGACAATATTCTTAATAAAAAAATAAATTTCATCATTTTTCTACAAGTTCCTTTAGTTATGCTGGAAACATGAAGGAGGAATTATGCAGGTTTTAACACGAACACATCGTGGTGTTCTGTACATTTCATTAAATGGTGAATTGGATGAAAAAACGGCCGAATATACGCGTCTTTCATTAGAGCAAGTTATGCTCAACGCAACAGCCAACCAAATCGTGATTGATTTGGCAAATCTTGCTTTTATGGATTCAACGGGAATTGGCGTATTGCTGGGGCGTTACAAAAAAATGAAGGATCGTGGAATTCCAATTTATATTTCCAATCCATCGGTACAGGCTGAGCGTATTTTTCAAATGACAGGTCTTTATAAAATTATGCCAAAAATAAAAGGGGCAATCTTATGAGTAAAATTATCAACACAATGTTAATGGAAATTCCAGCAAAGAGTGAGAATGAATCGTTTGCACGGTCTGTGGTTGCAGCTTTTTGTGTGGGGCTTAATCCAACAGTTGATGAAATCAATGATATTAAAACTGCAGTTAGCGAGGCAGTGACAAACTGTGTTGTACATGGGTATCAAAGGCGTCAAAGTAACCATGACTTAATTACGATTGAATGCAGACTATTTCCCGAAATGTTGGAGGTGATTATTAGCGACAAAGGGGTCGGTATTTCGAATATACCACAGGCCATGGAACCATTTTTTACAACCGAACCACATGGTGAGCGTAGCGGCATGGGATTTACTGTAATGCAAAGTTTTATGGATAAAATTTCCGTCAATAATCGAAGCGGAGGCGGAACTGTGGTAACCATGCAAAAAAACTTTACAAAGGATAAACGAGAAGTTAGCGGGGAATAATTCCCATGCAACATGATGTCGTAATAGATTTAGTCTTGCGAGCAAAAAATGGTGACGAGCAAGCTAAAAACCAATTGATTGAGCAGAATCAACCATTAATTAAATCTTTGCTCCGGCGTTATCTTGGCAAGGGTGTAGAATACGATGATTTATTCCAGTTAGGTTGTTTGGGGTTTGTGAAAGCCATCAATAAGTTTGACCCGCAATATCAAGTGAAATTTACTACCTATGCAACGCCGTTAATAATAGGTGAAATTAAGCGCTTTTTACGCGATGATGGGGCAGTCAAAGTTAGTCGCTCGGTTAAAACATTGTATGTTAAAATTAAAAAGTATTTAGCTTTAAAAAGTGGTGATATTGACGCGCCGACCATTGATGAAATTGCAACAGAATTTAATGTGACCAAAGAAGAAGTTATATTTGCAATGGAAGCATCGCACATGCCTTTGCCTTTATTTGCAACATCTATAAATGAAGACAGTGAAGAAACTTCCTGTCTTGCCGATAAAATTGTCGCCAGTGATGACAGTGCTTTCTTGGATCAAATTATAGTCAAGAATATGTTGGCGCGTTTACCTTTGCGTGAGCGACAAGTCATGCTTTTGCGTTATTTTCGTAATGCGACACAAAGTGAAGTTGCGCGCGCGTTGCATTTATCCCAAGTGCAAGTTAGTCGGATTGAGCGCAAAGTTTTAAGTAATATGAAGTCATATTTAACTGCGGACGAAGGTATAATATAATGATTTTGAACATGTAATTTATGATTGACAAAAATGACTTTTTGTTTTATCATGTTCGTTATGAACGCAATTATTATGCAAGGTGGTAAACAATATCGCGTGCAACCAGGCGACGAAGTTATCGTTGAAAAAATCGACGGCAATGTTGGCGACAAAGTTGTTGTGCCTACAGTTATGTCTTATGAAAATGGTAAGATTGAAACTAAACCTGGTAAAGTAACAGCCACCATCGTGGAACATGGTAAAGGTGACAAAATCAATGGTTTTAAATACAAACCAAAAAATAATGTACGCAAAAAATATGGTCATCGTCAACCTTATACAAAAATTAAAATCGGAGGAGATAACTAAGTATGGCTCATCATAAAGGGGGCGGCTCAACCGCCAATGGAAGAGACAGTAATTCGAAACGCTTAGGCGTGAAGATTGCTGACGGTCAAATGGCTAAAGCAGGTGCTATTATTGTTCGTCAACGCGGCACAGATGTAAAACCCGGTGACAATGTAGGTTGTGGTCATGACCATACTTTATTTGCAAAAAAAGCGGGTGTCGTTAAATTTACTCGTAAAGCAAATAACAAAAAATTCTGCTCAGTAGAATAATCAAAAAAAATTGGCATATAAATGGCCATGGTAAAAAGTATGTTTAAAGGAGTGTTATGTGCAGTTATTGCAACACTCCTTTTTGTTTTAGTTTTTGCATTTATTGTGCAAGTCGCAGGATTAAGCAATAGTGTAATTTCTCCTGTGATGCAGGTTGTGAAAGTACTTGCCATTTTTGTTGCTGTGTTGATCGCATTGCAACCGGCAAGAAGTAAGGGTTGGTTGTACGGTGGTTTAGTCGGTATTTTTTATATGGTAATTACTTTCTTGATTTTTTCTCTTTTAGATGGCCAATTTATTATTAATCTGGGAGCGTTAAGTGATTTGCTGTTTGAAACTTTGGTCGGTGTGATTTCGGCGGTTTTAATTCGTATGAGAAATAAAGATGTCGAAGTTGTGTAATTATGCTATACTAACAATGTGGATAAAATATTAGTTATTGATGGTAATAGTTTGTTAAACCGTGCGTATTATGCTTTTGGTGGGCGTGGTGAAATCGGTGAATTGAGTTTTGGTGGTATGCCAACAAATGCTGTTTACGGGTTTCTTAATATGTTTATCAAAGCCGCTACGGATTTGAAAGTTAAATATGTGTGCGTGGCTTTTGATATGCGTCAACCAACTTTCCGTCATAAAATGTATCAACAATACAAAGCTAACCGTCACAAGATGCCAGATGATTTGGCTGTTCAATTTGATCAATTAAAAGACATCTTGCAAGCGATGCAAGTGAAAATTTATCAATGTGCTGGTTATGAAGCCGATGATATTATTGGTACAATCGCAAAACAAATTAAAGATGCAATGGTTATCAATTTAACTGCTGACCGCGATGGATTACAGTTGGTTGCTCCCAATGTGGAATTGCATTTAACAAAGACAGGAGTTACTAATTTAGATGTGTGGACAGTGGATCGTATCCAAAAAGAATACGGTTTAACACCATCTCAATTAATTGATGTAAAAGCCTTGATGGGTGACAAGAGTGATAATATCCCTGGTGCTGCTGGTGTTGGTGAAAAAACCGCGGTAGCCTTAATTCAAAAGTATGGTTCGGTTGAATCCGTGATTGAATCGGCGGCAAATAAAAAAATTAATGACTGTGTTGAGCAAGTTGAAATGTCAAAAAAACTTGCAGCTATTAATTGTGATGTTCCGATTGAATTTTCACTTGCTGATTGTCCTTTTGTTTTTCCATTTGACGATAATGTCAAAAAGAAGTTTGAACAGGCTGGATTTAAAAGTTTGTTACGCCGTGATATATGGGTTAGTGGTGCAACTGTTGTTAAACCGGTGCCACCATTGTTTGGCGATGTTAAAGACGAAAGCAAGGCATTAGATGCTGCCGTGTTGCCGGTCTTAAGTAAAATGTCGATTAACGGGATTAAAGTTGATGTAGCGGCTTTAAACGCCTTAGGTGCACTATTGGAAAATGAAATTGCCAGTTTGGAAGCCGAGATTTTTGCTTTGGCTGGTGAAACTTTTAATATCAAATCTACGCAAGAATTGAGTGATGTCTTGCAACGCAAGCTAGGCGTAAACTTAACCAAGAAAACTAAAACCGGTTATTCGACCAATGAAGAAGTATTGACACAGTTAGCGCCGACTGTGCCATTAGCGGCTAAGGTTTTGGAATATCGCGGCAAGTATAAATTGTATTCGACCTATGTGCGCGGCTATGGTAATGCCGTTGATTTAGAAGGGTTAATCCACACTACTTTTAATGTTGACAAAACAGCAACAGGGCGTTTGTCATCAAGTGAACCAAATTTGCAAAACATACCACAACGCAAAACAGATAGTGCGAAATTTCGTCAAGTCTTTGTTTCGCGTTTTGAGAATGGTAAAATTTTGTCCGCCGATTATTCACAAATTGAATTGCGTTTATTAGCGGCATTGTCTGGTGAAGAAAGTCTAATTAAAGGGTTTAACAGTGGTGCTGATATTCATCGTGAAACTGCGGAAAAGTTGTTTGGTGATGCTAATCGTCGTCGTGAAGCCAAGACGGTTAATTTTGGTATTATATATGGTATATCATCATTTGGTTTAGCTAAAGATTTACATTGTGGATTTCATGAAGCTGCAGCAGTTATTAAAAATTATTTTACGACCTTTCCGAAAGTAAAAGCGTTCTTGGATCAATGTGTGTCCAGTGCAAAACAAAACGGCTACATATCGACAATGTTTGGTCGTCGTCGTTATATACCTGAATTGTACGCGAACAACAACAATGTGGTTGCTTTTGCAACTCGTGCAGCAATGAATATGCCAATGCAAGGTAGTGCGGCAGATATTATTAAAAAAGCTATGATTAACATCGACAAAGAAATGACCGAACGCGGTTTGAAAAGTTTAATGGTTTTACAAATTCATGATGAATTAGTCTTTGATTGTGTGGAAGATGAAGTCGAAATCGTAAGTGAAATAGTAAAAAGGCAAATGGAGAATACCGTCCACTTGCCTGTGAAATTAGAAGTCAATGTAAGTGTTGATACTACGCTTTAGTATCGGATAAAACTTTGCGGTTTTGTGCTAAATAAATAATCCCAGATAATAGACAAAAGAATGTTTGAGCGGCCATTAAAACAAAGCCGATGATTGCAAACGCCGTAAAACCGGCCCAATTCGTTGAAATGCAGCCTTGTAATAAAACCCATGGCGTAGCAACAAACGCGATGATGGTCTTAATCTTGCCGAATACATTAGCTGCCAACACGGAACCTTTGGTAGCAGCAATCATGCGTAAACAGTCAATGGCGAAATCACGGCAAAGGTTAATCATATAGATGATAACGCATGCCCAAATTGGTAAAATGTTTGTCACAATGATTAAGAAGAGACCAGTATAATACAGCATTTTGTCTGCAATCGGGTCAAGTAATTTTCCAATATTGGAAACCAAATTATACTTGCGTGCAATCATGCCGTCTAAGAAATCGGTACCTGCGGCAACCAAGAAAATTGCGATGGCAATGAATTGGCTGTAAGGCACAAAGTCTGTCAGATAAAAAAAGAAGACAAACGGCAAAAGTGCAATACGAATAATAGTTATGATATTGGGAATATGTTTTGACATATACACCTCCAAAATGTATAATGAGACATACTTAATAAAAAGTAAAGGAGAAAATAACGATGAATGGATTAGCAATTATCCTACTCATCGTGGGTCTGGTATTAGGTGCGGGTATCGGTTGGTTCTTATGTTATATACTCCAATCTAATACAATGAAAAAGAATCGTCTTGCAGCCAGTGAATTGGCAAAGAAAGCGATTAGCGAAGCTGCCACGGTGAAAAAGGAAGCCTTGTTAGAAGCCAAGGAAGAAGCACACAAATTAAAAGTCGAATGCGATAATGAAATTAGAGAACGCCGTGCGGAAATTCAACGCATGGAATCTCATATTTTTACGCGCGAAGAACAAATTGGTAAACGCGAAGAAAATTTGGAAAACAAAGAATTGGCTTTGGAAAAATTACGCGGCCAAATTGAAGAAACCAAAAAACAAGTTCAAAACAATTTGGAAGCTATTGAAAAAACCAAAGCCGATGCTGTCAGCCAATTGGAAAAAATTTCGGGTTTAACTAAAACCGAAGCCAAAAAATTAATCATTGAGAATTTGACTGACGAAGCTAAAGCTGATGCTGCAAAAATGATTCGTGAAATTGAAGAGGACGCGAAAGAAAATGCGGACAGTAAAGCTCGTGAAATTATTACAAACGCAGTACAACGACTTTCTACGGATACCAGCAACGAAATTACCACATCTTCGGTTACCATTTCTGGTGACGAAATCAAAGGTCGTTTGATTGGTAAAGAAGGTCGTAACATTCGTTCAATTGAAGCCGCAACTGGTGTCGACTTGATTATTGATGATACGCCAGATGTGATTACTGTTTCTTCGTTTGATCCATACCGCCGCGAAGTTGCGCGTTTAGCATTGGAAAAATTAATTATGGACGGCCGTGTTAATCCGGCGCGTATCGAAGAAATTGTTGAGCGTACCAAAAAAGACATGGAGCAAAATTGTAAGAATGTGGGTGAGCATGCCGCTTACGATGCTAAAGTCAATGGCTTGCCGATGGAAATTATTAAGCACTTGGGGCGTTTAAAATTCCGTTACAGTTATGGCCAAAATGTTTTGAAGCACAGCGTGGAAGTTTCATTGCTTGCCGGTATGTTAGCGGTTGAATTAGGTGCCAACGAACAAGTCTGCCGCCGTGCAGGTTTGTTACACGACATTGGTAAAGCTACTGACCACGAAGTCGAAGGAACCCATGTTTCAATTGGTGTGGAATTGGCAAGACGCTGCAAAGAAAGTGAAGCTGTAATTCACTGTATCGAAGCCCACCATGGCGATGTCCCATATCATTCGGTCGAAGCAGTGATTGTGCAAGTTGCCGATGCTATCAGTTCGTCTCGTCCGGGTGCCCGTCGTGAAAACTTGGAAAACTATATTAAACGCTTGCACGACTTGGAAGATATTTGTAAAGCTAAGAGTGGCGTGGATAAATGTTATGCAATTTCGGCTGGTCGCGAAGTCCGTGTCATTGTTAAGCCAGACGAAGTTTCTGATAGCCAAGCTTTGTTCATGGCGAAAGAAATTGCGAAAGAAATTGAAAACAATTTACAATACCCAGGCCAAATCAAAGTCAATGTTATCCGTGAAACGCGTGCCATTGAAACGGCTAAATAAACGGTTAAAAAGACAACAAAAAAGACTGCCAAATCAAGCAGTCTTTTTTTTATTGAAGAAATGTAGTGCATTAAATTTTTCCGCCACGAGCTTCTTTGTGTGCGCGTTTGCGAGCATTAGCGCTTTTCAATTTACGGGCAACGCTTGGTTTTACATATTCTTCTTTACGCTTCATATCAGCGATAATACCGTCTTTTTGAACTTTGCGTTTGAAGCGCTTTAAAGCGTTTTCCAAACTTTCGTTTTCGCCAACGATAACTTGACTCATTTTCTCACCCCGCTTTTAATTTACAAAATAATGGTGATAGTATATGCTGTTTGATATGCAAAGTCAAGCACCGTTAGTCTACATTATCACTTACGGTTGTAAAGTTAATTATTACGAAAGTGAAGCCGTAGCCTCGCAACTGGACGCCATGGGTATCCCAAATCAGATGGTCACAGACGGCGCCATTTCGCGTCTGCCGCACGCTGCGGGTTTTGTGGTAAATTCATGTGCGGTGACCAGTATGGCGGAAAAGAAGTCCCGTTACGGCGTTTCTAAGATAAAGAAATATCACCCACAGGCTATCTTGGTTGGCATGGGTTGCGCCTTTGGTCGTAAGACACCGGAAATGGTGGCACTGGAAATCGCGGATAAAATCAAAGCGGGGCAGTCCCGAGTCACCGATGCCGTGACCGTGCATCACCGCCGCGAAAAAGCGTTTATCAAGGTTCAAGATGGCTGCCAAAATTTTTGTACCTATTGTATTATTCCGCACCTGCGAAATAAATTGTCGTATCGTCCGATTGATGAAGTCGTTGCCGAAATTAAAGCCCAAGGTTCGCATGTAACTTCCGTGGTACTGTGCGGCATTAATTTGTGTTACTATCCGCATTTTGATGAGCTGTGTCGCGCTGTTGACGCTTGCGGTATTGCGTGGGAGATTTCCAGTCTGGAACCGCCCATGATGACCCCGCAGTTAATTGACACACTGCGGCAGTGTACTCACTTTGTGCCACATTTTCATATTTGTTTACAATCGGGCAGTGACGCTGTACTTGCAGCTATGAACCGTCATTATACGACTGCGCAGTACGCGGAAATCATTGCCTCTCTGCGTGCAGCGTTTAAAAACGCTACATTCGGCACTGACTTAATTGTGGGCTTCCCAACCGAAACTCAAGCCGATTTTGAAACGACATTAAACTATCTTCAAACCTTAAAATTGGACCATGTGCACATCTTTCCGTATTCTCCGCGTACCGGTACGCCGGCCGCGAAAATGAAACCTATTCCTAATCATATCGTCACCGCACGATTCGACAAAATCCGTTTTACATTATTTCGTTAATATGATAAATAATAGGTATTATGGGGAAATTGGGGAATAAATTAAAATCGACTATCTTTGTTTTAATCGCGGTCTTGGCGGCGGTGGCTGCTTTTCCGTTCGCGGCAAATTTGTTTGGAATTAAACAATTAACCAACTACGAAATTTCCAATTTAAAGGCTGCCGATCCTGGCAATAATTTTAATCCGTCTAAATATATCACTAATACCCCCGAGGTTTATAGTTCGATTACTTATAATGGTTACTCTACAAATCCTATTAAAACGGCCCCAAATCCGGAATCGGGTCTTTTTACAGTCCAATATAGAACAGTTTATGGGGGTATTGAGATGGCCCCTGTGTCTACGTTCGCAGGCAATACGGGTAACTGGGGACTTTTTGGAATCGGTACTACAACTACGGTTCAATACCGATTAATATACCATATTACGCCAGGTAGTAGCGATAGTTGGAGTGCTTATTCTCGGTATTCTGAATGGAAGAATATCGGCACGGTAACAGTGAGCAAGGGAAGTATTAGTGGAGTGTCTTTGCCGGGGGGGACTGCGAAAAGTAATCTGAAGATGTGCCCTGATTTGAAGCCTTTCACGAGAAACGGCCCCACTTTGTTTACTGGCTCAGGCGGGTTTACTGAGAATTGGGCTGAATTGGCGGGCTACGTGAAATATTTCGCGCACTCGAGCTCGAGCAGTGTTTCGGGTGCCACAACGCAGCGCTATGACAGGCAGGATGAGGTAATAGCCTATGGTGCCGGTACAAATTACTTATGGTGTGAAGTGCAGCAGAACCCGTATTTTAATACAGGAACTTTCTATACAGGTCTCTCCGCGACAGTGTCAAAAGGCGATAATGGGGTTTTGGGGAGCTCTCCATACGGGGAGGCGAAGACTGTGGCTTATGATTCAAACGGGCATAAGATCTCTGGGTATGTAAGTTTTGGAGCGTTTGGCGGTACTGAATACTACATGGTTTCCACGTCTAAGCCTGAAGTATCTTTGGGTTTTACACTGGATTATATAAAAAATACGTTTACCGCAACCAATGTTGGTACGTATAATTTATACGGTATGGCAACTGCCGATGACAATTATAATGCATTGTCTTGGTTCGAACTTTGGCCAGCAGTTCTCACTATTACCAAATCCGACCTAACTCCGGGTTATATTACCAAAGAGCCGACAGCGACAAACGGTACATACGGGACTGGTGCGGCGTTGTTCTCGGGTTCGGTAACTGTGTCTGATGGTTTGGCTGGTGGCGGTAGTATTACCTACGGTTATTCGACCGCGGCGAATGCAACCGGACCGTCAACAACTGTAACAAAACTTTCTGATATTACCACGGAATTAGGTGTTGGAACCTATACCTTATGGTACAAAATTACCGGCGACAGCAACTGGAATGACACTTCTTGGCTCGAAGTCGCTACTGCGACCGTTTCCCAAGGTACAGGTACACTGGATGATGGCAACTTGTCTTTTTATACTTCGCAAAAGCAATCTTACACGGGCAGCAGTATTACTATGTTTACTGCTGGTAAAGCTGCTGGCGGTGTGGGTGGTACCGTTTATTACGCTGTGACAACAACTGGAAATAAACCAAATGACACCAACACGGGTGGTAGTACCAGTTTGCCGACAGTAACATATCCGGGTACTTACACTTTGTATTACCGTCGTGAATCAAATACGAATTATACAGCGGTGGGGTGGACTAAATCTGGTTTGGGTGATAAAATAATTTATAAAGCTGCAACCGATATTTCTGCGGCCGGACTTTTTGTGGTTGGCTCCACTGTTGCATGGAAGTCGGGCGGTGTTCAGTTATTTAAGGGTAATGGTACCATCACGAAAGGTTCTGGTACGATTAAATATGCATTGTCGCTCGGTAAGTCTGCGTCAGATGCTCCCACTGTCGCTGGAGAGAGTGATATCACAAAAGTGAAAGCTGCGAATATTGGTACATACTACTTATGGTATAAATTAGAAGGTAAAAAAGTAAATGATATCCAATGTTGGGACGACCATGTTTGGGAGGAGGCTGGTCTTGCTGCTGTGCAAGTGACTGCGGCTGCGTCAAAATTAAAACCAAACAATTTGGCGAAATATACTACTACGGCAAAATACAATGGTTCTCCGCAGCAATTGTTTAAAAACGAAGCAGCCTTTGAATACGGTGATGGTACCATTCTTTATGGTTTGTCGACTCGGTCGGATGTAATGACAATCCCTAATACAACTTATAATTCGGCGGCTGCGGCACAACCAACTAATGCGGGACCATGGTATTTGTGGTATAAATCTACCGGCAAAGGTAACTACGCCGGCACCGAATGGGCGTATTCGACTGTTTACAATGAAATTGCCAAAGGTGATCAATATGACTTTACTAACAACTGCGCTGTAGCACAAGCTGAATATACCTTTAATAATGAGTATAGATATCCGTTTAGTGGTAAAATAACTGTTACAACAGGTAACACAGCAACTGATGCAATTACTTATGGGTGGGCAACAACCAGTGACGGTACACCAGCGGAAGGAAATACCGCGCAAGCAACAACATCATTGAAAATTAAAAATGCAGGAACATATTATCTGCTCTTTAGGGTGGCAGAGAATGGTAATTACGAAGATACCGGATGGAAATCGGCAAATAAATCGGTGATAATTAAACCACAAGCTGACCCTAAATTGGACGGTTCAAATATTAGTGTTAAAACTGGTTTGGAATGGAACGGCAGTTCACAATATGTGTGTCCGAATTCGACTTTGGAAGCGGTTTGTACTAATGGCGACTTGTCGAAATTCGTGTATTGTTTAAATACATCCAGCGCATGGAGCGATGCGACAAAAATTGGCGAATGGGGTACCGTGTTGTCGCTTGCTGCAGAGGAACCTGGTACTTATTATATTTTTGCAAAATCAAGTATCGATGAAAAAACGGAAAATACATCACATATTGACTCACCAGTTTATTTATCCAAATCGGTTATTATTGACAAAAAAGACGAGTGTAAATTAGAAAAAGATAGTTTGGATGTTGCAACAACTGACGCCGTATATTTTAATGCTCAAGAGGCACGGACTTTGTTTAAAGGTGCTGGTTATACAGACAGTAACGGAAAGATTCAATACGCACTTGGTTCATCTTCCGCAGCAACAGGCGATTGGACAACTGATATTTCTGCTGTAAAACTTGCAGCAGGCCAAGCAATTGGTACCTATTATTTGTGGTACAAAGTTGACGCAACCGACTATTGTACCGCAGTTCCTGCGCAGAGGGTTAAATTATCCGACGGAACATATCTCAGCAAAACAATTTCCAAGCTTGCCGCACCGACATTCACTGCAAACAGTTCACTTGTGGCACAAAGTTTGACCTATAACAAAAATTCCCAAAAATTGTTCGAAGCCGTAGGCGTAGAAAATGCGGCGGCAAACAGTACGGGTGATGGTGATACAATTTATTATTATGTGACGGGTACTTCAGCTACACCAACCGTTGCTGTGACCAATGCTAATGTTAAGACAGATGTTAGTGATTTAGTATCAACAAATGTTGGAACGGGTGAGTTTTACTTGTGGTATCAACAAAATGGTACGACTAACTGTGCAGCAACAACTGGGTGGGTATATTCGAATCTTCGTGCAACCATGGCACGCGCAACTGTTAATATAACTAAAGAAGGAACTGGTACAATTACGGCGCATCCGAATTTGATGCCATTTACCAATAGCGCACAAATTTTGTTTACAGGTTCAAAAGTTGCATTAGATAGCGATAATGTAGCCGTAACCGACGGTCACATAGAGTACTATGTAACCGACGAAAACGCTGCACCAGCATCGACTGTGACCGGTGTTGAGGATGTAGAAACCTTGACGCGTACAAATTTTGGTACCTATTATTGTTGGTATCGTTTTAACGGCAGTGCAAATTATGACAACCACACATCTTGGTCGGGTCCTGTTGCGGCCACGATTGAAATGTCAACACCAAAATTAGATAACAAAGGGTCATCGGTGTTAACAGCAAAGACAAATTTGTTTTATACCGGTGAAGGTCTAACACTGTTTACTGGTGCTGGACACATCTATGACGGTACATCTGTGGGTCAATCCATTGAATACGGATATTCCACACTTGCGTCGGCGACGGCGCCAATATCCAGCACGGTCACCACGGATTTGTCGGCGTTGCAAGCCCAAGACGGTTGGACATCCGCAACCGAACAAATCAAATACTTTTTATGGTATCGCTTGACCGAGTCGGCAAACTGTAGCGGCACGAGCTGGGCGATAGTTAAGGACGCAAACAATGCGGATGTCTACGCAACCATTGGCAAAGCAAGTTTGTCAATCACCCCGAATTTGGCAGGGGAATGTAACTACGATGGACAAAGCCATGCTGTATTTGCCCAAGCGCCAACCTTAACATCCACCGCACCAACATCACATTTTGATGTTATGTATAAGGTGGTAAGGACATATATTGATGGTCGTACATTGGTAAATGAGTATAGTAACTATAGTTCTTTTACTGGCACTTCCGCTGCGACAATTAAAGTTTATGCAAAATGGACATTAAAAAATGTAACAGGTACTGCAGTTTATCAATACAGCACGCAAGAAAGTTATAAGGAAATTGGTACGACAAGGATTAATCAAATTGCTGCGACACCTGACAATGTGACGGTCAGTGGTTTGACATATAATACTTCTTTAAAATTAAATGCCAATGCGGTATGTACGCCATATTCAAGCGTGGCTGTGGATTTAAAAGTTTGTGGTATTGACACAGATAATGGTATTACCACCAAACAACTTTCATTAAACGGCGAGACAAACAATACCAATCAATTGCAATATATTTTGACGACAGCTTCGACAGCGCCAAGTAGTGGATATAAACCATATACCACGGCAGAGGCTTTGAATGCAGAGGCTTTGAATGCGGCAATTAAAGAGGAAACTGTTAACCAAGCGACAACATGGTATTTATGGTTCAGAGTTCTTCAACACGCAAACCTGACAACCGGATCCACATTCTTGGGCGACAGCTTTACCGTTGCTGGTTTTGACGATGTAACTTTGGATGGTTTGACTATGACGGGCGCGACATCAGACATTAGAGCCGGTACAGTTACTTACAGCGGCAGTCCATATAAATTGGCGACTGGTGCCGCTAAGGCAACAGAAAAAGTTGACTTGGGAACCACCTATTATGCTTTTACAAACGATGCAACAACTAAACCATCATCATCATCATGGACAGAAGATTTAAGTACGCTTGAAGTCACCGCGGCGAAGGATACACCGTACTATTTATGGGTGAAATGGGATGCCAGCCCGACTGTTGCGGCATCGAACGGTGAGATTTATGGGACATTGCAAGTTAACAAGTACACTGCATTGGATGCGAACTTGGAATTTACGGGTTTGTCATTCAGCAACTGGGGCACACCAGATACAAGTCATGTTTTCAGTAAACCATTTAAAAACGGTGCATATACATTAGCAACCAAATCGGAAACACCGACGGCTACCGTAAACAATGCCCAAATTACATCCGACGAATTTGGTACCTTGTCGTTCGCGGTCGGTACTGAAACGGAAGCATCAACCAGTTATTATAGTATTGATGCAATAGGTCAGTTGGGCATTAAAGATTGTGGTACTACCTATTATATTTGGGTAAAATGGACGGGTGGAGACAATGTCAAAGCGGGTTCAACACATTACCGTTACTCTTACGAAAGTAATGTGGTTGTTCCTAAATTCAAAATTACGCAAATAACCAGTTTAGGTACAAACGAAGTTACATTGAAAAGTGAGGATATTGCCACCGCCAAGAGCAGTAATGGTTCGGTTTTCAAATATGACTTCTCGACTTCGGCAAGAACATACATAGCGAAGAGTCAAGCATTGTTTGATGCGACATCGACAATACCAAGTATTAACTTCAATGGTGCAGCATATAACGGCACAGTATCTTATCAATATTTAATTTCGGATCAGAGTTCAGGAATAACCGCAAGCACAAGTGGTTGGGTAGATACAATTGCGGCTGCAGAGGCGACAGCAGTGAAGTCAGCGTATTACTTATGGGTAAAGGTTACCATTAACGACAAAAATGTTAATTTGGCGACAACAATTAATACCAATAAAACTGCAAAAATTGTGGCGGCAAGTTCATTTGTTGACAGTAACTTACAACCACAAAAGAAAACAGATAGATTAGTTGCCAATGGTTCACCGGTAGACTTGATTATACCAAGTGCGCAAATTTCGCCAGCGGTGGAATATTCATTAAATGGTACAACCTTCTCGGCTTATGGTGACGCAGTTTGTCCGACTACTGCAGGTACCTATAAAATTTACTATCGCGGTGCAGCTACGAGTGATGGATCGTTCGTTGCGGAATCACAACCAAGTACAGGTTATCCATATTATGAGGTAACAATTTATCCACAAGATGCGACAGCAATTATCCCGCAATCTAATGATGTGATTTACAATGGAGAATCAAGAACAGCAAGCGAATTGATTACAAAAGGTTTTGCTATAATTGGAGAAGAAAATCGTGAATTAGAGTATGCATGGAATACCGACGCAAATTATGTTTCATTTGATAACTTAGCAAGTCAAAAAGACGCAGGAGAATACACATTATGGTATCGTTATGTTGCGGCTAGTCAAAACGAAAGTGCGGTATCGCCAAGTAGTATTACAGTTAAAATTCAGCGTGCGGAAATTACCATGCAAGCATGTACATGGACAAAAGAACACGAATATGATTACAATGCAGCGGATCATACATTCTTAGAAGCTGCGTTGGATTACACAATCAACGGAACAAGTATAAAATATTCGACTGGTGCCGAAAGTCAAACAATGGGTAAAATTTACTACGCATTGACAAGTTCAAATACAGAAGCACCGGCAATTGAAGAAGATTGCTGGACACCAAACTTCGCAGACCTGAAAGCACGCAAAGTAGGTAGTTATTATATTTGGGTACGCGTAGATGATAGTGGTAAGAACCACAAAGGTATTGATCCAGTTTGTTACAACAAAAACTACGCAATTAAGATTAATTTGGCATCTGAACAAAAATATGACCAATCGACAGTGACAGTAATTGAAGATTTACGCTTTAATGCTGAAGGTCAAGCATTGATTAGTGGCTTTGCTCTAAAAGTAAGCGTTCCAAATAGTGCAGAAACCAGTCAATACAAAGTAGTACCAAATGAAGATTATGCGTATACACCATACTACTATTTAAGTGATGATGCATCTGTATATCCGTCCATTGAAGGTGATTTGATTGCAAATGGTTGGAGTACTGATTACAAAACACTGAAACAAACGAACGCGGACACATATTACTTAATTGTGTTTGTAAAAGTTGAAGACGGAAGTTGTATTGAGAGTGAAGTAGTTGCCTTTACAAACTATGCAGCAATTATCGCACCGGCAAAACATTCGGATATTAAACTTTCAGGTATTAATGCAACTCCAAAAGAGTTTTCAGGCGATGAACAAGCAATAGCAGCAGGTGAATTAATTGCAATTATTCCAACAACCAACAAAGAAATTACTGATAAAGAAATAACTGACATTAAATATTGTTTTGTAGGCGAAGGTGAGTTCGAACCGACAAAGACTTCAACATGGTATGGCAGTCTTGCGGACGCAAAAGAAACGCAAGTTGGAAAATACCAATTATTTGTATGGTTAACAACAACCACAAATATTGACCAATCTACTGATTATATTGTGCCAGTATTAGGCGACAGTTTGACAGAAATTACACGCATTGATGGACTCAAATTAAATATTGTAGGATTGGGTATTGCCAAAGAAGACGACTTGGTATACACAGGTGAAGAAGTTCGCTTAATTACATCTGCGCCGAAACTACAAATGGGAAATGGTACAGATTTGGAAGGTAATTTAGGTACTGTCAAATACTACATTAGCGGAGACAGAGATGAATTTACAACCGAAGGTACCACTAAAGAAGACCGTGCGTACAATTTAAGTGAAGTAACAGAATTAAATGCCGGTACTTATTATATTTGGGTTGCGTTTGAAGCAGGAGAAAACCACACAAGTATCGATCGTAAATATGTCGCAAAAGTTACAATTACACCAGCGACAGGAGACAACATAGAATTAAGTGGCATAAACATTAACCAAGCATTGACATACAATGGACAAAACCAAGACTTAATTACAACAGAAGTAGTCCAAAATATTAATGGAAACACTTTAAATGCTGAAAATGTTGAATCTGTTGAATACGGATATTCAAACAACCCAGAAATTCAACCAGCAAGTTATGTATCTGAGATTGCGGATTTGGAAGCACGCGATGCGGATAAATATTACATATGGATTAAAGTAACAACTAAATCCAATTCAGTTACAAACCAAAAAAATATAAATGATTATGTAAAACTTTATTCTGAAGAAGAATTTGCACAAATTTTCAAAGCTACATTAAGTTTAAGTAATATTGGAATTAGTGAAAACGAGGGATTAGTTTATATTGGGCAAGCACAATCGTTAGCAACATTCATTGACGGAAAAACTACAATTACATTAGACAATAATGGTATAAACTTAAATACTCACGAATTAAATCCAGACCTTGTCTGCGAATGGGGTTTAAGTGAAGACACGATAACAGCACCAACAACTTGGGTTGAAGATATAAATGAACTAGAAGGAACAAACGCTGGTGATTATTACCTTTGGGTTCGTGTAGAAAATGAAAGTAAAAACTTCAACGCATTTAAGGCAAAACATTATAAGACAATTAATATTGGTCAAGCTGATATTTGTTTAGAAGAGAATTTGATTGTTAAAACTGGTTTAAAATACACCGGAACAGAACAAAACTTGGTAGAAAGCGCACCAATTATTAAATTCCGTGCAGTAAATGGAGAATATATTGAAGCAACAGGTTTAGTTGTAAAATATGCAATCATAGCTGAAGAAATATTAACTGTTGACATAGAAGAATTAAAAGCAACAGATGCAAAAGTATACGAAATTTATTACTATATTGAAGCAGATGCTGAAAATAACAACTGGGAACTTACAGAATTTACTGCAGATGTAGAAATAGCTAAAGTTGCAGCTGATATAGAAGGAATAGGCTTAAGTGCAGTACCAGAAGCAAAAGAAGAATTAACTTACAATGGAACGATCCAAGACTTGATAACATTCGGAGCATTGGCAAGCATAGAAGGTGATCGCGGTGCTGGCTTAGAAGGTTCTCAAATCGTATTCTTCTACAATGATGCACCAAATATAAAATACAGTTATTCATTTAACCAATCTGAAAACAAGCATGTATGGTTGAATGATGCAGCATTACCAGGAAAACAAAATGTAGGAACATATGAAATAACATATTATGTAACAGCATCTACAACAGGAAACTTTGTAGAATCTGAAGCAAAAACATTGACAGTAGAAATTACCAGCTGTGATGTTCAATGGGAACAAAGACCAACCGCAAAAACAGGTTTGAAATATCCAGGTTATAACATTCCATTGATAGAAGCGGGTGTGTTGACTGCAACTGAAAATGAAGAATTATATGTCGAATATACACTTGATGCACCAGAAGTAGGTCAACGCACATGGCAAAAAGATATGCCAGAAGCAGATAAAGCTGGAAATTATACAATTTGGTACAGAGTTCACACAAGTGAAAATTATAACTTTGTTGGTACAGAAGATAATACAACTGGTGAAAAATTAGAAATAGTAGTAGAAAGCTATACATTGTCAGTTGTAAGTCGACCACAATCAAAACAAATGATGTACACAGGCGAATCACAAGAAATTATCTTTGAAGGTGCTGAGTTGTCAACAGACGAAGGAAATTTAACTGAAAATGCACCATTCTTTGAATATAGCCTAGATGGAAATGTGTATCGTCCAGTGTTAGAGTTGAAAAATACCGGCACATATAATGTGTACTACAGAATTAATTACAATGATACGATATTCACATTTGTACCAAATGAAGTATGTGAAAGCGATGGACGCTCAACACCATTACTCATAACGATAACAATAAATAAACTGACCTTTGGGGAAAACACCTTGAAAGCGGTTTATGAAGATGGAGAAATGACATACATTAATGGCTCATATCCATTTATGAATGAAGAAATTGCAGATCACATTCAATACTTCTATCGCAAGAGTGGAACAGAAGGATGGACTCCTTGGGAAGCAGGTGCATTGGAAAATGCAGAATTAGGAACATATGAATTTAAATTGAAATTAACAGCTCCAAATGATGACGCTAACTTCTATGATTTCGAACAAACAGGTGAATACAGTACTTATATTGTAAAACGCAATCGAGTTGTTGAAATCGTAATGGGAGATTATAACGCTCAACATGGGTTCCCAACAGTAAGAGCATGGGTTGATTTAGACGGCGCAACGACATACGAAACAGCAGTATTCAGAGTAGAAGGAACAGTAGCAAAGAATGGAAAATTAACACTTGGCATAACTGATGTAAGTGAAGCGAATGATAATGCGCTGATTCGTGTTGAAGTAGTAAGTGCTGGATATTTCTATATGAGCAGTGAAACATTAGCAGAAGCAACAAAATTAAGCATACTGTTGAGCAGTGAGATAGTAAACCAAACAGCAATTAACCAAGGATTAATCGAAGAAACAACTTACTTGTATGTGTACGAATTATACAAAATAACATATGATGCAAACGGTGGGGAAGGAACAATAGAAGAAGACTGGAAATGGCATGGTATTGATTTAACCTTAAAAGAAAATACATATACGAAAACAACAGAAAACGAAATAGAATTAATAACAAACGGTTGGAATGATTCAATAACAGGAAGTGGTAAACACTATGGAAATGGAAGCATGACTTATACCGACAACGAAACAGTAGTGTTATATGCACAATATTTTGCGATAGACGAAACAATATATAGAGTGGAATGGATCATAGATAATGGAACAAACCGTTATGCAGTAGCGCGAGATGGAAGCTGGTACAACACAAGCGAAGACTCAAGTCAAGGTGGTCAATTAATAAAAGAAGGCGACTTGATAATCTTACCACAAGTAAATGTAGACAAAGACGGGAACGACTTGGCAGAAATCTTTGGTGGTTACATTTTAGGCTGGTATACAGAAGACGAAAACATGCCATACGAGTTTGGAATGACGGCAACACGCGACATAGTATTTGTAGCATTGTTGAACGAAGACGCAAGTGATTATATTGAATGTAAATTCTATAACAAGGACAACGAAGAGGTACACAGTTCTGGTAAAGTTGCGAATGGAGCGAGCGCATACATGGCATTATCTGGATTGGACTACAACACACTACAAACATACTTAGAAAATTTTGAAGCATGGAACGAATTGAATAACGCAGAAACATTAGATAGTAGTAAAGTAGAATCCGGAGTCTTTAATTATAGTTTAGAAGAGAAAGCAGAAGAACCGGAACCCAAGCCAGAGCCTGAACCGGAACCCGAGCCAGAAATAGAAAAGTCAACAAACACAAATGGAACAATGTTTGTCATCATAGGTGTCGGAGTAGCAGTCTCAGCAGCGATGATCATAATCTACATGATTATCCGCAAGAGAAGAAGATAAGGGAAAAGACAACCACGAAAGTGGTTGTTTTTTTTGTAAAAAATAATAAGTCTTTACATAATTTTCTTCCTATGATAAATATTATTATATGAAAAAACAAATTTCAATGACAACTGTGTTTTTATTTTTGGTTTTGTTTACTATTTTTACGGTTGCACCTTTTATATTAGCTCATTTTGATGTTGAAATTTCAAGTGCTGTTAATAATTACAATGCTGAAGATTTTCGCGAAGAAGATCGGTCATCAAGTGATTTTATGAATGATTTGCCGACTATTTATGAAACCATACCTTATACTGGATATCCTTTAAACCTTTTTAGGTCTAAGGGTGTGGCAAAGACTTTAAGTTCAAGTACTGGTAATTCTGGGTATTATATTCAGTTTCGAATTAACGAAGATGGTGATTGGCGGGAACAAAATGATTATATGTTTTTAGTTGAAATGGGGTCATATGATATCTATTTTAGGATATATTACATTGATTACGACGGCTATACTGTTTATTATCAACCTGTAAAAATTGGCACTACAACTGTAACAATTGGTAAAGCAGTACCAAGTAACGGATGGTTGGGTTCGATGGGGCCGATTACTTATGACGGTGAAGAGCATGTTCTCTTTTATGGGAGAGCATCTGGTCTGCCTAAAGTTGGAACAATTTATTATTATGCACATACGAGTGGTACTTACGCTCCGTATATGCCTGGGACACCAATTCAAGATGTTTTTGAGACTGATATAGATAATCTAAAAAAAGCAGATGAGGGTACATATTATCTATGGTGCTGGATAGAAGGTAATGAATATTTCGAAGCATCAGATATTACCTACATGGGCATCTCGACTACAATTGCCAAACCAACAGGATATTTGAAGACTGGTACTTTGCAAGCCTCAAATTCTATCGAACCATACAATGGAAGTAAGCAACAATTGTTTACCGGAGAAGCAATTGGTCCAGATGAATGTTTAAATCACCGTATTCTTTATTATGCTAGTACGACCGAACCTCATCCAAACAAAATTGGTTATTTGAATATTGCCGATATTAAAGAGGCTGATGCGGGAGAATATATGTTATATTACCGAATGCATAGTTGTGATAATTATGCCGATATTACATGGACGCCTACCGGTATAACGGCAACAATAGAAAGAGCATTACCTGTATTTGAAAAAGGAACTATAGAAGGTGCAGATACATCTTACACGGGTTCTAATATTTCTGTATTTAATGGTACTGGTAATATTACCACTGGAGAAGGTACAATTTATTATTATTGTACAAGTGGTGAACAGCCAGATGATTCTGTGATTGGTTATGAAAATATTCAAGCCGTTACAGCAAAAACCCCAGGAACTTATACGCTTTGGTATAGAATTGAGGGGACTAACTATGAGGTTGGTTGGACTCATGCAGGTGTTGAAGCGGTTATTACTAAAAGAGATTCTATGCCAACATCAAAATCTATTATTGATTTTGTCCCTTTAATGGTTGTTGTTGGATTTGCACTCGTGCTTTTCTTAGTTTGTTCCAAACTCGGTAAACGAGTGAGTTAGTATTATATTTTTTGTTGTAAACTTAAATAAGTTAGTCTTTTTAGAAAAATAAATAGTATTTGACAAAATGCGCATGAGCTGTTATATTTGTTAAATATGATAACACAGAAAACATTTTTTGCAGACAAACAAAATACAAAGCGTGAATGGTTAGTGGTAGACGCTACTGGTTTGCCAGTTGGTCGTCTTTGCAGTCGCGTGGCTTTAATTTTACGCGGCAAACACAAGCCTACTTATACGCCACACAGTGATGCAGGTGATTATGTCATCATCGTTAATGCATCAAAAGCTGTATTTACCGGTAAAAAAATGACCGATAAATATTATTTCCGTTACAGTGGTTATGTTGGCGGCGACAAATACACACAAGCAAAAGAAGCTATGCGTAAAAATCCTGCATGGGTAATTGAGCATGCAATTAAAGGTATGTTGCCAAAAAACTCTTTGGGACGCGAAATGTTTAAAAAATTAAAAGTATATAACGAAGCGGAACATCCACATGAAGCTCAACAACCGCGCAAAATTGATATTAAAGGGAAGGCAAATTAATTATGGCAATAAAGAAAAATGCAGTAGCTCAAACTTTGGGTACAGGGCGTCGTAAATCTAGTGTTGCGCGTGTGCGTTTGGTTAAAGGTACCGGTAAAGTTATCGTTAATGATAAACCATTGGAAGAATATTTTGGTGACGGTTTTATGCGTTTAACAGTTAACCAACCTTTTGCTTTGTTGGATCTTAATACTTTTGATGCTATCGTTAATGTCAACGGTGGCGGTTTGACTGGTCAAGCTGGTGCAATTCGTCATGGTATTGCACGCGCTTTGGTTAAAGAAGACGCTAATTTTAAAGCTGAATTGAAAAAAGCTGGGTTCTTAACTCGTGACCCGCGTATGAAAGAACGCAAAAAATATGGCTTGAAAGGTGCTCGTCGCGCTCCACAATTTTCAAAAAGATAAGTTGCTATTTCTTTTTGGTTTAGGTATAATGTTTTGTGCCTATCGAAATTGTTGCAAATTTTAATAATGATTGTCTCAGACTTTATAAACGCGGTCTGGGCATCATTTTTAATGAGGAAGTTGACAGTGATTTAAGGAAGAAAATCAAAAAAGTTTTGTCCGATCATGAGCAAAGGAAAATAGCTGTTGTTGCTGCTTGTGGTGAAACAGAGGAACGCTTGGCTGGGGAAAAAGCTATTTTGTATGATGCGGGTTTTTCTGACTTGATTTATTTACAACCAACAATTGCTTTGGCGTCATATTTTACTTATCCTTTCACCGAACAAGTTCCTGTTATGTCTGTCGTGATTGGCGAGACTGCGACTGATTTAGCAATAATTTTAGGAAAAAAGATTTTATATAGTGGCATTCTAGATGTTGGAACCGATACCTGTGTGAATGCAATTATTGATTTAGTTGCAAATAAATACAATGTTGACATTAGTTATGAGACTGCATGTGGAATTTTTCGCGATGTTGCCTCTTTGTTGAAAAATGACACTAGGTATGTTAAATTTCCAGATTTTATTCTTAAGGCAGAGCAAGTTCGTGAGGTTATTTATCCTATTTATTCGCAAATTATCGGGGCGATTAATCATTTGTTGCCGCAGACCAGTGCTGATGTTATGCGTCAAATTATCAACACAGGTGTCGTCTTTGGTGGTGCTGGCGCGGACATTCGTGGTTTAACTGAAGCAGTTTATTGGAACCTGCAATTACAAACAATGATTGCTACCGATGCGGAAAATTCAACTCTGCTTGGTGCGGGTGCTTTATTAGATAAACCTCAATTATTTCTAAGTTTAGCTGCAGACGCATAATTATTAATTGTGCGATTTAAAATTCACCCTTTGTTTATCATAGCCGGATTAGTTGCAATTTTTTTTGCAACAACCGCTTATTTTATTGCATTGGTTGTAGCTGTGGTTTTACACGAATTGATCCATTCGTTTGTGGCGAAACATTTTGGAGTAAGTACAAAGTGCATTACTTTAACACCGTTTGGCGGTGTTTTAAAGGTAAAATCAAGAATCTTATCCAATTACCAAAAAACTTGTATTTATTTAGCTGGACCATTGGGTAGTTTGATTTTTAGCATGTGCTTTGGTGTCATGGTTTGGCTTTTCCCAGTGATTTTTATCTATTTAGAATATTTAGTTGTTGCAAATTTTTTGGTTGGTGTAATAAATCTTTTACCAATTTATCCACTTGATGGTGGCAAAATTTTATCACAGTTTGTTTCTTCAAAAATAGTTTTGATATTATCTAATATCTTGTTTAGTGGGGTATTATTTTGTAGTGTTATAATTTTTAATTGGTGGTGGATAGCGTTTGCAATAATAATGTTAATTCAAATTAATTGGGAATATAAGCAAACTTTATACTATGATAAATTTATCTATAATTCTAAAGTTGGTAAAATAATTCGTTGTGCTGTTCTTACATCCACTAGTTTATGGGAAGCTTATAGGCTTGTTGATCGTAAACAGCCAACTGAGTTTGTTGTTACAAATTATAATAATTATGTTTTTTACGAAAAAGATTTAGAAGAATGGTTATCTAAAAATGAAATAAGCACCGAAATCGTTCGGTGCTTAAAGTGAAGTTTGGTGGCGATGGCTGGAATCGAACCAGCGATACCCGGGGTATGAACTCGGTGCATTAACCGCTGTGCTACATCGCCGTAATCATAGCATAACAAATAACTTTAAATAACGCAAGATATTTATGGTTGCTTTTTTGGAAAAAATAATGTAATATGTTTTATATCTTTTTCCTACATCTTTGTGGTGTAGGCGTTAGACCATAAAAGGAGGTAAAAATGGAAAAACAAATGGCGTACGAATGTATGATCGTTGTAGACGCGAAACTTAATGAAACTAAGCGTGAAGACTTAATCGCCCGTTTCAAAAAAATGGCAGGTGAAGAAACTACCGTTGAAAAAATGGGACAAAAAAAATATGGTTTTTACTATTTATTAAATTTCCGTGCAGCATCTGATGTTCCTGCAAAAATGACAGCTATGATGAATATTACTGAAGGTATTAATCGTTATCTGTTTATTGCTAAAACAGACATTATGTTAGCACAAGATGTTATTCGCAAGCAAAATCGTGCTAAGGCTCGTGAAGAGTATTTGGCAAAAAAAGAAATGCGTGAAAAAGAATCCAAAGAAGTTAAAGAAGGAGAATAATTTACCATGAATAAAGTTTTTTTAGTTGGTAATTTGACGCGTGATCCTGAATTGTCGACTGTTGGTGCTTCTGGTGCCAGTGTTTGTAAATTTGGTATTGCGGTTAATCGTCGCGTTGGCGGCAATCAAGAAACTGATTTTTATAACATTACCGCTTGGAGAATGTTGGGCGAAAACTGCGCTAAATTCATTAAGAAAGGTAGTAAAGTAGCCATTAGTGGTGACATTCAAATCCGTAATTATGAAGATAAAGAAGGCAATAAAAGAACTTCTGTTGAAGTTACAGCAGATGCTGTTGAATTCTTAGATCGCAAAGGCGATAATCCCGGCAATAGTTATGACCAAACTAATAATGTTGAAATGAAGCCAATTGCTGACGATTCATTGCCATTTTAATTAAAAGGAGAAATTATGGGAGAAAATTTATCAACTCGCGAAGTTATCGAAGAATTGAGTCGTCAAGAAAACAAAGCGAAGAAAAATACTGGGGAAGTTGAAGAACGCAAAGAAAAGCGTGCACCTAGACAAAAACGCCGCATTTGTTCTTTCTGCATGGAAAAAGACGAAGCAAAACGCTCTTTGTATATTGACTACAAAGATCCTCGTTTGAAAAAATATATTTCAGAAGGCGGAAAGATTTTTCCTCGCCGTCAAACAGGTTTGTGCGCCGCTCATCAAAGAGAATTAGCTCGCGCTGTTAAAGTTGCAAAAACAATGGGTTTATTGTAATTTAATCGTAATTAAATAAATAGCAGCATTCAAAAATAACGCATATATAAAATTGTGCGTTATTTTTTTGTTGGTATCGGTGGCGTATCTATGTCGGCCTTGGCAAAATTATTGTGCGTTCAAGGAAAAAAAGTGGCGGGCAGTGATACGGTATCCTCTACAAATACGCAGGAATTAATTGAAATGGGTATTCCTGTCTACATAGGTCATACGGCAAAAAACTTGTTGCATGAAAAAGTGGATTATCTAGTAATTAATGGAGCCATTGTTGATGATAACCCAGAACTTGTGTATGCCAAAAAGCATGGTATCAAAATTATTTTTCGGGAAGTTTTATTGGCTCAAATTTCACGCAAATATCGACATTTGGTTGCTGTTGCTGGTTGCCATGGCAAAAGTTCTACAACAGCTATGATTGGTGCTGTATTTGAACAAGGAAAGCTATATCCTACAATCCATAACGGCATTCGAGATAATTTACACATAGGCGAGAAACAATGGTTCATTACAGAGGCATGTGAATTTAGAAAAAGTTTCTTGCAGTTAAAGCCGTATATTGCTGTTGTTACGAATGTCGATGCCGACCATTTAGATTGTTATCGTGATTTAGATGAGATTAAGCATTGTTTTGGGCAATTTGCAGAACAGAGTGAAATACTCATAAAACAAGCATCAGATCGTAACAGTATGCTTTTGCGTGGTAAACAACGCACGATTACTTTTGGACTTTATGAAGGTGATGTTCACACCAAAAATCTGCAAGTTTTAGCAGGTGGCGGTTATAGTTTTGATCTTGTGATTAATTCCAAAGTATTAGTAAGTTTTTATCGTATCCCGCGTTTTAGAATTCATGTTCCAGGTTTGCATAATGTGTTAAACGCCTTAGCAGCGATTACCTGCGGTTTGGTGCAAAAAATTGATCTAACATCGATAAGACAAGCAATTGCAAATTTTAATGGCGTTGCACGGCGTTTCCAGCAATTTGCTCGTATCGGTCGCACATCAGTCGTTTTAGATTATGCTCATCATCCGCGTGAACTTTTGGCTACAATCCGAACCGCAAATAGTTTATATCATAAATATTTGTTTGTTTTCCAGCCGCATACATATACGCGTACCATATCATTGTGGCAAGATTTTATTGATGTGCTTGAAAAAGTGCCACACTTAGTTTTGTACAAAACTTATGCTGCCAGAGGGAAGCCAATCGTTGGCGGTCGTGCGTTGGATTTAAGCCGTCATGTACATGCAAAATATTTAGCCAGTCCAGAAAAATTGGGGGATTATTTACAAAAACAAGCGCCATCATATGATGCAATCATCTTATGTGGTGCTGGTGATGTTGTGAGTGGTGAATTTTTGCGTAATACAAGTTTTACAACATTTGATTGACAAGTTTTATTAATCGTGATAATATTTCCTTTATGAAAGAAAATATTCATCCTAATTATCACGAAACCGAATTTGAATGTGCTTGCGGTAACAAATTTACATGTGGAACTACCAAAGAAGGTAGTGTTGTAAAAATTGATATTTGTTCAAAATGTCACCCATTTTACACGGGTAAACAAAAAATTGTCGATACAGCAGGTCGTGTTGACAAATTTAATAAGCGTTATGCACAAACAAAATGAAATTAGCACAGTTAATTGCGCAAACTGGTGAGCAAGAAGCCACTATCCAAGTCTTGTGTCATTTGTTAGAAGCAGAACGCACTAATGTTTTTTTAGTTAAAGATATAAGCGATACAATTGCTGAACAAACTATTAAAATAATTAATCAATACAAAAGTGGTACTCCTTTGGCATATTTGCTTGGGAGTACATATTTTTATAATCGCAAGTTTTTGGTGACGAAGGATGTATTAGTACCACGGCACGATACAGAAGTTTTGGTTGAATTAACAGAGAAGAAAATTATTGCAGACTCTGTACTTGGACATGAGCACACACCGTATCGAATTTTGGATTTATGTTGTGGGTCAGGTATTATTGGTATCTCTTTATCTTATTTATGTGATTGGCTTTCGCAACGCGAAAAAAGTTTGCGATATGAAATTACTTCTGTGGATTATAGTGAAGCAGCTTTAGATGTAGCTGCCAAAAATGCGGCATTACATAATTCAGATATTAATTTTGTTCATAGTAATTTGCTGGAAGCTGTCAATGGAAGATTTGATATTATTGTTTGTAATCCACCTTATGTGCGCACAATGGATATTGGAGTTGAAGATCCACTTACTCTGCAGGAGCCGCGTATGGCTCTTGACGGTGGCATTGATGGACTATATTTTTACCGTCGTATTTTGGCTACCGCTCGCAAAAATTTACACACAAACGGAATGATATTATTTGAAATTGGTTTTGACCAGGCAAAAGATGTGGAAAAAATTGCATTGCAAATGGGATATCACAGTGTAAGTATATATAAAGATTTGGCAAATCACGATAGAGTGGTTACAATAAGAGTATAATGTTTGAAGAAGTAAGTGTTTTAGAAGCAAAATATATGCAACTGTTAGAGCAATTAACTTTACCAGAAGTTTTTAATGATTTTACGCGTTATTCACAAATTTCCAAAGAAGCGTCAAAATTGGCGCCAACGATTGATACATATCGCAAGTATCAAAAACTTGTGAATGATATTGCAACTGCACAGGCAATAACGGATCCAGAATTAGCTGAATTAGCCAAAGAAGAAATTGCAGAAAACCAGAAACTATTGGAACAAACCCAACAAGAATTACAATTACTTTTGACCCCAAAAGACGAACGCGATGATGCAAATGTTATTATTGAAATTCGTCCTGCGGCTGGTGGTGACGAAGCGTGTTTGTTTGCAGCCGTGTTACTGCGTATGTATTCGTTGTATGCCACAAGCCTTGGTTTTCAAATTGAAATTACCGATATTGAAGAGAATGGTATTGGCGGGGTGAAGAATGTTACATTTATGGTAAAGGGGGAAGGTGCTTTCTCAAAGTTTAAATTTGAAAGCGGTGTTCATCGCGTACAACGCGTTCCAGAAACAGAATCACAAGGTCGCATCCATACTTCAACCGCGACAGTGGCTGTTTTACCCGAAGCAACAACTGTTGACTTTCAAATTGATGAAAAAGATTTGCGCATTGATGTCTACCGTGCATCTGGTGCGGGCGGTCAACATATTAACAAGACCGAAAGTGCTATTCGTATAACACATTTACCAACTAATATGGTTGTTACCTGTCAAGATGGGCGTAGCCAATTAGCTAACCGTGAAAAAGCGATGACTGTACTTGTATCTAAATTGGCACATTATTACCAAAGTTTAGAAGATGCAAAATACGCTTCTGCACGACATGAACAAGTGGGTACGGGTGACCGTAGTGAACGGATTCGCACATATAATTATCCACAAGGCAGAGTAACTGACCATCGCATAAATCGCACCGAATACAACCTTACTAAATTTGTGGACGGAGAAATAACGGAAATGGTGGAAGCACTCCGCTTGGCAGAACTAAAAGAAAAATCGCAAAGTTAAATTTTCTTTGCGATTTCTTTTTCAAATTCTTTTACGAAATTAACAAATGTTGAAACATCTTTAAATTGACGATATACTGCTGCAAAACGAATGTAAGCAACTTCATCAATTTTTTTCAATTCTTCCATAACCATGTCGCCGATAATGCTGCTGGCAATTTCTTGTTGGTCGCCCATAGCGGTATTTGCAATTTGCATTTCAATACTTTCTACGATGTTATCAATTTGTTTCATTGATACGGGGCGCTTACCAGTGGCTGCCATAATGCTATTTTTAATTTTTTGTGAATCAAAAGATTGACGACTACCGTCATTTTTAATTACTAATAAAGATACGCGCTCAATTGTTTCATAACTAGTAAAGCGCTTACTGCATTTTAAACATTCGCGACGACGGCGAATTGAATTTGAATTATCATTAGTACGACTGTCGACAACTTTATTATCGCGTGAACCACAATTTGGACATCTCATGTTAGTTTACTCCTTTTGCTTCTTCTAGTTTATTTTAACATTTATCACTTTCATATGACAAGCAACATTTTAAGCGTCCACAGATGCCATTAATTTTTTCTGGTGTTAAAGATAAATTTTGTTGTTTCGCCATTTTAATAGAAACATCAGGGTAGCTATGACAGAATCTTTTGCAGCAACATTCTTGTCCGCAAACGCCCAAAGCGCCGGTCGCTTTTACTTCGTCGCGTGCACCAACTTGGTGAAGTTCAATGCGTGTGCGCAGGGCACCAGCTAAATTGCGTACCAGTTCACGGAAGTCAACTCTTTGTTCTGCCGAAAAGTTAATTAAAACTTTGCTGGCATCGAGAGTATAGTGTGCGGACATAATTTTCATATCTAATTTTAATTGCGCGGCCATATCGATGGCTTTTTCTTTTGCAAACTGAGCCGACTTCAAAAGCAGGTTAATTTGGCTTTGGTCTTTTGCTGTTGCGCGGCGGAAAATTTGCGCATGGTTGGATTCGTGGCTTTTCTTTAATGTTCCTTCGTTTGCAACCACACCCCATTCTGCGCCTGTAGGCGTCTCAACAATTACATAATCATTGGGTTTTAAATCCTCAATTTCGCTATCAAACTTAGTTGTTTGTGTTTGGTCAAAGACTCTTACATGATAAGTTTTCATGGCTTATTATAGCACTGCGTTGTATTCAATGCAAATGCAGTTTGGAAAGAAATTTTCGATACGATCGATTACCTCTTTGTTGAGATAATTGTCAGTATGAATTACAATTTGGCGTGGAGCAATGTCGATTAATGAATTAATAATATCTTCGTCAGTGTGGGGCAGCGGATTTAATTTTTTATCACAAATTTGGGGATGTTTATTGACAGTTATGATGTGCGCTTCGGACATTCGATAATCCATATTAATAATTAAAAAGCGAAGCAATTCATTAAAAACAACTTTTTGTGTTAATTGTGGATAATTTTCGTTTACAAGTTGTATCACTTCATTCCAGCGGAATTTTAGTCGACTTAACCGAAAGTCATAAATTGAATCCAATAAAGTTTCCGGTGTTAAATTAAATAAAGAGGCAGCAATAATAATGTCAGATTTCTTGTCATAATTCACCAGTACTTTATTTAAAGTCTTGTTTTTGATTTTTAATTTGCTTTCTAAATAAAAGGCTTTCATAGCGGTAACTATTTGTTCAACAATACAATCGAAAACTTGATAGTGGTCAATACAGGGTTTTAAATTCAAAACATAACGCTTATCGCATATTTTTATTTTGCAATTAAATTTTTGTGCCAAATGTTCTAAACAATTTCGAAATCGTTCATCGGTAGAAATCTTCATAATCTTAGTTTATTAATAATCAAGATTATTTATCCTAAATTACTTGCCAAATTTTTTGCTATTTGATTTATTTATTATTCGTGCTATAATGACCATTATGGATAAAATATTAAATCATACGGCAGCACACATTTTAGCGTATGCAGTAAAAAACATTTACCCGAATACGAAATTGGCAATTGGTCCAGCAACAGATTCGGGCTTCTATTATGATTTTGATTTTGCAACGCCAATCAAAGATGAAGATTTGGTGAAAATTGAAGCTGAAATGTCGCGTATTATTAAAGAAAATTTTAAAGTAGAACGAAAAGAAGTAACGCGTACCGAAGCTTCTCGCCTAATAAATAAAAACAAAGAAATTTATAAAGCCGAATTGTTACAAGAAATTCCAAGAGGGCAAACAATTACGATGTACACCATTGGTAACTTTACCGATTTATGTGCTGGGCCACATGTAGAGTATGTTAAGAAAATTAAAGCCTTTAAATTAACACAAATTACTGGTGCTTATTGGCGTGGAGATGAAAAGAATAAAATGTTGACCCGTATTTATGGTGTCGCATTTGCAAGCAAGAGTGAATTGGAAGCATATAACTTATGGCAGGAAGAAGTTAAAAAACGCGACCACAATAAAATTTGTCGTGAATTAGGTTACTATGTTTCTTCCGAATTAGTTGGTCAAGGTTTACCATTGTTTACGCCTGCCGGAGCAACAATTTTGCGTACTATGCAACGCTTTGTCGAAGATGAAGAAATTCGTCGTGGATACTTACATGTTAAAACACCTTCGTTTGCAAAGAGTGATATGTACAAAGTTAGTGGTCACTGGCAACACTATAAAGATTCAATGTTCTTAATTGGTGATGAGGTCTTGGATGAAAGTTTAATGGCATTGCGTCCTATGACTTGCCCAATGCATATTTTATTGTATCGCAGCGAATTGCGCTCTTATAAAGATTTGCCAATTCGATATGCAGAAACAGCAAAACAATTCCGTAATGAAAACAGTGGTGAAATGCACGGCTTAATTCGTTTGCGTGAGTACACATTGAGTGACGGACATATTATTGTTCGTCCAGACCAGATTCAACAAGTTGTAGATGAATGTATGGAATTAACTAGTTATTTCTTAGGCGTTCTTAATATGAAAGATGATGTAAGTATTCGTCTTTCAAAATGGGATCCAGCCAACAAAGAAAAATACATTGATTTACCGGAAGCATGGGAATGGAGTCAAAATGAAATCCGTAATGCTTTAACGCGCAACAATTTGAAATTTATTGAAGCAGATGGTGAAGCAGCTTTCTATGGTCCTAAGATTGATATCCAAGCAAAGAATACTTATGGTAAAGAAGATACTTTGTTTACGATTCAATTAGACTTTGCTTTGGCAGAACGCTTCGGATTGACTTATATTGATGAAAACGGTAAAAAAGCAAAACCATATTTAATTCATCGTTCTTCGATTGGTTGCTATGAGCGTACATTAGCAATGTTGATCGAAAAAACGATGGGTGCCTTACCTGTATGGTTGTCTCCAACCCAAGTTCGTATCATGAACATTACAAATGCCCAAGATGAATATTGTGACCAAATAAATCAAGCTTTATTGGCTGCAAATATTCGTTCGGTAACAGACTTGCGTAACGAAAAAATTGGCTTAAAGATTCGTGAAGCAACATTGAAAAAGATTCCATATAGCCTCATTATCGGTGCCAAAGAACAAGAAACGAACACGGTTGCAGTTCGTACTCGTGAAGGCCAAGATTTGGGCCAAATGCCATTAGATGCCTTTATAGCAATGATTACCAAACAAATTAAGGAATTTAAGTAATGTTAGTTGCTATTGGTACTGTATTAAAGCCGCGTGGTTTACAAGGCGAAATTAAGGTGGGTATGACATATAATCATACCGAAATTTTTAATAACTTAACAACAGTATCCTTGAATAATCAGACATACAAAGTTGAGCGTGGTAGTGTGCAAAACGGGTTTGCATATTTGCGCTTAGTTGGTATTGATAGTTTTGAAAAAGCAGACAAGCTTCGCAATCAAACAGTGATGGTCGAAGAGTCTGATTTGTGTTTACAAGATAACGAAATTTTATCCAGCGAATTAATCGGCTTTGATGTTGTACATTTAGGCAAGAAAGTCGGTACCGTGGTGTCTGTTGAAAATTATGGAGCCGGTGATTTTTTCGAAATTGCAATTACGGGAAAAGAATTTGTCTTAATTCCAAATGAAGACGATTTTATCTTGGAAACAAATGTTACAACGCGTACTTTAGTTTTAACCCCGAATGCGCTTGAATCGGAGTTGGTCTAATGCGTTGGACGATTCTTTCTTTGTTTCCAGAAATGTTTGTTCCATTGCAAACAAGTATTCTAGGGCGTGCTTCGAAGGCGGGGAAACTGCAAATTGAAGTCGTTAACTTTCGTGAATATTCAACGGACAAACATCGCAAAGTCGATGACCATTCATACTCACCAGGGGCAGGGTTGGTTTTGTCATGTCAACCAATTTATGATTGCTTGCAAGCCATTGACCCAGAGCACAAAGCGCATCGCGTCTTTATGACTCCGGCAGCGCCTATTCTTAATCAAGACCGTGTTGTCGAGTTAGCACAATATGAACATATTATTGTATTGTGTGGTCATTATGAAGGCGTAGACCAACGCGTAATTGATATGTGCTTTGATGAAGTTATTTCGATTGGGAAGTTCGTTTTAACCGGTGGGGAAATTCCGGCAATGGTTCTGGTCGATTCTGTGTCGCGTTATGTTGACGGAGTGATTAATAAGGATAGTCTAATTAGCGAAAGTTACACCGATGGTAAACTTGAATATCCACAATATACGCGCCCGCGCGTATGGCACGGTGTCTCAGTTCCGGAAGTTTTATTTTCGGGAAACCACGCCGCCATTCAAAAATGGAAAGATGAAGCTAGCACCCTCGTAACCGAAAAATTTGTTCCGAAACAAGATTGAATTTAGCAAATTTGTATTTGCTTTCTCGTGTTGATTATTATATAAATAAAGCATGAAAGCAGATGAAACGACAGATCATTCAGCGAATGAATTTACCCCCCCCCCTATACAAAGCAGGAAAAATCATCTGATGCAAATCACAATACCATTAAACCGATTCCTGAATTAAAAGGAACACCATCTAACGAACGGATTGAATGGATTGTCATTCTCCGTGCGTTCGCATGTATGGCAATAATTGTAATTCATATTATTGATTGTTATGTTGCATATATTCAATATATTGATTTCCATAAATATGGAGTGGTTCGTTCAGTTATTAACGAAATAATTTTACAGCCTTTAATCCGCTTCGCTGTTCCTTGTTTCATTATGATTTCTGGAACGCTGTTGTTGGATCCCAAAAGGAACACAACAATCAATAAAATCATTAAATATATAATTAAAATTATAATTTTATTTGTTGTTTTGTGGTTGGGCTATTGTTTTGCGCATGACTTAACATTCAATAGTTTGCGCAATTTTGAAAATTTGAAAAAATGGATATATCAAAGTTTTTTAAAGTTCTTTAACGGTTTAATGCAGGGAAATTTATACACTTTTGCGCCTTGGCTTTGGTATTTACCCATGTTAATTAGTTTATATATTTTAACTCCAATATTAAGAAAGTTTACGGAATTTGCTGATCGTAAAACAGCTCGTTGTGTTCTAATTATTTTGTTTGTAACAACTTGTATTATTCCTACAATTAATAATTATTTTAATTTTGAAATTGTTCCGGTTACCGAGTTAAGTAGTGTTGTATTTATGTATTTAGTCGGTTATTATATTACTAATACTGATTTTATAAATAGTAAGTTAATTTATATCGGCGGTGTAGTTGGAGTAATTTTTTATTTGATTGGTTGTTATTTTGGAGTTTCCCATCCATTAGATGTGTTTATGGTGCTTGAATCAATGATGATATTAAAGGTGTTTTTAAGTCATAAAATCAAGATCAAAAATAATTCATTCTTTAATTGTATTGCTAAGTATAGCCTTGGCATTTACGCGACAAATATATTTTGGTTACATGTCTTAAAAGTTGCTAAAATCCACTTTACACTATTGCCAATATTTATTGGTGAGTTTATGGTTTTTGCTTTTACATTAGTAATGTCTTTATTAACAAGTATGATTCTGTACCGGTTACCATTAATCAAAAAATTGTTCACAAAATAAAATATTTCTATCCTTAATTTTTGTAACATTTTTTTGTACTTGCAATTTTTTTTCTTTTTTTGTATGTTAATCCTGTATGGGCGTTGACCAAATTGGCCAAACTGAAAATAATGATGACAGAGTAGAGGAATCATCGTCAATTTCTGTACAACCTATTCCCGAGCTTAAGGGTTTAGCGAACCAGAGAATTGAGTGGATTGTCGTCTTACGCGCAATAGCGTGCATGGCGGTTGTGTTGAATCATGTCATTGGTTGTTGTATTGTTTCACCTAACTCAGTAGGGTCTTTATTAAATAAGGTTTTTTTATATCCATTTTGCTTATTTGCTGTTCCTGTTTTTATTATGATTTCGGGATGCTTATTGCTAAACCCAAAACGAGAAGTTAGTCTTAAAAAGATTATAACTTATATCTTTAGAATAATGTGCTTGGGTGCTTTATTTGGTTTTATTTATTGTTTATCAAGTAATCTTTATTCTTTAAATTTTAAAAACTTTTTTGATTTTGTTACGAAATTACCAAAAGTAATTTTTCAAAGTTGTAAGGATTTAATTTTAAATGATGGAAGTCATTTGTGGTATTTAGTCATTTTGATTGGATTATATATTTTAACTCCTGTTTTGCGAATTTTTGTTAATCACGCGGATAAAAAGACTGCTTTATTTGTGTTATTGTTATTATTTGTAACTACTTGTGTTATACCTACGATTAATGACTATTTTAATATTTATATTTTTACCTTTGCCAATGTAGATAAATTTGTTTTCATTTATTTAGTCGGTTATTATTTAACTTATACTGATCTAATTAAGGATAAATATATTTATATATGCGGGATTATAGGTGTAATATTTTTTGTAATTGCTTGCTGTTTTAATGTTTCAGATCAATTAGATATGTTTATGATTTTAGAATCAATGATGATTTTTAAAATGTTTTCTAGTGGTAAATTAAAAATAAAGAATAATAAGATTATTAATTGTATATCTAAATATAGTTTAGGTATTTATCTTATTCATCCTTTTTGGCTTGAACTTTTGTTAAATCTAAAAATAGATATTATAATATTCCCAACAATCGTAGTTGAATTTATTTTCTTTTTATATGCCATGATTATGTCATTGCTTACAAGTATGATTTTGTATCGTTTGCCATTGATTAAAAAATTATTTGTGAAATAATAGATTTCTATTTTTAATATTTGTGATATCATACAAAGATGGAAAACCCAATGTCAAAAGTTAATATCAACTGGTTCCCAGGACACATGGCCCAAACTTTAAAAATGATTGATGCAGAATTAAAAAACTGTGATGCAATTGTTTATGTCGTTGATGCGCGTTGTGCGCGCTCCTGTATTAACCCACAGTTCGATGATTTTGTGGGGCGTAAACCGGTCTTGTTTGTCTTAAATAAAATCGATTTGGCGCCCAATGGTGTAAAGGAAAAATTTATTCAATCGTTACAATTAAAAACCCCGTATGATGTGATTACACGCAATTCTGTAAAGAGTGGTGGAACACAATCGGTTATTAATGCTTTACAAAAATTGTTAGCCGAACGCATTAAAGCTAAACTAGCACATGGGATTACTAAGACTTTGCGTGTAGCCGTGATTGGCGTTACAAATTGCGGAAAATCAACATTCATTAATAATATGACAAACAAGGGCAAGACGCAAACAGGAAATCGTCCGGGTGTAACGCGCACAAAACAATGGGTATCAATAACAGATAATCTTTGGTTGCTTGATACTCCAGGAACACTGTGGCCATCTTTTACAAATCAACAAGTTGCGCGTAATTTGGCATATGTTGGCTCGATTAAAGATGATATAGTAGACACTATTGCATTAAGTCAATCACTTCTTGCGGATTTAACTAAATTACAACCAGAAGCCGTTTTAAGCCGTTTTGGTGTTACTTCTTTTGAAGAAATTGCGAAAAAGCGTGGCTGTATTTTGCGGGGTGGGGTCTTAGATGTTCGGCGCGCGGCAAAAATGATTTTAACAGAATATCGCGAAGGAAAGATTGGTAAATTTAATTTGGACGAATTGCTATGACGGGTAAACAAACTTTCAATCAAGAGTTCGGTGAATATGGTGAAGACATTGCGAGCCGCTTTTGTCGTGAACAAAATTTTAAAATTATAAAACGCAATTACCGTTGTCGTTTTGGTGAAATCGATATCATTGCGCGGCAGGGTGAAGCCTTACATTTTATTGAAGTAAAAAACCGTTCTCGTGATTTAGTGCCGGGTCGCTATGCCGTTAATGCAAATAAACAGCGGCACATTCGCCAAACAGCAAAATATTTTTTATTGCAAAATGGTTTAGAAAACGATTGTCTTGTCTCGTTTGATGTCATCGAAATTACCGATGGACAAATTGAATTTCTGGAAAATTGTTTTTATTAAAATAATGCGATTAATAGCAAATCAAATGCATTTGTCGCATTGCAATTTGAAGCTATGTTTCTTTGAATTTTTGCTAACGCATGATAAGCAGCAAGTTTCTTGTTTGTTGATAATTCAGCTGTTGCAAGTTCGCGATTAAGCGCATCTAGTGCAAGTGTTAAGTTTTCTGGTTTCGCCAAAACAGGTAAATAATTCATTGCGGTTTCAATTCTGGTTGCATTAATTAATTGTCGAGCAGCGCTGGTGATCGCAGTATAATCCGGATTGTTTGCCGCCATTAATTTTAATGTTTGGTTATCATGAGTATTGTGATAATGGATAATACAGCGACTGCGAATGGTTGATAAAATACGGTCTAAATTTTGACACAAGAAAAGCACGGTTGTGTCAGTGGCTTCTTCAATGGTTTTTAATAACTTGTTTTGGGCGTTACTGTTCATTAATTCTGCTTGAAAAACAATAAATAACTTTTTACCAGAGACCGATGCTAAATTGAATTGGTCAATCATGTTATTGATTACATCAACTGTGATTTCTTTTTTGTCTTCAGATTTTTTTACCCAAAATACATCGCTTGGATTATATGTCTTTGCATGTTCTAAAACAGCTTTTTCGGTGCTAACTGGATCGTTAGTAATAATTAAATAATTCATTCAAGCTCCAATGCTTTTTTAATTTTTTCGTGAATTTCGTCTGGTGTTAAGATTTCGTCAAATTCATTTAAACATTGGATTTTTGACCAACCGAAAACTTCACTAGCCTCGACTCCGGCATTGTAGGCATTGATTAAATGATTCATGTTCGCTTCGTGAATGTCTTTGTCAAATTCTTCGCCGATTTTTAATTGGCCGCGTTTGTTAATCAATTCCATCGCTTTTGAAGCGGGTAAATCAATAAAGATAACTTTGTCAGTACGGGGTAGTTTTAAAACATTAAATTCAAAATCATCGACCCAGCGGATAAAAGTTTCGCGTTCTTTGCGACCTTGAATTTTACCAGCTTGGTGTAACATATTTGATTGTACATAACGGTCAAATAATATGATTGAATCCGGTTTTAATTTGCGCAATAATTTGGTCATTTTACAAATGCGATCAGCCGCATATAAAGTGCTAGCTTGATACGCATCTAACACATTTGGGTCGTCACCAAATTCACCAGAAAGGTACATTTTGATTGGTCCCGAACTTGGACTGTCGTAATCAGGGAAAGATACCACATGAACATCGGCCCCTTTCCCTTTAAAGTAATCATATAATTTTTTTATTTGAGTTTTTTTACCAGATCCGTCCGTTCCTTCAATTGCATATAATTTCATAAGTAAAACATTGTAAAGCATATTCATGGAAAATGACAGCAATTTTTTTTGTGATGATGATTGCTTCCTGTGTCTGGCTTTTGTTTCAAAATCCTAGCGCAATTTTATCGACTGCCTTGGACGCCGTTATGGATTCTTTGTCATTGGCTTTGACCTTGGCAGGCATTTATATCTTTTGGATGGCAATCGTTGAAATTGCAACACGCTCGGGTCTAATTGATAAAATATCCAAATTATTAAAAAAGCCAATTAAATTTCTTTTTGGTAATCAAACCGAAGAAGTTAATTCACACCTGGCGACTAATATTGCCGCTAACTTAATTGGTGCATCTGGGGCAGCTACTCCTGCGGCTATTAATGCCATTGAATGTATGGCAGAGCCGGAGCAAACCAAAGCTTCGCCGCCCATGATTATGTTGTTTATTTTAGCTGCAACTTCCTTGCAAATTATCCCGACAACGGTCATTGGCATCTTGCAAGCCAACGGCAGCACGAATCCAACTAGTATTATTTTGCCAACTCTGATAGTGTCTGGATTATCGACGATTATTGGCGTAATCTTAGTTAAAATTTTTTGCGGTCGCCATAAAAAAGGAGCTAAGTAATGGCTCTTTATATAATACCTATCTTTATAATATTTATTTTTGTATATGCTTGTATCAAACATACAGACGCTTACAGTGGCTTTGTAAAGGGCGCTAAAGACGCCATTGCGCTTATCTTTGATATTTTACCATACATTGTTGCCATTCTTGTAGCGGTGAAATTGTTTGAGGCATCTGGACTTTTGCGCGTGCTTTGTGATCTTATGGCTCCCGTGTTTCACTTGCTTGGTGTCCCCAGTGAACTTGCGCATTTTGTTTTCTTAAAACCTTTCAGCGGTGCAGGTTCTATTGCACTCTATAATGATATTATCGCTGCTTATGGCCCCGACAGTTACATCGCCAGGGTTGCCAGCATCATCGCGGGAAGTAGTGATACAGTCTTCTATATAGCAACGATTTACTTCTCAAAAACCAAGATTAGAAAACTTGGCTGTGCCATTCCTATCGCACTATTTTGTACTTTTCTGGCTGCTGTTTTGGCTGCTTTGGTTTGTCGTGTTTTTTAAAAAAGCCCCGCACGGAGCAGGGCTTCTTGTTTGGTGCCTTCGCGCGGAATCGAACCACGGACACAGGGATTTTCAGTCCCTTGCTCTACCGACTGAGCTACGAAGGCTTAATACGCATACTATAACACACAAAAAATTAAAATGCAAATAGATTGTCGCTAAATAATTTAGTCTAAAAAAACTTTAGCAAAATTACTAATTTGTATTGTACAATATTGTCGCTTATTGTACAATACAATATGGCGGAAAACAACATAGATATTACTCAAGAAGAATTAGATGCTTTCTTAGCAGAACATGAAAAAATCAAGAACTATCAAACACCAAGCGATAGACTTGATAATGTTTCTAAACGCATTGAGAATGTTGAAAGAAGTTTAAGTAATCGTATTAATTCGTTGAGAGACACTTTATCACCTGAAAGTCTTGAAGAATTTTTAAGATTAAATTATCAACAGATTTCTGATATTCAAACACTTATCAAGAATGCTAATGATTCTGCTAGTTCGGCTGAAGCGGAATTGCATGAGGTTCCAGCTGATACTGCAGGTTTACGGAAAAGAGAACAAAATGTTGATAATTTAATAAACAGAGCAGAACAATATGCACAGCAAGCGCAAGAAAGTTTAAATGCATTTGATAATGTGTCGCCGCAAGAAAGTTTAAATACATTTGATAATGTGCCGCCGCAAGAAAGTTTAAATGCATTGGATAATGTGCCGCAAACTGTAAACGCACAATATGCTATGTTGCCTGAACCAGAAATTGTTTTTAAGGGAACCTCCAAAAAACCATTAGATCATATTGAAGACTTAACAAATGATATCAATAAGATTGAACAAGCCTTTGTGTATCTTCTAACTAAAAAAGTGGAGAATAATTTTGGTTCTTATAAAGATGTAAGAGATGGTTTTAATAATCAAATTATTGAGTCTTTGTTTCAAATACATACTGTCGAAGATAAAATTGAAGAGGCGAAAAAGCTTACGGAAGCGTATTTGGCTGGTCAATCAGGTTTAACTCGACCAGAATATGAAGAACAGTTTACTAATTATATGAAACAAGCAAATGAGCAGCTTGTAGATGTTGATGCATCCGGAGCGGCGCTTACTGAATCAGTTAACCAAGCTGACAAAATGGCTAAAAAGGGTATACACCCATATTCTTTGAGAGCTAAATTTTTAAACAATTATTTTAATGATGATTTTGGGAATACTTTGTGCTCGATTGATTTTGGTAAGTATATTTTCCGTAGTTTGAATCCCGAAGCAGATATGCCACAAGCGGCGGAATTGAAAAATGAAATAATAAACTTATTAACCAAAGATAGTTTTACCGATGAAAAATTGGTGGGCTTAATCATTGATAAAACTAATAATGATCCTGGTACTGTTTCTTTTGATATGGTAGCGGACATGGTTGATAGTGATGCTTATAAAAAATTTGGGCAAAACAACGCAAAAGACCGTAGAGAGAAAAACAAATTTAAAAAATGGATTTATAAAAAATCTGTCTTGTCAAAATTAGATGATGAAGTTTTGGTTACATTACATGAAGAAAGCTTGAAAAAAGTAATTGATGCTATTGTGCCTGAAGAAAAAAAAGAAGATTTTCTTGAAAAAATTGATAAACAAGTTGAAAGCTTTCAAGAATTTTCAAATTCTGTCAAAGAATTAAAAGATCAAGACCCAGATTTTCAAAAAAAACTTGAAGCAATTATTAACGGACAACCTCAATCGAATGTCGCTGGCTATGGTTATACCCAAAATGTACAAAAACTTGATGGACTTTATTCTCTTTTGTATGGGGAAGATGCGATTGCAAAAAAAGAACAATTATATGCCGCTAAAGGCGCTAAAAAACCTGGTGATAAAGAGGCGCTTTTTGTAGGTATGGTTGCAAACGAAAATCTTGTGCTTAAAGCTTTAACAGATAAGGGCATTATTGAAAAGGGTGCAGATGGAAAAATGCTTCAAATTGCGGAACAACCGGCAAATAAAGGAAAAAAGTTTAACCCAGTTACTGATGTAATTACAACTCTTGGTATGTCAGTGACTGGTGCTGGGGTGTTTAGTGCTTTAAGAGCTATTGGTATAGGTGAATTTTTTGCTCCCTTTGTGGCTGTGGCTAATGTGGGGCGTGTTGCGTGGTCTACCTATAAAAAAGAAAAAGCAAAGGCATCAAAAAATTCCGATTTGAAATCTTCAGATGTTAAAAAAATCGCCAGAAGAGTTGCGGGCGCAATGGTTCTCAAATCTTTACCATATTTAGGTACATCACTAACTTATGCTGTGTTGGGGTCAAAAGCTCGTGCTGTTAGTGCTGTTTGGGTGTTTGTTAAAACATGGTATGATGATGTAAATCGCACGGCCGCAAAACAACGCAACCAATCACAAAATCAAACTGTAGAAAAGGGTTTAAAAGGATTAAAAAATAAAGCTAAAGTCTTTGGGCAAAATTTTAAAAGCATAAATAGAAAAGAACGTTGGGGCGCCGCTCTTCATGCGGCAGGAAAGGCGGGTGCAATGTTTGCCGGCGGTCAACTTGGTGCCAAGTACGGTGCTAAAATTGGTGCCTGGGGCGGTGCTAAAATTGGAGAAATGTTTGGGGATGACTCGACTATTGATGTTGGTGATAAACTTAGAAATCTTGGTGATAAGTTTAAGGGTATCTTTAATCGTCAATCGGAAAGTCCTGCGGAAAGTCCAGTTGTTTCAGATGATACGCAATTTATATATGAAGATAACCGCACCTATGAAGATGTTCAAAAAAATTATCACAAAAGATATCAAGAATATCAAGATTTATGTAATAATGAAGAATTAATGGACACTTATGAAAAAAACCGCAGCTACCGCAGCTATAGAGCTGTTCAAGATAATTACAACCTAAGTTATCAAAATGATATGCTTAGAGAGCTTAGCCCGGAAAGCTTAGCTGAGTTGGACGCTCTGAATGATAAAATCGAATTAACCGATGCGGCTCGTAAAACAGCTGATGTAAACAATCATCGTCAATATGTTGACGGTGTAAAACAGGATTGGTATACTCATGCGGAACAAGCTAAGGCTGTTGATTTGTTGGAGCATGCAGGTGTTGAAGATCCAATGGGTGTTCTGCGTAAATTGGGTAGTGCGGCTCGTTTTGAAGCGGCGGGTGAATGTGAAGGTGCTGGCTATCAAGAAGCGCTTAAAAATTTATGCAATGGTACACTTACTGATGCTGATGTAGACGCAATTCAAAAGGCGTTAATAAACATTGATCAAACCGGTGATTTAATTAGGCCTAACGCGGGTGCAAGCGCAGATACCAGCGGTATTGAAAGTGCAACAAATGAAAATTCAAGCACAAGCGGTGCTGCAACTGAACCAAGTGCATCTCAATCTCAATCTCAAACTCAAGTTGAAACAGAAACAAAACTTAGCGCGTTAAATATGAAAGATGTCTCGGTAGGCAATTCGGAAAGTGGAAAAAATAACGATGTTGCTGTGGTTCCGCCACATATAGATGATGTTTCCATTGGAAATGGGGAAATTGTTGATTTAGATGATATTGATATAACTTATGTGCCAAGCAATAGTCTCGGTAATAAAATAGATGAAGGGACGATTAATACAGGCTACTTGCCAAAAGACGAAGCGTATAACCGCGGAGTTTAACCAATTTGTTGAATTTTTACTTGCTGTGTCAATACTTAATTAGTAATTCTAATTTTAGAAAACCATTTGACATTCCTTTTGAATTGTGGTATTTTTTAGCTACTGTGTAATTTTGACTGGGCGGATTGAAATAAAGCCCGGCAAAAAAATATATTATAAGGAAGGTAAAGATGGCTGTTAATCTTAAAAAGACGGGACTTTTTAAGGACACCTATGGAAAAACGGAGCGTATGACATTTCGTAAGGTTCCGGAATTGTTGTCTGTCCCATATCTTTTAGACATTCAAAAGGAGAGTTTTAAGCGTTTCTTAGAAAAAGGAATTCGCGAAGTATTGGATGAATTTAATCCAATTACTGACTATTCAGGTAAGTGCGAAGTGTACTTCTTGGATTATTACATTAGCGATGACGCTAAGTATAGCGAAGCGGAATGCTTGCGCCGTGGTCAAATGTATGTAAAACCATTACGCGTTAAAGTTCGCGTGGTTTTCAAAGAAGACGCAGAAGGTCACAAAACTAACGAAGTAATCGAACAAGATGTATTCTTGGGTGATGTTCCACAAATGACCGACAGTGGTTATTTTATCGTTAATGGTGTAGCTCGTGTTATTGTTAACCAAATTATTAAAAGTCCTAGTGTGTATTTCAATCAATCGAAAGACCATAAAACTGGCAGAAACATTATTGAATGTACTATGAGTCCAACACATGGTGCTTATATTGAAATGACCAAGGATGTTAACAATATTATTACTGTTAGTCCAAACAAGGCTAATAAGGTAAACTTGATTACTTTCTTGCGTGCTTTGGGCATTGGTAGCGATGCTGAATTATTGGAAATGTTTGCTCATCATCCAGTTTTGAAAGCAACAATTGATAAATCAAATGAAGGTGGCGAAGAAATTTCTAAAGAAAAAGCATTGCTTGAATTATCTCGCAAAATGCGTCCATCTGAATTGCCAAATGCAGATGTTATGGAATCTGGTTTGAACAATATGTTCTTTACTTTCCCGAACTACGACTTAGCGGTTGTTGGTCGTTATAAATTCAATAAAAAATTGTGTATTAGTACTCGTATCTTGAAACATATTGCCGCAGAAGATATTAAAATTAACGGTAAAGTTGTTGTCCCGCATGATACAGAAATCGACAAACAAATGGCGGATAAAATCCAAAACGCTGGTATTAATGTTGTTACAATTAAAAACGAATTGGGTGATGCAGTTCAAGTTATTGGTAACAACCGTGTTAATGTTAATGCTTACTTGGATTGTACTGAATTTGATACTGGAATTAAAGAATTGGTTCACTATCCAACTTTATTGAAAGTATTAGAAGGTAAAACAACCAAAGCTGAAAAGATTAAAGCTGTTAAAGAAAATGCGAAGGATTTGGTAATGCGTCACTTACATCGTGATGATATTATTGCATCTGTTTCTTATTTATTAAATATGAGTGATGGAGTAGGTTACGAAGATAACATCGACCACTTAGGTAATCGTCGTTTGAATACCGTTGGTGACTTAATGGCTCGTCACTTTAAAGATGGTATGTTGAAATTACGCAACAATATGCGCGAAACCATGCAAACAATGGAAATTAACAGTAAGGCAATTAATCCATTGAACATTATTAACGCAAAAGCAATTACTCGTTCATTGCGTGACTTCTGTGCTGTATCTCAATTATCACATGTGATGGATACTAATAATCCGTTAACAGAGATTACGCAAAAACGCAAAATTACAGCTGTTGGTCCAGGTGGTATTGTTAAAGAACGCGCAACCAGTGAAGTTCGTGACTTGCACTATACCCATAACAGTCGTCTTTGTGCGGTTGAAACACCAGAAGGTCAATCAATTGGTTTGGTTAACAGCTTGGCTATGTACGCACGCATTAATGAATATGGTTTTATTACCGCTCCATTGCGTCGTGTCGATAAAGCTACTGGTAAGGTTACCGACATTGTTGATTATTTGACAGCTGATGAAGAAGATGCATTCTATGTCGCACAAGGTACCGAACCATTGACCGAAGACGGTCGCTTGGCTCGTGAATTTGTTACTTGTCGTCATCGCGATGTGGTTTTGGATATGCCTCGTGAAAGCGTTGATTATGTTGACGCAAGTCCTCGTCAGTTTATTTCATTGGCAACGGCATTGATTCCTTTCTTGAATAATGATGATACGGGTCGTGCATTGTTGGGTTCAAATATGCAACGCCAAGCAGTTTCGTTAATTCGTACTGAAGCTCCATTGGTTGCAACAGGTTTGGAATATCGTGCTGCTTTGGATAGCAATGTGATGTTAACAGCCAAAGCAAATGGTACAGTTGTTTCTGTAACAGCAGACCAAATCGTTATTGAGCGCGATGATAATCATGAACATGATTTTTATAAATTAACCAAATTTACTCGTTACAACGAAGAAGCATGTATTAACCAAAAACCTATTGTTCGTAAAGGCGACAAAGTTAAAGCGGGAGAAGTTATTACCGATGGTTATGCAACCAATAATGGTGAATTGGCAATTGGTAAAAATATGTGCGTTGCTTACATGAACTGGGAAGGGTATAACTTCGAAGATGCAATCTTGATTTCCGAAAGAGTTGTTAAAGAAGATAAATTTACTTCTATTGCGTTGCACTTGAAAGAATGTAAAGTTCGTACAACTAAGTTGGGTGACGAAGAAATTACTCGCGATATTCCAAACTTAAGTGAAGATGCATTAGCAAACTTGGATGAACGCGGTATTGTTCGTGTTGGTTCATTTGTTCGTACTGGTGATATTCTGGTTGGTAAAGTTACACCAAAAGGTGAATCTGAATTAACACCAGAAGAGCGTTTATTGCGCGCAATTTTTGGTGAAAAATCTCGTGAAGTTCGTGACGCGTCATTACGCGTAGAAAACGGTAAAGACGGTGTTGTTGTTGCTGTTGAATGCTTTAGCCGTAAAAACCATGACGAAATGGATGTTGGCGTTAACGAAGTTATTAAAGTTACTATCGCTCAAAAGCGTAACATTAAAGTCGGTGATAAGATGACTGGTCGTCACGGTAACAAAGGTATTGTATCAAAAATCTTGCCTGTTGAAGATATGCCTTATATGGCTGATGGTACACCGGTTGATATCGTCTTAAACCCATTGGGTGTTCCTTCTCGTTTGAATATTGGTCAGTTGTTGGAAGTTTCTTTAGGTTTAGTCGCTAAGACATTAGGATGGAAAGTTGCAACACCTGTTTTCAATGGTGCTAACGAAAACGACATCCAAGAATTACTTCGCCAAAACGGTTTACCCGAAGATGGTAAAATGCAATTGTATGATGGTCGTACTGGCGAACCATTCCAAAACCGTACAACCGTTGGTTATATGTATATGTTAAAATTGCATCACATGGTTGATACCAAAATCCATGCTCGTTCAACTGGTGCTTATAGTTTGGTAACACAACAACCATTGGGTGGTAAAGCTCAATTCGGTGGTCAGCGTATGGGTGAAATGGAAGTTTGGGCATTGGAAGCTTACGGTGCCGCACACATCTTGCAAGAAATGTTAACCGTAAAATCTGACGATGTTCAAGGTCGTACAAAAACATATGTGGCAATCGTTAATGGTACAAAATTACCAGAACCGGGAATTCCAGAAGCAAGTAAGGTTATGATTCGTGAATTACAAGGTCTTGGTTTCGATGTAGGTATTTACACAGCTGACAAGAAAGAAGTTGAATTAGAAAAAATTGATACCGGAGTTGACGATACTGAAATGTTGGCAAATAATGATGCAGAGAATCAAGAAGCAGAGGAAGCAGAAATTAAATTTGATGAAGAATTAATTGAAGAGCCAGCTGAAAAAGATTTAGAAATGTTCGATATCGAAAATTTGTTTGAGGAATAATAAGGAGAAGGAAAATGTTTGAATTAAATAATTTTGAAAGTTTAAAGATTGGTATCGCCAGCCCAGACAAAATTAGGGAATGGAGTCATGGTGAAGTTACAAAACCAAAAACCATTAACTATCATACCCAAAAACCTGAAAAAGACGGTTTGTTCTGCGAGCGTATTTTCGGGCCTAAAAAAGACTGGCAATGTTCTTGCGGAAAATATAAATTAATCCGCTACAAAGGTACTGTCTGTGATAAGTGCGGTGTTGAGGTTACTCGCTCTATCGTACGCCGTGAACGCATGGGACATATTGAATTGGCTGCTCCAGTAGTTCATATATGGTACTTCAAGGGTATTATGTCAAAGATCGGAACTTTGTTGAATATGACTATCAAAAATTTGGAACAAGTTATTTATTTTGTTTCCTTCGTTGTAACTGATCCAGGTAAAACTACTTTATCATATGGACAAATCTTATCTGACCGAGAATTGCACGAAGCATGGGAAAAATTTGGTACCGAATCTTTTAAATCTGGTATGGGTGCTGAAGCAATCAAAACTATGTTGGCTTCACTCGATTTAGATAAAGAAATTAAAGAGTGTAATGAAATCATCGCGAAGGGTAAAGGTACTAAACGCGAAAAAGCAATTAAACGCTTAGATTTACTTGAATCATTCAAAAACAGCGGCAGTCGTCCAGAATGGATGGTCTTGGATGTGTTGCCAGTTACTCCACCGGAATTGCGTCCTATGGTTCAAATTGATGGTGGTCGTTTCGCTACGACAGATGTTAACGATTTGTATCGTCGTGTTATTAACCGTAACAATCGTTTGAAAAAATTAATTTCTTTAGGTGCTCCAGAAGTTATTATTCGTAACGAAAAACGCATGTTGCAAGAAGCTGTTGATGCTTTGATTGATAATGGTCGTCGTGGTAAACCTGTTCAAGGTGCAAAAGGTCGTCCATTGAAATCTTTGGCAGAAGGTTTGCGTGGTAAACAGGGTCGTTTCCGTAACAACTTGTTAGGTAAGCGCGTGGACTATTCGGGCCGTACTGTTATCGTTGTTGGTCCAGAATTAAAACACTACCAAGTTGGTTTACCAAAAGAAATGGCTTTGGAACTTTTCAAACCATTCGTTATGAAAAAATTGGTTGATATGGGATTGGCTCACCACAGCCGTAGTGCAAAACGCTTAATTGAGCGTGAAAAACCACAAGTTTGGGATATCTTGGAAGAAGTTGTCCGCGATCATCCAGTTTTGTTAAACCGTCAACCTACATTGCACAAATTATCAATTCAAGCTTTCGAACCAGTCTTGGTTGATGGACGCGCAATTCGTTTACACCCATTAGTTTGTACCGCATTCAACGCCGACTTCGACGGTGACCAAATGACTGTCCATGTTCCATTGTCTCCAGAAGCACAAGCTGAAGCCCGTGTCTTGATGTTGGCTTCAAATAACATTTTGAAACCAAGTGACTCAAAATCTGTTGTTACACCAACACAGGATATTATTTTGGGTTGTTATTATATGACACAACAAATCGATGGTGCAAAGGGTGAAGGTAGCGTATTTAAAGATGAAAACGAAGCTATTTACGCTTACAATGTTGGTGAGTTGGATTTACATGCAAAAATTCAAGTTCGTCGTTCAAACTTTGAAATCGAAGGTAATCTTGATGAAGTTGAAGAATTTGGTCGTGTAGAAACAACTGTTGGTCGCATCTTATTTAACCAATGCTTCCCACAAGATATTGGTATTGTAGACCGCAGCAAACCAGAAAATAAATTTGCATATGAATTCAATAAAGAAGTTGTTAAAAAAGATATCAATAATTTAATTGTTAAAATCTTTGAAACTCATGGTGCAACTGTAACTAGTGAATCAATTGATAAGATTAAAGCTGTTGGTTTCAAATATTCAACCTTGGGTTCAATTTCATTGTCTGTTTTCGATGCAACTATTCCTGCCGATCGTGAACAAATCATTAAAGACACCGAAGCAAAAGTTAAGAAAATCGAAAAAGCTTATGCAGAAGGTGAGTTGAGCTTGGATGAAAAATTAGACCGCAACATTGCGTTATGGAAAGATGCAACTGACCGCATTCAAAATGATGTTATTAGTGTCTTAGGTCAAACCAATCCAATTCGTATGATGGCTACATCTGGTGCGCGTGGTTCTAATAAACAGATTATGCAGTTGTCTGGTATGCGTGGTATTATTGCTAACGTTTCTGGTCGTAAAGAAGACGTTCCAACTAAAGGCTGCTATCGTTTGGGATTGTCGCCGTTAGAATACTTCTTGTCATCTCGTGGTGGTCGTAAAGGTTTGGCTGATACCGCTTTGAAAACATCAGATGCTGGTTACTTAACTCGTCGTTTGGTTGATGTCGCACAAGATGTTATTGTTACAGAAAAAGACTGTTTCGCAACTTTGGGTGAAAAACCAAAGGGTATGGTTATGACCGAATTGCGTATGGATGGTTATGTTAAACACTTGGCTAGCCGTATTAAAGGTCGTTATTCCGTTCGTGATATTGTTGATCCAACCACTAAAAAAGTTTTGGTGCCTGCTGATACAATGATTACCGATGATGTTGCGGATTATATTGAAGCAATTGGTATTAAAGAAGTCGAAGTTCGTAGCGTCTTGACCTGTAAATGTAAGCATGGTATTTGTGCAAAATGTTATGGTCGCGATATGAGCGGACATGGATTAGTTAGTGTTGGTGAACCTGTTGGTATTATTGCTGCACAATCTATTGGTGAACCTGGTACACAGTTAACCATGCGTACCAAACACAGTGGTGGTATTGCTATGTCCAACATTACCGAAGGTTTGCCTCGTGTCGAAGAAATCTTGGAAGCACGCGTACCAAAGGGTGTTGCGTTGGTTAGTGATGTCGGTGGTACAATTATTGCTGTTAACCAAGTTGAAAAGCGCGTTGAAGTTGTTATTAAAACAAATGAAGGCAAAGAAGTTCCATACTTAATCCCAGCAAGTATGAAAGTTATTGCTAAGAAAGGTGATGTCGTAGAGCCAGGTTCAGCTTTGACCGAAGGTGTCTTCAATCCACACGATATTTTGCGTAATAAAGGTATCAAAGCCGTGCAAGATTACTTAATTACTGAAATTATCAAGGTTTATAAAACACAAGATATTTCAATTAACAATAAACACTTGGAAATCATTGTAAGACAAATGTTGAAAAAAGTTAAAATTGAAGATGCAGGTGATACCGACTTCCAAATTGGTTCAGTCGTTAATGTTATTGAATTTGAACATAAGAACTTGTTGGCAATTAACGAAGGTAAGCGTCCTGCGCGAGCAACGCGTGTCTTGTTGTCAATTACTAAAGCTGCTTTACGCACTGACAGCTTCTTGTCGGCGGCTTCCTTCCAAGAAACCAGTTCTGTATTGGTCGATGCTGCGGTTAAAAACAAAGTTGACTACTTACAAGGTCTCAAAGAAAATGTTATCTTTGGTAAGTTAATCCCAGCCGGAACTGGTATGAAATTTTATCAAAATGTAGGGTACAAAAATGTTAAATAATTTATTAGCACCAACAAATATGCCAAAATGGATTGCTGATAGCTTTCCAATTATCCAAGGAATTATCATCGGCTTAATTAGTTTATTAAGTATTGTGATGATTATTGGTATTTTGGTATCACCATCGGATTCTGCAAGCGGCAACAATGCTATTACCGGAGCAAGTGAAAGTTATTACACCAAGAATCGTAATAAAAATAATCTTGGCCGTATCCGTAACTTGATTATCGTTTGTGCAGTTTCAATTGCTGTCTTAACGATTATCTTCTTCATCTTGTTCGGTATCTTCAATATGTCTGGCGCTGCTGCTTAAATTTAATAAAAAGATTTCATTTCAATAAGCATTAAAAACACATCAATACTGATGTGTTTTTAATGTGTATAATTTATTGACAAATGTTTTTTTTTTTATAATTGTATACTTTAAGAAAAAGGAATAATTATGAAAATAAATGTTAAAAAATTTTTATGTACAATCTTTGTCTTAGTTTTATGTATCAGTAGTTCTTTTATCTTTAGTGCCTGCAGTTTTTTGCCTTCACGTGAAACAAGTGAAGTTAGATCGATAACTGTAAAATCAAATAATCTTGAATGGGGAACTGCTTCAGGTAGTGGTAATTATTTTGACAATGAAAAGGTTTATATAGAAGCACTTCCTAAAGAAGGTTGTATGTTTAGCCATTGGGAAGTAGATGGTGATGGAATGATTTTAGGTGTAGATGGAGATTATATTCAGGGTTCGAGTAATAAATATAGTAGATTGGAAAGTTTTCCCGCAATAGAGAATAAAATTATAACTGCGGTTTTTATTCCGATTATCGTTGAAAATGCGGCAGTTGAGTTTGATGGTAAAAATATTACAATGACAGCTGGCGATTCCGATTTTACACATTGGGAAATGGACGGAAAGCCTTACTCGAAAGAGCAAACCATTCAAATAAAACTTGAAGATATCATAAATCCGAAACAGACTATTTACACAGCTTGTAATAGTTTTGCAGGGTATTTTTACTATCTTGTTGATAGTTCCCAGATAGAAGTTTTTGAAGATAATTTGGAACAGATTTTAACATCTTCGGAATTTGTTTCTGTAAGTAAGTTAGTTCCATCGCTGAGCGACATGGAAGATAGCGCCAGTGTTGTATATGAATATGCGATTGGTAATATACAACTTTCAGGTGGTGAGGTTGCTTATACAACTAATATTACAAAACTTACTGAAGATTCTTTTGTATTTGATGTTAAATGTGAATTAGGTAGTTATTTTATTGAGATTCCTATTTTTTGGAGTGGTCATCAACTTTGTGTTTTAGACAAAAGTACCACATGGATTATGACGTATTATAGTGTCATTAATACCGTAGAATCTGATGGTAAAACATATGAATTAACTATAAATTTCATGTCTAATTAAAACAAAAATAGAGTTAGAAAATTAACTCTATTTTTGTTATTTTGCTGTAAATTCAATTTTGCACTTGTGTAAATTGACACCAATGACGGTAACTTTAATAGGGTCGCCGATACGGATTTTGGATTTCTTGCCTAGCATTTGCATGGTACCTTCATGGAAATAATATTGGTCGTCTGGTAAATTTTCAATACGGACTAAACCTTCGGCTGTGTTCGCGGGAATATAAACAAATACACCAAAGTCTGTAATGCCGTTAACAACGCCTTCAAAAGTTTCACCAATATGTTTTTGCATATATTCTGCGCATTTTAAATCGTCTACTTCGCGTTCTGCAGCCACAGCATCAAGTTCGGTTTGTGATGATTGCAAACTTGCAGCAACAACATAAGGTTTCATTCGACCGATTTGTTGCGCATTTAATTGATTGTCTAAGTGCATTTTAATAATGCGGTGAATTAATAAATCTGGATAACGGCGAATTGGGGAAGTAAAGTGGCAATAATAGGTAGCGCCCAAAGCAAAGTGTCCGATGCAATTTGGGTCATATTTGGCTTTTTGCATGGAGCGGAGTGCTAAACTTGAAACAATGATTTTCATGTTTTCATCGGTAATCCCGTCAAGCATGTCTTGGTATTGAAAACCATTTGTATTTTCAAAATCAATTTGATGTCTAATTTCAAATGGTTTTAATGTATTCAAAAAGCGGATAACTTTGATTGGGTCTGGTTTTTCGTGAATTCGATAAACAAATGGTAAATTTAATTTATTACAGTGTTCGGCCACAACTTCATTTGCCATAATCATAAATGTTTCAATAATGCGGTGACTTAGTTTATGTGGGCGTGAATATACGGATGAGATTTGTCCATTTTCATCTAACACAATTTTGGGTTCTGGCACATTAAATGTAATTTCTCCACGCTCTTGACGATTTTGTTCGAATTTTTGGGTAATTTCCGCCATTTTTAATAAAGTATTTTTAAATGCATGATCTGTATTGCCATCTAAAATATCTTGAACTTCATCATAGGAAAAGCGCGTATTAGTTTGAATTAAAGTTTTCTTAATTTCATAGCCAACCATATTGTAATTAGCATCCAAAATCATAAACACTGATAAAGTCAATCTGGGTTCGTTTGGGTTTAATGAACAGACTCCATTTGATAATTGAGTGGGAAGCATTGGAATAACACGGTCGGGAAAGTAGATACTGGTTCCACGGCGGTATGCTTCTTTATCTAAAAGACTGTCGGCTTTAACATATTCGGAAACATCTGCTATATGCACACCTAAAGTCAATGTACCGTTTTGGTTGTCGGTTAAACTAACCGCATCATCTAAGTCGCGTGCATCGGCCGGATCAATTGTAAAAATTGGAATTTCGCGTAAATCTAAGCGATTATACATGCAATCGGAAAGGTCTTTCTTGGCTACGCGTTCGGCTTCTTGTAAAACCTGTGCAGGAAATTGTGGCACAATTTTATATTTCTTCATGATGCCTTCAATTGTCATCGGTTGTGTTTGATGTGCAATAACACGCACAACCTCAGCATCGGGACGACCTTTGAATTTCTTCTTTTTAAAACGAATCTCAACGATATCTCCGTCGATTGCACCGTTTAAATTTTCTTTGGCAATGAAGATGTCATCGCTTCGATCGTTGTCTTTTGTGTTAATATCGACAAAACCATAACCTTTTAATGTTACGGTTAATTCACCAGTTAGTCGATTTTCTATTTTGCTCACAGCAAATTATAAGTGTATAATAAAGATATGTCAAATTTAACACCAAAATCATTAGGCGCACGATTTCTTGATGCGTACAACGCAATTGATAAAGCTTTGCGTGTTCAGTATAACTATAAGACGACAATTTCTTTTTCGGATTTAATTCGCCGTTGCGCGGATCTTAATCATGTCGTTCGTGGATACGAAAATGACTTAATTACTTTTGCTCGTTTGCGTAATGCCATAGTGCACAGTAGTGACAATAATAAAGTCATTGCTGAGCCACATTTAGATGTTGTTACTTTAATGGAAAAAATTGCAGCTTTAATTACAACTCCGCCTGTTGTTGTTGATATTTTACATACGCGACCTGTAGCAACAATTGATGCGTCGCGTAGCTTGTATGATTTAATTAAAGAAACAGGGAAGACTGGTCATGGAATGATTCCAGCATATAAGGGAAGTTGTCTTATTGGGATTGTTCGTTGGCGTAAGTTGATTGAAGATTTAGCCGGCATCTTGGATAAATGTGATTTAGATCAGTTTATACGGAAAACATCGATTGAAGATTATTTACATATGTATCCACAAACTGGGCATTTTACCATTGCAAATAAAAGTGTAACTATTGAGCAAGTTTTAACAATTTTTAATAATAACCGTAAAATTGCTGGTGTGTTGATTACAGAAAACGGAACCGCGATGGAACCACCTGTTTGCTTTTTAACCAATGCGGATATTATTGATTTGGTTAAAATTATTGAAAGTTATTAAGAATCGTGATAATTTGTAATTAGTATAAAAGGAATTTTTATGAAAAAAGAAACTACTGTTTTTGATTTTAGTCACAATTACGAGCCAGCAGATATTTTGGTAAGGGTTAAAGCCAAGAATAAAGGAAAACCCAAATATAACTTTTTAGATGGTCCAATAACTGCCAATGCACCTATGTGTTTGCATCATGGTTGGGGTCGTACTTTAAAAGATGCGTACAATCGCTATAATTCTTTAATTGGTAAGGAAGTTGATTATGTATGGGGTTTTGACGCTCAGGGTATGTGGGTTGAAGTCGAAGTTGAGAAATTACTTGGTCTAAAAAGTAAAAAAGACATCGTTGACTATGGCATGGATAAGTTCACTGAGAAATGCATTGAGCGTGTCAATTTCTTCAAAGATCATCAAACAAAACAAAGTCAAATTATCGAACAGTTAGGTGATTGGGATCGTAGTTATATTACCAATTCGGATCAAAACATTACAGCAATATGGAACTTTTTAAAAGTTTGTAACGACAAAAAAATGTTGAAACAAAGTTATAAAACTATGCCATGGTGTCCGCGTTGTGGTACCAGTTTAAGCGAACACGAAATGACAGGTAGTTACAAAGAGCGTACTCATAAAGCGGTTTATGTGAAAGCTAAACTTAAAAATCTTAATGAACGCGTTTTAGTTTGGACAACAACACCATGGACTTTGGCGGCTAATATGGCAATTGCAGTTAATCCAGAATTTACTTATTGTAAGTGTCGTGTCAAAAGTGAAGAAAACTTAATTATCGTCTGTGAAACAAGAATCAAAGTATTGCGTGATGATTTAATTGAAGTTGTTGAAAAAGTTAAAGGTAGTGATTTAGTTGGTTTAACTTATGAACCATTCTTAGAATTAACTAAACAACAATTTGAACATAAAATTGTTGCATGGGATCAAGTTGATGAAATTGATGGTTCTGGTGCGGTGCATATTGCTCCTGGTTGCGGTGCGGAAGACTTTGCCTTAGGTACCAAATTAAACATGAAACCAATTATTATTCCTGTTGGTGAAAATGGTGTTTTCTACGATGAGTTCGAATGGTTAGCTGGTTTAACTACAGTTGACTGCGAAGAAAAAGTTTTCCAAAAACTAACCGAGAACAACACGATGTATTACCATCATGATTATACACACAACTATCCTTTCTGTTGGCGTTGTAAAACAGATGTAATTTTCCGTTTAGTTGCCGGTTATGATATTGCCACTGACGGAATTCGCAAAGATTTATTGAAAGCAGCTGATACGGTTAATTGGACTCCTGCGTTTATGGGTAAGTCCATGCGCCAATGGTTAACAGATATGGGGGATTGGAATATTAGTCGTCGTCGTTTCTACGGTTTGCCATTGCCGTTTTATCCATGTGAAAAATGTGGTCATTTGAATGTTATCGGCAGCCGTGAAGAATTACGCGCGCGTGCTGTTGATAAAACTAAAGTAGATGCAATTCCGCATTTACATCGTCCGTATATTGACGAAGTACAAATTACCTGTGAAAAATGCCATGAACATGTTTCGCGTGTTGCCGATGTCGGTGACTGTTGGTTAGATGCAGGTATCGCCCCTTTTTCAACTAAACCCAAGGGGGAATTTAAAGCCGATATGGTTTTGGAAATGAAAGAGCAAATTCGTTTATGGTTTTATGCGCAATTGTTTATGTCGGTTGTTTTAACCGGAGAAGCACCATACAAAAATGTTGTTGGGTACTCAACATTGGTGGATGAAGATGGTAAGAAATTCTCAAAAACCGGACCACGCAAGATTTATATTGAAGATATGGCGGCACAATACGGTACTGATGTTTTGCGTTATACCTTTGCCAGTGCAAATCCAACATTAGATATGCGTTTTGGTGATAGCATTGCTGAAGATGCAAAGCGTCGTTTATTAGCGATTTGGAACGCTTATGTTTTCTATACTACTTATGCAATGGTAGACAAGCCGGATGTTAAAAATTATCAACCAGAAAACTTGGCGCCAATCGATTTATGGTTAGTTCAATTAACGAATAAATATATCCAAGCAACGCGTGCGGCGTATGATGAGTTTAAAACACATCAAGTTGTAAAATTAACCGATGATTTTGTAGAAGATATTTCAAATTTCTACATTCGTGTTAATCGCCGTCGCTATTGGAAGAATGGAGAAGACCAAGACAAAATGAATGCTTACTGGTGCTTGTTTAATGCTTTGCGCAGTGTTGTGATTGTGTTAACACCACTTGTACCAAGTTATTCACAATATCTATGGGAGAATTGTTTTGGCGAAGGCGAAGAACCTGTCATGTTAGCAAATTACCCAACACCAATCAAATTAAAAGGTAAGGATCATAAAGTCGATTTATTAAATGCGGTAGATTTTGTGAAACAAGTAATTAGTTTAGGTTTGTCATTGCGTGCCGAAAACCAAATTGCCATTAAGCAACCATTGTCAAAATTATATGTCAAGTCTGATAGAGTTGATACAATCAATATGTTTGCGGCAATTATTCAAGAACAATTAAATGTAAAGAATATTGAAATCGTGACAGATGATGATAAATTTAATGTTGCATATTTGACTGTTAATTTTAAAAAAGCTGGTGCGATTTTGAAAAATCGTGTTCAAGAATTAAAGAACATTTTACAAAGCTCACACGCAATGGCTGAGTATGTTGCAAAATTTGATGCTGGTGAAAAGATAACAATTGCTGGATTTGATTCATTGAGTCCGGATTTGTTTGATCGTAAATTGGCTCCGCGCGATGGTTTTGTTATTACAAGTGAAGATGATGTTACCGTTGTACTTGATACGATAATTACAGATGAATTAATGCTTGAAGGAATTGCTCGTGAATTAATCCGCAGCATTCAATTAGAACGCATGAATCAAAAACTAGATATTACCGACCGTATTATCTTGGAAGTTAAAACTGCCGATGAAAAAATGTATACGGCAGCACATGCTCATCAACCGCGCATTATGCGTGAAGTCTTAGCAACCGATATGAAGATTACAAAAGGAACAGGGGAAAATGAAATACTCGTCCGATTGGCGTGATTTTGAAATCATAGCAACCGGTAACGGCGAAAAACTAGAGCGTTGGGGTAATATTGTTTTGTTGCGCCCAGATCCGCAAGCAATTTGGGAGCCATCTTTAGATTTTACCAAATATCCTAAAATAGCTGGGCATTATCTTCGATCTGCTACGGGCGGTGGTGCTTGGGAATGGTTAAGGCAGACCCCAGACGAGTGGATAATTAAGTATAAAGATCTTAAATTCATCATAAGCCCGATGAATTTTAAACATACGGGATTATTTCCCGAACAAGCAGTGAATTGGGATCTTGTGATGGATGTTTTACGCAAACGCCCTAATGCTAAAGTCTTAAATCTATTTGCTTATACCGGTGGTGCTACTGTAGCTTGTGCTAAGGCAGGTGCTCATGTTACTCATGTTGATGCCAGTCGCGGAATGACCGATGTAGCTAAGCGTAATGTGAATTTAAATAACATACCTTTTGAAAGTGTGCGTTATATTGTTGATGATGTGCAAAAATTCGTTGCACGCGAAATTCGACGCGGTCATAAATATGATGCTATTATTATGGATCCGCCGAATTTTGGTCGCGGTGCAAATGGTGAAGTTTGGAAATTAACAGAAAACTTGAATGGTTTAATTGCTAATTGTGCGCAGTTATTATCAGACAAACCCTTATTCTTCTTGGTTAATAACTATACAGCTTCTGTACAGCCGACAGTTATCGAAAATGTTTTGCGAAAAAATTTGAATGGGTTACACTACACAATCCAAACATATGAAATTGGATTGCCAACGGCAGAAAAATTAATATTACCTTGTGGAGGTTCATCATATGTGTCTTTTCTGTGATTTAGCTAAACACTGTGTTCTGGAAAATGAGCATTGTTATATGTTATTTGATAAATTTCCTAAAGCACCGGGGCATGCTTTAATTATTCCGAAACGCCACATTGAAACAGTTTTTGAAATGAATACAGAAGAATGGTCTGCGGCAGGTTCTTTGATTAATGCAGCAAAACAAGAAATTGAAAAAGAACATCAACCTTTGGGCTATAACATAGCTGTTAATTGTGGCAAGGTTGCAGGTCAAGAAATTATGCATGCACATATTCACTTAATCCCCAAATATTAATTAAAAAGGTAAATAAAACATGAAGAAAGATAAAAGAGACCGCGATAAAGTTAAAACAGGTATTTGTGATTTTTTATTATCATATGATTGTCCATCGGAATATATTGGCTTTCCGATATTAATTGATTTGTTAAAAGTGGCAACAGAAAATTATACTGAACTTGCTGTCAATTTAAAATCTATTTATTTAAAAGTTGCGCGCCAAAGAAAAATTACACGCCTATGTATTGAGCGCAATTTGACAACATTGTTTGAGCGTTGGGAAGAACAGGAAAAGTTTAAAGAAATTTTTGACAAAAGACCGACGAATGCAACTGGTCTCAATGTTTTAGCACGCAAATTACGCTACTTAAATTGCAGCGTCTATGATACTTTATTGATGCCTTAAAAGATGTTTTTTTTTGAGAATACTTGACAAATTGTGATAAAAAAAATAAAATAAATGACCATTATCATGGTAAGAGGAGGATTAAATGGAAACTAGATATGTAACTATGGTTGGTGAAAAAAAATTAAAAGACGAATTAGCAGAATTAATGTCAAAGCGAAGCGATATCGCGCGTCAAATCAAAGAAGCTCGTGAGTTCGGTGACTTGAAGGAAAATGCTGAATACGCTGCGGCACGCGAAGCTCAAAACAACTTGGAGATTCGTGTGAAAGAAGTTGAAGCGCTTTTGCAAAATTTGACTATATTCTCATATAAAACAGCAGATACCAGTGCAGTAAATTTAGGTACTTCGGTTTTAGTTGAAAACATGGCTACAAAAAAACAAGAAACCTATGTCATTACTGGCTTTATGGAATTTGATATTGAAAAGAACTATATTTCAAACGAAAGTCCAAAAGGAAAAGCCTTGTTGGGTAAAAAAGTTGGGGAAGTAGCTATAATTAAAACTCCGGCAAGTCAAATTTCTTTGAAAATTTTAAAAATTAACCGGGCGGAGTAATTGTGTTTGATTCTCATTTTCATGTGACAGATCCGCGTTTAATTACGCGCAAGGATGTCATTAATAGTCAATTAACTGGTGTTGAGATCGGGGCAGACTTTGAAAGTCTGCCCGCTATTTTTGAATTTTCAGCAAAACATGAACATGTTTATTGCACGGCTGGAGTTCATCCTGCTTATGCTGATATGTATTCGGCGAACGACATGGAAAATTTTGTTGCGGAACATTTAAACTTTAAAAAGTTTGTAGCGATTGGTGAATGTGGTTTAGATTATCATCGTCCTGATTTACCAGCACGCGAAAAACAAGTTGAAGTTTTTGTCCACCAAATTCATTTATCAGATCGGTATAAAAAGCCATTAGTTGTTCACTCTCGGGATTCATGGGAAGACACTGCCGAAGTTTTAATTGCCCATAAATCAAAGTTGAAAAATGGCGTCTTGATACATTGTATGAGTTACACCGCAGAACAAGCTGAATATCTTTTAAATCATTTAAATGGAATTGATGTGTATTTTGCTTTCGGCGGTCATATTACATATAAACAAAAAGCATTTCTGCATGATACTTTGCGCGCGATACCTCTAAATCGTATTTTAATCGAAACAGATGCGCCATACCTAGCGCCAACCCCCAAACGCAGCGAAGTCAATTTGCCGCAATATATTCGTTACACCGCAGAGGTCATGGCAAAAATATTAAATAAAACCGTATCCGAAATTGAAACTCTAACTGCTAATAATGCTTATCGTTTCTTCAAAATAAAAGCAGAAAAAAGTAGAATCTAAAATAAAGCCTTGTTTTTAAAAAAGTTGATTTTTTTTCCTATAGTGTTAAAATATACACTAAAAAGGAGAAAAAATGAAAAAATTAGGGTCAGTTTTAATGTTTTTAGGTGTAATAGTTGTTTCGGTTTTCTTTGTTCAATTCATGCTTGAATTAAATAAAAAAGATAATCAGACAGATACTATTACAATAACAGAGGCCAGATCTTTGGTTGATATGGCATGTGCAGCATGTAAAGGTGATGACTCTTTGTCAACAGCAGCAGTCGAAAATTATGAATATGACTTTGTGCGACCATCAGACGCGGGTGGTAGTTCATATTTGACGCTGTTATACTTAGCAAAATATGCGTTAGCGGATAGCGAAGCAGCTAATGGATGCTTTGTGACGGGAAATGAAACAATTCAAATGTATGTAATGTACGAATTAACTCAAAAAGGAATTGTTCTTGATTTTATTTCGGTAGCGGGTGAAATATCTTCGGCAACTAATAGAAATGTTTTAGAGTTGTACTTCTCGGACGAAAGTAAAGATTCTTGGGCAATGTTATTTACAACATTAGGCATTAATAACGAAAGTGAAGTTATTGCCAATGATGAAAACAATTTTATCCAATATAGCTTATTGGGAAAGCAAAACAAAATTAATCGAGTTGAAGTTTTAGCAGTAGAAGCAGAACAAACACTTTATGATGCAGATTTAACAAAAGAGAATTTAGATTCTTCTTTTTCCGGATATATTGATGCAACTAACCATGAGAAATCAGCTAAATCATTTGGTGAAGTTAGTATGGGATGGGACGGTTCAATCGACACTTTTGCGAACGAAGAACTTGATAATATTGTTACTTATGTTCAAAATTATGCTAAGAATGCTTATTCACCTAAATTTAGTGAAGCTGAATTTGAAGAAAAAACAGATTTCTTTGAAAAATTGATGCAAGATCTTTCGAATTAAAATTAAATTAACATAATAAAAAGCAGCCGAATGACAGCTGCTTTTTTGTTTTTCTTTTGTGAAAAGTATTTCTTTGGTATGAGTTTATCTTCTGCAAAATAAACTATCTTATTCTAGCACATACATGTTATACTGTTCAAGTGGAATTTGAATACAAAAAATCTTTGGGGCAGAATTTTATCTATGACATGGATTATTTACATGCTTTAGTAAAAAAGCTTAATGTTCTACCAACGGATACCGTAGTTGAGATAGGTGCCGGCATGGGAACTTTAACGCAAACTTTGGCTGAAACCGGTTGTCAGTTGTACAGTGTGGAAGTAGATCGCCGTTTGCAATCACATTTAGAAAAACGCTTAGCAAAATACTCTAATGCACACATGATTTTCGAAGATGCATTAAAACACGATTTTTCACAGTTGCCAAATTTCCGTTTAATAGCGAATGTTCCGTATTATATAACAACACCACTTATTATGCATTTTTTAGCTTTACCAAATTGTACTGAATTAAATGTTTTGATTGCGGATGAAGTTGCAGAGCGTATTGTAGAAAAACCTGGGTCAACCCTCTATGGCGCTTTGTCGGTTACTTGTCAATTGCAAGCTGATTGTAAAATTCTGCAAGCTGTGCCGCGTACACTATTCACGCCGCGTCCAAAGGTCGACAGTGCATTTATTTGTTTAAAGAAAAATGGGATTCCTTATGACTCAATACTAAGTAAACTGTTAAAGGGCATATTTGCTGCGCGTCGGAAAACTATTCTAAATGCGTTATCTGGGGCTTTACAAATTGATAAAGACGCGACATTGGCAATTTTATCGACTGTTGGAGTTGATCCAACTTGTCGACCTGAACAAGTCACTCCGACACAATATGCTAAAATTAGTGCAATTTCGCGCAATCGGGAATAATTGTTTTTGTTATAATCTAGCAATGGCAGTTTTAATTAAAAACATTATTTTATACGACCGTGCTGGTTCTGTTGCTGGTTTTGTGGAAATACGCGACCAAGAGAAAAATACTCATTTGCGTTTAAAGCATTCTTTAACAACCAAAGACCTTATGTTGTCTTTGGTAATTGATGGCGTGAACAAAGTTTTGAAAATTACAGGCAATCTAACTGAATATGATTTACAAAATAAAATTGATTTAGAATATGAAATTTTTGCCTGTATTGTTCAACAGACGGAATCCGAGATGGTGGCTTTAGCCAGTGGAGTAATAAATTTAAACCATTTAACACAAAAAAATGCGGTACAAGAAATTGACCATGCTATGAAAAAGATTTGTAGTGTGGACGCTCAAGGACGCGGTGAATGTGAAACTTGTCCATACCGTGACTACTTTTTTAAACAAGCATAGTTGTATGATGTCCGCCGCCTTTTTTAGCGCGGAAAATTGCTAAGTACACGCCTTTGTTGTTGGCAAGTAATTTGATTTCTTTAATACGAAAATTTTGGTTTTCAAAAATTGTTATAGCTTTGGCAATTTGGTTCGCAGGATAACAAAAGTAAACCATACCGCCATATTTTATGTTTTTTGTACACAAAACTGCTAAATCTTCTAACGATAAATTGTCATCATGACGGGCTTGGGAAATGTGTTCATTCTTTTGGGATTTTTTGCCTGTATTGAAGTAGGGCGGATTGCAGACAATTACATTTGCATCTTTATTGGGTAATAATTTATGTAATTGCTTAGCATCACCATGTAATGTCGTGAATTGAGTGGTGAATAGTTTTTCTTGGTTAATTTTTATATTTCTTGCGCATTGGTTCACAGCATCTGCGTTAATATCAATACTTACTATTTCGCGTGGCTTGTGGTTGAAGGCAACTAACAAAGTCAAAACGCCGGTTCCGCAACCAATATCAAATACCGTATCCGTTCTTTTACATTTTACAAAATTACCTAATGCAACAGCATCGCTGGAAAGCTTATATAAGTTATCTGGTTGCTCAATTAATAGACCATCATCGTTTAGAAATTCCATTACTTAAAAATACCATGGAACACGCTTATTTTCAACTGCATTACCAGCGTTAATCGATAAAATATTTTCGCATGGTAAGTAAAGTGTAACTTGATTGCTGGAAATTTTTTGTTCGCCGTTTAAACTGGCAACTACATGATAACAATTATATTGTTGCGGATTTTTATCGGTAAAAGTCTGAACTCCTGATTTTTGATTAATGACGGCTTGTAATATATTATTTTTGTATATTTCATAAGTTTGGTGGGGTAAAACTTCGAACCAAATTTCTGCAGCGTTTTGGTCTGTGATTCGTCCATCAATAACCGTTGGAGTTGTGATTAAGTAATTTTTCGACACATTGTTGGGTTGGTAGCGCGCTGAAAATAAATCTGTTATGGTTTCGTACTCTGGAGTTGCAGCATTAGCTAAGTTAATGACTCCGTTAGTATAATCCAATTTGTCCAAACTTACAGTTTTTACCGAACTAGGTCGGGAGAACTCCTGGTTAGGTGTAGCAATTGTCATGTGAATTTGTTTTGCAGCATTGGCCAAACGACCGCCACCAGTGGCTCCTTGTGGTAAATCATTTTCTGGTTTCATGCTGGCATTGCCTTGCCAAACTATCAGTACATTTTCTGGTGTATAAGATACCAAAGTCGCATCAGTATTGGTGTTTGTGTTGGCGCGTTCTGTTGTTCCGGTTTTCGCGGCAATTTCGGTGTCAACATTTGCTAATTTACGAGCCGTTCCTTTCTGTGCTGTTTGGATTAACATGTCGGTCAACAAGTATGCCGTATCGGCAGTTACTACTTGTGGTGCATAGTTGTATTTATTTGTTAAATCGAAGTAAACCGTATTGCCGTTGCGGTCGCGGATACTGCGAATAAATCTTGTTGGTGTGTATTTGCCTTGGTTTGCAATTGTTTGGTAGCCGCCCGCAAGTTCCAAAAAAGTATTTCCTTGTTTAGTATTACCAAGTGCCATCGATAGATTTTCATCTTGCAAATTGAAACCCATTTTATTCGCAATTTGTGTCGCTTGTTCAATGGTTGTCGCACTTAAGATTTTAACCGCAGGGATATTGTAACTGCGCATTAAAGCTTCGCGTGCACTTACTATGCCATGATAATTGTCGTCCGAATTTTGTGGATTAAAATCGGAGTCAATGAGTGGGCTATCATCAATTAAAGTTGCTGGTTGAATAACACCAAGTTCTAAGGCTGGTGCATAAACCAAAAGTGGTTTCATTACACTACCAAAATTACGGCGTGCATTTAACAATGTCGGTGTAGAAGTCCACAGTGCTTGAACTTGCCCGTTAATCGACGATAGCATTGCAAATTTTTCACCCGCTAAATTGTATTCTGGGTTGGTTATTGCTTCGTGGAGCAGTTGTTGTTTATCTGGTTCGTAATAGGTATCAATTTGATAACCGTAATTGATAATATCGCTTTCGCTTAAATTTAAAATTTTTGAAGCTTCCCTTAATGCCATATTTTGATAATTTGTACCCAACCATAAATTTGCTGGTGTTTGAATTATTAACTGGTCTTCGATGGCTGTTTGAAATTCTTGATCAGAAATTAATTTTTGTTCGTGCATTAATCGTAAAATTAAATGGGCACGATTTTTAAATTTATCATGTTTTAAAACTGGGTCATACTTGCTAGGGTTTTTAATGATACCGGCCAATCCCGCGCATTCTGCGGTTGATAAATCATTAGGTGTTTTACCAAAATAAAATTCACTAGCATTTGCAATTCCGTAGATGTTATTTCCAAAATAAATTGCGTTCAGATAAAATTCAATAATTTGGTCTTTTCCAAAATTCTGTTCGACTTTCAAAGCCAGGATGGCTTCTCGCATTTTTCGCTGCAATGTTTTTTCATTCGTTAAGTATGTGTTTTTTACTAATTGTTGGGTGATAGTGCTGGCACCTTCCTTGGAATATCCAGCTGCCAGATTGTTCATAAATGCTTTTACAATTCGTGGCACGGATAAGCCGTGATGTCGATAAAAATTTTTATCTTCAACTGCGATAAATGCGTTTAAACAAGTCGGGCTAATTTGGTCAATCGTACAATACTTACGGTTGTTTTGTGCATCAATCATTTCTTGGTTGCTGTCGTAAAAAGCTGCTGTGTGGGCTAAGGTGCTTAAGCGACTGGTATCAAGCGTTTCGCTATGCCAGATTAAGGCAAATGCGATGCCACAGCCAACGGCGATAAAAAGCACCGTTAAGGCAAAAGTTATTAAAATTTTTTGATGCAATTTTATTCTTTTGGTCACAAGTTATTTTGTGTTAAACTATTACATTCTATGAAATTTATAATTAAGAATTATGGTTGTCAAATGAATGTCAATACAGCTGCAAAAATTAACCAGCAGCTATTGGCGGCGGGTCATGTTGTCGCAGAATCTGATGAACAAGCAGACGCAATTATCTTTAATACTTGTTGTGTGCGTAATACTGCAGAGCAAAAAATATTGTCGCACATTGCGTTAGCAAAACAGTTAAAGCAAAAAAATCCACAACTAAAAATTGCTGTAATTGGTTGTTTGTCGGCTAAGCGTAAAATTCATGGCGTTGACATTTTATTGGGTACCGAAGATGCGATGAATGTAGTCGAAAAACTGGGCGAAACTTTGCGGCCATTACCGCCAGAACCAACGAGTACGGCATATATCGATATTACATATGGATGTGAAAATTATTGCAGCTATTGTATTGTTCCTTTTGTTCGTGGTAAGTTGCGTATTCGACCAATTGAAGAGATTAGAACCGAATTTAATCAGGTTAAAGATACAGCAAAAGATATTTATTTATTGGGACAAAATGTGAATGCATATCCGAATTTTCCGCAATTACTTGCTGAACTAGCTCAACAATCAGGTGACTTCAAATTGCATTTTTTATCATCTCACCCAAAAGATTTTGATATTGAAACAATTAAGGTAATGGCCAAATATCCTAAGATTGCGCATGACATTCATTTACCGATGCAATGTGGTTGTGATAAAATTTTAAAGTTAATGAACCGTAAATATACGGTTGCAGATTATAAAAATATTATCCGTCAACTTCGTGAGTTGATACCAGATATTCATATTACCACCGATATTATTTGTGGCTTCCCAGGTGAAACCGACGAAGACTTTGAAGAAACAGTTAAAACAGTGGAAGAAATTAAGTTTAGTGCAGCTTACATTTTCCCATATAGTAATCGCACTGGTACTGTGGCGGATAAAATGGAAAATCAAGTTCCTTTCCGCACGCGCAAGGCACGGGCGACAAAGTTAGTTGAAATCATGCGTAAAATGTCGTAAAATTTGAAAGTAAAAAACAAAGGAGTACAAAAGATGGCTTTATCACCAGCAATGAAAAAGTATTTGGAACTTAAAGCACAATATCCTGACTGTGTTGTGTTTTATCGTTTAGGCGATTTTTATGAAATTTTTTTTGATGATGCGAAACAAGTATCTGCAGCAATCGGATTAACTTTGACTGGTCGTTCTTGTGGTTTGGAAGAAAAAGCTCCCATGTGTGGTGTTCCTTATCATGCTGCAAATTTATATATAAAAAAATTAGTCGAGCTGGGGTTTAAAGTTGCGATTGCCGAACAACTGGAAGCTCCCAATGGGAAGACATTAATTAATCGTGATGTGGTGCGTGTAATTACCAGTGGTACAGTAATTGATGATGCAATGTTAAACGCCGATAGCAATAATTTTGTTTGCAGCATCTATGAAGTTGAAGGTAGTATTTCTGTATACGCAGCATGGGCGGATATTATGACAGGCGAATTTTATGTGGCGCAATTTGATTGTTATGACAATGCGGTATCGCGTATTCGTCCCAAAGAGGTAATTACGAAGAAACATTTTGCCTATGCTTTTACTAATAAGCAAGCTATGCAAACTGTAAAAAAATATTTTAATATTAATACAACACAAGTTTTTGATATTCCAGAAAATTCGCCTTTAATTAATGCGGCAGGTGCTTTGTTAGAATATTTATTAATGACTGCAAAAAACAAACTTTCAAACATTACTAAGATTGTTTTAATGCGTGATGATAATTTTATGGTTTTGGATAAAATAGCACGCGAGACATTGGAAATCGTTGTATCGTATCGTAACAACACAAAGGCCGGGAGTTTGTTGGCAGCGTTGGATAAAACCGAAACTCCTATGGGCGCGCGTTTGCTAGCCGATTGGGTTACCGCTCCATTAAAGAATGTGACAATGATACAAGAACGCCAAGATGTGGTTCAGGAATTATATGATCATTCAGTCACTTGTCAAGCTTTACGAGTAATTTTGGACAAATTCAATGACCTTGGTCGTTTTTGTGGTAAAGTCGCAAACGGTAATGTCAATCCGAAAGACATTTTAAACTTTACCGAAACATTATCTTTAATCGAAGAAATCAAAACTTATATTTCGCAAAATTGTCACGCAAATTTATTAGTCAAACTAGGCGAACAATTAAGCCCACTTACAAAACTACGCAGTTTATTATTAGAAGCCATAAAGCCAGAGCCATCAACAATTTTAAGTGATGGTGGTTATATTAAAGATGGTTACCATAAACAATTAGACGAATTGCGTAATATTGGTACTTTGGGAAAACAATGGTTACTTGCGCTTGAAACAAAAGAGCGTGCTGAAACCGGTGTGGAAAAATTAAAAATTGCGTATAATCGTGTTACTGGTTATTATTTAGAGTTTCCAATGAATGCATTAAAGCAAATGCCATATCGTTTTATCCGTAAGGGAAGTACATTAAACACTGAACGCTATACTACGGACGAATTGCGTGAAATCGAAAGTAAAATTCTTAATGCTTCAGGGGAAGCTATTAAATTAGAACAAACAATTTTTGCGGAAATTATTGCCGAAGTTCAAAAACATATTCCATTAATCCAACAAGATGCAGCAGCGATTGCTAGTATAGATGTCTTAGCTAACCTTGCATATTTAGCTTATAAAAATCAATGGGTACGACCTGTTATCAATACAGACGGAGTTTTGGAACTGGAAGCGGCGAGACATCCTGTCTTGGAAACTATTTTACCGGCTAATGAGTTTATTGCTAATGATTGTGATTTAAATCGTGAAAATACAACCATGTTAATCACAGGACCTAACATGGCTGGTAAATCCACATACATGAAAACAGTGGCTTTAAATGTAATTATGGCACATCTTGGTTCTTTTGTCCCATGTAACCGTGCGAACATATCTTTAACCGACCGCGTCTTTACTCGTATTGGCGCCAGCGATGACATGATGACCGGTAAATCAACTTTTATGGTCGAAATGAATGAAGTTTCAAATATTGTACACAATGCGACCAAAGACAGTTTGTTATTACTTGACGAAATCGGACGAGGAACGGGTACCAACGATGGTTATGCTTTAGCTAAAGCTATCTTAACTTATATCATAGAAAAAATTGGTAGTAAGACTTTATGTGCAACACACTTCCATGAATTGATTGAGTTAGGACATGAGTATCCCCAAGTTCAAAACTATAAAGTTTTAACCTCGAGCATTAATGGTCAAATTATTTTCTTGCACAAAGTTGTAAGAGGTGAAGAACAAAATAGTTTTGGTGCCGAAGTTGCTCAACTTTCTGGTTTGCCGGAAGTTATTATTCAAAATGCCAAAAAAATTATGAAGGAAAGAGAAACTTATGAAAGTCATTAATGTTTTGCCGCCAGCAATTTATAATCGCTTAGCGGCTGGGGAAGTTGTAGAAAATCCTGCTTCAATTGTGAAAGAATTATTAGAAAATTCTTTAGATGCGAATGCTCAACACATTACAATTCAAATTTCAAATGGCGGAATTGATGAAATCGTAATTATCGATGACGGCGAGGGTGTTGCAGAAAAAGAATTACCAAAAGTTTTTCTGCCGCACGCTACCAGTAAAATAAAATCTGCGGAAGATATTGATCGCATTCAGTCATTAGGATTTCGCGGTGAAGCTTTGGCTTCAATTGCTTCAGTTGCTAAAGTGTCTTTTACATCGAAACCAGCTGGGCAAGATTATGCGGTGCAAATTAACCAAGATAATGAACAACAATATACAGGCGGTAATAATGGAACAACTGTTCGCGTTTCGAATCTCTTTTATAATACGCCCGCGCGTAAAAAATTTTTGCGTAGTACTAATGTTGAAAAAAATCATGTAACGCAAATTGTTCATGAAATTATTTTTGCTAACCCTAATCGTCATTTCCGTTATTATGTGGATCAACAACTGATCTTGGATTACCGTGGTCAAGGTTTAGCTGCAGCAATGGAGCTTATTTATAATATTGATGGCAAACAATTAATATCGCTGCAAAATGAAGGTCAAGGAATTTCTGTTGATGGCTATATTTCAAATCTTAATTTGTCTAAAATTAATAAAGATCGTCAAGTTATAATTATAAATGGTCGTGTCGTTAATGGCGGTTTGATAGGTACAACAATTAACGAAACAATGAGTAACTATTTACCCGCAAAAGAGTATCCAGTTTTTGTTTTGCATTTTAATGTAGCCGTGGATTGCGTAGATGTTAATGTTCATCCGCAAAAGCGTGAAGTTCGTTTTGAAAAGCGTGATGATATTATTGAATTTGTTCGTCAATCTGTGACCAAAGCTATGGAATCATTTTTCTTGAATCAAATTTCTGCGTTAACAGAACCAACTCAACAAGGTAATACTTTTAGCCATAAATCTGCCGAAACTACATATATGGCGAAAGAGATAAGTGATAGTTCTAATGATAAGATTCAAACTGCTGGTTATTCTTTTAATCCAGATAAAATTGAATCTTCGAATGTTTTAATTCAATCTTTAGATAATTTAAGCGAAAATATTGATAAACTAAAATCAGCTCCTAATATCTTAAATAATATCAATATTATTGAGCCGCTTTCTGGGACACAGACAAGCTCATTTTCGGAAAATTATTTTACTGTATTAGGTCAAGTTTTTGACACATATTTATTAGTGCGTACCAACGATTCATTAATAGTTGTTGATCAACATGCGATGGCAGAACGCATGAATTATGACCGTTTTCGTGCGGAGATTGACCAATCATCTGTTCAATCACAAGGATTATTAACGCCATTAGTTATTTCTGTAACTCCAAAAGAAATGATTCGATTTGTGGAATTAAAATCTATGCTTCAAGCTTTTGGTTTTGATTGTGATGAATTTGGCGAAGATGCGATTCGTATTTCGGCTGTTCCTTCAATTATGGTTAATGCATCTTTAAAAGATTTTATCAAGGTTATGTTAAACGATAAAGCTGTAGTCAATGATAATATTAGTGAATTGGTTAAACACCGTGTTGCAACTGCTGCTTGTAAGGCAAGTATTAAAGCAGGAGATGTGTTGTCGTTTATTCAAATTGAAACATTTATGAATCATTATTTCAAGACTAAAAATGTTCCATTATGTCCACATGGGCGTCCAATTATGTTAGTTTTTAATCAAAATAAATTAGAAACATTATTTGCTAGAAAATAGCAATTATGTTAAAATTAAACTTATGGATACTATGGGAATAATGACACCTGTGCCAGAAACTGCTTTTTCGGGGCGCAGTCGTGCTGCCGTAAGTGCTTATAAACGCAAATTTGTTAAAACCTGGAAAAAGAACCCACCGACAAATCCAGAAAGATTTACGCCTAATTTGGAAACCGGATTAACTGCAGCGCAAGTTAAAAGTCGTATTGACGATTGTTTAGTTAACTATGTTAAGCGCGGCACAACAAAATCAATTGGTGCAATTTTATTAACTAATATTTTTACTTTCTATAATGTGTTAGCTTTAATTATTGGCGCAATCTTAATTTATGCGATTACAGTAATGCAACCCGGCATTCCAAGCGATGTACTTGCCGCACAAAATATTAAGCCAATTGGTGTACCGAGTTTATTATTTCTGTTAATATTTGCAGCCAATATGGGTATTGGAATATTTCAAGAATTGCGGGCAAAATTTACCATTGAAAAGTTAACCATTGTTGCTTCTGCTAAAGTTAAGGTTTTGCGCGAAGGGCAGGCGCAAACAATTTTGCCTGAAGATTTGGTGCTTGATGATATTGTACTTTTGTCTGCTGGTGGGCAAATCCAATCTGATGGTATTTTGCTTGAAGGTGTAGTGGAGGTTAACGAAAGTTTGTTGACTGGTGAGTCTGTTCCTGTACAAAAGAAACCAGGGGATAAATTATTAGCTGGTTCATTTATCGTGAGTGGTACTGGTAAATATCATGTTACGAAGATTGGTAAAAACAATTACATACAAAGTATGGCGCGTAATGCCAGTCGTTATATTGCACCACGCTCGGAATTGTTTAATTCGTTAAAATCAATTATTAAAGTTATTGGCGTCTTCATTGCTGTTTTAGCTGGTGTTTTAATCGTAATGCAACTTATTACAATTACAGATATTGCACCTCATTCGGCATTGAAAATTATTTCACAAACTAGTGGTGCGATTCTTGGTATGATACCTGCAGGCATGTTCTTGTTGTCCTCAATGGCTTTGATGGTCGGTGTTATTAACTTAGGAAAAGAAAATACATGGGTGCGTGAACTTTATTGTATTGAAATGTTAGCGCGTGTTAATACGCTTTGTCTTGATAAAACTGGAACCATTACAGATGGAACCATGAAAGTTGTAGATGTTATTGCTATTAAAAATGAAAGTAAGAAAATTGAATTTAAACAAGTTATGTCATCAATGCTTTATGCATTGGAAGATAACAACCAAACATCTTTAGCGATGAAAGATTATTTTGGGCAAGAATGTATTTATAAAGCTCGTAAAATTATGCCTTTCTCATCTGCACGAAAAATGTCTGCTGTAACTTTTGGTGCTGGTTTGGGGACATTTGTTATGGGGGCGCCAGAATTTATTTTTAACGACCTTGAAAAAAAATTAAATACTGTAATTACGCGATTTGCAAGTCAAGGTTATCGTGTGTTGGGTATTGGACATTGTGCGGGGGAAATCAACAATGATACATTGTCTGGCTCAGTTTCTCCGGTGGCTTTAATCACTTTGCAAGATAACATTCGTCGCGAAGCACCACAAACAATTAAGTGGTTTGCAGATAATGGTGTTGATATTCGTATTATTTCAGGCGATAATCCAATTACCGTTAGCGAAGTGGCTCGCCGTGCGGGGGTCGTAGGTTCGGATAAATATATTTCATTGCATGGCTTGTCAAATAACGAAGTTCGTACGGCAGCAAAAGAATATACTATCTTTGGGCGTGTAACTCCAGAGCAAAAACTTTTATTAATTAAAGAGTTTAAAAATAATGGTCGCATGGTTGCCATGACTGGTGACGGTGTTAATGATATATTAGCTTTGCGTGAAGCCGATTGTTCAATTGCGATGGCATCTGGAAGTGAGGCGGCTCGTAATGTGTCGCAATTAGTGCTTTTAGATAGTAATTTTTCCAGTATGCCAAAAGTTGTCTTGGAGGGGCGGCGCGTAGTCAATAATGTTCAAAAATCTTCTTCGTTGTTTTTGTTTAAAACTCTTTTAACTATTATGTTAACTATTGTTTGTATTTTCTCGAACAATGGTTCGTATTTCTTTGACACAACTAACTTACTGTTATTGGAAAGTTTTGTGATAGGTATCCCAGCATTTATGCTCGCACTTGAACGGAATAGTCAGCAGATTAATGGACGATTTATGTATAATATTATAAAAACTGCTTTATCTGCTGCTAGTGTTGCCGTCTTGTTTGTTATTGCATTATTATTATTCCGTTCATTTGGAATTTTTGATTTAGCTGATGGTGAAGTATTTAGAACAATGACAATTTATGCTGTTTTAACCACTGGTTTCGCAATGTTGTATCGAATGATTCGCCCATGTAATGCTTTCCGTGGTGTTCTGATCGTTGTTATGTTTGTGCTTGCAATGTTTATGATAATTTATTTCCCGTGGTTGTTTAATATGGTTCACTTAATGAACGAAGTACATTATTTGATGGTCATCTTGATGGCTTTTATGGGGTATGCATTAATATCTTTGTTTGAAGGATTGTTATCTCGCGTCAAATTAAGTACCGATAAAAATTTATAAAATTTATTTTACAATTTTATAAATAATCGTTAAAATAAAGAGGGAGTATTTTATGAGTTACGAATTAGAAACAGCAGTTGAATTGAAAACATCAAAACAACTTGACGATGTTTTTGGTGAACCACCGGTAGTTAATATTAAAGTTGTTGGTGTCGGTGGGGGCGGTTGTAATAGTGTTAACCGTATGTTAGAAGCTGGAGTAAATTTACCCGGTGTTGAATTTATTGCAATAAATACCGATAAGAATGCCTTATCGGTTAATTTGGCTTCGCAAAAATTATGTATTGGTCAAAAAATTACCAAAGGTTTCGGTGCCGGAACTCGCCCTGATATTGGGCAAAAAGCAGCCGAAGAAAGTGCTGATGAAATTCGTGCTGCAATTGATGGTGCTGATATGCTGTTTATTACTGCTGGAATGGGGGGAGGAACTGGTACTGGTGCTGCTCCAATTGTTGCACAAATTGCCAAAGAAATGGGTATTTTAACCGTAGCTGTTGTTACAAAACCATTTAAGTTTGAAGGTAAACATCGTATGTTAAATGCCGAGATTGGCTTGGAAAATTTAGCAAAATGTGTAGACGCGTATGTCGTTGTTCCAAATCAAAAGTTAGTTGAACATTCATCTGTAAAAACAAGTTTTATTGATGCTTTCCGCATGGCAGATGAGGCGCTTCACCAAGCAGTTATTGGTTTGTCGGAAGTCATCGTTAATCCAACTTGCGTTAATGTTGACTATGCTGATATTAAAGTTGTTTTAGAAAATGCTGGTCTTGCTCATATGGGGGTTGGCCGTGCACAAGGTCCGAATCGTATATTAGAAGCTATTAAACAAGCAGTTGCAAGTCCGTTAATTGAAACCAGTATTAGTGGCGCAACTCGTTTAATTATGTGTATTAAAGGTGACAATACATTGCCTTTATCTGAAGTTTCTAACTATGTGACCATGGCAAGTAACCTTGTTCATGAAAATTGCAATATTAAATGGAGTGTTGATTTTGATCCTAAGTACGGCGATGGTGTAGAAGTATTAATTATTGCATCAGGGTTTAGCCCAAATCAAGCGCCAGTGCGTACTGAGGTTGAACAAATGCAACCAGAAGATATTAAACAACCAGAACCCGAAGCACCAAAGTCACCAAAAACTTGGTGGTGGTTAGAAAAGTTCAAGAAAGATAAAAAGTAATCGTTGACTTTTTGAACATATATTTGTTATAATTTGCTATTATAGCGGTGTTTTGATTGAAATATTTTTACACGGCTTTAATCTAAAAGGAGAATGTCACAGAAAATGACACAAAACGAAATTAAAGAAATCGTAAAGAAATTTGGTAAAAAGGAAGGGGATACTGGTAGTCCTGCTGTTCAAATTGCATTGTTATCAAAACATATTGCCGATTTGACCGAACACTTAAAAGTTCACAAGCAAGACAAACATAGTCGTCGTGGTTTGACCTTAATGTTAGGTAAACGCAAACGCATGTTAGATTACTTGGAAAAAACCGATCTTAACGCTTTCCGTGAATTAAAAAAAGAACTTGGTTTGCGTTAATTCTTGAAAAAATGACATTTATTAAAACATGATAAATGTCATTTTTTTTATAAATTTCTAAAAAAAAATATAGCAAAATTTCATTTGACTATTGACATTTGTTTGGTATATGATATAATCATAATTGAAAAAAAGAAGAAATAACCATTTCTCACCTTACTTGCCGATTATTCGTGCGTGAAGGTTGAACAAAAAATTACCCCCAAAGTTTTTTGTGAAATGTATTAAGAAGTGGTTATCAACACTTCTTTTTTCATTATAAGGAGGTAATTTAACATTTTTAAGGAATTGAAAATTAACAGCGAAATTTCTTGTCCAGAGTTAAGGGTTATTGGTGCGAACAATGAAATGATTGGAATCATCACTTTAGCTCAGGCGTTGAAATTGGCCGATGAAGCAGGGTTGGATTTGGTTTTAATTACTGAAACTTCTAAACCACCTGTCGCAAAAATTATTGACTATTCCAAGTTTCGTTACGAACAAATTAAAAAAGAAAAAAATCAACGCAAAGAACAGCGTAAAAACATGGTTGATATTAAAGAGGTACAATTATCAATCGGTATCCAAGAAAACGAAATCGCTTTCAAACTTAACAAAGCTCGTGAATGTATTATGGACGGTGATAAAGTAAAAGTTTGTATTAACCGACTTCGTGGTCGTAAGACACAGTTAGCCGATAAAGGCGTGGCTGTCGTAACACAATTCGCTGAAAGAATGTTAGATATAGCCGACATTGAAAGCCCAGTAGCCAAATCTGGTGTTCCCGGTCGCAACATTAATATTATGGTAATGTTAGCCCCGAAAAAAAAGAAATAAAGGAGAGAATGTTTATGCCCAAGATGAAAACGCATAGCGGTGCAAAAAAAAGATTTAGAGCCCGTAAAAATGATGTTAAACGTGCAATGAAAAATAAGAACCACATCTTAAATAAAAAAACACGTGAACGCAAACGCAAATTACGTCATGGTGCTGCGGTAAGTAGTTCTGACGAAAAAACTATTAGGAGGTTAATTCAAAAATGAGAATTAAGCGTAGTGTTAATGCTTTGAAGAAACGCCGCAAAACCTTAAAACTAGCGAAAGGTTATCGCGGAACTAAATCTAACTTGTATCGCGTTGCTCGTGAACAAGTTATGAAATCTGGTCAATATGCTTACATTGGTCGTCGTTTGAAAAAACGCGATTTCCGTAAGTTGTGGATTGCGCGTATTAATGCAGCAGCTCGCCAAAATGATATTACATACAGCCGTTTAATGGATGGTTTAAAAAAAGCTAACATCAACATTAACCGTAAAATGTTGTCTGAATTGGCAATTAATGATGGTGCAGCTTTTACATCTTTGGTGGAAACTGCAAAGAAAAGTTTGGCGTAACCAATGGAAATAACAACTAAAATTTTGAAGAAACTTCTTGCCAAAAAATACCGGCAAGAATTTTCTTTGTGTATTCTTGAAGGTGAAAAAATTATAAATGACCACATGGATTTAGTGGTTAAGATCTTTCCTGAAGATACATTAAAGAATTTGGAAAATTATCATGGGCGTGTGGCTGTGGCTCGTATCCCGAAACCCACAAGTCCGACAACTCCTTTTTTAGTTTTAGATCGCATTCAAGATCCTGGTAATATGGGAACTTTATTGCGGACTGCGTTTGCGTTTGGTTTTAAAACGATTTACACAATTGACTGTGTGGATCCTTATTCTCCTAAAGTTATTCGCGCAAGTAGCGGAATGGGGTTACGATTGAATATAATTGACACCGACTATGACCATTTGCCGACAGATACTTTATATTATTTGGCGGATTTAGGTGGAAGCACGCCAACTCCAATCAAAGATACAAACTATGGTATTGTTTTAGGTAATGAAGGACAAGGTATTAATCCAATTTTCTATCAAAAACCACATCAGGTGGTTACTATTCCGATGGTTGATAATTGTGAATCTTTGAATGTAGCAGTTGCCGGCGGTATTATTATGTGTTATACTCATTTCTATGAGTGGACATAATAAGTGGAGTAAAATTCATCGTAAGAAAGGACTTGCTGACGCTGCGCGCAGTAATGTTTACACAAAATTAGGTAAGGAAATCATTGTTGCTGTAAAATTAGGCGGCAGCGGAGATCCAGAACATAATAGTAAATTAAAAGAAGTCATTGCGAAGGCAAAAAGCAATAATATGCCAAATGACAATATTAAGCGTGCGATTGCAAAAGGCCTTGGCGATAGTAGTGATAATAACTATGATGCAATGGTTTATGAAGGTTATGGACCGGCAGGTGTGGCTGTTATCGTAGAAGCTTTAACCAATAATAAAAATCGTACAGCAGGAGATGTTCGTTCTTATTTTGATAAATCTGGTGGTGCATTAGGTGTTTCCGGCTCGGTTTCTTTCTTATTTAACCGTTTGGGATTAATTAGTGTGGCTAACCAAACCGAAGATAACTTATTAGAAATTTTAATTGATAGCCCTATTGAAGATATGAGTACTGAAGATGGTATTGTTACGATTACAGTTAAACCTGAAAATTTCAATAGCGTCTTAAATGTTTTGGAACAGAATAATATACAAACAGAAAGTGCTGAAGTTGCTATGGTACCAATGTCTACTGTAGCAATTCCAGATGATAAAGTTGCAAGTTTTGAAAAATTGATTGATACATTAGAAAGCAACGAAGATGTACAAGCGGTTTATCACAATGCAGAATAAAGTAATTATGGGAATAGACCCCGGCTTCGGAATTATGGGCTGGGGTGTTATTAAGTTAACAGGGCAGGAAGTTAGTTTGGTTGATTATGGTGCCATTGAAACAGATAAAGAACAACCTTTCGGTGCGCGTCTTTGCCAAATTAATGACCGCCTTGCAAGTTTATTTGAAGAATATAAACCTGATGATATTGCGATTGAAGAGCTGTTTTTTGCTGCTAATGTTACAACGGGTTTAAAGGTTGCCGCAGCTCGGGGCATAGCATTAATGCGTGCTACATACTATCATGGAGAAGTTTTTAATTATAAACCCAATCAAATTAAAATTGCTATTACGGGTGGTTGTAAGGCTAAGAAAAAAGAAATGCAAGCGGCAGTTGGGCGCATTCTAAATCAAGAACAAAAAATTAAGCCAGATGACGCCGCCGATGCGTTGGCAATTGCTTTGACGCATGCTTTCACTCTATGCGGAGGTCTTTCCCATTAAAGATAATGACCGCCGATTTTGCTTTATCGTAAATTCTACCAAAAATGCGATCTTCGTAGCGTGTTGAAATTTGGTCTTTAGATAAGTTTGTAGTAATTAGTAAAGCTTTATCATTTGAATATCTTTCATTGATAACAGTGTACAAAATTTCGTCACTGTTTTTTATTGTAGGTTCAACGCCTAAATCATCAATAATAAGCAAATCACTTTCAAAAAAATCGTAAGGAACAGTTGAGTCTTGTCCAAACAAGTGATCTTTCATGCGTTTTACTAAATTAAAAGTAGTAGTTAAATGCACTTTAAACCCTTTTTGTGTTAATACATGTTGTATGTATTTTGCACAATAAGTTTTGCCTGTTCCCGTTGGACCAGTAAAAATTACGCTTTTTTTTGTGTTAGGAAATTTACTTAAATAGCGTTCAAATTTTTGGGTAATTTTTGGGTCAATCTTTTGGTAAGTGGTGCGGTCAAATTTATCTGCTGGTTCTAAACTGTTAATAAAACTCATTAACTGTTCGTCTCTTTTTTCTTTTAATGCAAGATATTCGTCCTTATTGACTTTTGGATTTTTCTTACCCAATTCAAAAGCCATGACGCGAACTTTATCGTCAAGCTCACGGAATTTTTTACTTTTTCGTGCGGTTATAATTAGGTCATATCTGTCAAAATTCGTTAACATCGGTTTCAACCTCCTTCAATGCTTCTTCCGAATAACTGTGTTTTATAAACTCTTTAGTTGCAGGTTTGTTTTTGCGAATTTGTTTAATTAAATTTGTTAAGGCATTTTGATCTTGTTGGCTTTCTTTAAATTTAGCCGAAACCGCTGCGTGAGTTGTTAGTCCTTCGTAAGCAAGGTTTTTGGCTACCGTTAAAATATAAGCATATCCTACGGTAAAGCCTTTGACTAATACGCAATTCTTGATTACAAGTAAAAGGGCTTCGGGTTCGAAATGCATGCTTTCCATGAAAGCATAGTATTCATGATATTCGGTTGTTGTAATCATGCGACCATCTAAGATAGCTTGTGCTTTTGTATTAAATTCGTCATATTGACCTTTGGGTAAATTTTTAACTTTAGCTGCGTTGCGCTTAATTGGTAAAAATTTTATTTCCATTGGTATAGTATCTAAGATTTGTACTAGGTTTTGTTTCTCCCAATATTCAAAAGCATCTTTAATATTTGCTACACTGATGCCAAGTTTGGCGCTCATTGTTTCGATTGTATTGTCGGCACTAGTTGCGTTTTGACATAAGTAAAGACCATACAAATAAACACGCACACAATCGCCATTTGCGTATGGCAAATGTTCTTCCAAAAATATATTGGAAATGTTGGTAAATCCTGTGGACATATAACCGCGCGAAAACGATACTAAACCCATAAAAAAAATTATATCACTCAATTGGGGTTAGTGGCAAGCGTAATACATTTTTGATTAGGCCGGTTTTTGCTAATTCGGCTTTAATTGGAATTGGGTTGACAACGCGAAATAAGCTTTCATAAAAGGGAAGTTGTTTCTGAAATTTTTGTAACGCTAATGCATTTTCTCCGTTAGTAAACAAAAGCCAAATTTCTTTTAATGGTAAAACATCAATGTTAGACGCAACAGAGATTATTCCCTGGCAACCAACTGCGTAAGCTGGTAAGGATAATGTGTCGTCTCCGCAATAAACAGCTGTATTTGGGCAGAGGTTCACCGTTTGTGTAATTTGGTGTAAATCACCGCTTGCTTCTTTGATGCCAACAATAAAAGGTAATTGGGTGATTTGTGCCATGTTTTGTGGTGTGATGTTGACTCCTGTTCGGGCAGGAATATTATAAATTATGGTGGGCAATTTTAATGCAGTCGTTATTGCTTGATAAAATTTGAAAATTCCATCAGGCGTCCCTTTATTATAATATGGGGCAGTTACCATTACTGCAATTTTGCATTTTTTATTTTTAGTTGCTCGTATGATGTAACGACCTAAATCAATAATCTCCGTTGGATTGTTGCCACCAATGCCAAATATAATTGGTACCTTATCCTGAATTATTTCAACGGCAAAATTAATAACTTCGCGGCGTTCTTTTAATGATAAAGTTGATATTTCGCCAGTAGTCCCTAAAATTACAATTGCATTTGCTTTCAATTTAATTTGTCTTTCAATTAAAATACGCAAAGCAGAGAAGTCGATTGTTTTGTCTTGATTAAATGGTGTAACTAATGCGGTTGCTATTCCTGTAAAAAATGGTTTCATACCTTGCTATATGTGAGAAAAAAGTTTTTTGGCAATAATTTATTTGTAGACATGCAAAATTTATGGTATACTTCTTCCTATATGAATAAAACGCGTGCAATTATTAAATATTGCGTAATTTGTCTCATCGTAGCACTTGCTGTGGTGTTGTGTTTTGCAGAATTTACAATCCCATTTACAAATACAAAATATGTTGGATGTTATCAAGCAATCAAGGATAAAATGGGTATTGATTTGAATGGTGGTGTTTCGGCGGTCTTCAATGTGGAACCATCGGAAAATAGTTCAGATTTGGAAGCGGAAGTTAATGCTACAATTAACCGTGTTAAAAACACATTATCTGACCAGGGTTATCTTGAAGCGACTGTTACGCGTCAAGGTGCTGCAGGAAATTACAAAATCCGTATTGAAGTTCCAGGTATGAAAGATACGCAAGAAATTATGGATGCTATTGGTACTCCGGCTAACATTGAATTTTTGGAACCAAGTTCATCTAATCAACCGACTTACGATAAGGCTAAAGTTTTTTTAGTTGGTGAAGATATTGCTGGGGTACAAGTTGTTTCCGATCCAGAAAATGTGTCTAATTATGCTCTGCAATTAACTTTCACAAATGAAGGAAAGCTTAAATTCCGTGAAAAAGTTAATGGCGCCGGCGGTCAATACATGGCAATTTTTTCAAATGAAACATTAATTAGCGCTCCGCAAATTTCAGATGAAAATGCCAACACATTGGGTTCTGACGGAAAAGTTTTAATTACAGGTACTTATACCAAAGAAAGTGCAGATGCATTTGCTTTGCAAATTGAATCTGGTTTGTATACTGTCGGTTTGACTATTGGCGAAATGAGTTACATTCCAGCTACCTTGGGTGAAGGTGCAATTACAGCAGGTCTTATTGCCTTGGCAATTGGTTTGGTTTTAATTTTTGTTTTAATGGTTATTATCTATCGTGATTTTGGTTGGATTGCCAATTTGTCGTTAATTATTTATACGGTTATATTTGTTTTCTTCTTGGCTATTATTGATTCGATTCAATTAACTTTACCAGGTATTGCGGGTATCATTTTATCAATCGGTATGGCCGTTGATGCTTATGTTTTGATTTTTGAGCAAATCAAAGAAGAATATCGCACTGGAAAACGATTTGCTGCTGCGGTGCATACTGGCTTTAATAAATCAATTGTTACTATTTTAGATGCGAATGTTACTACGATAATTGTTAGTGTGATTTTATATCTATTGAGTTCTGGTTCGATTCGTGGGTTTGCAATTACATTAGCTCTCGGTGTTGCAATTTCTATGTTTGTTGGCTTGATTATTACGCGTAGTTTGGCTAAGTTATATTTATATATCAATCCAGATAATGCAAAGCGTGCTAGTATCAAATTCGACCAAACTCAAATTTTAGATAGTGAAACTAAACCGGTAGTTCCACAAAAAAGAAAATTAAACATGGATGGTGCTAAATGAACTTTATAAAAAATCTTAAAGAGAAAAAATTTGATTTTGTGCGTTATGGTCGTTTCTTTTTTATAGCCCCAGCAATTATTTTAGTTATTGGACTAATTATGTTGGCAATCTTTGGCTTAAATTTAGGTTTAGATTTTACTGGTGGTACTATTGTAAAAATTAATGCCGATGGAGAATATACAAAAGCCGAAATTCAGGACAAAATGAATTCCTTTGATGTTAAATATTCAATCGCAAAAGAGCAAAACACCAATGGCGGTAATTCCTTTTCTATCAAATTTAATGCCGAAGATAATACTAATGAAATTGTTACGGAATTAGAAACTTTCTTTGAAAGTGATTTTATGGAATACACAACTTCAACAGATACAACAATCAAAGAAACAATTATGTCAGTCTTTTGGTCTATTTTAGCGGCTTTGGCAGGATTGATTATCTATATGTTGATTCGTTTTAAATTTACTGCAGGTATGGCAACAATCTTGGCATTGATGCATGATGTGCTTATGATTGTGTCCTTAATGACAATTTTCCAAATTCAAATTAATGCGTCATTTATTGCAGCAATTTTAACCGTTATGGCATATTCAATCAATAATAGCTTGGTTGTCTTCGACCGTGTTCGTACTTTGGAAAAAAACAATACTGAAAATCAAAAGTTAAGTGATTTGGTTAATCAATCAATTAATCATACATTAGGACGAAGTATTTTGACAGCGGCAACAACCTTGGGTACTTTGTTGGTCTTAACAATTATAAGTTTGGTTATGAATTTATCAACATTGATTGAGTTTGCTTTGCCAATTATCTTTGGATTACTGGCTGGTACTTATTCGTCATTATTCTTAATTGCTCCTTTATATATGCAATTCGAAACTGCTCGTCTTTATACAAAACAACGCAAAATTAATACACAAAAATAATATACATTTAATGTGCCATCATTACTGGAAATTTTAAGTGTGTTAGTGGAATTTATTCCGCAAGTTTTTATTTTATATTTGATACTATCTATATTGGAAAAAAGTGGAGTATTGGGTAGTATTGCTCGTTTGTTTCATCTACCTATAAATAATGTTTTACCGCTCTGTTTAACTTTTAACTGTACAACTATGGCAGTTTGTGCTGCTCGCGAAAACCCACAACGCAATCGTTTGGTATATTTTTTGTCTTTAATCCCTTGTACGGCACAATTACCTATGTTGACCTTTTTATTATTATCTGTCATAAATTTCCCGCTATGGTCTATTTTTATACTTTATAGTATTTGTATTTTTATTGGCTTTATCGTTTTGTGTTTTGTTTCCAAACAACAAATAAATATTGAAACACAGAATGTTAAAATAAAGTTTCCAAATTTATGTCAATGTTTCTTAGATACTTTGCAACAAACATTAATATTTGCTAAAAAAATTTTTATTGCCTTTGTTGTCAGCGCTTTTGTCATCGTTTTTTTAGCTCGCTTTTCATTTAGTTTTAAATTTGTGAATAATTATGAAGATTCAATACTTTATGCAATATGCGGCGTTTTTGCGCCTTTATTTGCGCCAATTGGTCTAAATCAGCCAGTGATAGTTTGCGCTTTGTTATTTGGTATTATTGCGAAAGAATCTGCAGTTTCCGTTCTTTTATTTTTTCCTAATCTAGTTCAAAATTTATCATTACCAGTGGTGTTGTCTTTGGTTACTTTTTTTACTTTATATCCAAAATGTTTAGCTGCACAAACTGCAATTAACCATCACTGTGGTCGCAAAACGGGCATTAAAGTCTTTTTTATGAATTTGTTGCTTGCTTATAGTTTAAGTTTTGTTGTATATAGTGTATGTGGCTTTTTTGTCTGATTATGATTATGATTTACCGGAAAGTATGATTGCGTCGGCTCCAATGGAACCACGCGATGCTTGTCAAATGTTGGTTTATGACCGCAAAAATTCTCAATCATATATTTCTAAATTTAAAGATATTTTATCTTGCCTTCGTAGCGGTGATGTGGTTGTTATTAATGAAACTCGTGTTATACCAGCGCGTTTACTTGGGCATAAAACTACAGGTGCGCAAATCGAAGTATTATTACTTAAAAAAATCACACTTACGGATTACGAAGTTTTGGTAAAACCAATGCGCCGCTTAAAAGTTGGTGATGTTGTTAATATAGCTAATCGTATACAAGCTACATTAAAGAGTAAGGATATTGTGTCGGGAACTGCGATTATGAAATTAGTATGTGCTGATGGTTCTCAAAATTTAGAAGCAGTGATTGACGAAATCGGTGAAATCCCATTACCGCATTATATTCAAAATGGGCAAGCAACCAAGGAAAATTATAATACGGTATATGCAAAAATTGATGGCAGTGCAGCAGCTCCGACAGCGGGTTTGCATTGGACAGATGAATTGATGAATGCAGCACGCGCTCAAGGAGTTATCTTTGCTCCAATTGTATTAGATGTTGGTTTAGGAACTTTCCGACCTGTTAAAGTCAATGACATCACACAACATGTCATGCACAAGGAGCGTTATGAAATTCCGGCACAAACAGCAGATATTATTAATCAAGCTCTTCGTGATGGTCGTAGAATAATTGCAACTGGAACAACAAGTTTACGAACCTTAGAGGGGTGCTTTGCAAAATATGGAGAAATTAAAGCTGTTACAGATACAACAGATATCTTTATTTATCCGCCATATGAATTTAAAGTCATCTCTGGATTAATAACAAATTTTCATTTACCCAAATCTACATTGTTAATGTTGGTAGCCGCTTTCATTGGCCGAGAAAAAGTTCTAGAATTATATGAATTAGCAAAAGAAAACAAATTCCGTTTCTATTCGTTTGGCGATTGTATGTTTTTGCAGTAAAATAGAGTTATGACAGCGAAGGAAGAATTTATTCAAATTTATAATCAAAATATTAAGCGTGATGGTGCAGACAAATTATTACAGTGGTTGGAAAGTACCGACTTTTTTACTTGTCCCGCATCTACTAAATTCCATAATAATTTTGAAGGCGGGTTAGTCGATCATTCTGTCAAAGTATTTCATCGTTTGAAAAAAATTGTTACAGATGAAAAGTTTAATATAAGCGATGAAGGTATAGCCGTAATTGCATTGTTGCATGATGTTTGCAAAGCTAATATTTACAAAGTCGATTATCGCAATGTTAAGCGTGATGGCGAATGGGTTAAGGAACCATATTTTACGGTTGATGATGCTTTGCCTTATGGTCACGGTGAAAAATCTGTTTATATAATTTCTAGTTTTATGAAGTTAACCCGCGAAGAAGCTATGGCGATAAATTGGCACATGGGACCATATGATGCACGCAATGCAGGAAGTAGTTATATTGTTTCCGATGCATTCAAAAAATTTCCATTAAGCTTGTTAATGTTCATGGCTGATATAGGAAGTACTTATCTTGACGAAAAAGTTAAGTAATTACAATTTAACCATGTCAGCTGCTTTAATGCGGATATCTTCGCTAATTGCCGCGTAGTGTTTCTTAGTTGTGTTAATATCTTTGTGTCCAAGAATATCTGCAACAATATAAATATCATTTGTCGCTTTATAAAGATTAGTCCCATAAGTTGATCTCAATTTATGTGGGCTAATTTTTTTTAATGGGGCGGCAATAGCGGCATATTTTTTTACGATGTTTTCAATTGCTCGAACAGTTAAGCGATGTCCACATTTTGTAAATAGTGGGGTTGTTGGTGTCCAATTGGATAATGCAAAAAAACTTTCAAACTTATCATGTAACTGCTGTCCCATATGTAAAATAGATTGTTTTCCGCCTTTGCGGGTCACTAAAAAGGTTTTGTTTTTTAGATCGATATCTTGGTAATCTAAACCAACTAGTTCACTTACGCGTATACCGGATAATAAAAATAAAGTTATTATCATTTCATCACGAGGGTTTTTAGATGCAGCTGCAATCATTTTTGAAACTTCATCATCGGATAATCTTAAAATACTTTTTTCGTGTAATTTAGGTAAATCAATCTTTGTCATGATGTTTTCTTTTAAGTCGCCACGGCGATAGAAATATTTAAAAAACGATCGCAGTGTTGCCATTTTTCGCATTTTACCGCGTTCGCTATTAAAATGTTCTGTGTCATCTTTTCGATAATGAGTTAGAAAAGAAACATATAATTCTATATCGTCAATCGTAATTTTATTTAGGTCGGATTTTTCAAAATCAAAAATTCCATAGTTGTGAAAAGTTTCGGTTTCATGAATTAAGTAATTAAAAAAAATTTCTAGGTCACGAGCATAGCCCAAACGGGTTAATGGGGAAGTTGTTTGTTCAATTCCCAAAAAGAAAGCATGGCAAAATGTTGGTAGATTTTCCAAAACATGATTAATCTGGTTCATTGTTTGGATATCACGCTCAACAACATATTTCATTATTTATTTTTACCACAAAATTAGAAAATTTTCTATCTTTTTTTACTTCGTCATCATCTTACATATTTTGATTCAATTAGCATAAATCCGCCACCGAAATCATATTTATCATATTGTCATGGCAATTATTTTAACTTTTGCATTTGCATTTGGGTCGGCAATGTATGCATTTGATAATAAGTATCTGTTAATTGCTGTTATATTTTTATTTTATTTTTTCATTCAAAAGCTTATATACTTGCATCGTAAACATAAATTTTTGCATCAAACAATAATTCAACATCATGGCAAAAAAATTCGCGTCAAAGCTTTATTGGATTCGGGAAATTCTTTGGTTGATCCAATATCAAAAATTCCAGTTTCAATTATTTCTTTACCACTTTTTTTAGAAATGTTTCCAGATATTTCTGCAGATAAAATTTTACTTCACGAATTGGATGATTGTGTGTTAGGCGGGCATTACATAAATTGTCAAACGGTAAATGGGAAAGGACAGATGTTTGTATTCTCGCCAGACAAATTTCAGATTAATGGAACCACAGTTCAAAGCTTACTTGGAGTTAGTACACAAAATTTCTGTAATCAAAAATATGATGCAATCTTAAACATAAATTTAGGGGGTATATTATGAATATAATTGCTAAAGCATTAAGTCTCTTTAAAAAAATCAATCAAAATGAAATGGAATGCGAAAATTCAGGGGTCTTCTTTATTAATGGCACAGAAGCATTAGAACGGCCATTACCTAAAGAAGAAGAGGAATTGTTGTTACAAGAATTATCGCTAGGAAAACAGGAAACACGACAAAAATTAATTTCGCACAATCTTCGTTTAGTAATTTACATTGCCAAAAAATTCGAAAATACTGGTATCGATATTGAAGATTTAATTAGCATTGGTTCTATTGGTTTAATTAAAGCAGTAAACAGTTTTAAATATGATAAAAATATTAAATTAGCAACTTATAGCAGCCGTTGCATAGAAAATGAAATTTTAATGTATTTACGCAAGGTTCAAAAAACACGGAATGATGTTTCTATGGATGAAGCTATTAATTCAGATAGTGAAGGTAGTGAAATTCGTCTGGGTGATGTAATTTGTACCACAGAAACCAATGTTGATGAAGAACTGGATATGAAAGTTGAAAAAAATTTGCTTTGGTTAGCGGTAGATAAACTTTCAATTCGCGAGCAAGAAATTATGCAGTTGCGTTTTGGTTTGGGTGGCGGTAAGGAGCGTACTCAAAAAGAAGTTGCGAATATGTTGGAAATTTCTCAGTCATATATTTCGCGTTTAGAGAAAAAAATTCTTTCGCGTTTAAAAAAAGAATTTACAAAAATTGATAATTAAAAAAATCTAAATCTAGACAACTATGTCTATATATGTTAAAATATGCTGATGACTTTCGTACATTGGATCATTATTCTCGTAATTGTGATTGCTGCGATTACTTTTTATTCGGTTTTTAATATCTCGCTATGGTTCCGCGCGATGATGTCTGGCGCCCATGTTAAACTTTCGGAATTGTTTTCAATTACAGTTAAAAAATTAGACGCGCGTAGTATTGTTAATAATTATATCAAAGCCAAAAAAGCCGGTGTTAATATTACAATTGCTCAAATCGAAAATCATTTACAAGCACATGGTAATATTGAATTAGTTATTAATGCTTTAATTGCAGCATCTAGTGCTAATTTAAAAGATTTAGATTTAAAAACTGCTATTGCTGTCGACTTGTCTGGTCGAGATATTAATGAAGCTGTTAAGCACTGTATTATGCCGCAAATAATTCAAATCAACGACATAACTGCAATTGCTAAAAATGGGATTGAAGTTACTACCAGTGTTAAAATTACTTTGCGTGTAAATTTAAAACGCATTATTGGTGGTGCATTGGAAGAAACTATTATTGCGCGTATTAGTGAAGGTATCATGACAATTATTGGTAATGCTGCAACTCATAACGAAATTTTAGAACGACCCAATTTAATAACGCAAAAAATTATGGAAAATAAAACTTTGTCGCAAGATACTGCGTTTGATATCTTATCTGTTGATATCGTGGATATTAAAGTGGGTCGCAATATTGGTGCAGAATTGGAAATTGATAAGGCCGAAGCGGTTAAATACATTAGTCAAGCCGATGCAGAAAAGCGCCGTGCTGAAGCTGTTGCGGCGGAACAAGAAATGCGTGCTTTAACCCAAGAAATGCGCGCACGAGTTGTTGCTGCCGAATCCGAAGTCCCGAGAGCCTTGGCTGGTGCATTAAAGTATGGTAACATGAATGTAAAAGATTACATGCAAATGGAAAATTTAAAAAGCGACACATTAATGCGAAAAGCATTGAGTGGTAGTGCCAGTTCAGATATGTTGACACCATCTTTAAATGCTCCCAAGAAAAAGAAAACGAAATTACAATAAAAGGATAAGAAAGATGAATGCAGCAAGTTTCTTGATTGTAATGTTGTTAATACTTGTCGGTATTATTGTTTTATTTGCACTTGTAGATTGGTTGATGAAAAAAGACTCAAAAAAGAAAGAAACTAAGGTAGAACAACAAGCAGAACCAAAAGCACCTGAGGTAGAAAACAAAGAGGAAGCAGTTCCAACAATGAAAATTTATAATAACGAACTTGCCGATGATTTGAACAAGATTATTCAACAAACAGAACAAGAACATTCGTCTCGTTTGAAGGTTGATAAACATACCAATAAAGAAGGCAATATTTCTAAATATATTAAGCGTAAAAACTACCAAGAATTTGATTTTGGAAATAATGAATTGGACGATATATCTGTCGAAGAAGAAGGCTCTATGTCTTTTACAATGGATGATTATAAACGAATTATGGCTTTGAGTAATATTGACGATAAAAAATAATTATAAATAGTTGTGAAAGATTTTTTTATCCATCAAGACCAAAATAATTCTGTTATGGTTGGCGGTGTCGTTTCTTTGATGAATTTTGCTGTTGATAATATTGTAGTGCGTGTTAAAGGCGGTTTAGTCGAAGTTAATGGCCAAAATTTAGTTATTAAACGCTTTGATGAAAATGAAATGATAATTGTTGGAAAAATAGTTGGAGTACTAACTAATGTCAACCGTTAAAAAATTTTTATTAGGTCAAGTGGAATTTCGAGTTCAAGGTTTACCGCAAGGTTGTTTAAACAAGCTACGCAGTTTTAATATATCAAACATTTATTATGACCAAGATATGATCATTTTTAATGCTCCCTTGGCTCATGTGTCTACAATAAAAAAAATGATTAATAATTTTGATTATGAAGTAAAAGAAAACTATAATTTATTTCGTGGTTTAAATTATTTGTTAAATCATTTAGTTTTGGTCGTTGCTGTTATAGCGGGACTAATTGCTTTTTGCCTTGCTGATATGGCCATATATGATATAAAAGTGCAGAGTAATAATGCGCAAGTTACTTCAAATATTACTCAATATTTAGACAAAATAGGAATAAAAAAATTTATATGGAAGAGTAAAATTAAAAACAACTTAGCTAGTGACCTAGTTGAGAACTTTGATCAAATTGCACATGCGAATGTGAAGATTTCAGGGAATACATTAGTTATAAATGTGGTTACAGCAGCCAATGAAAATTCTAAGATAAAAACTAATTTTTATGCAAAGTATGATGCAGTAATTAAAAATATTATAACTTATAGCGGCACAGCTTTGGTTACAGTGGGCGATGTCGTCAAGAAGGGGGATTTGTTGGTTGCTGATGCTTATCCCGACAGTGCGGTTATAACGGGCGAAGTCGCCTTTGTAAATGATGATAAAATTAGTCGGTTGGAAATTTGGATTATATAGTTTATACTGATAGTAACTTATGAAAGTTTTAGAGGCGGTTTGTCAAGTTTTAGAGGTTGATCCTTTTACGATAGAAGTCAATTATGCGTTTGTTTCTCCGCGTGAAATTCATGCACTTAATCAAAAGTTTCGCGGTGTTGACCGAGAAACCGATGTTTTATCTTTCCCGGACGGTGATATAAATCCGGAAACCAAGAAACAATTTATGGGAGATGTTTTGATTTGTCGCAAGGTTGCGCGCCGTCAAGCCAAAGAAATCGGACACAGTTTAGCCAAAGAAATTACTTTCTTGCAAGTTCATGGAACATTGCATTTGTTTGGCTATGATCATATTGACCCCAATGATGAAATAAAAATGCTTGGACTACAACGCAAAATTATGGCATTATTATCTTAATGGATTTTATTTTAAGTAAAGAAATCATTGCTAGTTTAATTAATACCGCAAAATCGTTCGCGGATAATGCCTATTGTCCTTATTCTGGAGTAGCAGTTGGTGCAGCTTTGTTGTGCAGTGATAATTCAATTTTTGGTGGTTGTAATATTGAAACAGGTGATTACTCGGCTCCATCGTTTGGTGCTGGTGATACTGCTATTGCAAAAGCAATTAGTGAAGGACGCAACCAAATGATGGCGATGTGTTTATATTCAAAAGATCATTTGATTTATCCGAATGCAACCACGAGACAATATTTATGTGAATTTAACGGTGATATTAAAATTATTGTTGCCAATGATCAAACTTATGAAGTTATTGATAGCTTAGGTGCTATTTATTTATTTCCACCTGTCGTAAACGATGGAGACCAAAGATAATATGAATTCAATTCACAAGTGTGGAACAGTGGCTTTGCTGGGTGAACCAAATGCTGGTAAAAGTTCTTTGATTAACGCTCTAGTTGGTTGTCAAGTTGCTATTACAGCCCCTGTAGCAGGAACAACTCGCGATGCAATTCGTGGTATATTAAATACCAAGCAGTCACAAATAATTTTTGTCGATACACCGGGGATGCAACGCGCAACAAACTTATTAGAGCAGAAAATGAATCGCATGATTTCTGGGGCTGTAAAGACAGCTGATGTAATTTGCTTTGTCCTTGATGTAAATCATATAACACAAAAAACTTTAAATAAGTTAGCTAATTATGAAGACTTTGGTGTGCCAGTAATTGTTGTTGTAACAAAAATAGATAATACGACGCAAGCAAAACTTTTTCAAGTTCTTGATCAATTAAAAAAGTATAGTTTTGTTAAAGAATTTGTTCCTGTTTCAGCTTATAAAAAAATTGGCACTAATACATTAATCGAATGTTTAGAAAAGTATTTACCTGAGGGTGAATCAATCTATGAAGACGACTTATATACAGATATTAGTACACGAACAATGGCGGCCGAAACGATACGCGAAGCAATTATTAATCAATTGCATGATGAAGTGCCAACAGGTGTTAAAGTAGTTATTACAAAATATGAAAACGAGCAACGCACTGTCAATATTGATGCCGATATTATTTGTGACAAACCAAATCACAAAAAAATTATTATTGGGAACCGTGGAAATTTAATCCGTCTCATTGGAATGAAAGCGCGCAAAAACCTAGAAAAATTACTCGGACAACATGTTGTACTTCATACTTATGTTGTTGTCAGAGAAGGTTGGCGCAATCAATCTGAATGGCTTCAAAATTAATAGTATTTTTTATGTTTATTAATTAATTCTAAATATTGGTGTTCTAATGAGCGTAGTACGCGTTGAGCGCTAATAACTGTGATGTTTGATTTTCTTAAAACATCAATTACATCTTGTGCATGTTCTGGTTTTAGGTTCACAATGACTTGGTCACCGCATAATCGAGCAGGGGTTTTAAAATTATCTTCAATTACTTTAGCAGCGTAATTAGGTTCTGCAACCGTAATACCCAACTTGGCAGAATCAAGTTCTCGAGAAATCATCGCGTTGTAAGATTGAATACTAATAATCATACCATCATCAATTACGCCAATCGTATCACAAAATTCTTCAACCTGTGAAATTTTCGATGCTGTAATTAAAATTGATGTTTTTAGTTCGTTGCTGATTTTTTTTAGTAGTACTCGTAAATCTTTTGCATTAGTGTTTGATAAATTCACAAATGGAGCATCTAGGATTAAAATATCTGTGCGTAAAATTAATGGTAGGGCAATCTTGATTAAATCACATTCTTCTGGGGTTAGACGCGAAATTTTACAATGTAGTTTTTTGCGTAAATTAAATAAACTTAAAATGTTTTTTACATTTTTGCTATTGTAGACACGGTCATTTAGCTTGTAATAATCTTTAATAGCCATATTAACCGTAATACTTGGCATTAATTGTTCTGTAGAAATAAAAGCCCCAACATATTGATTGGCTGGAATTTTAATTTTACCTTTTGTTTTATGCGTAAGCGTTAAAATTAGTTTAGTTAATAAACTTTTACCACTTTGGCTTTCTCCAACTAAGGCAAAAATTTCACCTTCATGTAAGGTTAAATTAACACTCGCCATTAGCAACTTATTTGGCGTTGTTTTTTCTAGGTCGGTTATCTTTAACATTGAAAACAACTCCTCTTACGCAATGCGGACATGATAATAAACTCGCAGAGTGGTACAAATGAAAAAATTGCTAGCCACATTAAATTCCATGAACTAGTAATTAGGCAACATGTTATGACTAGTGCAAGTAAAACTATCGTAATAATAGCATGGTGACTAGCGCAAGCTTTGCTGTTAAAATATGATTTGATTCTCGGATAGACAATAAAGATTGCTAAATTAATACAAGCATATAAAATTAAAACAATATAAATTAATTTATAATATTCATTTTGTGAAGAATGAAACAAAGAACAGAAAAAATTTATTAACATAAAAATCGCCGTATTAAGTAAAGCTGATGCAATTCGTAATCGATTAATAATTACATAATCATTGCCAACCGAAACTTCATTTAATTCAACCAAAGGACGCAAATCGTTGCCTCCTGTTGTACCAGATAAGCCGATTAAAGTTTGTTGATATTGTGGCTCTGGTGTCGTGGTAATTTTTTCATTGGGTGAAATGTAAGGTAAAATATCTGGCTTTGTTTTTTTCTTTGGTAATGGTGTAGGATTTTCCACTAACAATGATTCATTTGTCGTGTTAGCAGTTAAGCGAGTTTCCGGTACTGTAGTTTGTTGAGAATACGAAGTGATATTATCATTATTTTGATTGGTAGTAATTTCTTCCGATGTAACTGATTTATTTAAAGGTAAAGAAAAGGCGTCGTTAAGTGTTGTGAATTGAGGTGTTGATACTGTTGCATTTGTTGCGCTTAAATTATTAGCAGACATAGCAATCGCGCTGCTTTCGTTTTCTATTGCAGGTGCTGCTATTGGTGTAACAATGTTATTAACTGGTTCACTATTAATTAACGCCGAATAGTCGATTTTAATTTGGTTTTTATTTAGGTATTCTCGACCAATTTTAGTAATGTTGTAAACACGGCAACGACCACCGATTGTGGATTGTTTTTGATAACTATTAACTAATTTTTTTGTTGCCATTCGGTGCAAACACGAATACAGAGTTGGTAAAGACATAATGATAGTATTACCCGAAAGCTTTTTGATTTCTTCAACCATTTCGGCTCCATACATTGGGCGTTGATTAAGTAAATTTAAGATTGTAATCTCTGTAATGTTTTTACCGCTTGCCACTGTATAATTTTAGTGTCGAAAATATCTTCTTGTCAAGTTAAACTGGATTAAGTTATTATTTTTTTATGCTTGACCCCCGCAACATTATTCGCACGGATAAACGAACTTTATCATTGATGATAAATGCAAAAGGCGAATTAATTGTTCGTGCTCCTTATAATTGTCCAGAGAGTAAAATTTTTGATTTTATCAAACAGAAAGAAGATTGGATTATAAAAAAACAAAATGCCGTGCGAAGTAATTCATACATAAATTTAAATGTAGCTAATTACACCAGTTTTTTGTTTCTCGGTAAGGAATTGACTCCTTTAATATCAAACGATGTTAAAGAGATAATGATTAATGATAATAAATTATTAATTCCGTCGAAAATTTCAAGTGATAAGATTTTAAATAAAGTTGAAAAGTGGTATCGCAAGGTTGCAGAGGAAGTTTTAATTGAGCGTGTAAATTTTATGGCCAACAGGCTGCGTTTACGACCTGCGAATATAACAACAAATAATAACAAAACGCGCTGGGGTGTGTGTGATTCCCGTGGGAATATTGCCATTAATTGGCGTGCAATTTTTTTGCCACCGAATTTGTTAGACTACATTGTCGTTCATGAACTTTGTCATTTATTAGAGTTTAATCATACGCCTGCATTTTGGAGTGTGGTTGGGAATATTTTGCCGGATTATCAAATGCTTCGGAAGCACTTAAAATGCCTAAACTACTTGATTTTGTTGTTTAGAAAGGAGTAAAATAACTATATGTCAGTAGAGAGAGAAGTTTATTTAGATAATGCTGCTTCGACATACTGTAATGGTGAAGTCTTTTTTGCAATGCAACCGTATTTTATTACAAATTACGGAAATTCAAATTCACTTCATCAAATCGGTTATAAAGCTCGTAAGGCTGTTGAAGAAGCGCGTGTTACTATAGCTAAAATTATTAATGCGGACCCAGATGAAATTTATTTCACTTCTGGTGCAACCGAAGCAAATAACTGGATTTTAAAAGGAGTTGTCGCCGCTTCGCCAATTAAGCGTGTTTTGATTAGTGCTATCGAGCATCCAAGTATTATTGAGCCAGCTCGTTGGTTAGCCGCTAATGGTGTAGAAGTTGAGTACATTAAGGTTGATGAAAATGGTGTTATATCAATACCTGATCTCCTGTCAAAATTATCAAAACCTACCTGTTTGGTTTCTGTTATGACGGCTAATAGTGAAGTTGGCACCGTTCAATATATTAATACAATTGCAAATATTTGTAGTCAAAACAATGTTTATTTCCACACAGACGCAACGCAAGCTTTAGAAAGTGTTAACATTGATGTAAAAGAAATGAATGTTACTGCACTTTCTTTGTCTGGTCATAAAATCTACGGACCAAAAGGTGTTGGTGCTTTATACATTAAACGAGGTACTCGTATTGATAATTTAATTCATGGTGGCTCACAAGAAAAAGGAATGCGAGCTGGTGCATATAATTTACCTGCAATTGTTGGTTTAGGAAAAGCAGTGGAAATCTGTATGCGTGATGGAAATACGAATAACACTCGCATGAAGAAAATGCGCGATTACTTTATTCAAGAAGTTGAACGCAGAATTACGGGTGTTAAATTAAATGGTCACCGTAATCAGCGTTTGAACAATAACATTAACTTTTCTTTCCAAAGTGTTAGTGGTGAAAGTGTTGCTGCTATGCTAGATGCTTATGGTATTCGCGTATCTACGGGTGCTGCATCATGTAGTGAAAAATTAACACGCAGTTATGTTTTGCAAGAAATGAATGTTAGTGATGATTACATTAATGGTGCTGTGCGTTTTACATTAGGGCGTGCAACAACAAAGGAAGACTTAGATTATACAATCGAAGTCTTGGTAGATGTGATTAAACGCTTGCGGTCTATTAGTCCTGTAAGTGTGAAAACGGAGGTGGCAGATTAATGTATGATGCAACGATTTTAGAGCGTTTAAAAAACTTAGAGTATGCGGGGATCGTAACTGGCGCTGATGCTGTTGGGCAAGTTGGCAGTATTGCAACTGGAAGTCTTATGAAACTTTATTTGCGTATCGACAATGGTGTTATTACCGAAGCAAAATTTAAAGCTCTTGGTGGCGTTTTTGTTTTAGTAGCCTGCGATATTTTATGCGAATTTTTAACCAATGCTTCAATTGAAACGGCATTGACAATTAAAAGTGATGATATCGTATCCGCTTTACCGGGCCTGCCAGAGGATAAATTATATATGGCAGTTTTGGCGCAATCATTAGTTGGGGACGCTTTCGATGATTATTATAAAAAATTGGCTAAGGCCAAATTAAACGAAAAAAAGTGATGGGGTTATGTTAGATTATACTGTTATTCAAAAAGCAAAAAGTAAACTTGAAGCAATTAATGAATTGGTTGAAACCAAGCGTGAAGAATTGCAAACTTTGTTAAAGAAACAAGAAGAAGATTGGAACAATGTTGAGCAAAATAAAAGGATTAAATCGTTACAAGAATTTGTGGCCGAATTTGATTTAGTTAACAATGACTTAAACGATTTTTTAGAATTGACAACTGTCTGCTCGGAAAATGAGCTAACTGATGAGTATGCGCGTGTGAAAAAACAGTTCGATGATTTCTATGTCAAAACTTTGTTAGTTGGAAAATACGATGGTTGTAATTGTGTATTAAATGTTACGGCTGGTGCTGGCGGAACCGAGGCTCAGGATTGGGCAGAAATGGTTATGCGCATGATGTGTCGTTTTGCTGAACAACAAAATTTTAATTATGAAATTACTGATATTGAAGAAGGTGATGGCGCTGGTATAAAAGGTGCTTCCGTTCTTATTAGTGGTGTAAATGCTTATGGAATTTTTAAGAGTGAAGCTGGGGTTCATCGCTTAGTACGCATTAGTCCTTTTGATGCAAACAAACGCCGACATACAAGTTTCGTGGCTGTTGAGGTTATTCCACAGATTGAAAAAACGGAATACAAAGTTGATGAAAAAGATTTACGCATTGATGTTTATCGTGCATCTGGCGCCGGTGGACAACACATTAACAAAACCGAAAGTGCTGTTCGTATTACTCACATACCCACTGGCATTGTTTGTACTTGTCAAAATGGTCGTAGTCAAATTCAAAATCGTCAAACTTGTATGCAAAACCTTTTATCGAAATTGGAATACATACACTTTGAAAATGAACGCCGTAAATTAAAAAACTTACAACCTGTTCAAATGAAAATTGAATGGGGCAGCCAAATTCGCAGTTATGTATTCTGTCCTTATACAATGGTTAAAGATCATCGAACAGGTGCTGAGACATCGAATGTAGAAAAAGTTATGGACGGCGATTTGAAGATTTTTTCGGACGCGTTCTTATTACAAAACACAGAGGAAAATCAATAAAATGTTGACTTTGGGGATAGAAACTTCTTGTGACGAAACCAGTGTTGCTGTGATTGATGATAAGTTCAATATTTTATCTAATGTAATTATTTCGCAAATCGATATACATAAAGCTTTTGGTGGTGTTGTCCCTGAAATAGCAGCGCGTAACCACATTGAAAACATTTTACCTGTTTTAGATGAAGCATTAAAAAAAGCAAATATTACAATTGAACAAATCGATCAAGTTGCAGCAACAACAAAACCGGGTTTGCCAGGTGCTGTTATGGTTGGGCGTGTTTTTGGTAAAAGTTTGGCGAATGCTTTAAATATTCCTTTTATACCGGTTAATCATTTGCATGGACATATGTCAAGTTTGCGTTTGTCAAATTCAAAACTCAAACCACCTTTTTTGTGTCTACTTGTTTCTGGTGGACATACAATTTTGTATCAAGTAAACAATAATTGGGAAACTAAAATATTGTGTACAACAGCAGATGATGCAGTGGGTGAAGCTTTTGATAAAGTTGCGCGTGTTTTAGGATTGCAGTATCCAGGTGGCCCCAAAGTAGCACAAACAGCCGATATGTCTTTGCCTTTTACACCGATTTTAAATAAGTTTCCCAAAGATTGTTTTTCTTATTCTGGATTAAAGACGGCAGTTCTTAACTTTATAAACCGTGAAAAACAAAAAGGCAATAGTATTAATATGTCTGAAATTTGTGCCAATTTTCAATATTGTGCAATCAATCAATTAATTAGCAAAACCAAAGAATTTCTTGAAAAAACAAAAATAAAAACTTTGGGAATTTGTGGTGGCGTTTCGGCTAATCAATATTTGCGTGAACAGTTTAGTGAAATGTGTAAAAACTTAGGGGTGGACTTGTATTTACCTAATCCATCTTTATGTGGAGATAATGCGGCTATGATTGCGGCAGCTGGTGTACTAAACATAAAATAATTGTCAATTGTATAAATTTATTTTATAGTGTTTTGGGGGCCTATGGAAAATAAAGTTTACGAAGGTTATAAAAAAACTTCAACTAGTAAAAGAACTACAACGGCTAGGTCTAGTACGACTGGCTCAATTGTGTCTGGAGAGTCTAAAACCCCAAAAGCGCGTTCTACTAGAAAATCAACATCATCGAAGCCTCGCATTGCGCTGTTTATTGATGTTGACAATGTCGGTATTACTCGCGAAAATTTATTAGAAATTTTATTTTATGTAAATGGTAAGTATCAAATTGAACAGTGTCGCTTGTATGGTTTTAGCGACGAAACCTTACCAGGTATTCGTGATATTGCAACAGAATATAATATGACCACCATTGGCAAAATGAAATTTAAGCAAGCTGGCACTAACTGTCTTGATTCTCGCTTGTTAATTGATGCTTACGAATGTGCCGATAACAATCGACAAAAAATTGATATGCTTTTTGTCTGGTGTTATCCGTGTGATTTAGCTGAGTTCTTTGAAAAAATAACTGCCTTGGGTGTTAATACTGCGACAATTGAACACGAAGCATTTGACTGTAAAAACAAATTTGTTTCACAGACTTTTAAACTTTATTCGCAATATGATTTTAATGTAGAACAATCAAGTTATGGAAAAATCCGTAATAATCCATCAACAATTTCTCCGATCGAAAACATTGAAAAGACTGTTTCAACGATATCTGTTAATAATGAAGAACAAACAGAAACAATTCCACAAACAGTACAAGAAACAACTAATGAATCTCGATTATCAATTTTTGATGAAGGAGCAGTGCCCCCTGTATTACCGCGCCGAACAATTTTAGAGCGTTCCACTCCAAATGCACCAAAACCAGTTGAGGTGGAGGAACAGCCAGAAGTTGTAGAATCCGAAGAATCATCATCTTTGGTTGATGATATTGCTCGCAAATTAAATTTAACAGTTCCAACAAAAGAAGATCTAGATTTAGAAACCGCAAGAACGGAACGCGAAATTGATGAAGAAGAAAATATGAAAAATAGTTTTATCCAAGAATTGTTAAGCAAGACTGGGCTTTCGGATTATATTGATGGCAAAAAAAGTGATAAATATGAAGACACAATTGGCGATTTGTGATATAATAATGCATTATGCGTAAAATTACATATCAAGAATTGCGAAAGATGTGGTTTGATTTCTATCAATCACATGAACACCAAATTATTCCTTCAGGGTCTTTGGTTCCTGAAAATGATGGCAGTGTTTTATTTACTACCGCCGGCATGCAACCGTTGGTGCCTTTTTTGTTAGGTGAAAAACACCCTGCAGGCAACCGCTTATGCGATATCCAAAAATGCGTACGCACTGGTGATATTGATGAAGTTGGTGATAATAGTCACTTAACTTTCTTCGAAATGATGGGGAATTGGTCTTTGGGGGATTATTTCAAAAAAGAAAAAGTTGCTTGGTCTTATGATTTTTTAACAAATCCTAAATATTTAGGCTTGGATAAAAACCGTATCGCTGTAACGGCTTTCGCTGGTGATGAAGTGGCACCACGCGATACTGAAGTTGTTGAATATTGGAAACAAGTAGGTATTCCGGAAGAACGCATTTTTTATTTGCCTAAAAGTGAAAACTGGTGGCAACTTGCTACAGGCACTGGCCCTTGTGGTCCGGATAGTGAAATGTTCTTTGATACGGGCAAGCAGGCGTGTTCGCCTAACTGTAATCCAAGTTGTGATTGTGGTAAATATGTGGAAATTGGCAACGATGTTTATATGCAATATGTAATTCATCAAAAAGATGGCGAGGCAGTCCCAGCTAAACAACGAAATGTCGATACTGGTATGGGGTTAGAGCGGTTACTTTGTTTTGTTAACGGTTATCAAACGGTTTATGAAAGCGAAATTTTTGCACCAGCAATTCAAATTGTTGCTGCCGATTGTCAAAAATCTTATGCTGAAAATTTGAAGGCTTTCCGTGTTTTAGTCGAACACACACGAGCTGCTACCATGATTTTAAGCGATGGTGTTTTGCCGTCAGCTACAGGTCAAGGTTATGTTTTACGCCGTTTAATCCGTCGAGCTGTGCGTATGGCAAATAAATTAGAATGTTCGCGTGATGTTTATGTGAAAATTATTCAATTCTATCGCGAATTTTTCCAAGGTATTTACCAAATTGATGAAAATGTTACGAAGAATTATTTAGATGAAGTAGATAAATTTTCTAAAACGATTGAGCAAGGTATCCGTGAATTTAATAAAATATTACCGTACTTGAAAGATAAAACATTGTCTGGTAAAACTGCCTTCCGTTTGTATGAAACTTACGGTTTTCCAATTGAATTAACACAAGAATTGGCAACAGAACATGGATTGACTGTTAACATGGAAGAGTTTGAGATAGCAAAAACAAAACACAGCGAATTAAGTCATACTGCATCGGCAGGCACATTCAAAGGTGGATTAGCTGATACCAGTGAAGAAACCGCTTATTTGCATACCGCAACGCATTTATTGTTAGCAGGCTTGAAAAAATTACTTGGTAAAGGAGTTGTACAAAAAGGAAGCAACATTACACCAGAGCGTTTGCGTTTTGACTTTAATTGTGATCATAAATTAACTGCGGACGAAATTGTATTCTTGGAAAACTTTGTAAATGATGCAATTCAAAAACAAATACCAGTAACATATAAGGAAATGTCTTTGACTGAAGCTCGTGAAATTGGCGCCGAAGGTTCATTTGCAAATAAATATGGTGAACGCGTTAAAGTTTATAGTATCGGTGATGTTTCAACGGAAATCTGCGGTGGTCCACATGCTAGTAACACTGGAGACTTAGTCAGTTTTAAAATTAAAAAAGAAGAAAGTAGCAGTGCTGGAATTCGCCGTATTAAAGCCGTGATAAAAAAATAATTGTATAAAAATTTTTGTCCTGCACAAAATATTTTTAGTTCGAAAGAAAAATATTCGAACGAAGGAGGTGGACAATGGCAAAAACAGCTAAAAATTGTAAAACTGGTCGTTGTAAAAAATCAAGTTCAACAAAGGCTGAATAATCGCTAAAAGCCACACAGAACAAATCGCGACATCGAAATCTTCATGTCGCTTTTTGTTGTCTAATATTTGTCGAAATTTGTTGAACGATTTAATTAGACAAATAAATACACTTTTTTTATGATTAATATATATCTACGAAAAACCAAAGCATTTTTTATTGGGGGAAAAATGAGTTCAAAAGGTTCAGAATTAAAAATAATGGCCCGTATGGCCATTAAAAGATTATCTTCAGGTTTTTGGCAAGAAGAAAAGTTGCGCCGTAAAACAACATTAACTATTTTGAAAAATCAAGGAGCAGATACGGGTGCTGCTAAAAAATTTTTAGTAGATCACACTAAGCAACAATTGGCAGCGGTTATTAATCCAGCCGAAGAGGTGGAATATACACGCATTAAATCTATTTTTATGGCTGGTAATGGAGAAACTGCGTTAGCATCTTTAATGGATCGTGAATTAATGAAAACCATGGATGACGGTGCGCGCCAGCGTTATATTTTTGGTTTAAGTAGTAAATTGCAAGAATATCGTGAGCGCTATGAAAAAGAGCAACAGTTTAATTGTCAAACCATGTCAATGTAGTATAATAAAATTATGGCTTTAACGACAACCCAATCTGAAATAGTTAATGCTCCTTTAGGTGCAATGTTAGTAACTGCAGGTGCTGGGTCTGGGAAAACTCGTGTTTTAACTAGTCGTTTATTACACTTACTACAAAGCGGGATACCTGAAAAATCAATCATTGCTTTAACTTTTACGAACAAAGCCGGTAATGAAATGCGCGAGCGTGTTGAAAAAATGTTAGGGCGTCCGTTTAATACATTTATTGGAACTTTCCATAGTTTTTGTGTGCGTTTGTTGCGTAAGCACAGCGGCAAGCCGAATTTTTCTATTTATGCAACTGCCGATACCAACAAAGTCCTTAAAGAAATTATTAAAGAACTATACCACGAAGTCGATGGTGAATTATATAAAGCTGCAGTAAGCGGTCTCTCAAATTGGAAAAATAAAGGCATTGTTGAATTTACTTCTTTTCATGATCCTTTGGTAAAAATTTTTAATGCTTACCGTGAGCAATTGCGCAAGAATAACGCTTATGATTTTGATGATTTGCTTTTAGAAACTTTGGAATTGTTAAAAAACAATACAGAAATCTGTGATAAACTAAAAGCTTATTTTCAATATATTTTGGTCGATGAGTTTCAAGATACTAACGAAATACAATATGAAATTGTTTCTATTTTAGCTCAAAAACACCGTAATATAATGGTTGTTGGTGATGAAGATCAATGTATTTATTCTTGGCGCGGTGCTAGTGTTGAAAACATTAATCGTTTTCGTACCGATTTCCCAGAAGCTCGGATTTATCGTTTGGAAGAGAATTTTCGTAGTTCGGGGAATATAGTGAAGTTAGCAAGTGATTTAGTGTCTAAAAATAATAATCGTATCGATAAAAAATTATTTAGTAATATTAGCGATGGTTTAATAAATTATGAAGACTACTACGATGATAAACAAGAAGCACAGGGTATTATAAGTCATATTTTGGAACGAAGGCGTAATGGTGGATCTTGGTCTGATTGTGCAATTCTGATGCGTATTAATGCCTTATCACGCCGCTTTGAAGAAGCATTGCGTATGTATAATATTCCTTATGTGGTTTGGGGTGGTTTTAAATTCTACGAACGCGCCGAAGTTAAAATTGTTTTGGATTATTTGCGTCTTTTGGTTAACCCGAATGATGAAGTTGCATTATTTAATGTTATAAATTTCCCTAAACGAGGCATCGGTGAAGCTTGCCATGCAAAAATTAAAGCATATGCGCGGGAACATAATTTAACTGCGTATCAAGTTGTGGATCAAATTGAAATTTATGATACAGGAATACCTGCTAAAACGATAAAAGCGGTTCAAATTTTTGGCAATATCATACGAAAATTGCAAGGTTTATTAAAGCAAGGTTTGATTGCTTTAGCTGATGATTTAGTCGATGTTACCGGTTTGCAAACTCATTACGAAAATGAAAAAGATGACAGCGAAAGTCGTTTGGAAAACATTTACCAATTGTGCGAATCAATCCGTGAATATGCCTCAGTTAACCCAAATGCTGATTTAAGTAGTTATTTACAAAGCGTGACTCTGGCAGGAGGTGAAGATCCAAATGTTACTGATCATGTAGTTATCTCAACAATTCACAGTGCGAAAGGTTTGGAGTTTAAAAATGTTTATATTGTTGGCATGGAAGATGGTTTATTTCCATCTTATAAGTCCCAATATAAAGATGAGATTTTAGAAGAAGAACGCCGTTTGTTATATGTTGCCATTACGCGCGCAATGCGCAATTTAAACATTTCATACGCTCGAGCTAGATTTTTAAATGGGGAAGTTAGTCGTACTGTTCCAAGTAGTTTTCTTATGGAACTTGGATATTTTGGCGGCTATCGTGAGCATAGTTTTAATTGGTAAGACCCAAACTTAGTTTTACAGCGCGGTCTATACGGTGTTGGTCTGTCTCTTTGATTGTTGCCATTTTTTGTCGTAAGCGTTTTTTATCGAGAGTTTTTATTTGTTCACATAATACAAGACTATCACAGTTTAAATTATAATTTTCGCCGCTTATAAAAACATGGGTCGGAATTTTGTTTTTATAAATTTTTGAAGTCATACAAGCAACAATAACAGTGGGACTATATTTGTTACCTATATCGTTTTGTAAAATTAAAACAGGGCGAAAACCTTCTTGTTCGCTGTTTAAATTACTGTTGCTGTCACCAAGATTAGCGAAATAAATTTCACCGCGTTTCACTTCCATATTTTATTGTATGTGCTATAATCAAAATGTGGGATTCCAAATCTTTGGCTTATATATTACCTATTATGGCGTCATCATTGCCTCTGCATTGATGATTGGTGTCTTTTTGTGTGATTTTCTTTGTCGCAAGCGTGGCTATGATTCTAATATCCCGTATGTGCTTGTTTTGTTGATTGTACCGTTGGCAGTTCTTGGCGCTCGTTTGTATTATATCGTCTTTTCCGATGTCTTAACTATTGCTGATTTTTTTGATTTTTCACATGGTGGTTTTCAAGGTTTAGCAATTTATGGAGCAATCCTTGGCGGTTTACTCGGCGTTTTGATTTATTGTCTTATTAAAAAATGTAGTATGTTTGCAATTACCGATATGTTAGTTGTAGCTTTAATTTTAGGTCAAAGCATCGGGCGTTGGGGGAACTTCTTTAACCAAGAAGCTTTTGGAATTAAAACAGATTGGAACTGTTTTCCTTTGACGGTTTATATTGATGCTTTGGGTGAATATCATTTGGCAACTTTCTTTTACGAAAGTGTATTGAATTTTATAGGTTTTTGGTTTCTTTTAAGATGCTTTTTTAAGAGTAAATCACACGGAACAACAACATCGTGTTATTTAATTTGGTATGGTACAGTGCGCTCTATCATTGAACCATTACGCACCGACAGTCTTTTATTTCCTGGAACAAGCGCCGACTTCGTTTTTAACCGTGTTTCTTTTGTTTTAAGTATTGCATTAATTATAATAGGTGTGATATTATTAATATTGAATAAAAAGGGGAAATTAGCACAAGATGACAAGCACTTATTTAAATCAATTAATCGATGAATTTGACCAAGAATTTGAGTCACTAATTATTCCATTTCCAAATGCGTATGTGGTAACTCCAACGACTCCTGTGGTTGAAGAAACTGTAAAGGAAACTTTTGAGATTTTTAAAGATAGTAATGACGAAGTTGAGAATGTCCAAACAACAAATAAAGAGATAAACAGTGAAAGTAGTGCGTCACAAAAATTGAGTCAAATTGAAGCATACGCTACAAAAATTTCAGCTGAACGCTATAATACAAATTATAATCCAGAAATATCATTGGCAAATTTATTAAACTACATCTTGTCCGATAATGAAAACATGCAAAATGATTTCTTTCAATTGTTGAACCAAGATAATAATTCAAATCTTGACCAAGTCTTGAATGACTTTGACTTCTATTTAAATAATCCATTTAAAAAGAAAGCAGAAAAAATACTTTCGAAAATCGAGGCGCGTAAAAACAAATGAGCGTAATAGTATGTAGTTATGGGGAAATACATTTAAAGGGCTCTAATCGTGGTTTCTTTGTTCGTACATTAATGAAAAACATTCGACAAGTTTTACCTTCCGATGTTAAGGCTGAATTAACTGATACTCGGATTGTTGTTACTAACTTTACAGATTCAAAACCTGTTATTGCACAATTAAAAAAAGTTTTTGGTTTAACAAATATTCGTGTTTGTAAAGCTATAAATTTTAACAGTCCTGAAGATATTTTGAAATATTTAAGTACAATTAAAATTTCAGGAAGTTTTAAAATTGTGATTAATCGTGCTGATAAAACATTCCCCATTAAAAGTCCAGTGTTTGCCCCACAGTGTGGAGATGTTGTTTTAAAAAATAATTCACAAGCCAAAGTTGATGTACAAAATCCAGAAACCGTAGTGCAAATTGAAATCCGTCATAACGGGGTAGCGTACATATCAACAAGTATTGAACGCGGTTTAGGTGGTTTGCCGGTTGGTGTTTCTGGCCGTGCAATTTGTTTGATTTCTGGTGGCATTGATAGTCCGGTTGCTGCTTTCTTGGCAATGAAACGAGGTTTAGCCGTAGACTTTGTTCATTTTACAACTCCACCTTATACAAGTGAATTAGCTTTACAAAAAGTAGTTTCACTTTGCAAACAAGTTAACTCATTTGGAAATAATGGCAATTTATATATTATTCCATTTACTGAAATTGGTTCACAAATTCAAAAATGTTGCCATGAGGAATATACAATTACTTTAATGCGTCGTTTTATGGTTGCTTTAGCTGAAAAAATTGGCATTGAGCATTCTGCCGATTGTATTATTACCGGTGAAAATTTAGCTCAAGTTGCCAGCCAAACAATTCAAGGTATAACTACCAATAATTTTGTTGCTAAGCAATTACCAATATTACGCCCTTTGATTTGTTTTGATAAAGATGAGATTGTGCATCTTGCGAAACAAATTGAAACTTATCAAATTAGTATTTTACCTTATGAAGATTGTTGCACTGTTTTTGTGCCATCTCGTCCGACAATTAAACCAAACTTATCGACAGTATTAGCCGAAGAAGAAAAACTAAACTTTAATTTGTTGGTTGAAAATTGTTACCAAAAAGTAGAGTGTAGGGAATTATAAAAAAGGCGGTTGTGCCGCCTATTAATTATTTAAAAATTTTTGGTATGTATTTAAGAACTGGCTCTGGTTTTTCGAGTACAACCGATACAATGCATTCTTTAATTTCATCAAGAACGCGGCGATTAACTTTTTTTAAATTTGTAATAAATGGCAAACCAATACGAACGCCACTAGTCTCAATAGCAGTGCGTGGGTCATCTTGAATTTTATTTTTATTGGTTACTATGCCGAATTTTTGTTCTAATTCATCTTGAACCTGGCGTCCAGATTTATTAGTATTGCGTAAATCAATTAAAAATAAATGTGTTTCAGTTTTATCCGAAATGATTTTAATTCCTTCTTTTTTTAATTCTTCACATAGGTAGTTAGCATTTTGAACAACTTTCTCAATGTAACGACGATAATTTGGCGTGAACGCTTCTTCTAAACAAACAGCTTTAGCCGCAATCACATGCATTAATGGTCCACCTTGTGAGCCTGGGAAAACCGCCTTATCAATTGCTTTGGCAAACTCTTTTTTACATAGAATCATACCACCGCGCGGTCCGCGTAAAGTTTTATGTGTGGTTGTAGTTACAACATCTGCCCATTTCATTGGGTTAGGGTAAAGACCAGCGGCTACTAAACCTGCAAAATGTGCCATATCAACCATAAAATAAGCCCCAACAGATTTAGCAACTTTTGCAATGCGTTCGAAATCAATCACCAAGCTGTAAGCGCTGCATCCAGCTACGATAATTTGTGGTTTGTGTTCTTTAGCGAGTTTTTCTAAAGATTTATAATCTAAAACACCTTTAGCATCTAATCCATAGTTAACAACATTATAAATTTTACCAGAAAAAGAAACTTTGGCACCGTGTGTTAAGTGTCCACCTGCATCTAACGACATGGAAAGAATTGTGTCACCGGGTTTTAATAGTCCAAAATAAACCGCCATATTTGCCGAAGAACCGCAGTGGGGTTGTACATTAGCATGTTCTGCATCAAATAACTTACAAGCTAAATCACGACAATAATTTTCGACTTCGTCAACAACTTCACAACCAGAGTAATAGCGTGCACCCGGATAACCTTCCGCATATTTGTTTGTTAAACAACTACCCATGGCATTCATAACATTTTTGCTGGCAATGTTTTCACTAGCAATTAAGTTAATTTTACTCCATTGCCTTTTGTTTTCTTTTTGTATTAATTTTTGAATTGTATTCATTAATTCAATTATATATAGAGCGTTAAAAATAGGCAAATCAAAAAAAGCCAATCACTATTTTGGTGTGATTGTTTTTTTTCACGATAGGCTTGTGCCAGTTGGCTTGCTTTTGTACTTTCATAAAAATCTTGAATTGCTGTCATAGTATCTTTTATGAAGTTTTTAGTATATTTTGACACACGCGACACATACTAAGTTCATGGAAAAAAACAGCAGAAAAACAACTAATAAAAAAGGGAATGCCATGAAAAAACTTGGTAAAACCATTAAAGATACATTTGTCGAAATGAGTAGCAGTTTAGCGGGTTGGATTGACGATACAGGTAGTCAGTTTATAGGTAAAAAGAAACGCAAAACATCAACACCCAAGAAAACTTCGACCACGCAACAAAAAACTGCAACTACCCAGACAACAAGTAATCCTAGCAATAATTAGTTCAACTTATAAAAAGTTTATAACGACCAACATATAATGTGTTGGTCTTTTGTTTATTTTTGATGTTATAATTCAATGTATGGGACGATATCGTCGCGGAAGAAGAAAAGCATATACAGAAAAGAGAAAACTTACTCCTACTTTTGTTGTTTTACTTTGTACCTTTGTGATATGTGCCGTTGTTTTTTGTGGGTATAATTTATACCCTGACTATATTTATCCATTTTTTTATGGTCATCATGAAAACAGTACGCTTGATGTCGAACTCATTAAAAATAAAGACTTATCCATTCATTTTTTAGAATTAGGGAATCAGTACACAGGTGATTGTACTTTGATTAAAGCAGGTAATGTAGAAGTTTTGATTGATGCTGGATCCAAGACAAGTTCCATATCGACCATTAAGAACTATCTTGACCAATATGTTCTCGATGGTACTATCGAATATGTAATTGTTACGCATGCTCACGAAGATCATTACACTGGATTTGCTACGCCCGAAAAAACATTAAGTTTATTTGATCTTTACGATGTGAAAACGGTAATTCAATTTGCACAAGTTACGCCCGAAACTATGGAAAGAAATATTTACGCGAATTACTTACGCGAATTAAATGAATTGCAAACACGATGTAATACCAAAGTTTTTAATGCTTTGGATTGTGTTGAAGAAACAAATGGGGCAAAATCCCAATATCTATTAACTGAAAATATTGTACTTGAAGTTCTTGATCATCGATATTACCGTGAAGTGTCCAGCACTGAAAATAATCATTCGGTTTGTTGTCAAATAATTCAAAACAACGATAAACATTATCTTTTTACTGGTGATCTTGAAAAAGCAGGCGAAGAATCTTTGGTGGCTAGCAACGACTTACATCAAGTTGAACTATATAAGGCAGGACACCATGGTTCCAAAACTAGTTCACATAATAAACTATTAGAAGTAATTCAGCCTAAAATAGTTTGTGTTTGCTGTTGTGCTGGAAGTAATGAATATACTTCTACCAATGAGAATCAATTTCCGACACAAGACTTTATTGACCGTATTGCTATCTATACGGAAAAAGTTTATGTTACAACTATCTATGAAGAACAAAAAGAAAACAAGTTTGCATCAATGAACGGAAATATTGTCGTATCATGTAATCAATATGATCTGAGACCAGATGTACAATGTTCAAATAATGCAATTATTCTTAAAAAGACCAAGTGGTTCAAGCAGAATCGTAATTGTCCAACAGTTTGGTTATAATATTTTTAAGATAAAGTCACATACTATTATTAGGCATCTAAAGTGTTACATTGACAAGAAGTTATGATTTATTTATAATTTATAGAATAACAAATGAAAAAAACATTGAGAAGTTTTAAGTTTTTAATTGTATCGTGCATTGTTTTTTTGTGTGCAACAATCGGCTTTGTTCTTAATGTATCATTACCTAATACTTTTGGAGTTAGTGCGTTTACTTTGGGTGTGAAAAACTCATTATCCAATAGTGATGTTGAAAATTTTGGTGACGCAGTAGCTGCAATGAATTCACAATATCCAATTGAAGACAATGATTTAGTTTTCTTTCATAAAGAAAAAAATTTAACAAAAAATCAAGATGGAGATTTCATTGTTAATAAACAAACTTTTGCAAACTTAACAAATACATCTTTTGAAATAATCAGTGAAAATGCTACAACAAATCAAATGCGTTCCTGCGCTGTTGATACATATTATTTAGAAGAACTTGCCGCTCAAAATAACTATGAAGTAACACATGGCGAAAATAATATAATTTTAACGCGTAAATATGCAACCAGGCGTTTGGTCTTGAAAACCACAAACCCAAACTTTGATAGATGTGGTGCAGTGGCTGTCGCTAATATCAATAATTTATATATCTTACAATATGCGACTATTGAAGAAACAAAGGCAGCATATGAATATTATTTAAATCAATCATACATTGATTATGTCGAAGTTGATATTATTTGTTGGGTTGAAGATGAAGAGTGCAAAAAGAGTGAAGTTATGCCAGCCGGTCTCGGAGATTCTTATTCATATATGACATGGGGTGCGGAAGCCATGGGCGTTCCTGAATATTCCGAATATTTGACAAGTCTTGTGAATGCCGACAACACAGATTATAACTTGCCTAAAGTAGTTGTTGCTGTGTTAGATACAGGAATCGATACAGACCATCCTTGGTTTACAGACCGTTTATTATATGACGAAAATGGAAAAATTATTGGAAAAGATTATACCAATGTTCACCCTGATGAAGAATATGATTTTGAAGATGAACATAGTCACGGAACACACTGTTCTGGAATTATTTGTGATATGACCTTATCTAATGTCAAGATTCTTCCATTGAAATTTATGGCAAAAAATTCAGATGGAACTTCTTCTGGATCCGGTTCAAATGCTATTGCAGCAATGCATTATACCATGCAATTAAAAGAACAGGGGTATAATGTAGTTGCAATTAATATGAGTTTTTCCAGCAAGCAAAATGATAATTTTTATAAAGACATCATAAAAGACTTATATGATGCGGATATTATGCCTGTTGCCGCTGCCGGTAATGACAGTCATAATACATCAAATAATTCTCCGGCGAATGTCAAAACATCAATTACTGTTAGTGCAATATGTCGTGATTTAACACTTGCCAGTTTTTCGAATTTTGGGTCACTTATTGATGTATGTGCTCCTGGTGTTTCTATTATTAGTGCAGATAATGATGGAGGGATAGTTGGTAAACAAGGAACATCAATGGCGGCACCGCATGTGGCGGCATATATTGCTTTATTAAAATCTGATCCGATGCATGAATATAGCAAAAGTGATATTATGAATATCTTATATGGCAAATATAATGGTATCCAAACAGTACTTGATTTAGGTGATGCTGGAAAAGATGATTCTTTTGGTTATGGCTTGCCAATTTTAAATCATTTAGTCCCAGAGTATCTTGCGGTGGAGATTGTTTCAAATGGACATGGTACAGTGTCTGCAACTGGACTTAACTTTTATCAAAAAAATAATAGTATTAAAATATCTTTAACTCCGGACAAAAACTGTCATGTGAGCGGTATTTACCTCGATGGTTCTCTTTTGCCTTATACAAGATTTATTGAAGAGTATGACTTAACAAATTTAAATGGTACTCATCATTTGCGTGTAGAGTTCGCAACAAAATATACGGTCAATCATTTTTTAGAACCAATTTATGAATTAAATAATGTAAGTGAAATTCCAGATGTATCCAAATATAAACTTATAAAGAGCGAAATTTATTATAGTCAATTTGATATTGAAACTAAAGCTACATCGCATGAGTATACAGGGTTTACGCCAATAGAGTTTGAACAACAAATAGTTAAGGATGACACCGTTATTAATATTTATTATAAGCGCAATATATATTTTCTCACAGTAAATATCCCAGAAACTGGTTTTGAAAACATCACAGGATCTGGTGAATATTTATATGGTCAAGAAATTGATTTAAATCCTGTTCTACAGAAGAATTTTGAAATCGAATCTTGGGATATAGAATATTGTGAAGATGTTGATTTTTTAAATAGTTTGGATTTACACCAAAACCAAACATTTTCAATGCCGGCATCAGATTTTACAATTACAGCTAAATTGAAACATCATTATGTCGATTGGATTGGCATGGCGACATGGGGCGGTGTTATATTTATTGGTGTAGTAATTATAATGTTTATAACACGACCGCGTATTAAGTAATGGGTTCGTTTGAAATAATCATTTAAATAAAAAAAGCGGAAAAAACCGCTTTTTGTTTTTTTGGCGACCCGCAACAGACTTGAACTGTCGACCTCATGCGTGACAGGCATGCGCTCTAACCAACTGAGCTAGCGGGCCAAACATTATTAATATACATGATGGACCAGGTCTTGTCAATAAATTTTTGTATTAATTTGTCTGGGTCTATTGACTTTACATTACTATGTAATTTATAATTATATGAAATAATAAAATGAAAAAATTTATTTATTTAATATTTTTTGTGATTCTTGCTACAAATTTTTGTATTTTTTTTAGTGTCTCTGATAATAAAAATAACGGCGAAAGTATCAGTTGTGAAAAAGAATTAACGACAGCGGGGTTTGGGGACTTTTATTCATATTCAACATGGGGTGCTGATGCAATGGGTGTCCCAGAATATTCAGAATATTTGAGTGATATATTAGAAGCGCAAGGTAAATCTGTATTAGATTTGCCTGAAGTGGTTGTAGCTGTAATTGATACAGGAATAGACACAGATCATCCATGGTTTGAAAATCGCTTTTTGTATGATGAAAACGGTAAAATTGTTGGAAGGGATTATACCAATGATGGTTTTAAATCAGAATATCCTTTTGAAGATATTAGGGGGCACGGTACTTTTTGTGCGGGAATTATTTGCGATATGACAATGCCAAATGTAAAAATTTTACCGATTAAAATGATGAGTACGAACAGTAAAGGGGAAGATATAAATAACGGAAGCTATTTAATTCCTATTGTAGATTATTTGATTGAAATGAAACAAAAATATAACATTGTTGCTGCTAACATGAGTTTTGCGCATGATGCAATGATATTCGATGGAATTCTTGCCGAAAAAATAAAAGAGCTTTATAAATCTGGAATTATGCCAATAGCCGCAGCAGCTAATGACAACTTAAACGCTGTTACTTCTTTTCCGGCAAGTGTTGATTGCGCAATTACTGTGAGTGCGATAGATAGTACATATAAAAAAGCAAGTTTTTCAAATTATGGAAAAAAGATTGATGTTTGTGCACCGGGAGTGAGTATACATAGTGCAGGTATTAACGAACAGACTAGAATAGCTTCTGGAACATCTGCGGCCGCTCCACATATTGCAGCATACATAGCCTTATTAAAATCCGATCCAACAAAGTCATATAGTCAAAGTGACATCGAAAAAATATTATCTGGTCAATATAAAGGAATTGAAACCGTACTTGATTTAGGCGAACCCGGTAAAGATATCTATTATGGATATGGAATGCCAATATTACATAATTTAATTCCTAGTCATACTTCTGTGACTGTCGAAACAAATTTAGCTGGGGCGGTGTCTCCATCTGGCTTCAATTTGTTTTTTCAAGATAAAAAGGAATTTATTTTAAAAGTATTTCCTACTGAAGAATATAAACCAGTAGCGATATATTTTGATGGTGTAGAAGTACCAAGTAAAATATACAAAACAGAATATATGTTCATGTTAACAAAGAAACATGAAATTAGAGTAGAATTTGGCATTGGATATAAAGTAAATCATTACCTAGAACCAATTTATGATATAAATAATCCAGATTGTATCCCGACTTATGAGATTTACGAATTAAAAGAAACTGAAATTTTATATGGCAAAGAAGGAAGTACGACTACCGCGACAGCAAAAGCATACTCGGGATTTACCGTGACTAAAATACAACGGAAAATAATTGATAAAAACACCGAAATAGATGTGTATTATAAACGAAACATTTATAAATTAACTATTAAATTTGCTGAAAATGATTTTATAGACATGAATGGAGCCGGAGAATATTTATATGGAACCAAAATAGAAATAACAACAAAACTAGAAAAAAAATATAACTCTGTATTATGGGAAATAATCCAGTGCGAAGATAAAAATTTAAGAAAAGAGATAAATTGCAATACCAAAAATCAAAGATTTGAAATGCCAGCTTCGAATTTGATCATCGCGGCGAGTGCATATCACGAAGAAAAAAATTGGTGGAGTATAATACTATGTGGAACTCTATTGATTTCAGGCGTTGTTTTAGTAATATTTATTACCCGACCATTGAAAAAGTAAATATTAAAATAAAAACTATCCAGCAGGGTAGTTCTTTTTATGAAAATTTTTAAATATTTAAAACCGCAACACCGCAATTTAAATAAAAAGCATAGAACAACCACATAATATAAACGATAATTATGATGCCGGCCGCTAAATTCGATTTATAAAAACGACAAGCAACAATGATAGCCGACACAATATTTAAAACTAGCCAAAAAATTGAAAATGCTAATAAATTTAGACGGAAAAAGAATAAAGGCCATAACAAATTAAAAAATAAATGGATTCCATACCAAATTAAATCATTTCGGCGCCTTGCTGCTACTTGGTTCGACTGGAAGGTTAAAAATGATGCAAAACCAATCGCTATATAATTTATTGTCCAAACAACAGGGAAGACCCAGTCTGCAGGTGACATTGGTGGTTGAATATATGTATCATCCATTTTCCCTCCAATGAGAGATCCAACAACGCCTATCAAAAGGGTAGCTCCAATAATAATTAAAGCTACCATCCAGGGTTTTAACTTTTTGTTTTGTGGTTGCGGTTCGGTAAATAAAGTCATATCCATATTTATATTGTTTACTAAATGTATAAATATATACAGAACTCTGCTAGTGTATCCTTATTTATATATAGACAATATTTATAGACAATTTTAATTAATAAGTAGTGGCTTATAAAAAAACGCAAAAAAGACCTATTTATAAAACTTCGCAAAAGACAAGTTTTACGAAGTTAAATCAAGGAAAATCTGAAGTGAAAGTAATACAATCAAAATTAATGAAATATATAATAAGTAAAGCATCAAAATAATTAGTCTCGATAATAAAAACTTGTAACAAAATATAAGTTATTGTATACTGATTAAATATGGAAACAACCATCATTGTGGATAAGAAAAACGATAAGAAAAACACAAAAGATGAATCTAAATCGAAATTGAACTCAAAAACGAATATAAAAACCGTGTTAAATAATAAAAAAAATACAGAGAAAAAATTTGTAGCCGATATCGCTTCCCTGCTTGAAAACACTCCAAAGTGGTATACAGATACTGTTTTAAAAACAGAACTATGTGATTATGGGCCGGTTAAAGGTACGATGGTAATTCGTCCGTACGGTTTTGCTTTATGGGAAAATATTCGCAATTCGTTGGATAAAATTTTAAAATCGCGAGATTATCAAAATTCATATTTCCCGATGTTAATACCTTCATCATTTATTGAAAAAGAAAAAGAACATGTGGCAGGTTTTGCGCCAGAATTAGCAACAGTTACACATGTTGGTACAGAACCTTTAGCAGAAAAATTGTATGTCCGCCCTACTTCTGAAACTATTATTGGGAATATGATTGCTAAATGGCTGCAAAGTTACAAAGAACTACCTATGAAATTAAACCAATGGTGTAATGTCATACGCTGGGAAAAAACAACTCGTCCGTTCTTGCGCACTAGTGAATTTTTATGGCACGAAGGTCATGCGGTATTTCCAGATTCAAAATCAGCAAAGAAAAACGCACTTGATGATTTGTATATGTATGAAAAATTTTTCCGCGAATACTTAGCCATCCCTGTTATCGTTGGCCAAAAAAGTGAAAAGGAAAAATTTGCCGGCGCAGAGATTACTTACGGTGTCGAAGCAATGATGAAAGACGGAAAAAGTTTGCAATTAGGTACCAGTCACTATTTAGGACAAAAATTTAGCAAAGCTTTTGAAATTAAATTTCAAGATGACAAAAAAACGGCGCGCTATGCTTATACAACCAGTGTCGGAACTTCAACGCGTATGATTGCAGCTATCGTCATGACTCATGGAGATGATCGTGGTTTAGTCCTACCTCCACGCGTAGCACCGATTCAAGTTATTATCGTGCCAGTAGCTCAGCATAAGCCAGGAGTTCTTAATATAGCTAATAATATTAAACGCACTTTGCTTAACCTACACTACCGTGTTGATATAGATGAAAGCGAAAATATGCCTGGCTGGAAATTTAATCAATGGGAAATGAAAGGTGTCCCTGTGCGTATTGAAGTCGGGCCACGCGATATCGAAAACAACGAATGTCAAGTTTTCCGCCGCGATCTCTTAACTAAAGAAACTATTAAATTAAATCAAATTGAACAGTATGTTACCAACTTATTGGAAAAAATTCAACAAACAATGCTTAAAAAAGCAATGGAAGCCCGTGATCAGCGTACCAAAGAAGTAAAAACATTTACAGAGCTTTGTAAAAGTGTTGATGCTGGAAATTTCGTTTTAGCCCCTTGGTGTAATTGCACTGCTTGTGAAGAAGCCATCAAAAATGAAACAAACGGAGTCTCAACTCGTGTTGCACCATTCGAAGCTAAGGTTGTCAAAGGCGATGTATGTGTAAAATGTGGCAAACCTGCAAAAGTTAAAACTATTTTTGCGAAAGCATATTAAAATTAAAGGAGTAAAAAATTATGTTAAGATATGATGAATTATTATTTAACCGTTTTAATGAAGATTGGAGCAACTTGCCTGTTGATAGGATGTTGTCATTATTAAATGTAAAAAAACAAACCACCCTACCGGCAACACTCGATCCATCCTTATTAAATAAAAAATTAAATGTTAAATTTGGGATTGACCCAACCGGAGCTGACATTCACATTGGTCATTTGTGTCCAATTTTTGTTTTAAATATTTTCTTAAAATTTGGTCATAATATTGATTTTATTATTGGTGACTTTACCGCTAAAATTGGTGATCCAAGTGGTCGCAATACTGAGCGTGCATTAATCACTGATGAACAAATTGCAGCAAATTTAGCTACATACACAAAACAGATTGCACCATACATTGATATTACAAAATTAAATGTTCATAAAAACAGTCAATGGTTGGCAAAAACTTCATTAGCAGAATTTTTATCCGTTTTACAACGCATTAAACTATCGGTTGCAACTCAACGCGAAGACTTCCGTAATCGTATCGAAAATGTATCTTTGGCTGAAGTTAATTATGCTGTATTAATGGGATTAGATTCGGTTAATTTGAAATCTGATGTTGAGTTAGGTGGCGTTGATCAGTTATTAAACTTCGGTCAATGCCGTTTAGTTCAAGAAATTTACCAACAAAAACCCGAAATTGCTTTTGGTACACCAATTTTAGAAGGTTTGAGTGGTGACGGTCGAAAAATGAGTAAGAGTTTCAATAACTATATTGCGGTTAACTCTCCTGCTAACGATAAATTTGGTAAATTTATGTCATTACCAGATAGTTTATTATTGAAATATTACCAGGCGTATGGATATTTGTACTCCGAAGAAATTCCAGAATTAGTTAAATTTATCCAAGAAAATCCTTTAGAAGCAAAAAAACAATTAACAACATATTTTGTTTCAATTGATGGAAATAATTTAGAAATTGGACGAAAAGAATGCGAAAACTTTGAACGCAAATTTTCTAAACGCGAATTAACAGACGCTGATTTTATTAATGTCACAGTGGCTTCGAATACTACTTTAATTAACGCAATCGCTGCGACTGGTAAATTTGCTTCTAACGGTGAAATTAAACGCTTAATTTTGGCAGGAGCTGTTACTGATTTAGAGACAAAAGAAAAATTGGATCTTAGCTATATTTTGACAAAAAATGTCAAAATTAAAGTAGGGAAATTAAATACATTTAAAATAGAGGTAAAATAAAATCATGAAAGACGAACGCATTGCCAAATTAGCTAGTAATTTATTGAATTACAGCTGTAAATTACAAAAAGGACAAACAGTTATCATAGAAGCCAGTGTTGAAGCTAAGGACTTAGTCAAAGAATTAGTCCGTCAAACATATGAAATTGGGGGTTATCCTTTTGTGCGCTTGAGTGATGGCGAAATTAGTCGCGAAGTTATGAAAGGTATGACAGAAACACAAGCAAAAAAAGCTTGTGAATATACTATGCCATTATTTGAAGGAGCATCTGCATATATTGGTATTAGTTCACCTGCGAATAAATTTGAAAGCAGTGATGTACCAGACGAGAAAAAACAAATTTATAGCAAATTCTATAGTAAACCAATTCATATGGATACTCGTGTTTGCAAAACTAATTGGGTAATTTTGAACTACCCTAATCCTGCCTTAGCACAATTAGCCCAAATGCCTAGCAGCGCATTTGAAGATTTTTTCTTTGATGTTTGTACTTTGGATTACTCCAAAATGGACCAAGCAATGCAAAATTTGAAAAAATTAATGGAAAAAACTGACAAAGTTCGATTGGTAGCTCAAGATACTGATTTAACATTCTCAATCAAAGGTCAACCAGCAGTTATATGTTCTGGATCATGTAATATTCCAGATGGTGAGATTTATACTTCTCCAATTAAAACATCAATCAATGGTAAAATTTGCTTTAATATTCCATCATTGCATAAAGGCATTATTCATGACAATATTACCTTGGAATTTAAAGACGGTAAAGTTATAAATGAAAAATCTTCCCATACCGCAGAATTAACAGCAGAATTGAATGTTGATGATGGTGCTCGTTATGTCGGTGAGTTTGCTTTAGGTGTTAATCCATACATTACAAAACCAATGTATGATACTTTATTTGACGAGAAAATTTCTGGCTCGATTCACATGGCTCTGGGTAATGCTTATGATGACGCACCAAATGGCAATGTAAGTCAAAATCATTGGGATATTGTCTTATCTATGCTCCCAGAATATAAAGGCGGACAAATTTATTTTGATGATGTATTAATCCGTGATAATGGTTTGTTTGTTTTACCCGAATTGAAATGCTTAAACCCAGAAAACTTGAAGTAAATATTTAAATTCTTTCACTAAATTTAACCCAATCAACATTATTCCAAAATGCGTCAATATAACCTTGTCGCTTATCTAGATATTTAAGGAAATACGCGTGTTCCCATACATCTAAACAAAGTATTGGCGTTCCGTCTAGCGGGACTCTTTGATTTGATGTATTGCGAATTTCTAATTCTTTTTGGTCATTGCGTATCAACCAAGTATACCCCGACCCAAAAACACTTAACGCGGATTCTGTAAATTTTTCTTTAAAATTTTTCCAACCACCAAAAGTGTTTGTGATTTGTTGTGTTGCTTGTGGAGTGATTCCGATAACAATTTGGCCAGTTGCAGGTCGCAACTCGGTAAAATAGAAAAAGTGGTTATACACTCCTCCAGCATACCTTAATAAATCTTGTTCTTGGTTTTTTGTTGCATAATCAATTAATTCTGATAAAGTAAATTTTTGCAAATCCAACCTTTGTTCTAGTATATTGTTTAAGTTGCTAATATAATTTTGTAGAATTTCTCCATAATGTACGCGCATTGTTTTCTCATCAATAAAAGGACTTAACGCGCCCAAGTTATAATTCAATTTAATATTAAAAAATGGATAAGTCATTTGTTCCCAATTTTTTGTTGCATTTTCCATATCCATGAATATGACAAAGTTACTCAAAAGTTGACTAAATTCGATTTCTATAATACGGGATAGTTCTTTTTATCTTTGCAACATATGCATTAGTTTCTTTAAATGGACACGAAGTTAATTTGGTTTTATTTTCTGCAGCAAGCCAACGGGCTACATTACCCTCTCCCGCATTATAAGCAAATAACGCAGTATCTACATCTCCAAATTTTTTTATTAAATATGACAAGTATTTGACTCCTAAATTAATATTAACTTTTGGGTTAAATAAATCAATTTCACCTTCTGCTAATGAAGAAGCGGTCGAAGGCAATAATTGCATTAAACCAATCGCGTTTTTCGGCGAAATTTTACTTTTATCAAAACTACTTTCTGCATTTATGACCGCTGCAATTAAAGCTGGCTCAATTTTATATGTATTTGCGGCCGCAAGAATTTCTTCTTTGTATTTTAAAGGATATAAAACATTAAAAAATAACACCCACAAACTAATTAAAGCAACTGTAAAAAAAGAAACACATGCAATAAAAATTTTCACTTAACTATATTATAGGTTATAAACAATTAAAAATGCGTTGTCCCAAGGTATAAGTTAATATAATAGCAATACCAGTGATTAACGCTAAAATTAATATAATTATTATTGCAACAAATTCAAAAGCAATATTTAATAATAACCAAATTGATAAACCACACAAAGCACCGATTATCAACATTCCAGCAAACATCATAATCATACCGCTCACACTTTGTTTGATTAAAGCGTTTTCGCTTTCAAATTCAAACTTAGGAAACCACAAATTAAGCATAATCCCAAGATAAGAAACTAAAACAGTCGTTAGAGTTGGTATGGTCATCATAATAATAAAATTTAATGTAGAAATTTTTAACGCAATTTGCAAAACAATGCCACAAGCCAAGGTTAAAGGTACTAACAAAATTATATTAAATAATGCTTTAGCTGTTAAGACTGTTGCAGCAGAAATGGGCATACTGCGTAAAATCCAAAACTGCTTTCCTTCAATCGAAATAGAAACCGCAGCTGGATATGTTAAAACTGCAAACAAGGCAAAAGCTAGGCCAATAAATAAATATATAACGCTGTCCGAAAATCCAAAAGCTTGGATGAGTGGTAAAAAAGTTTTCCCTTTATCAAAAAGCATCCATCCAGTAATTGCAACAATTGCCAATGGTCCAATCAAAGTATTAATCATTAAAGCTGGTGAATTAAAATAACGGTTTGTTTCATTTTTTAATAAAGATTTTAAAGGGGTTGTTACTCTGTGGTTAATTTGTGTTGTTTTAAATTGTGTCGTTCGACTTTCCCTTTTTAATAACAATGAATTTAGCCAACATCCCAAAACAAAAAGCAGAATAATACCACTTATCAATGGAATCATTATTTTAGGATTGAAAGTAATAATCCAATTAACCGCATATTTCATTACAATTGGGTCTTCCAAATTTAACGCAAAAAATTCATACACAACCATGACAGCAATTAAGGTGACCAAAGTAAAAATTGCTTTTGAAATATTTCCAAATTTTGTATTCGAAAAACAAACAGTAACTAAATAATCTACAATAGAACTTAAACCAACCGCAAATAAAGGAATAATTAATAAAACAACAAAACATCCTACCATTGCAATTAGATTAAAAGGTGTATAAGCTAAATATGCAATCACACAAGGCAAGAAAAACAAAATTGTAATGGCTAAATTGAATGCAAAACTCCATAAAAATTTAGCTGCCATTATTTCTGTTTTTTTGAAAGGCATACTTAATAATAATTCAGTATCATTTGACTTTTTACCGCCTGTAACTTTTTGCAAAGCAAAAACAAATGTCATAAATACGGAAATAATTAAACCCATAGCTAAGACGCTGTTAATCAATTCACTGGTATCAATCGGTTCAATCCCGGGCTCCGTTGGGATTGGTTGCGTTATACTTTGGGCTAAAAACAACATAAAACCCAAAACAGCTGCAAATAGAACAGCGTACAACACAACAACTGTTGAAACACCGATGACTGTTTTTGTACGCGACTTTTTACTACGCATACTACCAATAGCACATAAAAAATAATTCTTTAGAAGAATCCATACATTACGCATTCAAGAACACCTCTTCTAAGCTCTTATCTTCTTTAATTTCTTGCATTGTACCCTGTTTAATGACTTCACCATTTTTTATCATAACAACTTTGTTACATAATTTTTCTGCTACCTCTAAAACATGGGTAGAATAAAAAATAGCTCCACCGTTTTGTACAAATTCTTGCATGATACTTTTTAATGTAAAAGATGCTTGAGGATCCAATCCAACAAATGGCTCATCTAAAACAAGCAATTTCGGATTGCGCATAAAAGCTGCAATTAAAACTAATTTTTGGCGCATGCCATGTGAATATGATTTAATTGGTAAACCTAAATCTTTGGTTAGTTCCCATTTATCTGTATAAAATTGAATTGCTTTATCGCGTTCTTCTCGTGATATACGATACACAGATGCTACAAAATTTAAATATTCGTTACCAGTTAGTGTTAAGTAAATATCCGGATTATCTGGAATATAAGCTGTTACTTTTTTACAACCAATTGGATCAACTTTAACCGATTTGTTATCAATTAAAATTTCACCCGAATCAAAATTCAAAGTTCCTACAATACAGCGAATAGTAGTAGTTTTTCCAGATCCATTTGGACCAATGAACGCACAAATATCACCTGCGCTTACATTTAAATTTAAATTTTTTACGCCAATTTTACCATTGCTATAAGTTTTACTAAGGTTATTAATTTTTAACATTTTTCATTGTAACACATGCAAAATATTTGCGCAAATTATTCGATAACACGCCCTGCATCATATCTGTGTAGTGTTTTATTAAAGTGTTCTTCTTTTAATAAATAATCTTTTAATGCGGCTGCAAGCACTGTTCGCGGGTAGATATCTTCTGTTTCAAGATATTGGGCGATTATTTTTCGTATTTCCCAATAATTTTCTTCGTAACTTTTCAAAGTTAATTGATTTATTCCTAAGTTCATTTTTATATGACAAAGAATAAGACCTATGTCATATTCTTCGCTTGGTCCTTTCCATGTAGATTGTAAGGTTTTTTTATATAAATCACCATAATACTGTGTTACTTCATAGCGACTTAAACGCTTTAAAAAAGCATCGACTTCTTCTTCATCTAGATATACAAAATTACGCAAAACATCATCATAAGGAATTTGATAGTCATTAGAAAAACATTCTTCACGAATTACATCTTCGTTAAGTCCCAAACAAGCACATTTAAATTTCACATTCCTTAGTTTTTCAATTATACTCGGCACATAGTTGGTTTCTTGGTTGCCTGGTAACTTCCATTTATCTAAATTGATCATCAATTCTTGTATTGTATATAAATACAATGCAATTTGATAATGTGGAATTGATGAACCACCTATCTTTTCATAGTTTTTAATTTCATTTGCCGCAATCTGCAATGACCTATCGGCTCTTTCTAATTGGGCTTTGTTTTTTGCTGTTAATAAAATAGTAATTGCACGATTGAATGATCGAAAAAGTATTTCTCCATCTAATATTAATTTTATACCTTCACGCACTTTTGGATTTTTAGTAATTTTTTCAATTATTGAATCCATTTTTGAAACTGTAGTATTTTTTTTGCCTAAAAAAGTATTCAAAGGTACAAAATCGTACTTTTGTTGATTATCACAGAAATTAGGATTAGAATTAATAGGCATCTAACTATTTAACCATAAATTTAAGTAAAAATCAATACCCATTATAAAAAATAAAATAGTTTTTTGTCGTTTATTTTTTAAATTGTGAATTATACAATTGAGCATATGCGCCATTTAATTTCATTAATTCTTCGTGGTTACCTTGTTCCACAATGTCGCCATGATCCAATACTAAAATTTTGTCTGCATTTCTAATTGTTGATAAGCGATGAGCAATGATAAATGAAGTTTTATTGGCAGACAAACAATCCATGGCTTTTTGAACTAACTCTTCTGTACGAGTATCAACAGAAGATGTAGCTTCATCTAAAATCGAGAAAGGAGAATCTTTTAACATACCGCGTGCGATTGTGAATAATTGACGCTGCCCTGCTGAAACACTATTATTATCGTCTAAAACTGTATCCAGACCTTTGGGTAATGTTGTAATGAACTTTTCGATACCTATAATACGGCATACCTCCATGATTTTTTCATCACTTATATTTTCACAGTTGTAGCATAAATTTTCTCGCACTGTGCCTTTAAATAACCATGTATCTTGCAATACCATTGTGAATAAGTTGTGAATATTTTCACGAGTCAAAGACTTGATTGATTTACCATCAATGATGATATCGCCACTATCAATGTCATAAAATTTCATAAGTAAATTAACTAGAGTTGTTTTACCAGCACCAGTTGGTCCAACAATTGCAATTTTTTGTCCTGGTAAAACTTCACATGAAAAGTCTTTAATAACTGGCTCATTTGGACGATAACCAAATTGAACATTTTGGAAAGAAATTTTTCCTTTTGCTAATTTGGGGTCAAGATATTCTATACAACTATCCTGTGCGGACATTTCTTTTTCATCTAAAAATTCAAAAACTCGTTCCGATGAAGCAATGCCCGATTGCAACCTTGTCATACATTGTGAAATTTGTGACATTGGACTAGTAAATAAGCGAACATAAATTACAAAAGCAAAAATAACACCAACATTGGTTACACCGTGGATACACATAATCGCACCTACAATTGCCACAGCTAAATAACCTAATTCCCCGACAAAACCCATAATTTGCGGCATTAAACTGCCAAAGAATTCACTCATCTTATTACTTTTGTAAAGTTTATTGTTGAGCGTGTCAAATTCATCTGTAACTTTACCTTTAGCGTTATATGCTTTAACAATATTGTGTGCGCCATAAATTTCTTCAACATGACCATTAATTTCACCAATTTCAATTTGGCGTCGAATAAAGTATTTTTGAGATATTTTTAATATGACAACCATTAAAATCATACCTACCATTGAAGCAGTAATTGCAGTCAGAGCTAAGATCCAGTTAGTTACGAACATCATTAATGTAGCTCCCAATAACAAAGCAATTGCGCTAAATAAAGTTCCTAAAGAATTAGATAACGAATGTGCTAAAGTATCTACATCATTGGTAATACGCGAAAGAACATCGCCACGCGTATGTGTATCCATATAAGAAAGCGGAATTTTATTAATTTTTTTTGAAATTCCGGTTCTTAAATCTTTAGCAAAACAGTTAGCCGTTTTTGCCATAATAAATTGTTGAATCAAAGAAAATACTGCACTAAAACCATAGACAATTAATAAAATAACTGCGATTCGCCCCACCATGTTTAAATTTATCGGACCAGGATTCGGATTATATTCTGTTGGTACACCAGCTAAAATTGTGTTAGCTAAATCTGAAATTTTGTTTGGTCCAATGATTGATAGAATTGAAGATGCAATCGATAAAATAATTGCAAAAACAACTGAAACCATAAATGGTTTTAGGTATTTAAACATATCTTTTAATGCTTTTTTCATATTCTTAGGTTTTTCGCCAACAATACCAGAACCATGGCCCATGCCGCGGCGTGCACTTTGTCGTTTTACATCAGCCATTTAATTCCTCCTTACTTAATTGTGAATAAGCAATTTCTTGATATGTTTTACATTTCTTCAATAACTGTTTATGAGTTCCAATACCAACGCATTCACCTTTTTCTAAAACTACGATTGTATCTGCGTTCATAATAGTTCCAATTCGTTGCGCAACAATCACATTAGTGGCATTTTTCGTATGTTTTTTTAGTTCAGCTCTTAATTTATAATCCGTTACATAATCCAAAGCCGAAAAAGAATCATCAAAAATATAAATTTCTGGATCACGAGCTACTGCTCGTGCGATTGACAAGCGTTGTTTTTGTCCGCCAGATAGATTTGTTCCCCCTTGCGCAACATTACCTTGATAGGTGTTTTCCATCTTCTCAACGAAGTTTGTGCCTTGTGCAATTGCAACGGCTTGTTTAATTTGTTCGTCACTAATTGCTTCTTTATCATTTTCACCGAAAGAAACATTCGAACTAACGGTGCCCGAAAGCAATACTGCTCTTTGTGGCACATATCCAATTTTATTATATAATGTTTCTAAGTCATAATCTTTGATATTAATACCATCAATTAAAATTTCACCTTCCGTGCAATCATAAAAACGCATCATTAAATTTACAATCGTAGTTTTTCCACTACCCGTCGAACCAATAAAAGCTAAGGTATCGCCCATCTTGGTTTTAAATGAAATATTCTTCAACATTAATTCTTCCGTATCCGGATATTTAAAACTTACATTACGAAATTCAATTACACCCTTCGTTTCTGTATTCCCTAAAAATTTACCATTAATAATACTGTTTTTGGTGCTTAGTAATTCATTAATACGCGCCGCAGATACACTTGCGCGTGGCCACATTACAAAAATCATTACCAATGTCAAAAATGAAGAAACAACTTGGCTTGCATAACCATTAAAAGTTCCCATATCGGCATACATAATATCCTTACCAACATCTGTACCGTTAATTAAGAAAGCACCAATCCAGTAAATTCCTAACGACATTAAGTTCATAACCAAATACATTAATGGATTCATGAACCCCATTGTTTTTTGGGTAAAAATTTGCGTTTTTGTTAAAGTATTATTTTTTTCTTCAAATTTATTTTCTTGATAAGTTTCCGCATTAAAAGCGTGTACCACGCGTATACCAGTCAATTGTTCTTTTGTAACATTATTGATATCATCGATATAAGTTTGAATTTTTTTAAACTTCGGAATTGCCAAAGACATAATAATGCTTACACCAACAACATTTGTAATAACAGCACCAATGGTTAAAGTACTCCATTCCCAATTTTTGTTTGCCATTTTTGTAATTGCCCAAATAGCAGTAAGTGGAGCTTTAATAATCATCTGCATACCCATGGCAATAAACATCTGCACTTGCCCAATATCATTCGTAGTTCGAGTAATTAAACTTGGTACTGAAAATTTTTTAATGTCTGCCATTGAAAGATTGTGTACTTTTAAATAAACTTCACGGCGCAAGTTTCGCGCAATGCGTGCCGAGATAAGTGCAAAAAAGAAGCCACAAATAATTGCCCCCAATAAACTAATGAGCGCACAAGTCAACATATATACACCTTGTTGTAATATTTGTTCTATGGTTCCACCATTTTGTAAAATCAATAAAATATTGCGAGTGTAATCAACTACTTTTATATCTAACCAAACTTGCAACACTATCGAAAAGACTGCACATATAAAATAGAGCCAGTCAATTAATTGCAGACGCTTAATTAATTTAAACATCTCTTTGTTATCCCTCCACTCAACGCATCGAATTATTGAATAATCTTAACCTCAACAAGTATATTTGGTTAAACTCAATAAAATCTTATGATTTATATTTATAACAAAAACTGACTTTTGTTGCAAGTTTTTTTTAGAATTTAATCATTATCAGCAGCGTGATTCATGACAAGAAAAATATATTACTTGATAATTTTTGGCTAACTCTTGCATAAAACATTTTACATTATTAATTTTGCTTTCATCCATATTTACAAATGGATCATCTAATACAACAAACGGTTTTTCTTTATCGTATAAAGCATCAATTAACGCAAAGCGCATACACAAGTCAAAAATATTCTTATAGCCCTTACTATAATAATTAATTTCGCGTAACTTGCCATATTCTTCAAAATCTATATTGAAATTAGTATCCATTTTTAAATTATCGAAATTTTTATCCGTGATCATTTTCAAATATTTGGTTAGCCCGTTTTTCATAGGTGCTAAAAATTGGGAAGATAAACTATCATTCGCTTCTTCCAAAAATTTTTTTGCATTCTTAACTGCAAACAATTCTTTTTTTAATGTTTGCAGCTTGACTTCTAAAGATTCTTTTTCGTTTTCGAAATCATCTAAAACCGAGATATCATCTTGAATTTTATTAATTAAAGCAATTTTTTGAGACTTTATATCGCGATAATCATCAATTTTATTTTGAATAGATTTTTCCTGTTCTTGCAAAACATTAATATCAATTTTACGCACTTGTTCACAGTTTGTATCAAAATTTTTTTCAGCTTTAAATTTATTTAATTCATTTTCATCATTGATTAACTGTTCTTTTAAATTAGCAATATTAATTAAAGTTTGTTTTAAACAGTTTAGTTTGTCTTCATTGGACATATTTATATTGAAATTAAATTGTGCTAAATAATTTTCTATTTTTTGAATATCTTGAAGAATTTGTTGCGATATAATATTATTTTCGGAATTCAACTTTTGAAGCTGTTGCTTAATATTTTGTAATTCTTTATTATTTGCAATAAGGTTATTAATTGCTTTTTGAAAATCATAACAATTTGGTTCATATGGTTTTAAAAATCTTTCAATACTAGTTTTTAGTTCCTCAAGTTTTGGTTGATCAACATTAAGTATTTGGTGATTAGATTGAGTAAAAGAAGAAGTTCGTTCATTAATTAAATTTTTTAAATATAAAAAACCAGCTATTAGCAAGCACAAAAAAGCCGCAGCAAATAAAGCCAACGCAATTGGTAAAACGAAAGCAATTAATCCCACAGCAAATAATGCGCAAACGGCACAAATAACTAAAGGAATGCCAATTTTCGCCCTTGGTGCAATGTTTACGGTGTGACTTTGTGAATTTGCAGACTCATTAATACTCAAACTTAAAGCGTTATATTTAATTATATTATGTGATATTTCTTCAATTTTTTCTGTTGCGGGAATTGAACTTTCACCGCCAAAATAATTTAATAATTCTTCATGACGAGTTTTCAAATAATTGTTTTTGTTTTTAAAGTCCAACTCTTTTTCATTTTGTAAAACTTTATTGTTTAAAACTTCAAATACGCTTACTTCCGTTAAGCTTGTGTCTTTTCCGTTTAATAATTTTTCATTTTCAGTTATTTGAAATTGAGTTGTGGTAATCTGATTCACTAATTTTTCATACAATTCTTGATTGGCTATTTTTTGTTGATATTTACCATAATCAGAAATTTGTTTTTTTACTTCATTTTGTTGATTTATTAAGTTTTGAATTTCCGCTTCTTGCGTATTAATTTGGTTTTGGATTTCCGGAATTCTCCTTGTTTCAACTTCTAAATCATTTATTTTCCGTAGAAGATCTTCAATGTCACTTTCGATTTCTTGAATTTCTCCAGAACCCTTGTTGTTATATAACGAAACTCTTTTTTTGTTTAAAATTTCTTGCGCTTCATCATAATTAAATTTATCACTAGTCCCTTGAATCAAATTTGTCAGTTTATTATTAATACTATCATTTGGCCGTGCATCTATATCTTTTTGTGGGATGAATGAACTGCGTTCAAATGCTTCTTGATCTAATCCAAATAATTCTTCGCCAATACTGCTTGAAAAATCTACAGACCTTTTCCCCGTTGCTAAATCAATCAATTTAAATGTATCTTCCGAATTATTTTTACCAAAAAATCGTTCAATACGATATTGCTTGTCATTGACTTCAAAATCAATGTTGCCACCATAATTACCACCTTGCCATGGTAAATATTTCTTCCTTTCATTTTCGTCCAAATCGCGTTTTGTGGTTGAAACTAATCCATAAAACATTGACTTAATAAAAGTCGCAAAAGTACTTTTCCCCCAACCGTTTTCGTGTTTAATACTATTTAAGCCATCAGAAAAGTTAAAATCAAAATTTTGTAACTTACCAAAGTTTTCAATATGACATTTAATTAACTTCATAAGTCCTCCCCTTCCAATGCCTTCAAACCAAACAAAATGGTTTGCTCTTTTTCTTCATTAGATAAACTAGATGATAGAATTTTGCGAATAAATTCGCCACGCAATGAAAGATCTTTTTCAACATCTTTTAATGAAACTTCTAATATAGATTCATCTTTGACTTTTGCAAAATAAAAAGCATCAAGTTTTTGTTCAAGCATCGATATATGTTTATCTAATTTGATATTATATTTCCCCACCAAAACAATTTTTAATAAATTTTGTTTATCTATATTTTTAACCATTTGAAGTACATCATTTTCAATTTCAAACCAATCTGTATAGCCAGTAATATCGAATTTACATTCTATTAATTGGCGTTTGGCAAAAGGTATGAAATCCGCCTCTATGGTATCTTCAACATTTAAGAGGACAAAACCTTTTTCGCCACATTCATCAAATCCTCGTCCTTCTAAACATCCCGCATAACAATATTTACCTCTCTCATCAATTTGGTTTTCTTGATAAGAGTGAACATGTCCTAACGCTAAATAATCTATGTTTTTGTTTTTAAGCTTATTTAAGTTAATTGTTTCATTTTTGTTTTTAGTCTCGTGGTTACAAGCTTGACCATGCATTACGACAATATTTATATCATCTGCTGCTAGTTTCAAATCTTCATATTTAACTGCGTTATTTTCCTGACTCAAAACTATTCCAGTAATTTTAATTTTACCGTATTTAAAACTAGTCCATTCTTTACCAAAAATTTTCAAATTTTCAGGAATATCTTCTATTAATGCAATGAAATTACTTTCATCATGATTTCCGCTTAAATAAAAAAAGTCAATTTGCGAATGTTTTTTGATTAAATTTAAAACGCGTGCTTTGGTTAAATTTGTAATTCTAGCAGAATCAAACATATCGCCCGCAATAATAATACCTTGGATGTTGTTTTCTGCTGCAAAAGCAACCATACTTTCAAAAGTATTTAAAACTTCATTCTTTCGTTCTTTCGCTTGTTGCGAAGACAAATTTGTTTCCATTTTGCTGTCTAAATGGATATCCGCACAGTGTATAAATTTCATTCTTATTCATTGTATCATAAAACCACAATCAGACAAACATATGAAAATAAATTAAATAAACATGAAAAGTTCTACTTTTTAAAAAAAATTCACCCATAGAATTATACCAAAGTAACAAATAGAATAATTTATAATGATAACCTATCAAACGGTTCGTATTATTACGGTGTGGTGGAAGGGGATGGATTCGAACCATCGAAGTCGTAAGACGACGGATTTACAGTCCGTAGCATTTGGCCGCTCTGCAACCCTTCCAAACATTTTATTCTAACATATAAAAAACTGGTTCGCAACTATTTATTTTATTTACTACTACACATCTTATTTTATTCACACGAAAGTTTTGTTGACTCTAATATATTATTTATTTAAATAACATAAATAGTTGACAATAAACATATAAATAACATATAATATGCATATCGCGGGATAGAGCAGTCCGGCAGCTCGTTGGGCTCATAACCCAAAGGTCGTTGGTTCAAATCCAACTCCCGCCACCACACAAAAAAGGCCAACAAATTTGTTGGCTTTTTTTTATAAAACATCTTTGTGTAAATGTTGTAGATAATAAAAAATATATTGTTGCGCTACCCCGGCAAATTTACCAGTTAAAATTTTTTGTTGTTCTTCGGACGATAACTGTACTATTGCTTTTTTAATCCATGTGTCGACTGGTGCTATATCAAGTCGATGAAATGCAAATAACATGATACAGGAAGCCACCTTTGGGCCAACTCCTTTAATTTTTATTAATTCTTTGTACAACTCATTATTAGATAAAACTTGTAATTTGTTATAATCAAGATTCTTTAACTGCTTAATTGCCGTAACTAAGTATTCACTACGATATCCACAACCGAATTTTTGGAAATCTTCAAATGATATTTTCGCACACTGTTTTAAATTGGGAAAACTATGATAACCACATGACAAAAGTTTTCCATAAGTATGACAGATATCATTAATAGTTTTTGTAAAGCGTTTAATATTGTTATTTGCCGATATAATAAATGAAAGCACAATTTCAACAAAATCTGCTCTTAAAATTCTAATACCACCACCACACTTCAAAGCATTTTTTAATTTTGGTGCATTTAAGTTTTTTTTAATTATTTCATAATCCATATCAAAATCAAAAAACTTATAAAAATATTGAGCATCATCGCAAACAATTTTTATATTATTACTTTGCTGAATAATTTTCGCCCAATGGTCACGCGATAAAATCAGCCACCCTTCTTTTATTTGCCAATAACGAAAAATTTGACCACTATGCAAAATAGCATATGGGTCAAATTGTGTTAAATCATTAATAATAATAGTTTTAGCATCAATAATAGAAGCAATCATATTATTCTTCATCTTTAATAATTTCAGTACGCTTATCTGGAAACTCTTCATAAAATTCAATTACATCATTAATAAATTGACGCGCTGAATGTTTATCCCAGAAACCATCGGCATCACCCCACAAAGACCAAACTTGGTTTTGACAAACGAAATCATCAATTCGAGCAAAATTCAACCAGTTTATAACCTTCAAGAACACATTTAACAATTTGTCATCTTTGGCAAAATACATTTCATTTGGCACATTATAGAGCAAGCATTCAATATAATATCCGCGAACCAAACGCAAATTCCTATCTTCACGCCCACTAATTGCAACTAAATTTTTCATTAAACGAACCATGCGTTTAAAGTTTCCTTTAGTCATTGAATCTTTTAGATTTCCGTTATTTGTATGTAAATTTGTAAACATTAAAAAATGTTCATCAAGTTTTTGATCATGAACTAATTTACAGCGAATACTTCCACCATCTGGGTAAAAATATTTATATTTAAAACAAGGGAAAACATCAACAGCGTGTTGCATTGTACCAAAAGCAGGTATTAAAATTGTTGTTGTACCAAGAATTGGCTTAACGCCCAAAAGTTTGCGCAACTCTTCGGCAAGCACTTGCTTAAAACGACTAACATCAAAGTAATAATTAAAATCAACGAAAAAATTGTCGCGAAATTTTAAATCTTCAAATTTCATCGTATCATAGTCATACTCGCTAGTTTTATTGACTTCTACAATTACTTCAATTTTAGATTGAAATTTTGTATTTGTTTTACAAGCATAAGAACCTTGTAAATAAATTGTAACATCTTGTGGGTTAAAGAAAGGCGCAACACGAGCAACATTTACCACCGCTTGTTGTAATTTTTCTTCGATGAAATCATAGTCTGGTTGCATTGATTGCGAAACCACTTCGTCAGATGCGTTTTTAATAAATTCTTCAGAAAAACCCAAAATTTCCCCCTATCCTAGGTTAGCAAAACTATTAAAAGTTGTCTAGCGAGAAAAGTGTATTTAACAAAACAGTATTCAAATCTGCTAGACTGTATGAGTTATTGCCACAAATAATTTTTTGCAAACTTAAAATATTTTGATTACCTATATAAATAACACTTGCAACTAATGGACTTTTCAATGTAGCATTTATAGCTTGTAATTTTTGTATATTATCTTTTATATGGTTGTATTCTGTGGTTAATTTCATTATTAAATTTTCTGTACTTAGTTTTTCTTCAACATTATCTCTTAAAGTTAACAGTATCTCAAAAACACTAACCGCTCTATCCAAAATATTTTGACACAAAAACACAGCATCACGCGAAATCTTAAAATTTTTAGATTCGATTTTATATTCGCGTATTGATAAATTTAAAGCAACGGAATTCATACTTAAAGCTTTTTGAGCTTCATCATATGTTTTATAAACCCCTGCAACCCACCGCCATTGATTATCAGTTTTTATTACACAAACACCCAAACCGCTTTGAGCCGCTCCTATGCCAGCTTTAAATGCCGCCATTTTGTTGCCATAACCCGCTTTTTCAAGCAACCAAACTTTCATTACGGGTGTCTTTATCTCTTGCCCGAACACTTGATTTTCTATGTCACGGAATTTAAAACCACGCAAAAATAATGTCACAATACTTGTTACTGTAACAACAATTAATACTATCACCAGTACAATAAAGAAATTACCCCGATGATGGTAGTTATGACGCTTTAATTTGTAACCTGCATATAAATCTTCGATGTCTATGCTTATTCAGTATAAGTAAAAAAGTGTCCTGCAATTTGGATTGTATCGCCATCAACCATGCCTAATTTTTTTAACTCTGTCATAACGCCACGCTGTACTAAACGGCGTTGGAAATAACGGTTACTTTCTGTATCTTCTAAAACGACACCACGAATTAAATTATCAATAAACGGACCACTGACTTGATAAGCCCCATTTCCACCAGAAACGGCAAATTCATTTTTATCAATTTTTTCTTCTAAAACAGATTCAACAATTAATGGTTCTGGTTTTGGAATGGTATTTAATACTTGTAAACAAGCACTTAATAATTCTTGTAAACCAGTATGGTTTAAAGCTGAAATTTCAAACAATGGAATATCAGAATTAATCTTTGATTTAAATTGCTTAATTTGTTCTTCCGTTGCTGTATCAATTTTGTTTAAAACAACTATTTGTTTTTTATTTTCTAAATCAGCATGATAGTTTTTTAATTCTTGATTAATAACTTCATAATCATGATACGGATCACGACCTTCGGTTGCGGCAATATCAATAACATGTAATAGCAAACGAGTACGCGCAATATGTTTTAAGAAATCAATCCCTAAACCAACACCATCACTTGCTCCTTCGATTAAACCAGGAATATCTGCAAATAACAAATTTTGCCCATGAACTTGCGCTACCCCAATATTTGGGTACAGAGTTGTAAATTGATAATTTGCAATCTTGGGTCTTGCACGACTAATTACAGACAATAAAGTACTTTTACCAACATTGGGATAACCAATAATACCAATATCTGCAATACAGTTTAATTCTAATTTAACACGATATGGTTTGGTTTTAACACCAGTTTTAGCAAAATTTGGTGTACGGCGCGATGCAGTTGCAAAATGAGTATTTCCAAAACCACCCGCACCACCTTTTAAAGCCATATATTTTTGACCAATTGAAACAATATCACATAAAAGTTTTCCATTCTCATCTAAAATCTTCGTACCTAACGGAACTTTAATAATAACATCGCGCCCATTTGAACCAGTTTTATTTCCGCCTTGACCATTCTCACCATCGCCAGCTTTAAACTTTTGGTTATAATGAAAATCAACCAAATTATCAAGGTTATTTGTTCCCTCAAAATAAACATTACCACCGTGACCACCATCACCACCATTAGGCCCCCCAAACATGGTTAAAGTATCACGATAAAATGTTGCTGCTCCGGTACCGCCAGAACCAGCCTGAATAGTAATATCAACACTATCTACAAACATACACATAATATAACAACTTTTCATACAAAAGTATATGGAATTTAATCAAAAAATTATTGACCAATTGTCCAAACTTAGTAATGAAGAATTAATTACACTTTTTACCGAACAAATTAAATTAAAAAAACAAAATGGAACACTGGGTGATTTAGAAAAATTAATTAAAATCATTAGTCCTATGCTTAACGAAGAGCAACGCACTCGCCTAACCCAAATTATTCAAACGATTAAAAATCAAAAATAGAAAGGGAGAATAATGGAAGACGATACTTTAACTAATATTTTAAACCTGCTGCAAAATACTAACACTGGCAAACAAGCTAACCCCAATAATACAAATACGACAAATAGCGATTTACAATCATTACTTATTAAGTTTTTATTATCTGGAGGGCTTACACAAATATTAAATTTTTTTAGTCAAAAAAACACTAACAACGAAAACTCAAACTCAGAACACCGCACAATAGACTTAAAAAATTATCAACGAATTGATTGAACTTCAATAACATTGTCAACTACATCAATATTAATTGCTTCAACTTGACGAGTAATAATTTGTTCCGAAATTTTATCTTCAATTTGAGTTTGGATTAAGCGGCGAATTGGGCGCACACCATAAGCTTTTTGATAACCATTTTCCGCAATCCAGCTAACCACAGCACTGGTATATTCCATTTTAACACTAACCGCTGACAATCGTTTTGATAATTTATCCATTTGTAATTTAACAATCTTTTCAATATCTTCGCGTGTTAATGTATTAAAGACAATCACATTATCAATTCGATTAATAAATTCTGGACTGAATTTTTTGCGCATACCTTCCAACATAAATTGCTCTTCTTCTTCCGGAGTTACATCATGATCGGTTGGAATCTCACTTACACCGACATTGGAAGTTAAAACAATAATTGCATTGCGGAATGACACAACTTTACCGTGTGAATCTGTTAAACGACCTTCGTCTAAAATTTGTAAAAGTAAATTATAAATATCCGCATTCGCCTTTTCAATTTCGTCAAACAACACTAAACAGTATGGGTTGTGACGAACACGATTACATAAGTTTGAACCATCTTCATAACCAACATATCCAGGAGGCGCACCTACAATTTTGCTAACACTGTGTGATTCACTGTATTCACTCATATCCAACTTGATAAATGCTTTTTCTGTATCATGTAAAATTTGAGATACATGCTTACAAACTTCTGTTTTACCCACACCAGTTCGTCCCAAGAAAAAGAACGAACCAATCGGACGATTCGCATCATTAATTCCGCTACGATTACGACGAATTACTTTTGCAATTGCACTTACGGCTTTATCTTGACCAATAACAACTTTCTGTAATTCTTTTTCTAAATTCATTAAATTCTTTTGATCGTCGACATTAATTTTGTTCAACGGAATTTTTGTCATTTCCGAAATAACGGTTGCAATTTCATTGTTAGTGATTAATGGACAAGTATTATTACCTGCCTTAATTTTGGCTTTAACGCAAGCCTTATCTAAAATATCAATAGCTTTATCTGGTAAATTACGATCAAAAATATAGCGATTGGATAACAAAACTGCCGATGTGATAGCACTTTGACTAATACGCACTTTATGATAGTTTTCAAAACCAGAAGCCAAACCCTCCAAAATTGAAACAGACTGTTCTGGTGTTGGTGGATAAACCATTACCGGATCAAAGCGGCGTTCCAACGCAGGATCTTTTTCAATATATTGACGATATTCATCAATCGTAGTTGCACCAACACAGCGTAATGTTCCCCGAGCTAAGGCAGGTTTTAAAATTTCGCCAACGCCCATCTCACCCTCTTTATTTCCACTAGTAACAATATTGTGAATTTCATCAATAAATAAGATGATATCCTCGCGGTCTTTTAATTCTTGCAAAATTTTATTTAAACGCCCTTCTAACTCACCCCTGTATTTAGAACCACCTAACAACAAACCAATATCTAACGAATAAAGAATTTTATTCTGTAATATTTCCGGGACTTTATCACTTACAATACGAATAGCTAAACCTTCAACAATAGCACTCTTCCCCACACCTGCTTCGCCAATTAACACAGGATTATTTTTCGTCTTGCGGCAAAGAATTTCAATTAACCGATCCGTTTCATCTTCACGCCCAATAACGCGTTCAATTTTTCCGGCACGCGCTTTTGCTGTTAAATCTTGCCCGTAGCTTGTTAAAAATGGGGACAATTCTCCGTTGTCCACAGCATTACTGGTCGAAGTAGATTCTGTAAATTTTGTGGGTTCAATTACTGGTTTTTGTACTACTTGAACCGGCGCTGGTTTATGGACTACGCGTTCTTGTGCTAATTGATCTACAGGAACTTCGTTTGTAATTTTTTGTAAAATGCGTTTTGAAGCGCCTGGGTTAATTTTATCGACAACAGACCTTGATTGTTTGCATTTTGAACATAATACATATAATAAATCTTCGGTATAAATCTCTGAGTGATTCAATAATAGACTTTGAGTTTCCGCTAATGTAAAAATCTCTTGGGCGCTTTTATCAGCAAAAAAAGCTGATGGAGTTGCCGCAATACGCTCCGCAGTAATACCTTCACTATTTAAGATTGCACAAGCTAAACAATCGTTTGTAAGACTACACGCATAGAGTAAATGGATTGGTGATATCTTTTGCCCCTTATTACCAGCTGCCCGATTCGCAAAAAACCAAATCCGTTTTAAGTTTCCCGAAAAGCCCAAAACATTCATATTTAATTGTAGTATTTTTAAGAAGTATTGTATACTAATTTTATGATCACTCTTCAAGAACCGGTCAAAAAAATATATTCAACGAAATCTCTACCTGACCCAGTAGTCAAAACTTTTACAGTACCTCATGTACAATCCAAAATCTGTAGCAATTGTGGTTATGATTATAATGACTTTGTTAAAACTGGTTACCTTGGCTGTTCGGATTGTTACCTATATTTCAAAAAAGAATTGGAGCCGTATATTAATGAACTTAGATAATCTCGTCATAACAACACGCATACGCCTAGCGCGTAATATTGCACACATTCCTTTTAATTATCAAGATCGTAGCTTTTATACAAATATTGCAAATAGCATTACACGCCATCAACGAAACTTAAAGGCATTCAACCTTGATGAGCTTCCTGTTCGTGATAGCCTTTTTGAACAACACTTAATCAGTGCTGACTTTCTTAATAACGCCAAGTATGGTGTCTTTGTTACAAACACAGATAATACAACTAATATCATGCTTGGCGAAGAAGACCATCTCCGTATTCAAGTAATCGCTAACCGTTATGATTTAGCCCAAACTTATCAAACAGCAAAACAAATTGCCGACCAATTAGAATCCGAATTTGATATTGCAAAAGACCCTAACTTAGGATATTTAACCAAGTGTCCTACTAATCTTGGCGGCGGACTCCGTGCCAGCGTAATGATTTATTTGCCCGCACTTACTATTACAAATAAAATTACTGCTATCTTTAAAGAACTAGATAATCAAAAAATAACTATTCGTGGAATTTATGGTGAAAACAGTAGCTCGCAAGGATGCATATATCAAATTTCAAACCAAGAATGTTTAACAATGTCAGATATCGAAGCCATTCAAATGATTGATCAAGTTGTTACACGCATTGCTACTACAGAAATTAGTTTACAACGCGAATTGTGGCAAAAATCCCCAGACAAAATAATTGATAAAGTTATGCGCGCTTGGGGTTTGTTAACTAACGCACACTTATTATCAAGTAATGAAGCCATTGAACAATTGGTTTGGATAAAACTTGGTATTGGATTAAAGATTTTATCTTTCCGTAATAATCGCATAGTCGATGATTTGTTTTTTATTACTCAACCCGCAACAATCGCGACTAATCACAGCTTACATATTGCCGACCAAATTGTTTGCGATCAAAAACGAGCCGAACAAGTACGCGAAAAATTGCTTATGTTCCGTATAAAATAAATTTTTAGTTGCGATGTAAGTTTTCAACATGATATATTTTTTTGTTCAAGGGTTTTTTTAAACATTGAATAAAAATCTACAAAAGTTGAGGTTTTACATTTATGGAAAAACAACAAGTAAAAAAAGCTGTTATTTTGTGTGCAGGTAAAGGTACTCGCATGATGCCTTACACAAAATCACAACCAAAGGAAATGATACCGGTACAGACAACACCATTATTACAAATAATTTTAGATCAAGTTATTGAAGCTGGCATTAAAGATATTTTTATTGTTATTAATGATAGCAAAGAATGTATTGTTAACCACTTTAATGGAATGTACCCTGATGTAAATATTTCATACGGCAAGCAAATTAAAATGCAAGGAACTGGCCCCGCAACAATGATTGCAAAAGACTTTATCAATCGTGAGCCATTCTTATTAATTTTTCCCGATGAATTAATGCTCGAACAAAATCCATATCAAGTATTGATTGATGATTTCAATCAACACCAGACTAGCGTTCTTTCATCATATCAAATTCCGTTAGAACTTGCTTATCGTTACGGAATTATTATTCCAAAAGAAGGTAACGAAATCCAAGGAATTGTTGAAAAACCTAAAGATAATCCACCTTCAAATTATGCATCACTTGGAACCTACATCTTAGTCCCAGAAGTTTTAGATTACATTCGTGAACATAATGGAACAGAAGGCGAAATATATATAGTTGACGCAATTAATAAATTACCGAAATTGCGCCATGTCGAGCTCACAGGTAAAAGATTTGATCTTGGCAGTCCTTTGGGTTTTGCTCAAGCAACGACCTATGCGACATTTAAAGCCATTCCCGAATTTAAGGATTGGTTAAAAGATTTAATAAAGGAGTAATCAAAGAATGTTAAAATTTGGAACATCTGGAATTCGTGATTTAACCACAAAACTGCTAAAAAATCATGTTGCAAAAGAAATTGCACAAAGTTTATACACAGTTGGCTGGCAAGAACTATCCATAGCTCGTGATGGTCGTACAGGCAGTGATAAATTAATGGAAGAATTTATTAAATTCTTCCCTGGTACTATTCATAATTTAGGTGTTACAACAACTCCCGAATTAGCATCACAAAATGGTTTGGCAGTTATGATTACTGCATCACATAACCCATGTCAATATTGTGGATTTAAAATCTATTTAAATCATTTTGAACAAAGCACACTCGACTTACTACCTGTTCCTAATTACAACAAATTTAATATGATTCCTAAAGACATTGTTATTGACTGCGCAAATGGCGGATTAGGTCATAAATTAAAAAGCATGGGATTCACCAAGATTGTGAACTGCGGAGATGGAGAAATTAATCAAGGATGTGGCGCAACACACCCAGAATTTTTGGCAGAATACTGCAAAGAACACAATGAAGAGATTGGATTTGCCGTTGATGGAGATGCTGACCGCTTTATGATGTATTTGCATGATCATGTTTTATCCAGCGAAGAAGTCACTACCCTGATTGGTACTTTACTAAATTATAAAACAGTTATTGTTGATGAAACAGTTAATAGCGGCTTATCGCGTAACTTTAATTTAATCCGAAGCAAAGTTGGTGGACAAAATGTGATGAAAACAATGCAATCTCACCACATTCCTTTCGGAGCTGAAAAAAGCGGCCACTATTATTTTGATTTAAACAATGGCTCTTCTGACGCATTAGACGCAATGATTATAATTAATAATGCTTATCGCGAAATGGGTGTATCTGGATTACTTGAAATTTTAAATTCGTATCACCCTTATTATCAAATTTGTAAAAACATTAACATTGAAGATTTACCGGAAAATTATGAAACAGTTATAACAAACTTTAATCCACGCAAAATCCGTAAGGTTATTCGTAAAAGTGGCACGGAACCAATTCTTCGTATCATGTTAGAAGGTAAAAAACAAAAAGCTGTCGATAACACATGGAAATCACTTGCTAATCAATTAAAAATCAAAGAATAAAAATTATATTAAAGGGTTGAAATAACCCTTTTTTTAATACGATTATTTTAATGTTAATAAAAAAACAACCAAATAACTTTGGTTGTTTTTATTTTTGGAGCGGGAAATGAGGTTCGAACTCACGACCTTCGCCTTGGCAAGGCGACGCACTACCGCTGTGCTACTCCCGCGAATAAAATTATATTAACATATGATTCAAAAAAAAACAAGCATTTTTTAATTAATAACTTTTTGTTAAAAACAAAAATTGTTAAATTATTTTTCTGTATTTATTGACTATCACTTGCGTATTTGTTAAAATTTAAACATGGAAAAATTAAGTAAATTTAAAAAAGGACTTTTTGTTTTAGGCACAACTTTTATGTTAAACCAACTCCCAGGTTTACCAATGCCAAAAGCAACACAAAACGCTATTTCAAAAGATTTTATTGGCAAACAAACCGAAAATGATTATGTTAATTATAGTGCCGATAACTTCGTTAATCATTTGCAAGCAAATGCTAACTCAGAATACAAAAATATGACTGAATATAATCGCCTTGAAAACAAGGTATTAAACGACTGTACTGATATTTTAAATCAATTAGCTATTGATACATTAGAATTGACACGCAGTCAAGATTCTTACGAAATGCATCAAATTGAAAACGAAATAGTTCCTCTTTTACGCGAATATAAATACATTGATAAAAACACCGATAATAATCAAATAAACGAAATAATCAACTACTTTGCCAATAATGGTTATCAAGATAACACAGGTAAAAGAATACCAGACAAATTAACTGTTGCAATTGTCAATGCCGTTGCTCAAAACTATGTACAAAAAGCATTTGATACTTTTACTTTAATTCGTTCGGGTGCAGACGAAGGAAAAATTATTGAACAAGTTGACCACTATGACCAAAACAACGAAGTTTATGCTAATTTTATTAAATCAAAACAATTTAAAGTTACCGATAAAGATGGAAAAGATCCAAAAGATCGTAACCCACTACAAGAATCTAAAGATTTCTTAGTAAATATCGAAGATACACTTATTAACAGTTTCTGTCGCTTTGCGCACGAAAATAAAAAATATTACAAAGAAACAACCGACCCCAAAATAATCTCGAACAAATTAAACGAAATTAAAGAGCTAGTTTCACATAAAGGAACATCAATTAACGAAAAGGAATTAATTGACCATATTAATTCACTTGCTAATGAATTACCTGAAGAAATGTTTGGTACATTCGAACAACGCCGTGGCATAGCCGCTAAAATCGTTGCAGAACATATTGTTAACGAAATAATTACAAACTTAGACCAATTGAATTACGATGTAAAAAAACCAAACAAATTCTTATTTGGCGTTGAAGCAGGATATAAACATACAAATAAAGAACAAGGTGCAACATTTGGTGTAAGTGGCAACTGGAATTTAAAAAATAATTGGGGCTTATCCGCTGGTCTTAATGGTGCGTATCTTCGTGAAAAAACCACAGAAGGTAATGTTGACACACTACAATTAGCTGCTAACGCTGGCGTTTCAAAAACCTTTAAAGATCGTCATACAGTAGTTGGCAACATTTCTTTTGGTAAAGAAGTAAATAAGTTTGAATTCAATACCTTGACGGGTGCTAATCTTGCTTATATTTACAAAATTAATGATGCAATCTTCGTAGGTGGCAAATTTGATTGGTTAACCGACTTCAAAAGCCACGATCTTAATGCTGGTATTATATTCAATATTCGTATTGGCGATATGGTAATTACAAGTTCAATTAATGGCGGTAAAAATTTTATTTCAAATAAAAACATCAAAGAACCAGAAAAAGAACCTGAAAAAGAGCCAGAAAAAGAACCTGGCGATAAACAAAAAACGGATGATGATAAAGAAGGCGACTCAGATGATATAACCAAAATACCAGAAACACCTCGATACATCCAAGGTCGTTAATATATCAAGAGCGGAAACACCGCTCTTTTTATTTTTCGATAACTATTGATTTTTGATTGGTCAAAATGTTATAATAAGTTATGAAAAAAAGTAAATTTAATTTTAGTACAGTAGGTAAAAAAGCTGCACTTACTCTAGCAGCTAGTTTAGTATTACATCAACCACTTACAGCACAAAATTCAACAACAAAAAACTTAAATCAACATAATCTTAGTGAAACTGTGACTCATTTTTCTGAGTACGATTATAACAATATCTGGGATTCAAAATTAACAACTCTCGAACTTCATGAGTTTGACAGAAAAACATCTGACTTAGTCTATATTCTAAATCGTAAAGATCGTCAAACCGACAATATTACAACTGCTTATTCTACATACCGTGAACATTATTTCCAAAAAAATGTTAAACCAAATATTGAACAAGACACAGCTGATGAATTTATCAATTGCTATAAAGATAAACAAGTACCAACAAACTTAAAACATGAATATTTAACTTTAAAAAATATTTCCAATATTGAATCTGCTTTAAAAGTTATAAAACAAACCCGTCATGGAATAAAAACAAATACAGAAGTAAAATGGAAAAAAACGAACATAAGAAAAGCAATTAGAAATACACAAGCTACACTTAACGCATTAGAAAAGCTTGAAAATGAAATAATAAATTCATTTGAAGATAAAGAGGCAGCCAAACAATTTAGTATAGAACTTACTAAACTAAAACAAATAATTGCAAATCCACAAAACAAAAAACGCACAGAAATTCTTACCCTACTTCACAAACAAATTGAAATCGTTGCCAACTTATTATCAAATCAAGGAATATACGGGACACAAGATATGTGTAGTGGATTGATTGCAAATTTTGCTTCTGAATATCAAATAAACGAAAATTTAGTAAACAAAGGTAAAATTAAACCCACAAAAAAAACAAATCAAATTGAAGATACTTTACAAAAATAAAAGAGCGGCATCACACCGCTCTTTTTTTTGGTGTTTCCGCCGTGGCTCGAACACGGGACCCTCGCCTTAGAAGGGCGATGCTCTATCCAACTGAGCTACGGAAACGCTACTATATAATACCATAACTAACAAATTTGTAAAGTGTCAGAAAGCACAAATTGCCCATAAAATAAGTCATGAAAAACATACAAGCTAAAAACATTGTGGATGTTATCCGCACGGGGAAAGTAATTTTAATTTTTCATGGTTCTAATTGTTTTAACTGTAAAATTATGGAACCAATCTTTAACCAATTAGAACAATCGTTTCCTCTAGTAAAATTTTATTTAATTAATATAGATGCTTACCCCCCAATATTACAAACCTATCAAATTTCAGCTCTGCCTACACTATTACCTTTTCGCCATGGACAAAAACTACCTGCTATCATAGGCATAAAATCATTTTCTGTTTTAAAGCAATTAATCGATCAATCTTTAAATTACGCCTAACAATAAGGGTTGAATTTGTTCCCCATGCAAAGCCGCTTCAACCGTATCTAAAACTTTGTTAAAGTCACATATACAAGAATAAGGTTTTAATACTGGTTGGTCTTGGCGGAATGGCACAAAGTAAAAATTACGACGATTAAGTAATTCTCCAATGTTTTTTGCATTACCTGATAAGGCATCATTCGTTGCTAATCCTACCACACATGGCTTATTATTCCGTAGTAAGGCTTTCACAGCCATTAAAACACAAGTGTCTGTAATTCCATGTGCTAATTTAGCCATAGTATTACCGGTCGCTGGAAACAGAATACTTCCCTGCAACTTTGGTATACTAGATAGCCGCTCTGCACCAGCAATAGTTGTAATTATTTCGTGACCAGTTAATCGCCTAATTTCACTTTGAAATGTTAAATTATCGATAAAACGATTTGGAACATTAGCATTTGGCGATACAACCGGATAAATTTCATATCGCTCAACTAAGTCTCTTAAAATATTTAACAACTTTACAAAACTGCACGCACTGCCTGTAATACACAAAACAAGTGCCGGCTTTGCGTGTAATAAAAGATACTTTTCAATAGAAGTAAATACTGCTAAAGCCGCCTCCTTTGGATAGAATTTACCCGGCAAACCTGGTAAGACTTGATAATCATAATCTGATTGTTCAACTCCAGTCCAATCAAACCCAAACGGAGCCGAAGCTAAATCATAAATTTTTTGCTTAACACACTTTTTATCCCAATCCGCTACTTTGATTATGTTGCTTGGAATTGTATTAATAATTACCGGAAAATCTTTAAAAGGCGCTGTTTTAAAATGTGCTTCATTACCATATTTCTGCGTTATCTCCGGCATTTTATGCCAATTAAAATTTAAAACTCCAATTTTCCAATCACTAAAAACTTTTTCTAGTGCCGCAGTAAGTTTCCCATAACCACAAAACAAAACTTTTTTCGAACGACCACGATATTCTTGATTAACAATTTCACGCATTGCTTTAGCTGTTAAATTATTATTTGCTTCTATAAATTCTAAATCATCGTTTAAACTAATATAAGTTATCCCTGCTGGAACATTAATTATTTGCGGTTGATATCCAAAAACCAAACTCCCTGACACCACAGATCTCCAAAAGTTTTCCTTTGGCTCTACCCTTGGTTCAAGGTAATAAATACCTTTTTGATTCGAATTTTCCTTAAAGTCCAAAACTTGATATCCACGATTCAAAAACATAGTTTTTAATTCTTCTACTCGTTTATCCTTAGATTCTTCATTAAATCGAAAAACATATTCCATATTTATGAATATGATATAATTGTGGAAATAGTCAAATTTGGTGGATTTTCTATGGCGACACCAGAAACAATCAAACAATGTCGCAATATAATTTTTAACAACAAGGAACAACATGCGATTGTAGTTTCTGCTCCTGGAAAATACGGAAAATATCAAACAAAAGTTACAGATGATCTAATTGATTATACAAAAGGAACTAATACATTAGAAAATGTTATATCAAGGTTTAACAACCTTGCAGATGACCTACTGCCAAAACAAAAGTATGAAATTTTCTACAAAGACTTAAAACAAGTTAGTGATGAAATTATAAAAAGAAAAGATGATTATGCTTTTATTGTATCGCGTGGAGAATATTTATCAGCAAAATTATTTGCTTTGTATCTCAATTATGAGTTTATTGATGCAGCAGATATTTTAATTATTAATTCCGACTCGACCATTAATTTAGAAGCAACAAAGCAACAAATCAAAACACATCATTTAAAACAAAAGATTCCATTTGTTATAGGCGGTTTCTACGGACAACGCGATGGAAAAACCGCTCTCTTTACTCGCGGCGGCAGCGATTATACAGGCGCTATTATGGCTGTATTGCTTCATGCTAGTTTGTATAAGAATTATACCGACACACATGGAATTCAAACTGCAAACCCACGCCTAGTATCAAATACGCAAACTATTCTCTGTTTAGATTTTGAATCTTTGGATATTTTAACACACAATGGTGCTGGTATTATTCATGAAAATGTTGCCAAACTTTTGGAAACATATCGTGTTCCATTGCGAGTAGACAATACTTTCAACCCTGACCAACTTTTCACAGAAGTTCACAGCCCACGCTGCCGCCATTGCCAACATCATTTCTTTTGCGTTACACACAAGGATAACCGTATTTTAATCGTTAAACGAAAACACAATAATCCAATCGTAACACAAATGATAAACAGTACAAAAGAAACTGTCATTGCCGATATGCAAAAACTTCATGACGAACTTCTAGAACAACTATAAAACATATTTATGTAAGTCAATTTTCTTGATTAGTTGTTTCATGTTCTTTTCAACGAAAGCTTTGTCAACAACAATTACTTCTTTTTCTTCTGATTTTTTGCTTCCTGCATTAAACAACACATCTTCTAACAAATGTTCCATAATTGAATGCAAACGACGCGCACCTAAATTTTCATTTGTATCATTTTCATTTGCAGCCAACTCCGCCAAAAGCATTAATGCTTCTTTTTCAAATTTTAATTCAACATTATCCACAGCCAATAATTCTTGATATTGCTTTGTAATTGCATTGTATGGTTGTGTTAAAATTTTATAGAAATCATCTTTATTTAAAGAATCCAATTCAACACGAATTGGGAAACGCCCTTGTAATTCTGGAATTAAGTCATCAATTTTACTTACATGGAAAGCTCCTGCAGCGATAAACAAAATATAATCCGTCTTAACCATGCCGTATTTAGTTTGTACCGTGCAGCCTTCGACAATCGGCAAAATATCGCGCTGAACACCTTCACGGCTTACTTCTGGACCATGACCGCTGCCACCAGTAGAACCAATTTTGTCAATTTCATCGATAAAAATGATACCTTTTTGTTCTGCCAAAGCAATACCTTCTGCATTGATAACATCTTGATCAATTAATTTGCTACATTCTTCCTCTAAGAATAATTCGCGAGCTGCACTAACAGTCATTGACTTCTTCTTTGTTTGTTTGGGGAACATACCGGAAACTTTGTCAAAAATCGAACCAATTTCAATACCAACACCCATTCCCATAGGCATATCAATCACTGGTTTCATCTCACGAACGACATCAAATTCAATCATGAAATTTTCCAACTTTCCATCGCGGTATTCATTAACAGATTGTTCATACAACATACTTTCTGCTATGTCTGTAACCTTCTTTTTCTTTTCTGCAACAATCGCATTCACAATACGGCGTTCAACAATTGCTTCCGCCTTCTTTTTTACTTCAGCATATTTTGTGTCACGCGTCATACGAATCGCAACTTCAACTAAATCGCGAATCATACTTTCAACATCACGCCCAACATAACCGACTTCCGTATATTTTGTTGCTTCCACCTTAATAAAAGGTGCACCGACCAATTTTGACAAACGGCGTGCAATTTCAGTCTTACCTACACCCGTAGGCCCTTTCATAATTATATTTTTTGGTGTAATTTCATCTGCAACTGCTTTTGCTAGTTTTGAGCGGCGATACCGATTGCGTAAAGCAATAGCTACCACACGCTTTGCTTCTTTTTGACCAATAACATAACGATCAAGTTGTTCAACAATATCTTTTGGGAAAAGATCCATAATTCAAACCTCCTAATAATGACAATATTATATTACGATTTACAAATTTCCGCAATTATTATATCATTAAATTGATTAGAATTAATCGGGGGAACAAAAATGAGTGATTTTTTTAAGCGCAACTTTGTTTGGATTAGTATACTGCTTTGCATTGCAGGCGTAGTATTATCTATTATTGGGATTCCAATTGGAAAACCGATTTTCTTTTTTCTTGGTATTGTTTTATCACTCCCCACCGCAGGCTATCTAATTTATCAAGTTTTTTTCGATCAAGGTGAAACCGAACTTAATTTAGCCCCAGCAACAAAAAAAGTTAATCATTCAAATATAACTTCAATTATATCTGATAAGAAAGATGTTTTATTAACCGACAAAAATACAAACATTGATGATTTTGAATCACTTTATCACGGTTTTGCAAATGAACAAGAAATTACTAAAAAATTACAAGAAGTAACAAATAATGAGCGTGAACGCACCATTTTGGATTTACCTGAAATCATTATTCCAGAAGCGGAACCTTACGATGATGAAGATGATGATTTTAACGACTATGAAGATGATTTTGAAACCGATGAAACCACTGAAATTGAAACAGCAACAAACGAAGAACTTTACACCCATCGCCAAGCAGCACTCATGGAATCAAACAATTTCGAACCCGAAATTCCCAATGAATTATATACTGATTTTATTAACGAAGAAAAAGAAACAGCTTCAACACCTAATAACTTAGAATTACTTAAAGAAACACCAATAGTTGAAGAAATTCAAGACACGCAACACAATGTTACAAATTCTGAACACATAAACATAGACGAAATAAACTCAGATTATGCACCTACATTAATTGACCCTAATTTTGTGATAGGTGACCCAGTTATGCCACAAACCAATGTACCAACAACGAAAAACACCATTATTCGTATCAATTTAAAAAATGCCGAACTACGCAAACAAAAAGCCGAAGAAAAGAAAGCTTTATTAGCTCAATCCAATTTAGAGCGCTATTTACATCGATACTTTATCGAAACAGCTGCATGCTTTTTAATGGACCGCACTCTTTATAAAGATGCACACGGAATTGCGCCCTACAACAAATATGCAATTAACAAAGATACTGGATTACCCGAGTATAGTATTTCGTGCACCAAAGGTCGCTTATACAAATTTTGTACATATTTAATTGATGCCGAACGCTTCATTACGCAATCAGACCTTTATGATGAATTTGTTAATGCAATCGAACGCGGAGTTTCCTTGGCCCGTGTTAGCGAATCATTACATCCGTTATACCGCAAAAAACATAAAAAAGATTTTATCTTAAATTTATCAAATCGTGAAGACTGGGATAATGTTATTATCTTAGTTTACAATAACTACATTTTAAATAACGACAATTTCAAAGATGTATTCACGCGTGTACCTTTTGAAATCCCTGTCGCTTTTAATGAACAAAACATCATCGACTATTTAAAAGATACAGACATACATGACCGTTTTGCCGAAAGATTTTCTGCATTGGAAGAAATTGGTGTACCAACTTTCTGGGACGCTTTATATATCTGCTTCATTAATTCAATTAAATCCAAATTGACTATTGAGCAACTTGAAGACGCTATTTTACGCAATTACAAAAAAGTCGCGCGTGCCTTAAAACGAATAGACAACGCGCGCCGTAAAAAATTAAAAACTGCATAACCTAAAAAATTTACTTAAATTTCTTCAATTGTTAAATTTTTATTTGTAAAAATACAAATATCACTTGCCACACTCATAGCTTCCTTAGCGACTTCTTTTGCGGACATATTTGTGTTTTTTAACAACGCCTTTGCCGCAGCCAAGGCATAATTACCACCACTGCCAATAGCAACACAGCCTCCATCTGGTTCAATAACATTGCCGTCACCACTAATTACCAAGAAACGCTCTTTATCTGCAACAATCATCATTGCTTGTAATTTACCTAAAGCGCGATCTGTACGCCAACTTTGTGCCAATGCAACAGCTGAACGCAATAAATTGCCAGAATGTTTCTGTAACATTTCTTCAAACTTAGTTGACAAAGTAAATGCATCCGCTACTGAACCAGCAAAACCGACGACAACTTTACTATCGTATAAACGGCGAACCTTAACAGCGTTTCCTTTCATAATTACTGATTCACCAGCAGTTACTTGTCCATCACCTGCAATCACAGTTTTGTTATCGCGTTTTACCGCAATAATCGTTGTACCGCGTAATTCCATTTTAAAACCTCCTTATTGACAATTACGATTACTACATTTTACTACATCTTTAACTTTTACCAAAGGACTTTTGCATTTAGAGCATAACTCACCTGTTGGTTCATCAAAGGCCACAAAGTCACAATTTGGATAACCCGAACAACCATAGAAGGTTTTTCCTTTTTTGCTACGGCGTTTATAAATATCGTTACCACACTTCGGGCATTTGCAGATTGGTTTTTCAAAAGGTTTCGTTGTTTTACATTCTGGATACCCGCTACAAGCCAAGAATTTACCGAAACGACTTTCACGAATTAACATAACTTTCCCGCAATTAGGACAATTTTGGTCACTTTCTACCGGTTTAATCCGATTTTCTGCACCATCATTTGCACGAACTTCATCAACTACTTTAATAAAAGGTTTATAAAAATCATCAACAACACCAACCCAATCAATCCCATTGGCCGCAATATCATCTAATTTGTCTTCCATATCCGCTGTAAAGCCCGTATTCATAATCTCGGGGAAATATTTAATTAACCAGTCAACAACAACACAGCCCAACTCTGTCGGCTTTAATGCCTTACCATCTTTTTCAATGTACAAGCGTGCGAACAAAGTTGCAACTGTCGGTGTATAAGTTGCAGGACGACCAATACCTTTTTCTTCCATAACTTTAACTAAAGTTGCTTCTGTATAACGCGCCGGTGGTTGCGTGAATTTTTGAGTATATTCGAGCTTTACAAACTTCAATACATCACCAACTTCAATACTTGGTAACAATCCTGCACTTTCACCAGAATCATCATCACTTTCTTTTTCTGGTTCCTCTTTAGTTTTACTGCCGCTGTAAACCGCCAACCAACCGTCAAATAAAGGCGTACGACCTGTTACGCGGAAAGTATACTTATTTGCATCTACATCAACGCGAACACTGTTAAATGTAGCTTCTGCCATTTGTGAAGCAATAAAGCGGTTATAAATTAAACGGTAAAGCTTTGCTTCATCTGGCTTACAATATTTATCGGCTTCATCTGGTGTAATTTCCAAATGAGTTGGACGAATCGCTTCGTGGGCATCTTGTGCAGATTTCTTTGTTTTATAAACATTAGGAGTTTCAGGAACAAAATCAGCTCCATACTTTTGAGTAATATATTCTTTCGCCGCAGCCTGAGCTTCCGCTGAGACACGCACACTATCTGTACGAATATAGGTTACCAAAGCCATCATACCACGCTCACCCATATTGACACCTTGGTACAAAGTTTGCGCTGCCATTGTTGTGCGCTTCAAAGATAAACCTAATTTTGCACCTGCATCTTGTTGCATGGAGCTGGTTGTAAATGGCGCTGGCGCATGACGCTTTGTTACAGATTTTTTAACATCTTTTGCAACATAGCTAGCGTCCTTTAAGTCCGCAATAATTTGATTTACTTGTGCTTCACTATTTGGTTTTAAACGCTTACCATCTGTTCCATAATATAAAGAAGTACGGAATTTAATTTTATCTTTTTCTAAATGAGACCAGAAATCCCAATATTCTTCTGGTTTAAAATTTTGAATTTCGCGTTCGCGCTCAACAACTAATTTCAAAGTAACACTTTGCACGCGACCAGCCGATAAGCCCGACTTAATCTTTTTTGATAATACAGGTGATAATTTGTAACCAACCAAACGGTCAAGCACACGGCGTGTTTGTTGCGCATAAACCAAGTTCATATCAATTGGACGCGGTTTAGTTAATGCTTGATTAATTGCATGCTTAGTAATTTCATTAAACTCGATGCGTTGTGCTTGTGAAGGATCAATATCTAATATATAAGTCAAATGATAAGCAATTGCTTCACCTTCACGGTCCGGGTCAGTTGCAATTAAAACAGCTTCCGCTTTTGATGCCGCTTCTTTTAAAGCCTTAACGACATCTTTTTTATCTGAAGAAATGACATATTGTGGTTTATAACCATTATCAACTTCAACTGATAAATCACGCTTTTTTAAATCACGGAAATGACCACCCGTTGCCATAACTTGATAGCCAGAACCTAAATATTTTTTTATAGTATCCTTTTTACCGATACCTTCAATAATTACAAGTTTCATGAACCTCCTACCGTTTACTTAGCAACAAAGTAATTGCCTGGTAATTTCTCTATTAAACCAATCATTTCCATATTTGTCAAGAGTGTTGACAGCTCTGCAACTGATAAGCTAGCTTCACCAACAATATCATCAAAATGGACTTCATCTGTTTTTAATATGTTTAAAATTTTTTGGTGCTCTAAACTAATCTGCTTATTTTTTACAATTGACTTTGTTGCAATGGTGCCCGTTAAAGCAGTTATAAAATCAGAAATACTAGTTATCATTTCGGCGGTCTTATTCGCAATCAAAGCATTTGTACCTTGGCTTGCATAACAATTAATATTCCCTGGCACTGCATAGATTTTTCGTTTTAAAGCATCTGCCATTTTAACAGTAATTAAAGTCCCGCTCCTTAAATCTGCTTCTACGGCCACCACCACTTGTGCTAAAGCAGCTACAATACGGTTCCGCTGCGGGAATGTCGTTTTTCCTCCATGCAATGTCGGCGGATATTCGGAAACTAATAAACCTTTACAAGCAATTTCATCCTGTAAGTCCTTGTTACTAGTTGGATAATAAACTTCCACCCCATTACCAAGAACAGCAATTGTCGCATCTTTAGCACCTACATGAGCCGCAGTATCAATCCCTTCCGCCAATCCGGACACAACAACGAAGCCAGCAGTCACACATGCCGTTGCAATTTCCTTTGCAATCATTTGTCCATAGCGTGTACAATCACGCGTACCAACAATTGATACTTTGGGTCGGTTTAATAAATCTAAATTACCTTTCACATATAATTGTTTTGGTGGGTCCTTTAAATCCATAAGTGAACACGGATAATTAGCTTCGCCTATGCGTATGACTTGTATATCACTCATTAGCACCTCGGTTAAAACGGTCTAAACTTCGGTATGAAATTGCCTCACTAATATGTTCGGGCAAAATCTCTTCCGAGCCAGCCAAATCAGCAATTGTTCGAGCTACTTTTAAAATACGCGTATATGCTCGCGCCGACAAATTCAAGCGTTCAAAAGCAGTCTTCAAAACATTTTCACCTTCAACACTTAATGTGCAATATTTCTTTGTCATTGCTGTATCCATAGTCGCATTACTATGAATTTTGGTTTGATAAAAACGGTCGTTTTGTATAGCTCTAGCTTTTGTTACGCGTTCGCGAATGGTTGCACTATCTTCTGCTAATTTATCATTTGTTAAGTCATCGTAAGTAACCTGATCAACTTCAATGTGTAAATCGATACGATCTAATAATGGTCCCGAAATTTTACCTAAATAGCGTTGTATTTGTGTTTGCGTACATTTACAACGATTAATGCGACTACCATAATAACCACATGGACAAGGATTCATGCTTGCGACCAACACAAACGAAGCTGGATACTCAACAGTCATTGATGCTCTCGAAATCATAATCGTGTAGTTCTCCAAAGGTTGACGCAACAACTCTAAACAACTGCGATTATATTCTGGCATTTCGTCTAAAAACAAAACTCCATTATGAGCTAACGAAATTTCACCCGGACGCGCATATTTTCCACCACCTGCCAAAGATACAGCCGATGCCGTATGATGTGGACAACGGAATGGACGCGTTAAAACTATGCCATGTTCTGCATCTAACAATCCGGCACAACTATGAATTTTGGTCGTCTCCATACTTTCTTGAAAAGTCATAGGTGGTAAAATTGTTTGAAAACATTTAGCCAACATGGTTTTACCACTACCCGGTGGACCAATCATTAAGATATTATGACCACCAGCTGCCGCAATTTCCAACGCGCGTTTTGCGACATATTGTCCACGGACATATTTCATATCGCAAGGATAAGTTGCGTCTGCTAATAAGGCTTTAAAATTTGCAGCATCAACTCGTTTCAATCGTGTTTGTTCTGCAGTATTATCCGCAAAAAAACTTACAACATCACTTAAATTCTTGGCTGTATAGATATTGATACCAGAAACAAACGATGCTTCATGATAATTATCTGCTGGTATAATTACATTTTTAATTTTCTTTTCGACAGCAGTCAACAAAGCTGGTAAAACGCCATTTGATCGCCGCAATTCACCATTCAAAGATAATTCACCATAAAACGCCCAATCATTCAAAGATTGCGTAATTATATTAGCATTGGCAAGAATACCTACAGCAATTGGTAAATCATACATCGCACCTTCTTTTTTAGACGCTGCTGGCGCTAAATTAACCACTATGTTCCCAACTGGAAATTTATATCCTAAATTTAAGATAGAGCTTTTAACGCGCTCTTTCCCTTCTTTTACTGCATTATCAGGTAATCCCACTAAAGTATAACCTGGTAAACCTTTACTAATATCAACTTCGACATCAACAATATAGCCATTAACCCCAGTTATTCCAAAACTTTTAATCGCAATCACAAATATATAATTACAATAAAGTGGCAGTAAAGTAAACTATTTTAAAAATCATATGCTAAATTAATTTGGATTTCGACATGTTCTTCGCAAAGTTCTACAAATTTTGCAAAAATTCGACAAACTTCGCGGTTGTCGAAAAAATAGACTTCAAATATGCTTGAAACCATAACCAATAATAAAAAGGAGAAAAACAAAAAAATGGAAAACAGAGTTTATCTTTACGGATTAGTAGTTAGCAATCCAACAACTTGCGATGACTATTACGGCAGCGATTACTGCAATTTAGATTTATCAGTACAACGCCTGTCGGGAATTGTTGATACAATTCCTTTAACAATGCACCGTAATTTAATCGAAAAACATGATGTAAAATTAGGAGATAACATTGCAATTCTCGGGGAATTCCGTAGCTACAACAAAATTGAAAACAACCGCAGTCGTTTAATGTTGAATGCGTTTGTTCACGAAATCACAGACGAGATTGATACAACAAACCCGAACATAATTGAATTATCTGGCTATGTTTGCAAAATGCCAATCTACCGTACGACACCATTCAATCGTGAAATTGCAGATTTACTAATTGCTTCCAATCGTACAGGTAACAAAAGTGACTATCTTCCAGCAATTGCTTGGGGTCGCAATGCTCGTTTTGCGAAAAATATAACCGTCGGGGAACAAATTCACATTTCTGGACGCATTCAAAGTCGCGAGTACCAAAAACGCTTAGACGACGGAACAGTTCAAACTCGCACTGCATATGAAATTTCAATTAATCAAATTGATTGTGAAAACGCGAACTCACAAAATGGAGACACAAATTTCATATTAAGTAATTTATAATTTTATCCGTCCCATCAATCCAAGTTTGCTTTGCGCAATTCTCTATATATTTTTGTTTATTACGATATACAAGATTTAATAAACTAATTAATTTTTCTTTGTTAAGTTCGGCTTGTGGTAAAACCTCACAAACCCCGCATTTTTGCAAAAACTCCGCATTTTGAATTTGGTCACCACGACTTTCGTCTTTGGGTAACGGAACATAAATTGCGGGTTTTTTCAGAGCTAATAATTCTGAAACAGTCCCCGAGCCCGACCTTGCCAAGACCACATCTGCCCACGCAAAAGCATCTTCGGGAGAGTCTAAATATTCAAGTTGCAAATAATTTGCATGACTTATTAGTTTATTACTTTTACCCTTGCCTGTTATGTGTAATATATTCCAGTCATTGCATAAATCATTTAACACAGACCAAATAACTTGATTAATCGCAACTGCACCTAAACTACCACCCATAACTAATAAATTCGGTCTTCCATTATTAACTAAGTTTATTCGCTGGGAGTTTCCTGAATAAATACTTTTGCGTAATATAGCTCCCGTATGCACCATTTGTGGATATTTAGCAGATTGTATTGGAAAAGTCGTACAAATTGTCTCACATTTCTTTGCGGTCAAACGATTAGCTAATCCCAAAGACATATCACTTTCATGAGCTACAACTTTAATACCTAAACCAGCCGCGGCATAAACAACGGGTAAAGCAACAAAACCGCCTTTGGAAAAAACCACACTTGGTTTCACATCGTGCAAGATTTTCTTTGCTTCCCGAATGCCTTTTATTAACTTAAATGGAATTGTTAAATTTTTTAGCGTCAAAGTGCGGCGCAGTTTAACTGTTGTAATTTCAAAGAACTCTAACCCATTTTGTTGCGCAATTGTCTTTTCAACACCTGCACCACCGATATAAACTATCCTATCAAAATGTTTTCTTAAAATAGGTAACAAAGCAATTTGCGGCAAAACATGACCTGCTGTACCGCCACCAGTTAAAACAATTGTTCGCATATATTATTTATATGTGATTTAACCAATATCTATCGACCAAACTTTTCCTGCTGTTAATTCAACTTCGTCGATTCCATTTAATGCCTTGTTCCAAGCAATTTCTTTGTTTTTTAATTTATGGAAAACTTCGTTAAAGACTAGTTTAATTTTTGCATTTTTGCTTGGCATAATTTTTAAAGAAACTTTGCCTTTATTTGCGTCCCAACTCATAGTAACTTTAGCAGCAAAATCTGTTGCCAAGTTCTTGATACTTCCAACCATTAATGGTTCGATTAAAATCGGCAAAACGCGTAAAGTGGTTGATGAACTTTGTATGATACAATCGCTAATAGCTGTACCAACACCCAAAGATACTGCTACATCTAAATTTGGTTTGTCATTAGTTGTCATACCCGAACCACGCCAATCATTCGACAAGAATAATCCAGATGGAGTTGCCGAACTATTAATAATTTTAACTAACAAGTTTTTAACTTCGGCAACATCGTTACCATACGCTAATTGACAAGCAGCCATTACCAGGTTTCGTGTTGGTTGATAAGAAGCAGCATTGCGTACACGAGTTTTAACCGCATTAACACTTGCTTCACTAGTAGCAATTTCAACTTCTGGATTTGCGCCTTGAATCACGGCTGGACGATACATAATTTGCGGGTCATTCATCATGAAATTTTTCAATGGATACAACCCATAACCATGCATAACGCCAGCATTTTCAATTTTATCAACAAAGACAGAATTCGTGTACTCTTTTAAACAACCATCACTATTAACATTTAAACTTGGAATTTTAGTCAACATATCTTGCCAAACTGCAACATCATCTTTCGCTGTTTTTAATAAGGTTGCAGCACTAATCAAATTATTTAATAATGTTTGCAAAGCTAAGAAGTCAATAGTTGACGAAGATGCCACGGCAAAATCCACTAACGGACGCCCCGCTACTAAATTACCCGGAGTTGCATTAGGACTATAACTTGGAATGGTCACATATTTACCAGAAGCATCTAACTTTAAGAAATCCGAATAGAATTCAAAAACATTACGCATAAACGGAAAAATCTTACTACGCAAAGTCTTTTCATCACCTGTAGCTAAATAATAGTCGTAGAACATATTTGCCGCCAAAGCCGATGATGCAATAAAGTGCAATGTTGGTGAATCTACGCTACCAAAAGTAGCCGAATCCATCGCGGTAATTCGTGGTACAAAATAACCACGCATACCATAAACACGCGCCGCATTTTTCTTTAAGTCGGATTCATAAGACATATAGAAATCTAACAACTTTAACAAAGCCTCTGGCGTAATTGACTTAGTTATACCACAATATAACAATTGCGCAATTCCGTCCAAAGCCGCAATACCATGATTTGAATTATTATCAGCACACCACAACCCAGCCGGAGTCAACAAAGAATCATCTAAACAAATACATAAGTATTTTGCAAAATTCCACATACGCTCCAACAATTCTGGAGTTAATTCATTGTTTCCAGTTTTGTCGATTAATTCTTTTAAATCTGATTCGGTCTTAGCAGTATTTAATTCTAAATCTGTTTCCTCAAAAGCTCGTTTAAAGGGTGCTGCGTTTTTGGTTGCCAATTTGTTATAACCATCTTTAATCAAAGATAATTCCATTTTAATTTTGTTAAATTCGGTACTTGCATCACTGTTCACAAATGGTTTTGCTAAAATAGTTAACTCATTAACATCTTTCAATGTTACAACATTATTTGCTACTTGAACATTACCACCAGCAATAATCAAACGCATAACTAAACCATAGTCACGACCATTATCACTACGCGAACTGAAATAAAAATAACCATTTTCGTATTTAATCGAATTAAATTTGCTTTCTTGGTCACATGGTTGTAATTGAATTGCGACACGAAGTTTACCATTTGATTTAGTTGCATGGTAAGCCACAACATCAGTCGTTTTGGCAATGGATACACGGCGTAAAGTTTCTTCTTTTTCATCTGCACAGAAACTTACCGATAATTCACCATTTCGCATATCCGTTAAGCGTTCATAATTAGTGATAACCCCAGTATTATAATAGTCTAATTTAATCTTGACCATCGGTTTTGGTTGGGCTGGGGCTAAATGACAATTCTTTTTAATAAAAGCTTTCTCCAAAACTTTTTCTACTTCCATAATTTTGCCATCAGCAAATTTCTTACGCAAAGTAATGAAATCGTCACTTACATCTTGTAAGACACCATTCTTTCCATGATGCACTAAGGCGCTATGATTAATTAATACTTGCTCATTTGATATTGCGCCCAAAATAGCCACACCTACACGGCCATTACCCAAAATACTGCCATCTAAAAATGCGTTTTCCATGAAAACTGCTGGCGTTTTGTTTAATAAAATTGTACTGTCATATTTACTCATTATAAATAAAATTTTAACACAAATGCGATTAATTTTCAACCACTAATTGCCGATTTATATCCAGTATGTTGCTCTCAAAACTCGAAATGCACCTTTTCTTTTTATTAAATCGCACAATCGCATCATTAATTAAATTTTCAATTACAACGCCATAAGGAATATGTGCTTTTAACCACAAATGATAAGCCATAAATCCCGGTACAGTGTTAATTTCATTTAAAATAAATTTGTCCCCCGCAACCATAAAATCTACACGCACCACACCGTCCGCTTTAAATAACATATATGCCTGTTCTGCTAATTTCTTTATTTGACTTTCGATTTTGCGAAGGTAAACATCATCAACTGTTTTGCCACTTTTTTTTACAAAACCACTATCCGCATTAAAATATTTTTCTTCAAAAGAAAAGAATTTTTCAGTACCAACTAATTCTAACGCCGACATAACAATGTTTCCATTTTCTTTCATTAGCGCCACATTAACTTCACGCATACCCTCAACAAATTCTTCCACGATAACTCGCTCACCTAGATGTAACGCAGCATCTACCGCTTTTTTTAATTCTTCTTCAGTTCTTGCAATATTAATACCAATCGAGCTGCCTTGCAAATCCGGCTTAACAACCAAAGGCAAAGGTAAACTAATTTGCGATATATCTGAATTTGTTAAAACTTGAAATTTGGGTTGTGTAAAACCTGCTGCGGTTAACACTTGTCGCGTTGCAATCTTACTTTGCATTAACCACCCAGAAACAGCACTACAGCTTGTTAGCGGCACACCATAAAAACTCATTACTGCCGCCAAAGTTCCATCTTCCCCAGCTCCACCATGACAACAATTAATTACACACGCTAATTTTTTCCAGTCACAAAAAACGCGCGCCTTTGCCGCTTTTCCCGAAATATAATCATCAACCTTGCGGCTACCAATTACTGCTTTGTTTTCATGAGTTAAATAAATTAAAACGACTTTATAATCTTCAGTCACATGTTTTGCCAGGTGTAATCCTGTAAGAATTGATACATCATGTTCCGTACTATTTCCACCATATATAATTCCAATCTTTAACATAACTTGATATATGCTAAATGACATTTTTTGCGCTATTTTTCATCATATGTTTTGTCTAAATTGTCAAATTATGTTAAGATAAAACTATGAGTGATAAAAAAGACTTAAAAACACAATTTGAAACCATTTCAGGCAATGAAGCTACGGCGCGTTCTGCCTATTTATTAACCGAAGCTGCTCCAATATATCCAATTACACCCAGCTCAGATATGGCCGAATGCTGTGACCAATGGGCTAATAAAGGGCACACAAATATATTAGGGAAAGTTCCCGAAGTAATTCAAATGCAAAGCGAAGCCGGTGCAGCCGGAACTTTACACGGTTTAATGTTGGGTGGAACATTAGGCACAACCTTTACATCAAGCCAAGGATTGTTACTCATGATCCCCAATCTCTATAAAATGGTTGGTGAATTATTACCAGCGGTTGTTCATGTCGCTGCTCGCACCATTGCTATGCACTCATTATCGATCTTTGGAGACCACAGCGATGTTTATGCTTGTCGCAGTACTGGTATTGCTATGTTGGCATCTAACTCCGTTCAAGAAAATGCAGACCTCGCTTTAATTTCTCATCTGGCAGCAATCGAAGCAAGTTATCCATTTATGCATTTCTTCGATGGCTTCCGCACTAGTCACGAATTTAACAAAATTCAAATCCCGGATAAAATAATTGCCGAAAAACTCTTAAATCGCGAAGCTCTAACTAAATTTCGTTCTCGTGCCTTAAATCCGGAAAACCCTAAAATTTACGGTACTACCGAAAATTCTGACACATTCTTTCAACATCGCGAAGCAGCCAACCCTTACATTAATACCGTTCCTAGTGTTGTCGAAAACTATATGCAAGAATTTGCAAAATTAACTGGCCGTAAATACAATTTATTTGATTATGTTGGTGACCCACAAGCCGAACACATTATTATTGCAATGGGTTCAGCTTGTGAAACTATCGAAGAAACATTACCGAAATTAAATGGCAAATTTGGTTTAATTAAAGTACGACTCTATCGCCCTTTTTCCGCCACACATTTACTCAAAGCCATTCCAAATACAACCAAAACAATCACAGTATTAGACCGTACTAAAGAAAATGGCGCTGTTGGTGACCCACTGTATCTTGATATCGCAGCAGTTGTCCGTAACAAAACAATTATTGCTGGCCGCTATGGTCTATCTAGCAAAGAATTTACTCCGGATATGGTTGCCGCCATTTATAACAACGCAATAACCACAGAACCTAAGATGCATTTTACTATTGGTATCCATGATGATGTTTCGCAAACTTCATTACCAGTCAAACCATGTCCAGAATTACATCTTAAAGGTGGTTGTCGTTTTTATGGACTTGGTAGTGATGGAACTGTTGGCGCGAACAAAAACAGTTGTGCAATCATTGGTGACAATACTAATTTGTATAGCCAAGCATACTTTGTTTATGACAGCAAAAAAAGCGGCGGCACGACAATTTCCCATTTGCGTTTTAGTGAAAAGCCAATCCACGCACCTTATTTAGTCACTCATCCTGATTTTGTCGCGTGCCACAACCAAACATTCTTAACAAAATTTGATATGTTATCTGGAATTACCCAAGGCGGAACCTTCTTATTAAATACCACCTATACTGCCGACGAAATTGATAACATCTTACCTAATCATATTAAACGCACCCTGCGCGACAACAATATTAAATTCTATATTATTAATGCATACAAAATTGCCAAAGAATTGGGACTCGGCGTCCGCATTAATACTATTATGCAGTCCGCATTTTTCAAACTAGTTAACTTAATTGATTTTGACGAAATTAAAAATTTAATGAAAATTTGTGCCGAAAAGAGTTACAGCAAAAAAGGCCCCGCCGTTGTTGCTATGAACCATCAAGCCATTGACAGTGCCGATACCGCTCTACAGAAAATTGATGTTAATACATTAACAATTAGTGAAGAAAATTGCGACTTCAAAGCAAAAACCATGATACAAACAATTAACTGTTTACAAGGCGACACACTCCCTGTTTCTGCTTTTACACCAGACGGCAGTGCCCCTACTGCAACTACACAATACGAAAAACGCGACATCGCAACCAGCTTACCATGTTGGATTCCAGAAAATTGTATTCAATGCAATCGATGTGCTTTGGTTTGTCCACACGCAACAATTCGACCGGTTTTAACGAACAAACCAACACCAACTGACTTTACTACAATTAAAGCGCTCGGCGTCCCAGGCTACGATGGTTATCAATACCGAATCCAAATCTCACCACACGACTGTACCGGCTGCGGTGCTTGTGCAAAAGTTTGCCCATCTAAAAACAAAGCATTAGTCATGAAATCATTTGACCAAATTCACGAAGACGAAAACTATAAATTTTCTTTAACTTTACCAGAAATCAAAATAGACTCCAAAAATGTTAAACTATCTCAGTTTAATCGTCCATTATTTGAATTTTCTGGTGCTTGTGCTGGTTGCGGCGAAACACCTTACATTAAACTTTTAACGCAGCTTTATGGTGATAAGCTTGTAATTGCCAACGCCACCGGTTGCTCTTCTATTTACGGTGGCAGTTCTCCATCATGCCCATATGCAAAAAACAATGCGGGACATGGCCCCGCTTGGGCAAATAGTTTATTTGAAGACAATGCCGAATTTGGTTTCGGTCTTCGTAAAGCACTAAACATCCAAGGTGCTACGGACAAAATTGTCTGGGTTATTGGCGGAGATGGCTGGGCTTATGATATTGGATTTGGTGGTCTCGACCATGTGCTTGCTTCGCAAGAAAATATCAATATCCTAGTTCTTGACACCGAAGTTTATTCTAATACAGGTGGCCAAGCAAGTAAAGCTACCCCAAAAGGTGCAGTTGCTAAATTTGCTTCCGGCGGCAAACAAACCGACAAGAAAAATCTTGGAGCAATGATGATGCAATATCCAAATGTTTATGTTGCCCAAATTGCAATGGGCGCTAATATGGAGCATACATTGAAAGTTTTAAAAGAAGCCACCGCACACAACGGTCCTTCACTTGTCATTGCTATGGCAACTTGTATCAACCAAGGCATTGACATGTCAAACGGTATGGGTATTATGGCAGACGCAGTTAAATGCGGCTACACAACATTATACCATCGAGACCCTAAAAACGGCGAAATAGTAATTGACTCGCCTGCCCCCATTGGAAACATTGATGAATTTAAGAACAATCAAACTCGGTTTCGTAAAAAATAATTATCGCTCTTTAACATCACTTAAAGAACAACATTTATGCGGTGTAATTTCTACATTACACGCATTTTTGTATGCACTAATTGGTCGCAACTCAACTAAAACGGCATCAACACCAATTCTTAAAATATTATCATAAGGTACAAATAGTTCATTTTTGCGCCCCCATAAATGAAAATTTTTATCTCCAGGGACTACAACACCAATAACTTTTGCATTATCACGCGAAAAAACTATGTCGACAATACGCCCCAAAGCTTTTCCATCGACTACATTAATTACCATCTTGGTACGCAGCTCGCAAAACGAAACTTCTACGCCCATGATAATATATATGTAGCATTCAACATACTTTGAGAATAATTTTCAACATATTTGTACAAAATTATCATAATGAAAAAAGTCGATATCGTTGGCATAGATACCAGCAGTCTTCCTAAACTAACCAACGCCGAATCACTAGATATGTTAAAGCGTATCCGGAACCAAGATATCGAAGCGCGCCAACAATTCATTTTTGCAAATATGCGTTTAGTTTTATCCGTAATTCAAAAATACATTCACACCAACAATAATTACGACGATTTATTTCAGGTTGGCTGCATTGGTTTAATTAAAGCCATAGATAACTTTAATCCAGCATTTAATGTTAAATTTTCGACTTATGCAGTACCAATGATTATCGGCGAAATACGGCGTTATTTGCGTGATGAAAATGGAATACATGTTTCACGCAGTATCCGCGACACAGCATATCACGCTTTACAAACAGCTGAAAAATTAACTAAAGAATTAAACCGCGAAGTCACAATGGAAGAAGTCGCCAATGCGATTAACAAATCAATATCTGATGTATATTTTGCCTTGGCAGCCACAGGAACTGTAACCTCGCTCGACGATCCAATCGGCGGAGAATTAACTAATGATGCTACAACTATGTTAGAACAAATATCGAATAACGACTCCACCAGCGATGATTGGTTGGGATATAAAGCGATGCATGATGCGATTGATAATTTAGTTGAAAAAGAACGCGAAATCCTTCTTATGCGCTATTATGACGGCAAAACACAAATGGAAGTCAGCAACGAGATTGGAATTAGCCAAGCACAAGTATCGCGCCTGGAAAAAAATGCACTAGCTAATATTAAAAATCATATCTAAGCTGAAACCACTTGAAAATCAAATTCAAAAAAATTATGGTCATTTAAATCTTGTTTAAACTTTTTCCAAGGTTGGCTATGCTTTAAAAAGCGTACTAAATTATCTGGTAATGCTAATTTAACCAAACAAGTATGACCTTGAATTTCTGCAGTTACTTGATTATCTTGAATACCATTTGCCATGGCCCCATACTTTTTACGCAAGAACGACACAATCTCTAATTGTAGACTCAAAGCATCAACATAAACTTTACGATACACAAATTCATATTTTATTGGTAACCCAACTTGTTGCATAAACAATTCTTCCAATCGCCTTTGCATCGAAGGTAAACATTCTTCAATATCCGCATTATAAATGTAGCAAACGAGTAAAAGTTTTTTTGCTTGATAATATGTACAAGACAAAAACTTTATATTGATATAGTCTTGGTTTTCATGGTAATACAAATATTCTTCAATGTTTTTCATAATACCTACCAATTCCTATAACAATAAACTAAAAGACAATTTATTAAATATCCAGAACGCATCTGCAAAAATCACAAAACCTAATAAACAAATAATTCCAATCGTATGAATTTTCGCTTCTAATTCGCGATTAATCGGCTTACCACGAATCCATTCTATAATAACAAACACCATACGCGCGCCATCTAAAGATGGAATTGGTAACCAATTAAAAACAGCCAAATTGATACTGATTAAAGTTAGCAAATAAAACATTTGCGCAAAAGCAACATCTACCGATTGTGAAGTTATGGCTTGTCCAATTGAATTTCCCATTACAGATACAGTCGCAACGGTTCCACCAATCGCATTCATTCCAAGTTGCCCTGTGACCAACTTTCCTAAAATATCAAAAATCATACCAGCGACTTCAAAAGAAAACGGAACCGCTTTTAATATTGCTCCACCGACATTATGATAAATTTTATCATTTAAGGGCAAAGCGTAACCCGCATTAGATAATGCATTCCACTGCCTTGAAGTTATGCCTTTTAATAGAATGTTTTGTTTGGTAACCTCGCCAGATGCATTTTCCCAAGTAACAACAAAGCTTACATCGTCACCTACATGCGTTTTTTCCAAAATTGTCGAAACCCCAGTAAACAAATTCATGTTTTTTCCGTTAACTGATTCAATCAACATTTGCGTATCTTCATCATAAACAAAAGTAAACTTATTGCCATCTGCATCTGTTAATGTGTTTTCCATATTTAAAATTTCAGCCAAAGTAATTGTTTCCGATTGAGTCGGGTCTGTTTCAAAATCTTTATTTTTATAAGTAGTCCCTACATTCGCAACCCTTCCGTATCCCATTAAAGACAATAAAACGACTGCAAAAAATATTGCTGAAATAAAATTAAAAAATGCACCAGAAAACATCACAATTAAACGCTTCCATGGAGCTTTATTATTAAAAGAATTTGGATCTGTATCTGGAATTTCAACATTGTCTTCACCAAAAGAACAATATCCACCCACTGGTATCATTCGAATAGCGAAAATTTCACCATTCTTTTTTACTTTTTTATAGATGGGTTTTCCCATACCAATAGAAAATTCGTATATCTTAAACTTCAAAAGTTTAGCAGTAATGTAATGCCCGAACTCATGAATTGTAATCATGAGCATCAACAATAATACCGCTAATGCTAAATAACCAACAGTTTGCAAAAAACCCAAAATTTGCGACATCTATTATATTATCCCCATAATTAACAATATGAATGGTACATTTAGAATAATACCATCAACACGGTCCATTACCCCACCATGACCTGGTAATAAATTTCCAAAATCTTTAATACCTGCTTTTCGCTTTATAAAGCTAGCGTACAAATCACCCAAAGTAGTAATTACTGCCCCAGCAAGTCCAACAGCAATAAATATGATTTGAGTTAAAGATGCATCTTTAGTTAAGTCGAATAAACGCATTGACAAAGCATTATTACTACTTATAATCCACACAGCAATCAAAGCACCTAAAATACCACCAAATAGTCCACCTACAAAACCAACCCATGTTTTTTTCGGGCTAATCTTTGGAGCCATTTTAGGGGATCCTTTGCCTAACAAGACCCCAACACTATAAGCAAAAATATCGGTAAAGCATGAAATGAAAATAACTAATAATAAGCCGAACAAACCAATATTGTCGGTTGTCATATGGTTTAAAACAACAGCACAAGCAAAGAACAAACCAGGATAAAAAATCATGTATAATAAATCTAATGCACCGCCCCAAGCTTCTTTATTCAAGCTTTTCTTTTGCAAAGCACACTCTTTGGCTAATTTTTTATCAACCATGTTTGATAATCCGATAAAAAGAACAAAAATTGCGACAATAACCAAAGAAACAATTATTTGCAACCAGCAAGGCAACGGTTCTTGAAAACTTTCAATTCCAATAATAAAGAAAAAATAAATCAACGCTTCTACTATTAGCGCAACAATCGCATTTGCCCCACGGCGATTAAGCTTTCGAGCATTGCAAATTTCCCATGTACCAACAGCACAAGCAAGCAAAATTAATGCATCAAAAATATAGACGCCAAAAATGCCCGCGCAAGCACGCAACACCATAATTGAACCAAAAATTATGATTAACAATGAAGCAGTTAAACATCTTTTACTAAATTCTGTAACAACCATATTAATAACTATAACATATAACAAACATGTCGTCTATTATATTGTCATTATATCTTTTTCTTTTTGAGCCAATGCAGTATCTACATTAGCAATGTAATCGTCTAAGATTTTTTGTACATCATGTTCTACATTTTTAACATCATCTTCACTAATCTTTTCTACATTATTCATTTTCTTTAATTGATCCAATGCATCACGACGCTCATTGCGCATTCCAACACGCGCATCTTCGGCGATTTTATGAACTTTTTTAACCAAATCTTTACGAGTTTCAGCTGTTAATTGTGGAAAAACTAAACGAACGACACGACCATCATCGACAGGCATGGTACCCAAATTTGCTGCACCTAATGCCTTAACAATCGATGACAAAACTGAATTATCCCAAGGATTAACAACGACAGTACGCGCATCGGTACAAGAAATATTAGCCAAATTTTTAATTGGCGTCATAGTACCAAAGTAGTCAATTGCAACACGCTCAACGATACGCGTATCAACACGACCAGCACGAATTGAAATGAATTCATTTTTCAAAAAATCGAAGCGCTTATTCAATTTTTCTTCCAAATTAAATAACAATTCATTTAATTTATCGTTCAAATAATCCATAATTCCCCCTTATGTTGCAATTATTTTGCAGCCATAGTTTTAGAAACTTCAGCCGCGAAATCGTCTTTTGGTTTTTCAATACCTTCGCCCATTTCATAACGAACGAAACGACGAATGGTAATTTTTTCACCAACAAAAGCAATGGTTTCATTAACTACATCTTTAATAGTCTTAGAACCATCTTTAACGAATGGTTGTTCCATTAGGCAATAATCTTGATAGTATTTTTTTACACGGCCTTCAACCATTTTTTCTGCAATAGCAGCTGGTTTACCTTCTTCCATAGCTTGTTTTTTCAAAATTTCTTTTTCATTTTCCAAAACAGCAGCTGGAACTTCATCAGCAGTTACATATTTAGGATTTGCAGCAGCAATGTGCATTGCTACATCTTTCACCAATTGATTGAAGTGTTCGCTTTTTTGTGCAAAATCGGTTTCACAGTTAATTTCCACCAATACACCAATTTTTCCACCCATGTGAATATAAGAGCCAACAATACCCTCAGCAGCAATACGATCACTACTTCCTTTTTTCAAAGCCTTTGCTTTACCCTTTTCGCGTAATAAAGCAACAGCTTTTTCATAATCCCCTTTAGTTTCATCTAAAGCTTTTTTGCAATCCAAAACGCCTGCTCCGGTTGCTTCTTTTAATTTCATAATATCGCTCATATTATTTATCTCCATTTTTTACTGTTTTTGTTTTTTCTGCTTTTACAGGTTCTTCTTCATCTTGTTCAACAGGTTCTAAAACTGCTTTTGTTTTAATTGCAGCAGCCATAGAAACAGTTTCTTTCTCACTTGCGGTTGAGCGTAATTCAACGCCTTCTTTTGCTTCAATAACTGCATCAGCCAAAGCAGCCAAAATTAAGCTTACACTACGCGTAGCATCATCATTTGCTGGAATGATGACATCTACATCATCAGGATCGCAGTTAGTATCAATAATACCGATAACTGGAATACCTAATTTGCGGGCTTCCCCAACAGCGATGTGTTCTTTCTTTGAATCAACAACAACCAAAACTCCTGGCAAAGAAGTCATTTCGGCAATACCACGCAAATTCTTTTCCAATTTTTCGCGTTCGTCCATTAATTTAGCAACTTCTTTTTTAGGTAAATAAGCAAATTCACCCATTTTTTCCATGTTGTGTAGTTTATTCATGCGTTCAACACGACTGCGAATGGTTGCAAAATTTGTTAAAGTACCACCTAAGAAACGGCTATTTACATAATAGGCTCCGCAGCGTTCTGCTTCGGTTTTAATTGCTTCCTCAGCTTGTTTTTTGGTACCTACGAAAAGCACTTTTTTACCAGCCGCAACTTGATCACGCAAATATTCATAAGCGCGGTCAACCAAGACTGTGGTTTGTTCCAAGTCCAAAATATGCACATTATTGCGTGCGGTGAAGATATATTTCTTCATTTTCGGGTTCCATTTACTTACTTGATGACCAAAGTGAGTACCCGATTCTAAAAGTTGTTTCATTGAAATTACTGACATTATTTTTCCTCCTTGTTTGTCTGCCCCCGATTTGTCAACATATTCGCTAAACGGTTTCCCGCAACAAGTAAATACTCACAACCAGGGTGAAATTTTATAAAACGAACAATTATAACACATCGCGTTTATACATGTCAATTGCATCTTGAATTACTTTCTTTGCATCTGATTTGCCTTTTGGCGCAAACACTTCTACTTTATCAGTTGTGTTTTTGTAAACTTTTAAGAAATGTTCAATCTCATCAATCATCACTTTTGGGACATCATTGATTTCTTGATAATGGTTTACATAAGGATCATCTACTGCTACTGCAATAATTTTTTCATCTTTTTCGCCTTTATCAATCATTTCAATCAAACCAACTGGACGACATTTTACCAGTGTATTTGGATCCAAAGTTTCTGAACAAATCACCATAACATCTAATGGATCATTATCTTCTGATAAAGTAAGTGGAATTAAACCATAAGAACATGGATAATGCGTTGCTGTACGCAAAACACGGTCCAACGCAATTAAACCTGTTTCCTTATCCAATTCATATTTCTTTTTGCTTCCTCTTGGAATTTCAATCACAGCCATAAATTCATCTGGCGTAACTCTTTCCGGATTCATTGAATGCCATATTACATTTTTATTGATCATCTTCGACATCTTTTTGATAAACCTCCAATACATTTTTTGCTATTTCTTCATCAAGGACTAAATCTAAACTATCTTCATCATCTTCTAAGATTTTAAAAATAACTACTTCATCTTCCTTTAAGTCTAATGGTCGCATTATCGCGTAGTATTCCGTATTATAAATTACTACTGCAATTTGTTCGAACTTTACTAGCTTCCCATCGCCTTGATGCAATTCAATAATGTCGTCATTATCTTCATCAAATAATTTTTCTACAATACTTTCGTAAACCATTATTTACCACCTTTTTCATCACTGTGGTCAGCAATAATTGCTTCCACCGGACAAGCATTTATGCATGCCGTACAAGCAATACACTTATTTGGATCAACTTCGTATTTGTCACCGGTAACAGCCAAATCAATGGCACCAACAGGACAAATCGCCGAACAAGAACCACAACAAATGCACGAATCAGTTATTTTTGCTTTCATTTAACGATTTTCTCCTTTCGTCAAGATATATTTGAAGTATAATTGAAGCCGCTACTTTGTCAATAAGATTTTTACTTTGGCGCTGGTTACCAATCATTGATTCAGCTTCATAAGATGTATATCTCTCATCTACATACTCAACAGGCAATCCCAATGCCACAAAAACATCCCCAAAGGCGCGCGCTTCCCGTGACATTTCACTTTCATTACCATTCGCATGCAATGGCAACCCTATCACAATTTGTTTTACATCATTTTTTTGAATAATATCCCAAATTTGTAAAACCGTTTTCTTAATTCCGCGATTTTCAATTATTATTAACGGCGTAGCAATTAACAAAGTTGGGTCGGACAATGCCAACCCAATTCTTCGCCTACCATAATCAATCCCCAAACAACGCATTATGCTTGGGCTTCGCCCTCTCCTGCTGTACTTGATTCGTCACCAAACATCGCCATTGCCGACTTAACTTCATCCAAATCACGACGGATTTGTTCATTTTGTGCACGCAATACCTTATCCAAGTTTTCTAATGTTGGATAACGATCTTTATTTTTGTTTAAGATAGTTTCGCAGTTTGCAACACTTTGTTGTAAGCCACTTAATTGTTTGATATCTTGTTCCAATTTCTTAATACGCTCTGGATCAACAGTTGAAATATTATTTACTCCATAAACCAAAACTTCTTGTTTAGCTACAATTGCTTCGCGTTTACGCAACAAACGCAAATCACGATCCAAAGTATTTTTGATACGACGCAATGGAACAAATTCACGATTATTTTCACGCAATGCTTTTTCATTTTGACGCAAACGCTCTTCTAGGTCTTGTAATTTCAAAGTATAATCTAAGATCATGCGTTCACGCTCTTCTTTGCTGTATTCACGATTAGAAATCATTGTTGTTACAGCTTTAGATTGTTCACGAATGCGTTCTTCTTCTTTTTCAATGTTTGATTCTTTTAATTTTAATTGAGCTTCACGGGCAACCAAAGATTGTTTTTCAGTTTCTAGTTTATCCAACATTTCTTTTTCGCGTTGTTGATATTCAGCTTCCAAAGACGCACGAATTTCAGCTAATTGTTCTTCGGTAACAACACCCGCTTGTTCGTTTTCTTGTGTTTTAATTTCTAAGACTTGTTGTTTCAACATTGCAACTTCATTTTGTAAACGCGCTTTTTCTTCTTCTAAATCTTTCTTTTTGTTTTCAATAACTTGTTTTTCCGCCGCAATTTCTTCAGATTGTTTTGTTACTTGTTCTGCTTCTTTCATCAATTCGTTACGCAATTGCATATATTTTTCGCGCAAACGCTTTTCGTTTTCTTCATATTCAGCTTGTTTTTCTTCATCGTTGTTATTCTTTTCAGCTCGTGCCATTTCAAGTTCTGCTTGCAAAGCTGCATTCTTTTCTTCCAAAGCTACAACTTCATCCGCAATGCGTTTTTTGAATTCTTCGTATTCTTGCTTAATTCGAGCTTCTTCTTCTTCGTTTTGTTTTAATTTTTCTTGGTTTTGTGCTTCGAGTTCACGCTCCATAGCGTCAAATTTTTCTTTAATTTCTAACTCACTTGACAACTCTGAAACCAAACCTTCTTTCACTTCGGATAATTGTTTCATCAATTTAGCTTCAGTTTCCATGCGTTGAGCCTCTAACTCTTCACGCAAAGCTTGTGCTTCCGCGCGTGCTGCTTTACGCTCTTCACGCAATTGTTCCATAACTTCTTGAACATCAATTTGTTGTTCATTCAAGATTGCTTGGTCTTCTGGGCTAACTTTTGAAATCACTTCATCATATTGTTTTTGCATATTTTCCGCTTCAAGTTTCTTTTGGTTTAATTGAGCTAAGAACTCTTCATATTGACGATTCATTTCTTCTTTAAATGATGCAATAATTGCATTAGCTTGTTCATTAACTTCAGACTGCTCAATTACAGCGCGTTGTTGTGCCAACTCTTGTTCTTTTACAGCTAAAGCTTCGCGTTGTGCTGCAAGCTCTTGTTCTTTTGCTGTTTCAATGGTTTCTAAATGTGCCGCAAGTTCTTGTTCCGTAGCAGCTTTTAAAGCTTCAACTTCAGCCGCTAATTCTTGTTCTTTTGCCGCTTCTAATGCTTCGCGCTGTGCTGCTAATTCTTGTTCATTAGCAACCTTTAAAGCTTCTAATTGTGCCGCTAATTCTTGTTCCGTTTCGGCTTTAATTACTTCACGCTGTGCGGCTAATTCTTCTTCTTTTGTTGCTTCAAATGCTTTACGCAATTCAGCTAAAGCCTTTTCTTTTTCTGCTTCAATTGCTTCACGCTCAGCCGCCAATTCTTGTTCTTTCGCAGTCTTAAGCGCTTCTAATTGTTCTGCAAATTCTTGTTGTTTAGATTCTTCAATCGCTTCTAATTGAGCAGCTAACTCTTGTTCTTTTGCTGCAAAGGCTTTTCTTTGAGCTTCCAATTCTTGTTCGTTTGCAGTTTCAAATTCATGTCGTTGAGCTTCCAAAGCTTGCTTCATTTTTAGTTCATTAAGTTCGCGTTCTTTTTCTAATTCCATTTCCAAGCGTTGAATTTTCAATGATTCTTCCAACGACTTATTCATTTCATTATATCGCTCTTCAAGTTCAACCTTTTCTGCCTTACGAGATTCTTCTAATGCTGAAATATTTTCTTGCAAGCGTTCTATTTGTGCTAAGACTTCTTCATTTACCCCTTGATTCGCATTGTACTCAATTTCCGCACTTGTATTATCATCTTCATCTGGATCAACAACTTTTATCTCATTTTCGGCCTTTTGCATTGCAATCGAATCACGCAAGGCATTTAATTCTGCTTCGTATTGCGCACGCATATCCGCAATTGCTTGTTCATAAACAGCATTTCGGTCTTCTTCCACACGGTTTTGTTTTTGTTCTTCAATTGAAGAAACGGCCATGTTTAAACGATCTTCATGTTCAGCCAAACGCTTTTCTTGCATATCGCGTTCATGAGCCAACAACTCTTTTAAAGCAGCCATAGTTTCTTCATCAATGCCGCGTGCTTCTTTTTTGTTGTTTAATTGATCAATTAATTCTGCATTTTCTTGCAACAATTGTTGCATTGCTTCTTGTGCTTTTTTCGAATCTTCACGAGTTTCAGCTAATTCATTCATAATATCAGCATAACGATCGCGTTCCATAGTTAAAATTCGTTCTACACTTTCCAATTCAGTTTGTTGTGTTTCAGGGGTGCGCGCATTTTCACCACTTATGATTGAACGATTTAACGCTTCCAATAATTCAGCATGACGCTTTTCAGATTCAGCGCGTTCATTTTCACGCAATTCATTCAAATATTGAATTTCACTTTGCATTGCATCCATACGCGCTTTCATTTCATCGTCAATCTCCGTTTCGCGTGCAGTATAAACAACTTCATTGGCATCATCATCTTCGTCTACTACTTTTTTGTTATTGCGTTCGGCTTCTAAGGTTTCGCGCAAAACAGCAATTTCGCGTTTGTATTCTTCCATGCGTTGCGCTTGTTCTTCGCGTTCATTAGCTAACACTTCTTTCAACGAAGCAATAGTTTCTTCATCTAAACCACGCGGTAAGTTTTGGCTTTCCAATTTTTGAATACGAGTTTCACTTTCACGAACCATTTGTTCCAACGCAGCTTTTGCTTGATTATTGTCTTCGCGTTCAGCTGCTAATTCACTCAAAATATTGCTAAACATTTCTTGTTCATGGGCGCGTTGTTTTTCAATATCTTGCAAGATTTTTTCTACATTAGCCATGTTAGTATCAGCCACGCGTTGTTGTGCTTGTTCAAATTCATTGCGTTGTGTTTGCAAAGCTTCTGCTAATGCAATATCTAGATTTTTTTGTTTTTCTTCATATTCACGGCGTTCTGCTTCACGCTCTTTATTTAATCTATCAACTTCATGTTGCATTTGTTCAATTAAAGTTAGCGTTTCAGCGCGTTCGCGTTCAACTTGAGCTTGATATGCATTTTGAATTTCACGGTCAGCACCATAAACTGAAGTATTTTTTTGTGCGTTAGCTTCGTTTAACATCTCTTGAAAACGATTTTGCATTTGATTAATAGCGTCTTGATATTGGTTTTGCATTTTTACAAATTCATTTTCTTTTTTTGCTTCTTGTTCTGCATATAAAGCATTTTCTTCTTTTACACGGCGTTCATTTTCCATCGCATTCAAAACAGCAGCCAAGCTATTTTCTTGTTCGCGTAAACGAAGTTCCTGTGCTTCGCGTTCCGCTGCCAAAACATTTTTAATTTCATCCAATAAATCTTTATTATCTTTGTCTTTCTTTTCTGTTTTTTCAATTGAATTAATTTTGTTTTGACTATCCTTAATCATTTGTTCCATTTCTTTCTTTGCTTGGTTAATTAATTCTTCAGAACTTTTTTTATCAGACAGTTGATCTTGTAAACGAGCTGTTTCTTGTTTTTGTTGTTCCAATTCAGCCATTAATTTTGCGAAGCGTTCTTGTTCCGCTTGTTTTTGATTTTCCAATTCTTCCATTAACTTTTCCATACGCGGATCTACTGTCTGAACTTCCGTTTCAGCTACTGATGCCGTTTGAGGAGCAACTGGAGTTATAATTGGCTCTTGCTCTTTTGTTTCATTAAAGTTTTTTGCTTGATCCCAGAAATCAACTGCTTCATCATTTTCACTATCATCATCGCCAAAACTAAAAGCATCTTCTTCATCTTCATCGCCAAAGAAAAAGCTATCTTCATTTTTGTTTTTCTTTTCGTTTTTCGACACATCTTGTTGTGCCTTAAATTGTTCTTCCATCAAGCGTTCTTTCTCGGCAAGTCGTGCTTCAATTTCGCGTTCGCGTTCTAAACGCGCTTCTTCTTCGCGTTGGCGTTTTTCTTCAAATTCGCGTTCTTTTGCTTCTAATTCTTTGCGTTTTCTTTCTTCTTCTAACATTAAAGCTTGCAAGCGTTCTTCTTCTTGGCGTTGTTTTTCTGCTTGTGCGCGTTCAATTTCTTCCGCTTCTGCTCTTGCTTTTTCCGGATCATAAAGTTCTAAAGCTTGATCATTACGCTTTTCAAACTCAATCGGCCCCGCAACAGGAGTTACTACCGGTTCAACAGTGTTTGTTGAACTTAAATTACTCTTAGTGCGTGAACGGCCATATAAACGATAAATCATAAAAATAATGGTCGAAAAAACGATAATCGCCGCCAAAGTTAAAGCTGCCCATAAATAAGCACCTGGCGTACCATCTTCGTTAAACCAAGATAAACTTAAAAATAAATTTTTCATTTTCCTTCCCCTTATTTATCATTATTAAATTTTTGCTAATTTATTAGTTATAATGTTAACAAAATTAGCAGTTTTTGTCAATATTACTAGAAATTTTTGTTAAATAATTTTACAAAATTTGTATTTAAATTTTAACACATAAAATAATAAAAAACGGGTCATCGAGACAAATTTTTTTACTTTGCCAACGATTTACCCGCTTTTTTAAATTTCATTTAAAACAATCTTATAAGCTTACATTTTCATAACGATAAACGACGATTCTTTCGCCCGGAGTGCAACCATTCTCAAGATTTGGATTTTGTTGCAACAGTGCCTCGCAACTTAAATTTGTACGCTTAGCCAAATTCCATAAGTTTTCTTTTTCCCCGATTATATAAATCTGGATTGCACTACCGTCATCTTTTTTCTCTTGGCCTTCAATTAAACTATTTACAACAGTGACAGTTTTTTTTGTTTCTGCTTGTACAGTTACACACAACTGTGCATCAATTAATAATTCAGTTCCACGCCGTGCTTTCGCATTAACAACTAACGGCACAACTGACGCATCTACTACATATTCACGATCTAAATTATCCATACGCACAGAAGTTTGGAATGGTACATCAAAATGTTCACCAGTAATTAAATGCTCCTCATTCTCCAATAATAAGTTAACCCCCAATACCCCCTCTAATAATGCTTTATTATCGGTAACATTTACTTGCAAATTATTTACACACATACCTTCCACTGCAACAACATGTGAGATATAACCGGAATTCGAAGCGATATTTAAATTATTTTCTATATCGACAACAGTATTGACCTGCGGCAATATTTCCACACAGTTAAGTTGTGTAGTTTGTAAAGTTAGTTCTTTGCTAAATGAAATAGCATCAGTAACCATATTAAATTTACGATTACAATAAGTACGCGCATCAAAGCTAATATCACAACTTAAAACCAAGATCGCACCATCGTTTGAGTTTTCTATATGCATTTTTACATTATTCGTATTAACAACACCACATACGATATCTTCATCGGTCAAACCATTTACGGTTACACTCTTTGCAAAATCAATCTCATGGTTTATATTATATGGAACACTCGTACCATCAACAGTTTTGACACATAGAATATTAACCATCATTACACCCTTCAAATTAACTTTTCCGGACGCAGAAATCACATCTTTTAAGTTAGGATTCACATCAACACTTAAAACACCTTCACAAACATTATCTAGTTTGATATTTTCCGAAATTTCAAATTTATCGTTTAATTTTGAATGAAAAGTTAGAAATAGTTGTTCATTTTTTTGTACTTCAACATCTCCAGTTAAATTACCAACTACTTGCATCTCTCGCGATTTTACGCCCCAAACATGTACCATTAACGAGTTATCAATGTCTATTTTATCATCGGAGATTTTCCACTCACTTTTCATTAATTCCACACGAGCCAAAATATCACATAGACCACCATAGTCTTTAACAGTTACTTTCTTTTCAAAAACTTCAGATATATCTTCGCTGTCATATTTGTCAAATTCATTAATAAAAATCAATCTTGTATTCAAGTTACCAACTACCAGGATTTCACTTTGATTAACTTCAACCTTTGGGTTTAATAATTGACAAGTTACAGTCATCAACTTTTTTGCTCCCGCAGGTATATTAACCTTCTGTTCACTTTTAATCTGAACATGATCCAACGCAATTAATTCTTTTTCCGCTAAATTTTCCATCAAAACTTCCATAAAAATTCCCCCTATACTAAAAATATATTTTGGCAATAATTAAAGTATGCGAAAAAAAACTCAATCAATTGAAGTTATTAAAGCGAAAATCCACGCCATGCTTGGGAAAGATATTAATATGTCTGTTTGTCGCGGCCGTAAACGCATCTCGAAATATGCAGGCACAATTGAAAATACATTCCCAAGTGTTTTTATTGTACGACTAAAAGCAAATAAAAAAGACACAGGACGAATCCCATGCCTTTCATATTCATACAATGATGTACTCTGCGGAGATGTACAAATTGATGAAGTTGGTTAATTAAACCAACTCAACAATTGCTGTCATCGCATCGTCACCTTTACGAATACCTGTTTTCAGTACGCGAGTATAACCACCTGCTGAACCGGTTTCTTTAATTCGCTTTGCGTATTTTGGTGCCAATTCATTGAAGATTTTTTCAATAATTGGATGGTTAATGTGTTGAGTGCGTTTTTCAAAGCTTTTTTTGCTTTCATCTTTGCTGCGAATTTCTTGAAAATCATAAAGCGAAGCCATTAATTTACGACGAGCAGCCAATTTTTTTGGTCCGTCAATTAAAACTTTACGCTTAGTTTTAACACCTTTTTTATCGGTAAATTCTTTTTCAACTGTTACAGTGTCAGCATAAGAATTAATAGCCAAAGTCAAATATTTTTCAGCTAAAGCTCCTGTTGCTTTTGCACGTGCATATGTCGTTGAAACGCGTCCCGTCCAAAACAAAGTCGAGACTTGGTTACGCAAAATAGCCATGTGTTGCGAAGTTTCACGCCCTAATTTTGCTGGTTTCATTAAAAGTTCCCCTCCTCTTCTGATCGCAATGACAAGCCAAGACTTGCCAATTTAGAAATAATTTCATCAAGACTCTTAGAACCCAAGTTTCGTACGCGCAACATATCATCTTTACTCTTGCTAATCAAATCACGGATAGTTTTGATGTTAGCACGATTCAAGCAGTTTGCGCTACGCGGTGAAAGTTCCAAATCTTCAATGCTGGTTTCAAAAATCTTTTCAACCGTTTCTTCTTTGCTTTCCACAAAAGTATTGTGTCCAGCCATACTTTCGACCATACCAATTAATAAAGTTAAATGGTCTTGAATTAATTTAGCCGCTAAAGCCACAACTTCCTTGGCTTCAACACTGCCGTTTGTGGTCAATTCAACTGTCAACTTATCATAGTTCATATCACCACCAACACGGCTCGGTTCAACGAAATAATTACATTTAACAACAGGACTATAAAGGCTATCAACCGCAATGTAACCAATTGTATCATGTGCGCCTTTTTGGTCTTTAGCTACAACATAACCACGACCACGAGCAACTGACAATTCCATTTTGAATTCAGTATCGCTATCTAAAGTAGCAATGACCAAATCTGGATTGCAAATTTCAATTAAACTATCATGTTCAATATCTTTTGCATAAATCGGACCAGCAGTTTTTTTGTTAATACGCATAGTTGTTGTGTAACTTAAATCATCTGTTAAAGCTTTTAAAATTAAGCTTTTAACATTTAAAACGATGTCGGTAACATCTTCAACTATGCCTTTAACTGTTGAAAACTCATTATTAACGCCGTTAATACGAATAGCAGTAACCGCTGTACCAGGCAAATTTCCCAATGAAACACGGCGAATCATGTTACCCAAAGTGGTTCCATATCCGCGTTCTAAAGGTTCAATAATAAAGCGTGCACTTTTCGCACCGGTACTTTCGTTAACCGTAATTTTCGGTTTCATTAATTCCATTTTTAGCATAATAATTTTCTCCCTTTCAAATAATTAACATTTTACAAATTTACAGATTATTTCGAATACAGCTCAATAATTAAGTTTTCTTGAATGTTCAAATCAATATCTTCACGCGTAGGTAATTCCAAAATTTTACCAGACAATTTTGCCCCAGAAAAATCCAACCATTTTGGTAAACTGATTTTTTGGTCTTTCAAAACTTTGAAAATTTCCAATTCTTTTTTAGTTTCTTTAATTGCGATAATATCACCTTTTTCAACTAAATATGAAGGAATATTTACAGATTTACCGTTAACAGTAATATGACCATGTGAAACCAATTGACGAGCTTCACTACGGCTATCTGCAATACCCATACGATAAACAACATTATCCAAACGGCGTTCCAAGTAAGACAATAAATTGTCGCCAGTACGGCCTTTGGTATTAGCAGCCTTTTCATATAAAGCATGGAATTGTTTTTCTTGTAAACCGTATGCGCGTTTTACTTTTTGTTTTTCACGCAACTGTGTACCATATTCTTTTTCTTTCTTACGAGCTAAGCCGTGTTGTCCAGGGACAACAGGACGCTTTTCCATTGCACATTTTGCAGATAAACAACGTTCACCTTTCAAAAACAACTTACATCCTTCACGACGGCAAAGACGACAATCTGGACCAATATATTTTGCCATAATTATTTTCTCCTCCTCTTCGGTGGTCTACAACCGTTATGAGCAACCGGTGAAGTATCTGTAATTGATAACACTTCCAAACCGGCTTGATTCAACGCACGAATAGCGTTTTCACGACCAGCACCCGGCCCCTTAACAAAAACATCGACTTTTAATAAACCCATTTCTTTTGCAGTAGCAGCTGCTTTTTCTGCAGTTGTTTGAGCTGCGAATGGGGTTGATTTACGACTGCCTTTGAAACCTGCAACACCAGCACTTGCCCAATTGATAACATTGCCTTGTTCATCTGTCAAAGTTACAATCGTGTTATTAAATGATGCATTGATAAAAGCTTTACCTTTTGCATTTAATGTTTTTTTATGTTTACGCTTTGCAACTGGCTTTTTCTTCATCGGTGCATTTGATTTTGCTTCTGCCATTTATTTCCTCCTAAACTCCTTATGATGACTTGGTCCTAATAACCATTTTCTTTGGACCTTTGCGTGTACGCGCATTTTGTTTGGTCGATTGACCACGAACAGGTAAACCTTTACGATGACGAATACCACGGTAGCAACCAATTTCCGTCAAGCGTTTAATATCTAAAGATATTTCACGACGCAAGTCACCTTCTGTTTTGAAATTCTTATCAATGTAAGTTCTAATTTCGTTAATTTTTGCTTCCGGCACATCTTTAGTACGAATTGTTGGATCTACTTCACAAGCCGCACAGATTTTATCTGCCGTTTTTAAACCAATGCCATAGATATAAGTTAAAGCATATTTAATGCATTTATCCTTCGGTATATCTACACCACAAATTCTTGCCATTATTTTCTCCTTTTTTAATTTATCTATAAAAACGCGCACCCCAATATTGCCGCGCGGGATGCACGAGAATTTGCCTTAACGCGGTGATTTACACGGACGCGGTTGGCGTTGTTTGTGTTTTGGATTTTCACAAATGACCATAACGGTACCTTCGCGTTTGATTACTTTACATTTGTTGCAAATCGGCTTTACTCCACTTCTAACTTTCATTGTCCATTCCCTCCGTTATCAATTACAGATTTACTGCGCCAGGTAATGCGGCCATTGTTCAGATCATAAGGTGAAATTTCCAACTTCACCATATCACCTTCAAGGACCTTAATGTTATTCTTGTAAAGCTTTCCAGATAAGTACGCCATAATTACATGACCATTAGACAATTTAACTTTGAACTTAGCATTTCGCATCACTTCAATGACACTGCCTTCAACTTCGATCGCATCGACTTTACTCAAAAAACAATCCTCCCCGCTAATAAATCCACAATAAGCTCTATATTACAATATTATTTTGAATTTGTAAAGCACATTTTTATTAAACTTGTCAATTGTTTTTTAACTCATTAAAGAAATTTTTACTATTTTTAAATGTATTCGCCATCATCTTCGTCTTCTTCAACAGAAGGTTTTACAACAACTTGCGGAGCTGGTTGTTGAACTTGATTTGTTTGGTTATTTTGATTCAAGTGCTCTTTATTTTCAACCACTGGATTCACTTCATTATGAACAGCTTGTTGCACTTGTTTTGCTGGAAATTGAATTTTAGTTTCTTTCTTAACTTTCAAAGGTTTAGCATTTTTTACATTTCCTGAATTGCGTTTTTTATACTTCAATGAGTCGATTACAATAAAACAAATTGAAGCAAGAAACAAAACCCCCGACACAATACATCCAATCAAAATAGGCGTATTCGAAGAGTTCCCCGCATTAACATTACTTAAATCAGAACTTGCACCAAAAACAGCATTTGTTAAATTTCCCGCACTACCAAAAACACTAAAAATAGAAGCAACAAAAAAAGTAAAAGCTAGCAGTGATAAAAAACTAAAACTTTTTTTAAATTTCATTTGCCCCCCAAATTTAATTTAAATTCAAACTAGTATATATCAATATTTTTATTTTAGACAAATTAATTTTTCGTTTTTTTATCCGGGAAATAATCGCGCCCTAATAAACTATCCGGCAAGTATTGTTGATCTACATAACCACCAAAATCATGCGGGTATTTGTAATCTTTATGAGCTTCGGTATGATTCTTTAAATATTCGGGAATCCGATCATCTGCATGATTCGCTGCATCATCTTGAGCCTGACTCATTGCTGTTACAACACGATTATCTTTTGGAGCTTGACAAACATAAACTATTGCTTGGGTCAAAGCTAAATTTCCTTCTGGCATTCCCATATTATCCAAGGCATATAATGCCGAACATGCTTGCACCATAGCTTGCGGATCCGCCAATCCTACATCTTCACAAGCATGTGCAATCACGCGGCGGGCAATAATTTGCGGTTGCATACCGGCAGCCATTAATCGATTAGCATAATACAAAGCTGCGGTTGCATCACTACCACGCAAACTTTTACAAAACGCACTCAAAATATGGTAGTACAAAGTTTCATCCAGGTTTAGCGCTTTTTGTTGCAAACATTCTGCCGCTACTTTTTTATCAACCATAATCACACCGTCAATGTTTGGTTTCGTCGTAATTGCACAAAGTTCTAAGCCATTTAACGCACTTCGTACATCACCGGCACACGCCGTAGCGAAATATTTTAAAGCATCATCATCAATATTTAATTTAAAATCTGCTAATCCTTGCGGAGATGTAATAGCCTTTTTCAAAAGAGACATAATATCGTCTTCACTTAAACGCTTAAACTCAAACACAGTACAACGCGAGACTATTGCCCGCGTCATACTGTAACTAGGATTTTCCGTTGTACATCCAATTAATAATAAATAACCTGCTTCAAGCGCACCAAGCAAAGAATCGCTTTGCGCCTTACTCCACCTATGACATTCATCCAGCAATAAATAAGTTTTCTTACCGTGTAATTCAAAATCCGCTTTAGCTTGTTGCATAACAGCCTTAACTTCCGCAACACCAGTCGATACAGCGTTCAATTTAACGAATTTAGCATTACTACTATCTGCAATTATCTGAGCCAGAGTTGTTTTACCAGTCCCCGGAGGTCCAAAAAAAATTACACTTGGCACACGCCCTGCTTGAATTAAACGACGCAATAATTTCCCCTCTGCCAACAAATGTTGTTGCCCGGCAAACTGACTTAAAACACACGGACGCATTCTTTCAGCTAAAGGTTTTTGCGTTTGATGCAAATTATCAAACAATGTTTCCATATTAAATTATTACATATTTATAATTTACCATCAAGCACGAATCCCATTACAATTTAACATCATATTCTTCACCAACCACGAAAGTTTGGTCTTGGTCAATTTGATCAATAAAAATACATGGATCAACTTCTGGACTTTGAGCAGCCGTTCGACAACGAGCAACACCATCAACCACCGCATCGCATAGCACGCGCACAGTTTTACCTTTTTCACTGAGATGTTTAGCATCTAAAATTGCTTGTTGGGTTTTTTCAACAATCCTTAAGCGTTTGCGTTTTACTAATTTGCACACCTGTTTCATATCAAAAGCAGCTGTACCTGGCTCACGCGAATATGCAAAAAAACCAACATAATCCAATTTTACTGTTTTTAAAAATTCGACTAACTCTTTAAATTCTTGCTTAGTTTCAGTTGGAAATCCAACCATCATAGTTGCACGAATTGTAATACCTGGAATTACACGACGAATCTTCTCAATTAAATCGCGATAGCTTTCCGCACTACCACGGCGCCCCATCAGCTTTAAAATACGCGCATTACAATGCTGAAACGGTATGTCTAAATATTTAACAATCTTTTCATTGTTCGCTATTTCTTGCAATAGTTTATCTGTTAACAATTCTGGATAACAATAATGCAAGCGAACACGCTTAACACCGTCAACAGCTGTAATTGCCTGTAATAAGTCAACTAAACTCGAACCCAAATCAACACCGTACATTGTAACATCTTGTGCAACTAAAATAAATTCCGGCACGCCAAGTTTCGCAAAATGTTGAACCTCATCAACAATTTCTTTAATAGGACGCGAAACATATTTTCCACGAATTGATGGAATTGTACAAAATGCACATCGGCGGTTACACCCATCTGCAATTTTGATATATACATAACTAGAAGGCGTTGACAACAATTTATTTCCCGCTACCGCAGTCTTACCTGTTAATAGAGCCGCTAAATCGTGATAGTTTTTAGTATCCCACCAAATGTCAACTTCAGGCAAGCCATGACACAAATCATCACGATTATTAGGTACAATACAGCCACAAACTACTAAAAGCACATGAGGTTTGTAGACCAATTTTGCCGTAATACAGTCAATACTTTCCTGCCGAGCACTATTAATAAACCCACAAGTATTAACAATAATAATATCTGCCAATGCATCATCATCAACCATTTGACAACCAGCACGCTGCAAATAACCAGCTAAGACTTCACTGTCCGCCCGGTTTTTATCGCAACCTAAGGTTGTAATACAAACTTTCTTATGTGGTAAATTCATATTGCATAATAGCGCGTTTTCGTATATAATTCAACTGTAATCTGCTCCGATGGTCAAGCGGCTAAGACGACACCCTCTCACGGTGTAATCACGGGTTCGATTCCCGTTCGGAGTACCACTATCTATACCATATATAGTGTATTTTGTGCAATATCGTGCATATCGATTATTATGCATCTGGTAGTATTGATGCTAACTGGACAAAATATAAACACTACAAATATAATTTTTCGACCAATGAATTTGAAGAAATAACTTGGAATGGTTTTGATGCATTTTCTGGTGGAAATATATGGACGGACGGTATTAATTATTATTGTTCCAATAAAACTAATCATTTTGTTTTAGATGTTGCAACACACACTTGGAATCCAATTACATGGAACGGTCTTGATTCATTTAATGGTGCTTATATTTGGTCAGACGGAGAAAATTATTACTATTCACAAAACACCAATCAATACATTTTGGATGTAGCAACACGCACTTGGTATCCAATTACTTGGTATGGTGAAATACTCCCCAATGGTACTAACATTTGGACCGACGGAGTTAACTATTATCATGGCTTTAATTATGTATTATTCAAATCCCAAACGCTTGATTTGGTGGCATAATGATTACTATCATCTTCGCACCACCGAGAACTGGTAAGACTTGCTTTATGACACATATTGCACACGAACAAGCTTTTAACAGAGACCGTAACCGTGCCATGATGAAAGAAATCCTAACCAAACAATTAAGTGGTTTTGCAAGTATTAAAACTATTCCAACTCATTGTGTGTCGGCAAATTACGATATGAAGTTCAAAAAATTTAGATACAGTATTAGATACAATCGCCGGATTAACCCGTATCGTTTAGGCTTTGCCAATCCCTTTGTTAAGACACATTTCAATTTACCGTATGAAGTAATCTGCATTACCGAAGCTCAAAAGTATCTAAACAGCAGATTGAGTATGTACTTCCCCGATTGGCAAAGTCGGTGGTACGAACAACACGGCCACAATGATTTAGACATTTATTTAGACACGCAACGACCAATGTTGATTGATGTAAATATTCGTGAATTGGCACAGTTTATTGAAATCGTAAAATTAGATTTAGGTTATGACGAATACGGTCAAGTTAACCAACTGAAATGGAAAATTAGAAAAATTGAAAACAGTAGTTTATTCGATAGGTATATTGCATCTGGCAAAAAAGATACCAGTTGCTATACCGAAGAAACCGTCATCGCTGACTACAATGTCTTTGCTTGTTATGACAGTCAGTCTTGCAAACCCAAGTTTTATGAAGGTCATTTAGATGAAGACTTTGACTATATACAAGCAGAACCAACGGCTGAAACACTGGAAGGTTACATTGAATATTTAACCAAGAACGATGACGAGTTACCAGCAAACTTTTATCAAAGGAGGAAAACTGCATGATAAATTTTCACAAGAATGAACTGATCAATTCGGTACTGGACCATTACTATGAAACATTTAGTCATACACTGGATACTGCCGAATTTGTCTCCGAGAAGTACAATCAAAAGATTAACAAATACATCTTCAAGAATATGAAGAAAGCATTTAGACAAATTGATCGAGATGACCGTAAATATCAAAGGCAGGCGAAAAGAAAGGCTGTGGAATGCCCTACCTAGACGCCAAAGTCTATTTTGATGGCAGTCATTACATCGCTATTCCTCATACGATACGCATTGTCGAAGAACAGATAAACCACCGTGATTATGGTGATTTGATTAGTGTTCCTAATCAAAATTACAGTCAGGAAAAAGAGGACTCTACACAAGAGCCCTCTGCTTCCAACTGTATCAAAATTAAAGATACGATTTGCAAAGAATTAACAACTCGTCGTGATTTATTTAATCAGCTTTATGACAAATACAAAGACTATCCGTACCGATTACGCAAATCACAAATCATACAAGATATGCTTCCCTATTTTAACCAAGCAGAATCTTGTGAAGATTTTGTCCAAATGAACCTGGAGCGTAAACGACGCAATATGATTGTGCGGAGAGTTCGAATGAGCCGTAAAGCATACTTAGCAGGTTTTAATTATTTTTGTACTTTTACTTACGACAACAAAAAACATACGGAAGAAAGTTTTAAGAAAGGTATTCGTACTTGCCTACGAAATTTTTGCTATCGCAAGGATTGGAAATACATGGGCGTTTGGGAACGAGCACCAGAAACCGGTCGCCTACATTTTCACGGATTATTTAATATTCCTAAAGAAACTTTACCAGGCGAATTAACTCATGTAAGGGACTTTGATAAACACACAATCCAAATGCAAGATAGTTATCAATGCAGTTATTTTAATCAACGCTTTGGTCGTTCAGATTTCAAGACAATCGATAACATCTATCGACTTGGTAATGCACTTGCCTACTTAATCAAGTATTTAGAAAAGTCTGGTGAAAAAGTTGTGTATAGCAAAAACCTTCCACAGTATTTTATTTCTGACATTACCAACGACGATGTCGTTTGTCGTATTGGTCAAGAAGATAAAAAACTACTGCTCTTTGACAACTTCAAATGTATCGACACGGGTGTATTACAAGGCACAGTCAGTCCCGAAGTAATCGCCCGCATGAAGAAAAGCGATTAACGACAGTGGCTGGAAAGAAAATTGGGGTTGGCGGAAAGCCTGCGAGCCACCCCAATTTCAGCCACTGGTTTTGGGACTGGCGGGTGCTTGTCTGGCGGAGCGAAGCGACGCCACTTGTATCAAGACAAGCGCACGCCAGGATCTCAATATTTAATTTTGAAAGTTTTCCAGAAACATGGCAAATTTTATTGTACTTTCTCTGTATTTATTTGATTACTTAAAAGTAATTCATTCAACCTACTTTCAGGTAAACCAATCGACTTTAAATATTCACGTGTAAGATTTTTTTTGCTAGATTTTTTAATCTGACTTTTAATTTCTTTAAGTTTCTTATTAACATGGATATCATACTTTTCCTTTTCACAAAGAACTAATTCTAAAAGTTTTGACTTTGTAACATTCGGTAAATTTTCTGGATAAATGTCAACAACTTCATTTAACAAGACCCCATTATCTATGCAATAATCCAACATTATGCGTAAAATCCGTCTTAACTGTTTAGAATGCTTTTCACTATTATTTGGTAAAACCCCATCATTAATTATCTGAAAGGCTGCATTCGCAAAATCCATTAACCTATGTGCTTGTATAATATCAATATGCCTATTTTCACTTATTTTTTGTATTGAATTACACCACATACTGTTTTCGTAATCGCTAGATTTATTTTCAATTGCCGAAACTAACCTATCAAGAGCCCCACCTGCAGAAGCTGAAATCAAGTTAGTTGGATTGTTAAAAACTTCTTTTGAATTAAACTGAGTAAAGTCCATATTAAATAGTTCAATTTTAGTATGTTTTTCAACATCATTTTCCCAAAGTATTTCACTACGCAATGCACTTTTATTAGCAGCCTCATATGGATAAATAAATATATTTTTGTTATCAAATGTGATATTAGTAACTGCGTTATTTTTCCATGCGGCAAGAGTTATATCATCTTTTGGATGTACAGTAACAGATAATCGTGTTTTATCAAGCCCAAGTTCATTGACTAAAAATGAATACATACTCGTAATAAATTCATTTTTTACTTCTTTTTCAGTACCACTGTAAAATAAATATCTATTTAACATTTCAAAAAAAATATGATGCCTTCCCGTAACACCTATTTTTGTTAAATCATTCATACGGACGCATTTTTGTTCAGAGGCGAGATGCGTATCATATGGCTTTTTAAGCCCCAATAATTCATCTTGAAACAATACACCACCTGAAATATTAAATAATAAATTCGTCTCAGGTCTAGCAATTACTGACAAACTTTCTTGATATTTATACCCTTCACCTAAAGAATGTAACTTAAACAATTTTTTAATTTCATTTGATATTTGAGATTGCATTTCACTCCTATAAATTTTATTTTATTATGCCAGTATATTATGTATATTTACTTTGTTAATTTTTGTTTAAAACACAATGAACAATCACTAGTATTTATACTACACTGTAGGCCAATTGGTAAAACCATATTAGTTGTTGTATGTCCAAAATCATTACACTTTATTATTGGGAAAGTGCTATCATTTACAACTTCTAAAACTATATTCTCAAGTTTATAATTATAGCTGTTATCATAATTACCTATTATAAGTCCATTTATCTTGTTAAAAACACCATTTTGTTTTAATTGATAAATTACGCTCATAACCTCTTCTGCAGAATGTTCCATCCCAAATGCCTCTATAAAAAGAATTTTATTGTCAAAACGTGGACAATACTTTGTACCTATAAGTTTTACCAATGTATTCACATTACCACCAACTAATTTACCACTTGCACATCCATGCCTAATAACCTGCCAATTTGACAATTTTTCAGCATTACCAATCAATTTATTTAAAAATGCCTCTTCAAATTGATGTCTGTTAAATACTTCATTACCCGAACAAAAACCTTTAAAATTTGTAAAATGATACGTGACAAGACCCGTCATTTTATATATTGCATTAAGTAGTATTGTAATGTCGCTAAATCCCATAAAAATTTTTGGATTATTTTTAATGGCTTCATAATCAATATAATCCAAAATTGAATTACTGTTATTACCACCTTTTGCAAAAACAATAGCCTTAATTTGTTTATCTCTAATTAAAGAATTTAAATCATCGACTTTATCTTTAACTGTGGCTGAATAGCCTAATGTATTTGCGTACAAATTCTTACTATATTTTACGCTAATACCATATTCGTTGAAGAACTTTTCACTTCTTTTTAGTTCGGTACTATGGGTATTCTTTATAATACCTGATGGAGCACATACTCCTACACAATCACCACTTTTTAAATTATTTGCTATCATTGTATGACCTCTAATTTATCTGCAACATTTGCTATTGTTTTTTTTATTTGCTGAGAAACTGAATATGGAAAATCTTTTAACTTTGGTTGTGATACAAGCCCATCATGAACATCGAGTTTTTGTAAAGATATTTCAATTTCTTCTCTTCTAAGTGCCGATTCAAATATATCGAGTTCATCGCGTGAAAAAGATATCCTACCACATTTTTTTGAGCTTGGATTATTACAAACAGATTTCTGACAAATTGAGTGATCTAGTATATTTAGTAAAGCTATATTTGATTTATTTAACATATGCGAAATAGCACACGATGAATTAAAATATACAGGCTTTTTCGGTAAATATTTAGCACATAAACTAATTATTGTTTTTTCAATTTCATTTGATAATGTTTTTTTATTATATTCTTTCGACAATTGTGGCATCGGCAAGTTACGTAAATCTTTAATGCCATATTCAATTCCTTCTGTCCATCTTAGTCCACCAGGAATTATCATATCAATATCATCACCATGTTCCGCACCTATTTTTTTTATCATTTTTTCAAGATTCTTTTGATTTGCACCCCATTCGGCAACTAAAGGGCGAAGATACCAGCTCACTGTAACACCTGTATCACGCAACTCTCTAATGTTTTTAAATCTATCGCTTTGCATAGGCTCAATTTCTTTTGGGTTATTTCCCCAACATATAGATATCATTATTTTATTACCATGACTTGTGATTCTTTTTAAGCGCTCTTTAACTCCTTGAGGAATATTTGCTTTTGTAACAATCCAAAATGGATTTTTAAAACCCTTTTCAACAAAATATTCCATTGTATGTAGAGTGCTTTCCGTAACCTCTTTACTTCCAAAAGGTTCAGTACTTGAAGTGCAAATACTTATTACGCTTTCGTCTTTTTTAAAATATTTATGTTTAACTAAAGCATCAACGATCTGTTCTACTGTAAAGGTACTACGCGGAATAGGTTTCTTAAACATTCTATAATTTGAATCTAAATCTTCACGTGATCCTTGCACATGACAATAAGCACATTGAAATGAGCACCCTTTCCAATAATCAATACTAAATGAATTATTTGCCTCACTTACACAACACAAAGGGTTGTTGCGATCGGTTTCTAATGCTCCAAACATAAACTCTGTTAACTTATGCTTTTTACCGTTTATTTCAACTGTAATTTGGCCATCTTTTAATTCTTCTCTTGTTCTCATTTTTCAACTCCTTTTAATACTTTAATATTTTCGTTAATTTGTGACTTAGTTGTCATACCAATTGTCAAAGAGGTGCCTAGATTTTTCACTTTTTGAATAATTAACGAAGGATGAGACAAACTTCCTTCTCGTAAAGATTTTCCTTGTTGAAATAAACTTCTCAAAATTATTTCTTTACCGTAAGATTTATAAAAATCTAATGATTTTTCAATCCATCTATTGTTAGTATTATAAGGTGCTTCAATTACATCTATTTGCTTTAATACTTCTTCTGGTAAAATTTCATCATAACCATTAGGTAATGATATCCCAACCTTTTTAACTCGACCTTCTTGTTTAAGTACATTTAACCACTTTAAAACAGGTGTATCTTTCCAAGATGGAATCCAGTTATGTAAAAGCACTGTTTCAATTTGAGATTGATGCAATCTATGACTTGACACATTAAAACACTTAAAAATATATTCAGCCGAGTAGTAATTTTCAATATTTCCCGAATTTTTTCCTTCTGGTTTAATTTTTGCAGGTATTTTTGTAACAACCATATCTTCATCTGACAAAACTTTTCCAAGCAATTCTTCTACATGCCCTTTACCATAAACAAAAGCAGTATCAAATTTTCTTATACCTTTATCTTTGGCAAATTTAAGTATGTCAATGATTTCTTCATCTGTTAACTTTTTAAAATCATTACTGTATTGCCATGTTCCCAAATAAAAATCATTTGACCAATCTAACTCTTTTGAAATACTCTCTTTGTCAACCTGAGCCGATTTGATAGATAACTCATTAAGATTTTTGAAACTTTTTAAATAGTTTGATTTAATTGCAAAACTACTTCTAATTTTACAAAGCTTAATATCATTTTCAATAATTGACTTTTCAATGTCAATACTTTCATTCATTTTATATTCTTTTAATTTCATCTCTTCCAAGCAATCAGATAAAATTCTCTTACGTGCATATGGAGAATAAGATTGTACTCTATTTTTTAATACTTCTAGATAACCACTATCATCATTTAATATTTGTATTCGTGAAAGATCCATTATAAACCCTTCAGGCAACCAATAACCAATGCTCCAAGAACGATGCTCTGGGATTATTCGTTGACCTAAAATAAATCGATCTACAAATTCTTCTACTTCTTTTATATTATATAGTGCAACACTAATCTCACGATCACAAAAACCATTTATTTTAATCGCATCATCTACATGCGAAAGTTGATAATTACTTAATATATTAGATATTTCTTCACTCGCTTTTTTCGTATTAGTACATAAAGCAAGAATATCAATATCATTAAATTTCTTTGAGGATACAACGGAACCAACAACACCATAAGCAACAATACTTTTAGCTTTATTTAATTGCATTGATAGTGATTCAGTAATACCGAAATAAGATTTATTCATTTATTATATAATAACATGCATAACACAAAAGTCAATAGTGTTATTTAAACCAAAATTTTGACTGTTAATTTTTTGTTATTGAAACAACGCATACAATGAAAATAAGCTAAATATCTTACGTAACTATTCTTCGTAAAAATTATTCATACACTTCTTTTACTGAAGATAATGTAAACTTTATCAGTTCAACTTGTTCAAATAACTGTAAAGATTGATAATCATCTAATAATTGATTTAATGATGATTTTTGTTCATCTGTTAAAGATTCTGATAGTTCTCTTTCCTTTTCAATAGTTTTACTGAATAGCTTGTTATAGTCTGCATCAGGATTGCGTTCTAAAAATTTTTCGTGAATAGTTTTAATTAGTCCCATTTTGTTCTCCTATATTTATAATAATTTTGTTTTTGTTTTTTGCGTAATGATATGCAATTGCAGTACCACTTCGTGATTGGTGAGTAGTCAAACCGTATTTGCTTTTTATTTGCTGTAATGGTTGATAGTTCTCATCATAATAAAAGACACATAAATCACTGTCATCAATCATCATTTTATTACGAACAATATAAGCACTTTTACCAGCATTAATCGCAGATTCACAATCAATCTCATGTTCATATAAATTGTTAATACCTGCGCTTGCGTAATTCTCATATGCTAAACAATAATGGTTTCTTTTGATAAATGGGTATTGTTTTTGAAGCTTACTAACAATTTCATAACACAAATCATTAAATTGACTATGGCTACCAAAAATAAAATTTTGAACACCGCTTTTAATTAAGTCAGAAACCAGCGCAGTCAATCTATCGGTTAAACTTTGTGTAACCATGATTTTGCGATGACCGATAAAACATACATTTATATACTTGCACACAAAATAGTATTCCACAAAACACTACTTCCGTGCAAACAAGTATATTTAATTTATAGCAAAGTAAAATATCTATATAGGAATTAGATATGAAACTACAAAGTGCAATCGCTCAAAGAATTACAAAACTGCTTAATCAAAGCAAGATGACGAAATATGCTCTGTGTAAGAAAGTTGTTATTTCACAATCATCTTTGAAACGCGTTATTGATGGTGAAACAAATGATATTAAACTAACTACTATTGCAAAGATAGCAGATGCGTTTGATTTAACTTTGGAAGAATTCTTTGCTGACCCAATATTCAGTAAGAACGAATTAGATATTGATTAATATAGCATAAACAAGCCGAGAATTCTCGTCCCCGGCTTGTTTAATTATCAAATATTTTTACCACTTATACTCTTGCGTAAATATAAATGTGCGTTATCATTTGGCACAGGTGGAAATTCCGTTGTATCCACTACATCAAAGATATCTAACACTTTCAATCCTCTTTGTATCAAGAAGGAACTGAACTGCCATTTCTTTTCAAACATGCCGTGGCTGTCTAAGATAAATGTAAAATCGTGTTTTGGGTCGTACCCTTTAATTCTGTAATAATTGTTCATTTTGTTCTCTCCTTATTATGCAATTTTTTTAATCTTTCGGTTGGCAAATGGTAGCCATACCTTATTGACAAAGTTCAAAACTTCGTCGGTTGGTTTACTGTCGCTGTCAGCGTAACACTGCAAGACTTTATGCTTTGTCGGCGAATATTCCAAAGTTACATATGGTGTATTTGGGGATAACCGATTTCGTATAAAGAAGATTAAACTTTCTTCTCGTGCGAACTTTTGGTCGTAATTCATTCTTCCAACACAATGATTGAGTTCTTTGCCTTCGTGAATTAACTGTGCTGGACTTTTTGCAATCAAACAAACATAATCATCTTTTAACATAAAGCGTTCAAGTGATAGATATTTGTTCGCAACTTTTGAAAACCTTGCGTATAATTCTTTTTTAGCTTTTTTATCATCAATCGCTTTTTGTGTATGATATTGGTCAATCCTAATGTCGTGCCATCTTTGGAAATCGTGTGGGTATCTGTTTTTAGGTAAAGTCATATCTAATTGCAAATACTCACAAGCAGTTAAATAGTCTTGGTAACAATAACCGTCGGTCTTTTGTTTAATTAGGTACTCTAAAAACTTTTTGCGTTCTGCACCAGTGAACATTTCTTTTAAGCGTTTGAAGTTATCTGGACAATCAAAACTCTTTTTGAAACTATCGTAGGCATATATTTCTTTGACACTGCGTTTTTGTTTGTATGCACGAATAATCGAACTAATATAACCCGAATGTTTGACTTCATCACGGTTTTGGTAAAGCCACTTACAAAACTGTTTGTCTTTGGCACACTGCCTTAAAATCATTTTACTGGTAGCGTATTCTCCCAAGTTTGCTTTGACTAATAACTCAGCTTGTGGGTACTGTTCATAAGCTTTTAGGTATTGCAAAACATCGTTGTGTGGATATAAATTGACGGCTGAATATTTGTATTCGGGTAATGTCAAAATAAAGTCTTTATTGACTATCGGAGCATACAGATTAAAATACTTTTTATCGTTGTAACCCCAGTCGTAATCATACCATTTTTCGTATTTTGAAATACCATCACGATACCAACCAATCACATAAAAGCCGGCAATTAAGGCTATATCACGCAAGAAGACCTTATCTGTGTGAATACCGTGCACCACAACTTGTTTGCAGTACCACCGTTTGTAATAATGTCTAACAGCGACAATCACTTCACAAAGTTCACGATTGAACAAGGTATAATACTTATAAAAGCGTTTGTGTCCGTCCGGTTTTGGATAATATTCTTTATCTAATTTTTCAATTTTCTTTAACATTACTTTGGGTATTTTTCTAATGTTTTTAATTTTAATCATAGTTAAAACTCCTTTACGATTCCACCTAAAATTTCATTTAGGATAGATAAATATTTGTTATCTGTTTTGTCTTTCGGTTCGGGTGGAACATCTACTTTTGTTACTGCTTTCGTAGTCGTTGGTATTGTCGGCATTGTATAATCATCACCGAGTAAATCAAATAAAGTTGGCTGTTCTTCTTTCTTTTCTGGTTCTTTTGGTGTTGTCGGTTTTGGTTTTTCTTTAACTACTGGTTTATATTCCGTACCATCTAAATTGAATAGTTTGCCTTCAATACTGTCTTCTTCAAAGAAATGGACTGCCCAGCCATAGACAGTCCTATCTTCAATACACGCATATTGCGAACCTTGGCTTGCTTGTTTTCTTGCTTCATCACTTGCATATTTCATAAAGCCAGTTAGGTCTTTTTTGTTAATTAGTGTTAAGTTATCTTTTTGGATTTGAATACTGTTGTTAATTTTGTTTGCCAGTTCTTCGCTGGCATTTTGTTCAAGGTAGTTTTTAATTTTCTGTTCAGCTGGATTATTAGCTGTTAAGTTTAGCGTTATCATCGTCAACCTACCCTTTTAATTCCGCCACCAAAGCTGACAACTGATATATCGCCAAATTCACTGCAGTATTCATCGTCTTTATTCCAAACATAAGCAGTAGCATAAAATCCTTGTTCGGCTTTTGTGAGTAAGTATTCCCAGTCGTCTTTGTAATCTGTTACGATTAAGAAATCATAACATTCGCCAAATGAAGTATATTCGTGTGTAACTGCATAAACAGTGCAATTATTTTGTGTTTCAATTTCTTTGATTTTCTTTTCTAATTCTTCGTCTTGCCAAGCCCAAAAGCCTGCAAAGTTTTCGTAGTAACAAACAGCGTTTTCTTTAATAAAGCCGTCAATGTATGGCTTATAGATTTTTAATTCCTTCATTAGTTCTATTGCTTTTTGTTTTCTTTCTAATTGTGTTGTATTCATTTTTACTCCTTTTAATTAGGCACATATTTCAATGATGCCGTTTTCACATTCTTGTGCGTAACAATCGCCGATGTATTTACCGTAGGCTTCAAAATCAATAAAGTTTTCTATGACATCTGGGATTTGGTATCCACAGCATTCAAACATTTCTCGACCGTAATCTTCCCAGTCAAAACCTTTATAATAGCGAATATCGTCATTCCAACGGTCTCCGTATTTATCTACTAATTCTTCAAAGTCTTTGAATGTTTGACTTTCTAGGTAAGCATTCATAACTTCTAATTGATAGTCGTTATCCAATACTCCACTTTCTTTTAAGGTTTCAAATAAAGGTTTTGGGTGTACATAATCCCAGTTAATAGAATTATCGTAGATACCTTCAATATCTTGAATAAATAATTCTTCATCAAGACCATCTAATTCAAAACCTTGTTCTTTGAGTTCGGTTTCGATTTCGTCCCAATCTGCATAGTCAGACAAATCTAACCATTTTGAGCCTAATGCTCGGTTGTTACATTCGTTATATGAACCCCAAGAGCCAATAACGATTTTAATTTGATTTTGCATAATTACTCCTTTTAATCTTTTATTGTTTCAAATTCGTTAATTTGAATTTCGTCTTGCATGATGCCGTAGTTGAAATACCAGTTACCGTTTTCATCTTGGTGTAAGTCGTATTCTCGTACGCTAATACCACCACACTTGGTTACGGCAACATTAATGGTCTTTTTATCGAAGTTAATATCTACGATATTGAAGATGATTTCGTAAGCACCATCTAGGTAGAGAAATTCTTTGAGATAATATTTTTCGAGAACTTCTTTTTCCATTGTCCGTTTTTCCTCCTTTTTTAGATTTGCCTTTTGGCGACCAACCCCTGCATTGTTTGTTTTGTTAGTTCTTTAACTATCAACGCAGATGTCAACGAAACAGAAGAAAAATATTGTCTTAAAAATAGACATTAAAAAAGCCAGGTATCCCCTGACTTAATTCTTTTATTAAATTGTTTAAGCGATATTTTCCTTCCGTTGACACCTGCAACCAAACAATGCTACCCCTGTGGGCGACAAATGGCAAAGATAAAAAAGGTTTAATGATATAATTTAGTTATAATAATACTATCGCCATCTTTTTTTCTGTCCAGAAATTTAAAGTTTATTTGTTCATCGTTAAATTTAATTAGTGTTTGGCATCGATTCCATTCAGTTCTACATTTCCGTAGATTATCTGGAATTGATATAGTATCCCTAATTATCCGACCATCTGATTCTAAATATTTTTTTGGTTCAAGAATTTGGATTTTATCGTTAATACTGCATACAAAATCCTTGCTTCTGTATGTAATATGTACATGTGGTATATGGTGGCCTGTTATCTCATTACTATTTATTTTAGCACGAATCGGTATTTTATCTTCTATTTCAATTCTACCCCTAATTTCATAGCCTAATAATAAGCTTTTAGGTATGTATAATAAAAAATCTGTTTCCAATTTTCCCATAATATTATTATACAATATTTTAACCTAAACAAGTGGCAAAACAACACCAAAATAATTTCAATTATAAAAAACATTGGACATTATATCGTTTTGGTTCGTCTTATTCCTGAATGGTGGTGAGATACAAAAGGCAAAGATAAAGAAAGGA
>JAZSRL010000005.1:0-3488 GCA_045538455.1 Clostridia bacterium | reverse complement strand
CAGAACAAGAATTGGAATGTATGGTTTAACTTTGGTGCCGCCCCCGATAATAATATCAATAATGCAATCGGTGGCGAAGAATGCGTAAATACTATGTTCGGACCAATGTGTCGTGATTTAAGCGACCCAGAATCCGCGATTGGATATAACTTTTCATTGGGTGGTAATTACGAATTTAAATTATCTGACCATTGGCGATGGAAGTCAGATGCGTTTGTATATTCAAATATTTATGATATTTCTGATTATGATGATTTGTATCTGTCGGTTGGCTCGGGACCGCGTTATATCTGGAATCGTGGGGATGTATGGTTGGCGGGTGTTTGGAATCGCCGTTGGTATGGTTGGGAACGATATAATTGGTCGGTGGGTGCAAAACTGGATTTGAATTACGATTTTACGCGCAAATTATCAGGTGGCTTGTACCTGCAATATCTAAATAATTCATATGACTTATATGACGACTTTCTGTCAGGCAATACATATTCGGCACAAATGCGGTTTTCGTATTCATTTAATGCACGCCTGTATTCTATGTTGCGTGTCGGGCTAACGCGTGAAGTTGCAAATGCACCAGAATATTCATACTGGCAACCTGGATTTGGTGTGGGGCTTGGTGCGGAATTACCATGGGGATTTCATATTTACGGTGAACCATATTTCTATTGGACGGCATACGATGATGACAAATGGGTTGTGCATAATGGTGCATTTTCCCAAATAACAGAACGCGATTTTACCCAGCGTTATTCTGTGTCCATATCTAATAATAAATTTGATATCTGGGGGTTTGTTCCAACGATTGTATTGGGATATACACATCGTGATTCAAACATATGGCAACGCGAATTTGATAAATTCAGCGCAGAATTCACCATGCGACAGCGGTTTTAAAAGATTTTTGTTGTAAAACAATACACCCCAGGGTGTAAAGTACCGATTATTTACTGTACAAATTCCACAGATATTCAAACTGGTTGGAAAATTCTTCGTTTGTCTGGTCGAATAACATACAATTTTCTGCGTTGTATTTAGAAGCGTTGACTGTCCAATTATACGAACCGGACACAATGCGCACATCATCAAAAATCGCAAACTTATTATGCTGTAATTTGTGTTTTTTATTGGTTAAGACTGGTATCCCTGCTTTTTTTAAGTCGTCAATCAGTGATTTTTTAGCTTTTGCTTGTGTCCGGTCTGTTATTATTCGTATGCTTTTACCGTTTTTATGTGCTGCGATTATCGACGAACCAATTGACGGATGTGTGATTGAATAAAGCGCAATGTCTATCTTAGTCGCATTGTTAATTTCCCGAATAATCAATTTTTCACAATCTGCCCCGGGTGTAAAGTATGTTTGTATCGATTGATTGTCTTTGATTGCTTCTTTGCCGGGTTTATACACACAACCACCAACTAAGGTGGCACCAACTGTCAGCCCAAATAAAAATAACAGCAGTCGTTTAACCATTTTCCCCAACAAAAAAAGACCACTAATACATAAGTGGCCGGGAGTTCAACAATCCAAACAACTGGACTCGCATTCTTACGATATGCGACATCCCGGCCCAATGAAATGACCGGGACACTTAATATGCTGCACCAACACAGTACAACAGTTGTTTTAGGGTGTTGAATCCCTTTATTTTATGTCCGAATACCAATCTCGCCGATATTCACTTGGGATTATACACCAAAATCAGTAAAAATCAACATTTTTAAAACAAGCCCACAGACGACCCAGAATTGCTTCTGGGCGATTTGGCTTATAGTTTATTACTTTTTCTGTTTTCATTGTTCTGGGGTTGTCTGGGCTATCGTTATGCGCGTTTTATTGCGATTGCTGACTGGTTCTCTCACCATTTTTGAACAAACAACCATAAACTATTCAAATCATACAGTAATCATTTACCGTTTAAAATAAATAGTAAAAAACAGCTCACCCGACGCCCACGATTATTAAGAAAAGCAAAAAAATAGCAAAAAATAGGCTAAAATCAGATAGTTTTGCTAATTTAACAGTTCGTTTTTTGTTTGCTTCATCGTATAATTAATATAGTTAACCGAAACAAAAAGGATAAAAAATGAAAAAAAATTATGAAAAATGGTTATTAGAAAACGGATATAGTGAAAAATCTGGTCGCTTATTACCTTCAACAATATATGCCTATCTTCGTGGGATTGAACACGCCTGCAAATATGTCAACCTGTCTATCGAACAGTTGGCTGAAAACATCAACACAATCGCACCTACCTTTCAGCCCGGACAAAAGAATGCAGTAAAAGGAAGGGGTTTATCTCGTGCGGTCAGATGTTCGCTTGTCCAATTCCAAAAGTTTATCAATCAGCAACAGGTGACGGTATGTTAAGCAAAATCGCAGAATTAAATGACCAATTAAGACAGAATTTATTTACACCTGGGCAAAACCAGGTGTTTGTTTCTGCAGCGGTTAGTTCTCTACCATATCTGGAACGGGCGCGTCTGTTGGATAAAGTTCAAAAATTCAATGACTTTAATGAAGAAAACAACCCTTATGGTGAAAGAGATTTTTCTCGTATCGAGCATAACGGAACAAACTATTTTTGGAAAATTGACTATTACAACAAGACAATGGATGCCGGCTCAGAAAATCCAGCAGACGAAAATATTACTATTCGGGTTTTAACCATTATGCGTTCAGACGAATATTAAACAAAAGGTATATAAAATGACAGTACAAGAGCTGATAGAAGAATTATCACTATACCCAGACGATATGGAAGTTGAATTTGCATATAACTATGGTGATTATTGGCGAACCACAGTATGCAAAGAAATTAAAAATATCGATACCGGTTATGTTGAATACAGTGCTTATCATCGTATGGATAAACTGATTGATAATGACGATGAAGAAGATGACGAAGAAGAAACAGAAACCAAACGAGAAGTCTTATTATTACAGTAAAGGATAACAATATGAACAGAACATACTATAAACTAAATGTAAATGGAATCTTGTTGCCTGATATATACTTTGACTATCAACAAGCCAAGAAAGCACTAGAAAACATCTGTAAAAACAATATTGCAACTGGTGGTAGAGTGGTAGTTTTCTAAAACAAAGAAACCTGTATCCTTTACATGAATACAGGTTCTTTTTTTTACTGTTTTATCCATATTTGACGCGTGGTTGCTCTACTTTGATTTGGCTTATAACATGTCAGAATAAGAGAACTCGGCTCGTTCTGACTTGCTATAATCACAATTTGAGATGTTTTAACCAATTAACACAGATTAAAATGGATGAGTTGGTGTATAATTGTAATTTTCAACCTTGCTTAACACAAACATCAGAACACGCGCTTGCTTCTCTGTCGCTGTGCCTTTTTTAATGTAAGACGATAACACACCGGATTCTATATCATTTAAAGCAATACCATTCTCTTCAACAAACGACCTAATGTTTATCCAATCTGTCATACTGATTGCTTTAACTCTTGCAATG
>JAZSRL010000011.1:0-54185 GCA_045538455.1 Clostridia bacterium | reverse complement strand
AACAGCTTGTATCGGATGTGATAGATTGGCTTAGAGTACATGATGGGAAGATGCCATCTGGTACGAGTAATGACAAAGATGAAGCAAATTTATATGGAAGATTTAAACACAATAAAACAAAATTCACTGAAGAACAAAAACAAAAGTTAATTGCGGGGAATGTACCAGCAGAAAAATTAGAAAAGAAAAAAAGAGTAACAATCAAACCAGAAGACGCCAATAAAGTATTAAAACAAAAAATGAAAGACGACGAAAAAGACGGCGGTATTACGCTATAAATTTTTATTAAAATAATTAGCCAGTGAACGGTTGAGCTTTTTTTGAAGTGTAAATGATTTACTTGGGTTGGATAATATGATAGAAGGGTCTTCCTTTTGTGTATTTGTTGTGTTATAATTAATTTGAAAGGGAATTGGCTTTTTAGCCAAGCAGCATAATGGAAGAAGTTGAAGTTATACAACAAGCATTAAAACAAATGTATCCTTCTGAAAAAGTTGAGAAGGTGATATCTATCTGTGATAACTTGTTTTATAACAGTTATTTAGAGAAAGGTGTTTTGGAAAGCCGAGAAAACATTCAAGCCAAAATTAAAGCTAAGGTGATTCAAACTTTTCGCGATTTCTTTGGAAAAAAATACGAAGACAAGATTATTAACAAAGTTGCAGCAACAAATATGCGGTTTATTTACCAAACTGATGGAGCCACAAATTCAATTGCTGAGTTTTTAACTGAAATAAAAAAAACGCGGTTGATGGAAACGATAGGATTTAATGTTGCCAATCCTTATGATTTTAAAATCATTGCGGCTGCTTTGAGTAGTTGCAATGATGACATATTGCAACTGAATAAGTTAGCACCAAATTTAGTGGCAAATTGTTTACAAACTTTAAATGTTCCGGTTAAGGATTTTAAACGGCGTAAATGCTTACAAAGACAGGTGGTGAAAAACATCAAAGAGATTGTTAATTGTTGGGATAAGGCTACTTTTAGTGATAACCCTGAAATTAATGATAATTTGTGTTTTTTACAAAGGTTTGTTGAAGATGTTCAAACTAATTTTGACAGTTCTTGTGAGCAAATGAATTTAAATCCCGAAAATGAGAATGTTGAAAAATATTTTAAAGTGATGTTAGACCCGATTGTTATGCAGTTAGATCCACAGGCAATCGCATGGGAAATGCTGCATGATGCGCAACTTAAAGGGATTCATGCTGGACAGTATCAATCTATTTGTTTCGGGATTTGTCCTGATGACACCGTCATTTTACATGAGTTTTTACATGAATTAGATGATGTGGCTTTTGAAAAAGGACATCGCGAAAAGGGGAATACTCCTTATTCAAGGCAATTTTACAAGTATCAAATGTTAAACGAAGTAGTAACAGAGTATTTTGCTCAATTAATGTTTAGGCAAAGAGTAGATCAAAAGAAAGAGCCGATTGTACATACGCGGATTGAAAAATCTTCATATGAACGGTTGTTCAAAGTCTTGGAACCTTTTTTAGCAGCATTTTTGCCTGAATTAAAAGAAGCCAGAATGCGTGAATTTCCGCAAGAAGAATTTGTGCGTGTGATTGGTCAAGAATATTTTGATGCTATGGCGTTAGATTGTAATGAATTAATTGCAGTGTATCATGACCGAATGTTAGTCGAAAAAGCGCAATTATGCCAAATGACTAGGGAACAATCGGTAGCAGAACTTGGGTTTGAATATTACGGTGGGGTGGATAATGACTTGTCTTCGCTTCAAAAGAGAGAAGCAGAAATTGAAGAAAATTTAAAGTTGACTGTGAGTGCTGTATTAAAACAACAATCTTGGCAAAAAAGGTTGGAAAATTATCTGTGCGCAAAGAGTCAAAATTTGGCTGAGCATATGAAACAGAAACAAAATCCACATTTGCAAAAGTTAACTCGCTTGGCTAGTGGGTTTGCCAATACAATTGCCACACATGTTGAAAACAAGAGCATTAAGCGCTTAGGGCAACCATTAAAAGTGGAAGAACTAACAAAATAGTTTTAGTTTGACACATGCAATACATACTGATATTATTATTCCCAATAAAAAGGACGAAAAGTGAAGACAGAGATTGTAGAGCAAGTAGTGCGAATATGTGACAATGTATTTTACAATCGATATTTAGAAAAAGGCGTTTTAAGTGAAACAAATGAAATAAAAAAAAATATTAAGAAAGAAATAATTACTACTTTTGTTAATTTTTTTGGGGAAAAGTACAGGCAGCGTATTGAATCAACGATACAGCGAACTCAGTTAGATTTTGTTTATCAGACTTTTGGTATACATAATTCGGTTGAACAGTATTTAAAAGAATTGAGAAATCAGCGTTTTAATGCCGCAGTTGGAGAAAATTATAAGGATCCAAGTACTTTTGTCGATGCGGCAAATTGTTTGGCGCAGCAGGATAACTTGAATGAGTTGTTAAAAATCAAGATACCTGTTCTTAACCAATGTTTAAATGAACTTGGTTTCGAGCCGGAAGATGTTTCAAATAATGATTTTTTAGCTGCGATATTGGCTATGGATATTCGCGAATTGGCTCAGTCATGGAAAAATGTGAGTTTAAGTGATGATATAACAATCAATCAAAATCTTTGTTTGGTTGAATCATTTGTGAACGAAGTGAAGTTAAATGCATACAATCAGAAGGTTGGTGCGGAAAATGAGTTTCAGACTTTGTATGAAAATATTTATAGTCGTGAATTAGATCCGCTTGTCGTTCGTTTACAACCGTCCGAATGTGTTTATAATTTATTGTTGCGTGAATCTGGGGATCGGGCTTTTTGTCAGGGTGCACATGTTTATATCAATAACCAACCAACTGATGTGATATTATTGCATGAATTTTTACACAGAATAGGTAACTTTAAAGTTAAAAATGGAAATCCTAACGAATTACTTAATTATCAAATGTTGAATGAAGTTATTACTGAATATTTTGCCATGTTAATGCAAAATCAAAGAACAGCGCGGCACCAAACAGCTATCATGAATAATCAGATAACGAACCAATCGATGTACCAAATTTTATTAAAACCGATGCAGCCATTTTTAGATGCGTTTTTGCCGGAATTAAAAGAAGCGAGAATGAGAGAATTGCCTGCGGAAGAATTAAAACGCATCATTGGGAGCCAGTTGTTTGAAGAGATGGCACATTTATGTCAGGAAATTGTTGAAATTAAAAACTATAAGGATTTTTACGAGGGGATGCAGCATTTAGGCGTATTCGGACACCGTATGACAAATTCCGATTGTAATGGGGTAACACGGATGATGCTGAATGAAGTGAATCAATCTTTGTTTGAAGCCAGAAATCAATTAGAGCAAGTTGTTGTTGCCGCGTTAAAAAAACAACCGTTCAGAAAAAAAGTTAGTCTTTATATTGGTAATAAAACACAAGAATGGGCAGATAAATTAGATGGTAATAACAATAGGCACTTGCACAAACTGGCGATTAGTTTAAGGGGTTTAAAAACAAAAATGGATCGAGCTACTGAGCAATATGTGGTTCAAAAATTAAGTGTACCTTTGCAAGAATTATAAAAAACTGCCATTAACTGTGACAAAAAATTTTTACAAGTGCGGGGCGGTATGGTACACTGTGAAAATGAAAACAGACAAGAAAGTAATTTTAACGGCGGATCGTCCCAGTGGTAATTTGCACATTGGACATTATGCCGGCAGTTTAGCGAATCGTGTGCGCTTACAGGCGACGGGTGAATTTGAAATGTTTGTTATGATTGCGGACTTGCAAGCCTTGACCGACCATGCGCAACAAGTCGATAAAGTTACATCTTCTGTGGAAGAGTTAATGTTGGATTATTTGGCAGTCGGTTTGGATCCGCAAAAGATTCATTTCGTCTTACAGAGTGCTTTGCCGGCGTTATATGAGCTGCCGATGTTTTATATGAACCTTGTGACACAGTCGCGTTTGGAACGCAATCCGACTGTTAAAAATGAAATTAAAACCAAAGGTTATCGTCGTGAAGTTCCGGTTGGCTTTGTAAATTATCCTATATCGCAAGCGGCGGATATTACGGCATTTGGGGCTTCGCTGGTGCCGGTTGGTGCCGACCAAGCGCCGATGTTGGAACAAACGCGCGAAATTGTTGCGACATTTAATCGTTTATATGGCGAAACATTGGTATTGCCTGAAGCTTTAATTCCAGAACAGGCGCGTGGGCGTTTGGTGGGAATTGATGGTGCGGGCAAAATGAGTAAAAGTTTAGGCAACTGTATTTACATCAAGGACAGTGCGGAAGAATTGCAACGCAAAGTTTATCAAATGTACACTGACCCGCAACACATCAAAGTAAGTGACCCTGGGCGTGTCGAAGGCAATGTTGTCTTTATGTATTTAGATGCTTTTTATCCAGACAAAAAACATTTGGCCGAATTAAAAGCGCAATACCGTCAAGGTGGTTTGGGCGACATGGTTTTGAAAAAATTGTTGTTTGAGTGCTTGAATAATTTGTTAGCTCCGATGCGTGAACGCCGCGCTTATTACGAACAACGCATGGACGAAGTGCGTGGGTTCTTGCGTGCTGGCACACAGCGTGCGCGTGAAGTTACTGACGCGACATTAGCGCGTGTAAAGCAAGCGATGGGAATTTATCAATTATGAAAGTGATTGCGGAAAATCGACAGGCGCGCTTCAATTACTTTTTGCACGATACATTTGAAGCGGGGTTGTCTTTGCAAGGTTGGGAAGTGAAATCGGCGCGGGCTGGAAATGTCACGATTACAGAAAGCTTTATTCAGTTGGAATTGGCAACCGGTAAAATTTGGTTGAAAAATGCTTATTTTGCGCCATATCAAAATGGAGTGGTGGCGGAGCAGGATACGCGCCGTAATCGTCAATTATTGTTACATGGAGCTGAGATTGCAAAAATTGCGAAAGCGTGCAATGTGAAAGGCAATACTTGTGTGCCTTTGAAAATTTATTGGACAGCACGCGGGTTGTTAAAGATTTCAATTGCCACTGCGACTGGTAAAAATGTTGTGGATAAAAAACAAACAATAAAAGAGCGCGATTTGCAACGCGAAGCACAACGCACTTTGATGGGACGCCGTTAAAATTTGTTTTTTTAAAATCATTGCAATAATTATTGTATTGGGTATATAATATTTTAATGGATTTATTTGATATAATTTTAAAATATGCATCCATAGCATTGTTAGGAGTGCTTGGTGTCTTTGTGCTGTTTGGAATGTTGTGCGGCATGGGGCGTGGTTTTAAAAGAAGTTTCTTGCGATTGGTTTTGTATGTTGGTTTATTGGTTGGCGTGTTTCTTTTAACACCGGTGGTGACCAATTTTATTTTAAATCTTGATATCACGATTTTTGGAAAAACTCCAAATGGTTGGGTGGATTTTTGTACCGAAAAATTGGTTGTTTTCTTGCAAGAAACATTTGGTAAATATGTTTCACCCTTTGGTTCTTATATTCAAGATTTTGCATTAGGCATTGTCTTATCAATCGTGAATATCGTTTTGTTCATGGTGTTATATTTCGTAATGAAGTTTGTGTCTTGGATTATTTATAGTATTGTGGCTCACTTCTGGGCTCCGAAGCGTGACCGTAATGGTAATAAATTGCCGAAACATGCTCTTGGTGGAATGCTGATTGGGGCATTGCAAGGTATAGCATTATTTGTGTTCTTTATGTTGCCAATAAATGGTGTACTTGGAATTGTGCATCAAGCAGCTCAATATCAAAACATGCAAGATGAACATGAGTTAGCAGCTGCTCAAGCATACAGTGATGAAGATGGTGAAATTAATTTAGAAAAAGTATTTACCGATATTGATAATTCCTTAGCGTTATACAATAAAGTTTTAAAATATACTGGTTTACAGGCGATATCGAATAAAGCTTTTGAATACCAATTGACAGTACGCATTGAAGGTGCCGAAGCGATTAATTTAGTTAATGATGTTAATACCGCTTGGGAATTGTATGTTGATGCAAAGGCGGTACCTGGTGTCGTTGATAAATTCAGTGCTGCCGTGAATGCCAAAGATTTCACCGTTTTAACGGGTAAAGATTTTAAAGTTTTGCGTTCAATTGTCAACAAAACTTTTGACTTACAAGTATTGAATATTGCTGACTGGTTCTTAGCTGATTTAGACAATGTTTTAAATACACCTTTTGAAGAAAATGAAACCAAATTAGAAGGTACAGACATCTATGAAGATAGTATTTATGGCATGTTAGTAAAAGCTTGTGCAACGACTCGTGTTGTAGAAGAGGGCAAAAACAATCAAAAAGAATTTGCTGCGGCTGTGCGTGAATTAGTAAAATATGTTGCTGACCAAAAATTAGAAATGTTCCGTCATGATGCTTTAACCATTTTAGATTTAGCGGAAAAATTAACTGTTTTGAAAATTAATTTCAATGGGGAAGATGTGACGGTTGCTAAAGCTTTGTCCGATGGATTAACAGATTGGAAAGATACTTTAGCATTATTAACCGCGCGTATCGCAAGTGAAGAAGAACAAGCTAATACGCCAGTGATAAATGTCTTGGGTAATACCTTGAAAGAAATGTCTTTGGTTAAAATGATTGGGCTGCCAGGTACAGAAAACATCATTGTTTATAGTAATTTCTGTGACACAATTTTCGGTGACTTTACGGATGCAAAAGATTTGGTTTATGGTTTGGCAGAATTGTTTTTAGGTGAAGATGCTTTCAACCATGGCGCTGTTAAAGGTGGTTGGGAAAGATTTGGTGGGCTTTTGTTAGACACTGCCGAAGCTTTAAATGAAAATACCGAATTGATTGAAGACATTATTGCTATGGTGAAAGAAAAAGACATGGAGATGCAAACTTTAATCAATCTGGTTGGCGATTTAATTATTACAGAAGAATATTATAATGAACATTCCGAAGAATTTGCTGGTAAAGAGTATGCCGAAATTAAATTCCAAAAAGTTGATAATTTGTTAGCGGTTGTTCATGAAGCGCTAAATGCCTTTGAACCAGTTAAGAAGTTTGTTGATACGCGTTTCGCCGACATGAATAGTGCAGGTGACAATGAATTGTTGACGATGTTGGTTGAATTGATTAATGCCGATTTGGCAACTTGGGAATCTAAATTCCATGGATTAGTTAGTGCTGCCAATATCATGAATAATGAAGCTGTTAGCGAAGTCTTAAATAAAATTCAAGACTCAGAAGGTGGTGACTTCGGAGCCGAAGATGTTGCTAAGTTGTTAGATGTGGTACAACAAGAACTCGACGCTGAAACCGTAGTTGATTTGGTTGATACGGTGGTGAACTTGCCACAAGTTGGTGATGATGTAAAAGAAACTTTGAGCGGTGTATTAAGTGATTTAACAGCAGTAGACAATCCAATCTTGGGTGAAATTTTTGAAAATGAAAAAGATTTAGCGGCAGTTCAAGGTGGATTGGATACTTTGAATAAATTCTTGACAGGTCCCGATGGTGAAGGTAATGTTGTTGAAAAAGAAGATTTGGAAAGTGCAATTAACAATTTATTAGGGGCATTGGAAAATGTTGATTTCGAAGAATTATTAAATAAAATGAATGGCGCTGGATCAGGCTCTGTATCTGGGGAATAATCAAGGAATCTTGTGATGTTAAGTTTGATTGAATCGAGTGGTAGTTTTTACGAAACTTTGGCATTATTGGCTTTCTATGTGATTGCAGTTTTGTCGGCGTTAATTTTGCATGAAGTGGCTCATGGTTTAGTGGCGTTGTGGTGTGGCGACCCGTCCGCAAAGTATGCGGGGCGGTTATCATTAAATCCTGCCAAGCATTTGGACGCGGTGGGAACAGTGTGTTTCTTGTTGTTTGGCTTTGGTTGGGCGAAGCCAGTCCCGATTAATCCTGCAAACTTTAAAAAACATAAAACAGGCTGTTTCTTGGTTTCTTTTGCGGGGATTGCCGCTAATTTGTTGATTGCATTTGTGGCGTCTTTCTTTTATGTGCTATTGTTAGGCACAGTTTGGGAATATCTGTTTGCGTATATCATGTTATTTAATTTGTTGTTTGCGACCTTTAACCTGTTGCCGATTGCACCGTTAGATGGTTTTAATTTGGTGGCTGCTTTGGCTCCGAACAGCAGTTATGTCCGTTTTATGCGTCAAAATAATATGGTGGCTTTAATTATTTTAATTGCTGTGGTTTATTTGACTAATATTTTGGAAATTGTACAAGGTTTCTTGTTAAGTTTATTCCTTGACTTTTGGTTGTTATTTCTTTAATCTAAAAATTAGATGGGGTTAATTCAACGCGCTAGCGAAGACATAAAAGTGCATCTCGCCGATTTTGACGGGCCAATTGATTTATTGTTGCAATTAGTGCGTGAACATAAACTGGATATTAAAACTGTAAAGTTAGGCGATATGACTTCGCAGTACATGAAATATTTAACCGAGTTGCCGACTTTAGATTTAGATTTAGCGAGTGAATTTATTGAAGTTGGTGCGATTTTAGTTGAAATTAAAAGTAAACAAATTTTGCCGCGCGAAGTAGAAGAGAAACCTGAACTGGTTGATGAAGAAGAACAGTTGCGTCAACGCTTAGCGGAATATGCTTTGTTTAAAGATGCGAGTGAAACATTAAAAACCATGGACGATGTGGGGCGTTTTTATCGTGCACCGGCGGTAATGAAGGTGAATACCAGTTGGAAATTAGACGGTGTGAGCTTTGATGATTTAACTAATGCGTTTACGGCAATTTTGGCGCGTGTGGGTGAAAAAGCCGCAAAAGTGGAAAAGACCACAATAAAACTTGACAGATTTACTGTAGCCGATAAAATTAAAGATGTAGTAGGTCGTTTGAAAAAAATTGATAACTTAAAGTTCAGTCAATTATTTGATGACGACATTACGCGCAGTGAAGTCATTAACACTTTTTTAGCAGTCTTAGAATTGTTGAAACGACAGTTAGTGGCTTGTCGACAAGACCAGGCATTCGGCGATATCGAAATCATAAAAGGAGGAGCTTTTGGCGACGGAAATTTTGACCTTACAGACACCGAATTCGGCATCTAAAAAAGCGGTGTCAAGTGCTCCTAGTAATCGGGTGCAAGAATTAGCTCATCAAATGAGTGCGATTTTGTTTGCTTGCGGTGATGGCTTGCCAGTCGAGGTTTTTTGTCAAAAGTTGGGCGTTTCGAAAAAAGAAGCGGAAGCGGCATTAGAATTCGTGCGCGGACAGTTTAGTGGCGACAGTGGTATTCATTTAATTAAGTATCGCAACAATTATCAATTTTGTACGAATCCGGCTTACGAAAATGAAGTGGGGTTGGTTTTAAATCCTTTGCGTGAACGCAATTTAACCAAAGCGGCTTTGGAGACTTTGGCGGTTGTGGCGTACAAGCAACCAGTCACTCGTTTAGAGATTGACCAAATTCGTGGTGTTGGCAGTGATTATGCTTTGCAAATTTTGACGCAAAGTAACTTAGTTGAAATCGTGGGACGGAAGGAAGTTTTAGGGCGTCCGTTATTGTATGGTACGACAGACAATTTCTTAAAACGATTTGGCTTAGATGACATTAAGAATTTACCAAGTTACGAAGAATTATTAGAAAAAATCCAATTAATTCATACGCAAGAAAATAATTCAATTGATTTGTATAATAGTAATCGACAAGCGTAAGTTCAAAAAATTTTTTAGAAGGTAAAAGGCTGGCAGAATTTAATTGGCTGTTTGCCTTTTTTCGTATATAATAGATGTTAGGTAAAAAAAGGAGATTTTTAAAAAAATGAAAATTGAAAAAATTGTTGCCAGCGAAATTTTAGACAGCCGTGGAAATCCTACGGTTACAGTTTGGGTCAATGGTCACCAAGCCAGCGTTCCAAGCGGTGCTTCAACGGGGGAATGGGAAGCTGTTGAATTGCGTGACGGTGACAAAAAACGCTTCAATGGAAAAGGCGTTTTGAAAGCTGTGGACAATGTGAACAAAGTTATTGCTCCAGAATTTGTGGGCAGAGATGTCAGTGAACAAATCAAGATTGACCATGACTTGTGTCATTTAGATGGTACCAATAACAAAGGTAAATTGGGTGCTAATGCAATCTTAGGTGTTTCATGTGCTTGTGCTTATGCTGCGGCAGCTGACAAAGGTCAAGAAGCTTATGAATATATTGCAGACTTGTTCGAACAAGTTGGTGGCAAGCGTGATGCTTTGCCAGAAGGAAAAGCACCAGTTGTTGAGACTGTGCCAAGTTTCAATATTATTAATGGTGGTGCCCATGCGGATAGTGGTATTGATTGCCAAGAATTCATGATTCAACCAATTAGCGGAAAAACTTTTGCCGACAAAGTGCGTATGGCGGCGGAAATTACTGCTGCTTTGAAAAGTATTTTAGCAAGTAAAGGTTTAGTAACCGCAGTTGGTGACGAAGGTGGTTTTGCTCCGCGTTTGGACAACGAAAGTCCAATTGCTGGTGCGATTGAATTAATCGAAGCTGCGATTGAAAAAGCTGGTTATACACCAGTCAAAGATGTTGTGATTGCGTTAGATGTTGCAGCAAGTGAATTCTATGATAAAGAAACTGGCCACTATGTGATGAAAGGTGAAAAACAAGATTTGCCAAGTGGTGAATATGTAGATTTCATCGCAAACTTAGTGGAAAAATATCCAATCATTAAATCAATTGAAGATCCACTAGACCAAAATGATTGGGACGGTTATGCTGCTTTGACCAAACGCATTGGTAATAAAATTACTATCGTTGGTGACGACTTCTTTGTTACTAATAAAGAACGCTTGGCAAAAGGTATCAATATTGGCGCATGTAACGCAATCTTGATTAAATTGAACCAAATTGGTACTTTGACCGAAACTTTGGAAACGATTGCTTTGGCAAAGAACAATAATTACAAAGTTATGATTTCACACCGTAGTGGTGAAACCAGCGATACAATTATTGCTGATTTAGCTGTGGCAACCGATGCAGAGTTCATTAAATCTGGTGCGCCAGTGCGTGGTGAACGCGTTTGTAAATACAACCGTATTATGAACATCGAACGCGGTATTCGTTAATAGCAAATAATTAATGATAAAAAGTGTTGATAAAGAAAAACACCGTTAAGTGCGGTGTTTTTTTTATTGAGCTAAGAAGCCTGTATGGGCGGATTTGGGGTTGTTTGGTGGGGTGATGTTGTGGGTTTTGCCGAGTTCGATACATTTTAAGAGCCATGCCATATTGGTGCCTAGGTTATGTAAGGTTTGTTGACCTTCCGTGTCGGTGGCGATGGTGCCATCAGTTGCACGATAAATTTGATTCCAATAGGTCGAAGACACGATAGGCATTTGGTTAATGGTAAAGTATTTATTGATGACATCCATGCTGGCAGTTGTTCCGGCGCGGCGGGCGGTAAGGATTGCCGCAGCTGGTTTGTGGCGGAAGTGTTGGCTGCCAGCAAAAAACAAACGGTCCATAGCAGACAGTAAAGCACCGGTCGGGTGGGCATAATAAACCGGACTGCCGAAGATGAAACCATCGGCGGTTTGGGCTTTTTCGAGCCATGTATTGACGCAGTCATCTTGAAAGACGCAACTGTTTTTGCCTTTACGGCACGCGCCGCAAGCGGTACAGTCATGGATAGCCTGAGTACCGATGGATAAGATTTCGGTTTCAATGTTTTGTTCGTTTAAGGCCGCTGCTACGGCTTGTAGCGCTTGATAGGTGCAACCAGTCGCGTGTGGACTGCCATTAAAAAGTAGAACTTTCATAATCAATGATATTACGCAGTTTGGTACGAATTGTCAAACTGGCAGTAGAAAATTTGGGGAATTTAGTCGGAAGTGGATACTTTGGTTCTGCGAGATTGGGTCTTGTCAAATTCTGTCAAAGTTGTAAACTGGAAAGATGGATTGGCAAAAAATATGGAACACAATTGTAGATTTCTTTTCTTCAAATGTATGTAACATTGTGACTTTTTTCTTGGTATTATTTTGCGGTATTATTGTTGTTAAATTATTAATCAACATTTTACGCCGTATGTTGAAGCGTACTCGCATTGAACCAATTGCAATCAGTTTTATGATGGCGATTGTAAAATTCTTTTTGTACTTAGCGTTGGTTATTGTGCTCTTAGAAATTTTGGGCATTGGAATTACTTGGGTTGTGACGGCATTTAGTGCAATTTTCTTGGCTGTTGGTTTAGCGTTACAAAATAACATTGCCAACATGGCGAATGGTATTATCATTGTATCCAGCGGTATGTTCAAGAAAGGCGATTACATTGCGGTGGACGGTGTGGAAGGATCGATTGCACAAATTAACTTTTTGTATGTGACTTTGTTGACGCCAGATAACAAACGCATAACTTTACCAAACAGTAAAATTTTAAATGAAATTGTGACTAATTATGACAGCAACAACACGCGCCGTGTGAGTTTTGATTTCCGTGTTGGTTTTGAAAATGATGTAGAAAAAGTGAAAGCGACTATTTTAGAATGTATGCAAAGTAATGGGGCTGTGCGTTTAGATCCAGCGCCGTTTTGTCGTTTAAAAAATATTGAAGACGAAAATTTACTATTTACTGCGCGTTGTTGGTGTGACCGTGAAGATTACTGGAATGTTTATTACGATGTAATGGAGACAGTGTTTAATGAATTTAAACGCCGTGAAATTAGTATTGCTTATCGCCAAGTAGAAGTGCGTCAACGAACGGATAGTCCCGTAAAGCCGATTAGTGGTGAAGGGTTGCCGGTGCGTGTGGAAAAGAAACGCAAGAACAAAAAGCGGATTGATTTAGAAAGTAGTGATTTTGCGGAAATTTTTGCGATTAAGCGCAAACCTAAGAAGGCAGCTAAAAATCCAGAAGAAAAAGCAGCTAAAACAACGGAACAGACACATAAAACCAAATAAAGACAAAAATCCAGCCAGTATCGGTAAATTGGTTGGATTTTTTTTCTGTTTCGGTTAAAATAAAAAAATGATATTAACCTTAGAGCAAGTGATTGGGGCGGGGATGTGTGACCCCAATGGGCGTTTATCTATCTTAGGCGCTTTGACTTTGATGGAAGATTTTGTCACTGCGACAATGGATAAAATGGAAATTAACGGCTTTAAAATGCGCCGTGAATATAATGCTGTGGTGGTGTTTTCTAAAAATCATGTACAGTTTTTGAAACCGATTTGTTGGAATGATAAAGTAACAGTTTCATGTTTTGTGTCCACAAAGTCTATGGCGCGTTTATGTGTTGATGTCTGCGTGAAGAATACGCAAGGTGAAATTGCGATGTATGGGCGTACTGAAGTTTGTGCTGTTGATGTGGAAAGCGGACGCATTCGCCGTTTAGATGCAGTGGGAATTGGTGACAAGGTTGTAGCTGTACCGGCTTTATCCCCAATGGAGTGGGAGCCTTTTGAAGTTGCAGGGGAATTGGTGGAAAATGTTACGGTGCGTACCAGTAACATTGATTATGCGGGGCATACCAACAATGTGGAATACATTCGTTTGCTTTTGAACACTTTTAGTTTGGACGAATGGCGTGGGGGGATTGTGCCACGCGAATTACAAGTTGCTTATGTGAGTCAATCATTTTTAGGTGATAATTTGGCGATATATCGTGAGAACCGTTCTGACAACGAACGCTTGTTTATAATTAAAAAAGGTGAACAAGATGTTTTGCGTTGTGTGTTGCGTTGGTAAGCGTCATTGACCAATTGATGTAATCATGGCATAATACATGGTTAGGTACAAACTGCTAAGGAGAATTTATGAAAGTTTCACAAATTGGTTTGATTTCGACAAGGATTAAAGAGTTGGATCCGTTGTTTCCGGTACAGGATATGTTATTGAAGACTGGGCAAATTGACCAATTTAGTAGTGGGATTTATGCGTATGGTCACATTCCGTTTTTGGTAAAAAAGAATGTAGAAAAAATCATTAGTGAAGTTTTGACGAAATATGGTTGTTCGGAATTATCGTTGCCGGTTTTACAGACGGAAGCTTTATGGCAGGAATCCGGTCGTTTGGACAAATATGTGAAAGATGGGGTTATGTTTCGTGTGAAAACGGACAAAGCCAATTATTGTTTGGCGCCAACTGCGGAAGAAGCAGTCGTTAATTATGCACGGACGCGTTTGACTTCGCATAAACAATTGCCAGCGACATATTTTCAAATTGGTTTGAAGTTCCGCAATGAAATCAGGACGCGTGGTTATTTATTGCGTGGTAAATCTTTTGACATGATGGATGCTTATAGTTTTGGCAAAGATGAAAATGATTTGAATCGTGAATACGAAAACATCAAGCAAGCATATTTAGAAATTTTCCAAAGGTTAGGTTTAAATGTGCAACCTGTCGGCGCCGATAGTGGTGACATTGGTGGTCATAAATCCGAAGAATTTATGTGTTTGTCGGCAATTGGTGAAGATAATATTTTGTTCGATACCAAAACAGGCAAGGCGTTCAACGCGGAATTATTGGAAAAGCCAGACTATGCGACTTATTTAAAAGAAGTTTATGGTATTACAGATACGACGGCGTTGGTTACCAGAAAAGCCGTTGAGTTGGGGCATATTTTTCAGTTAGGTGAAAAGTATTCACAAGCAATGAATGCAACTTATATTGATGAACAAGGTGTACAAAAGCCTTATGTGATGGGATGTTATGGTATCGGCGTGAGTCGTACGGTCGCAATGCTTTACGAGAGCAGTCTTGTCATGAACAATGGCAAGTTTGCGGGGATTGCTTTACCAGCCAGCGTGGCTCCGTATCCGTTGTATATAATTCCTAAGTTTGATGATGCAGCTAAGGCGGAATTGGCTAACAAAATTTACCAAGCTTTACAAACAGATGGAGTACCGGTACTTTATGATGACAGGGCAGATATTTCGATTGGTGTGAAAATTAAAGATAGTAAAATCACGGGGACTCCATATACAGTGGTTTTGGGTAATAGTTTAGATGAGGGTTTGGTCGAAGTTGAAGATAACCGTACCGGTGAAAAGACTGCGGTAGCACTTGACCAGTTTGTTGACTACTGTAAAAGTTTGTGTGGTAGTAGATAGTTATTTGACAGATAGGATAGAAAAGCTTATCTTATTTTAAGTATGACAAATGAAGCTGCGCAAGTTGCAAATCTTAAACTTATACTCTTAAAAAGAAGAGTTGCAACTTTTAAAAAGATGAGAAAATTGAAAGTGGACCATCATCAATGGTTGCCAATGGTGGATTCGCTAGATGTAAAATTAAAAAGTCTTGATGTCATTTGTAAAAAAACGATTGCTTCAATAATTGTAGTTCAGTTAGCGATGGTTTTAAATAATGGTGGTGACTTTGAAAAATATAAAGACAGGATTTTAAAATTACTCGACAAATATGAATGTCGTGATTATTTGAATGGTTTAGAAAAGCAATTAATTGAAGGCAAGTATGATAGTAAAGTTATTTTGAATACGACATGGCAAAATGAAATTTGTTGGTCGTTGTTGTGGGCTTTGGGTCTCATTAAAGACAAGGCGTTAGATTTGCCATTTGGTGTTTGTGATGCAAACAAGGTTGCTGGTTTTCTTGTGAATGCAGAAAACTATGAAGCATTTAAGCGCAAATGTAAATTAAGAAATATTGAAGAAATTTTAGATATGTTGGATTTGTTTTATAATTATCATTGGGCTTGTGTTGATAAAACAATTAATCCTACACGCAGAACAGGTAAGTTAGATAGTGATGTTGTTTGGGAGCGCAGAAGGGGCTTGGAATGGTTGGTTAGCGAAGAAGACGATTGGTTTGACATTTCGCTCGATACTTAAAAGTAGATAAATCTTTATTAGCGGTGACACATACTTGTCCCATAAATTAAAATTGAAACAAAAGGAGTATAAATGATTTACATTGTTCGGCACGGGCAGACGGATTGGAATTTATTAGGTAAATGTCAAGGTTGGGCGGATATTGAATTAAACGAAACAGGATTGCAGCAAGCCGAAGAACTTGCTCAAAAATTGGCAGGGGTTAAGTTTGATGTTTGTTTTGCCAGTCCTTTGCAGAGAGCAATCAAAACCGCAGAAACAATTTACAAAGGCGAAATCATTGTTGACGACCGTATCATTGAACGCAGTAATGGTGAGTTGTCGGGGCGAACAGATTGGCGCGAACAAGGTGTGAATTTTAATGACCCAAACGAAAATCGTTTTAATATTGAAACTTTGCCAGTTTTACAAAAGCGTTTAGATTCATTTTGGAATGAAGTTTTAACCAAGTATTCGCACCAAAATATTTTAGTGGTAACACACGCTGGTACAGCGATGTGGTCACAAGTATATTTTTATGGGCTTCCGCAAGGCAATGATTTTAGTCAATACAAATTAAAAAACTGCGAGTTTTTAACCATTGATAATAGTATTAAACCAGTTGGATTTTAGTTAATCTTTTTCGTTTAAAACTTCTGTAAGCAGGCGGTCTTTCTTCTTTTGGGTAAGCATCATGCTGTCAAAAAGTTCATGGCGGACAATGTGTAATCGTTGATTATTCCATGGTTTAACGGGATTTTCGGTAAGGCTGATAGAATAAATTCTTTCTTGCAGACCTAACAAATTTAAGGGTATTTCTTTTGTATATTTTTCGCCGGTAAAGCCGGTTTTTTCATATAGTTTGCATGCTTTAGGATAGAGTTTTCCTGATGTATATAATCTTAAGGCGGTAAAACCTTTTTGTTTGGCAAGTTCTTTTGATGCGTTTAAAATTTGTTGACCATAGCCGTTTTTGCGTACTGTAGGAAGAACGCCAAACCACGAAAGCCAGGCTTCTTGTGGATTTTTATGGTACGCATATAAACCGCTACAACCGACAATTTGGTCGCCGTCTTTGGCTAGGTAATGTTCAATAAAATGAAAATCTTTATCCGGTTTGTTAGATACACCTTTAAGCAAGTCAACAATTCCGTTATCATAGCCACCCTGATTGGCAAAAATTTGGTTTTGAACAGTAATAGCTTGTTCTAAATTTTTTTTTGTAACGGTTTCAAAAGTAATCATGTTGCAAGTATAGCAACTTTAAGGTATAATAGCAATATGGAAAATAAAGAAGAGATTAAATTGGAACGCCGTGCAAAATTACTTGAGCGCATGCGTGAAGATTATTTAAAACCAGGTGCAAAAAATAATTTTGTGGCTGTTAATGTGACAAAGGAACACTTGCCACAAATTCAAGAGATTGACAAGTCCGCGTACCAAGAATTAGGCGAAGATGGTTATGCTGAAATTTCTGATATGGAAGAATGGTTGAATGCTAGTCCTGATATGTATCCAGCAGCGATTGCTAACAAGGAAACAGGAAAATTAGAAGCGTATATTTGTTTGACACCATTGAAGGCGGATGTATATAAAAAATTCAAAAATGGGGAAATCCTTGATGTTGATTTGAAAGCAAGTGATTTAATGCCTTTCCAAAAAGGAAATAATGATTGTTTACAAATGGATGTTGCCAGTCGCCAACAAAAGCTTCCAAGAGATGGTGCAATTTTATTGCTCGATACTTTTGAAAAGAAAATTGCATCTTTGGCAAAAGAAGGAAAATTTGTTGGAAATGTTTTATATGATATTTGTTCGCAAATGGGCTTTGATAGTGCAAATTTAATTGCTGATGTGGAAAAGATTGCTGATTCACACTATGACGATGTTCCAAGTGTTTCCGGTATGTACGAAGGTCGTTTAAAACTTTCCAAAAAGATTGAAAAAGAAATGCAAGCGCAAAACGAAAAGTCAATGTAATTAAAATTTACGAAAAGGCTCCGATTTAGCATTGGGGTCTTTTTTGTTGAGATTAGAAAGTTTTTTATTAAACACGAGGTTAATACTATTTGCCTGGTAGTATGCGGAGAAAGGAATATAAAAATATAAACACAAGGTAGTACATTTTCAATGTACAAATTGACTGATAAGTTGATTTATGTTATACTATATGGAATATGGAGAAAGAAATTAAACATTGTTTTTTCCGTAGAATCTTGGAAATTGCAATTTGTATAAGTTTAATTATTGTGAGTTTGTTAATGGCAAAACCCGCTTTTGAATTTGATGAACCGTATTTGGAAAAAAATAGCATTGTGTATCATTTAGATGAAAGTGGGGTTGTAACTAGTATTGAAGTTAGAATTACCAATCTTTCGTATGAAACTGTAAAGTACGACGAATTTATTTTACGGTATTGTACCGAAGATAGTTATCCAGAAGGATATACTAGTCCTATTGCTTTTGTTCTAAATCCAATGGAAAGTAGAGTATTCGAAATTTCAAATTTCAGAAATACTTGGTACTATGATTCGAGTTATCACATTGAGGACGATAGTAGTAGTTCAATAGCAATTAGGGATGGTAATGAACCTTTACGACTTTATAGAATTGTTTCTACAACACTATTCCCAGTGAGTTTTATTGCATTATTTGTGTTCATTGTGAAATTAATTATAGAGATTTTTTCAATTATAAAGAAAAGAAAGCATCAAGAAATTTTAAAGTCTTAATTCATAACTGATGATTCTAAACAAAAATTACATATAGGACTCGTATTAAATGAAATGTTAGAGGGTTGGAGAAGTACAACAAAAAAACAGTGAAAACGGTTTAGATTTGAAGCACTAATTTAGCCATTCAAGAATAAGACGAACCACAAGGAAAATTGTCTTATGTTTTTTTACTATTTGGATTTTTTTTGAATAAATTTGAAATTAAATAAATGATTGTGTCGTTCATTGTTTAGTTTACCAGTATGTGCAATATAAGATATAATTAATTATTAAAGTGAGGGAAATAAATGAAAAATACAATTGTTTACTTAATTAGACATGCTGAAACTGTTGACGAAAAGGGGATTAGAAATACGAACGAAGATTCGCAGTTAATCAACGAAAAAGAAATTTTATCAGTTGAGGGTGAGGAACAAGCTAAAAAATTAAGCAAACATGAAGAATTAAAAAATGTGGATGCAATTTGGTCGAGTAGTTATACCAGGGCAAAAGCAACAGCTAAATACATAGCTCATGTTAATAATTTATCATTTAATTTAGATAATGATCTTAGTGAAAGAAAGTTAGGTAATTTGAAAGAGTTAGGTGTTTTTATGCAAGGTAAGGCTACCAGAGATCCTTCACAGGAACAGCTTTTGGATAGAACTTTTAGAACTTCAGATGGTGAAAGTGCTGAAGAAACGAGAGTAAGAATGAATCGTTTCTTCGATAAAATCTTGCAAAAGTCCGAAGGTCAAAGAATTGCTGTTGTGAGCCATGGAGGTTCTATTAAATTTTTCTTATTAAATTGGTGTGAGGTAAATAAAGATGTAAGGCTAGTTTATAAGAATGAAACTGTTTTAAATATTAAATCACCCTGTTTATTAAAATTAACTTATAACAAACAAGAATTAATTGACCTAGAACAGCTAATTTAATAAGTGAAAAATGTTACTTTGTTTCAGATAAACGGAGGTCTTTTTGATAAAAAACATAGGATGGATCTATATTTACAAATGGACTAGATGTTAAAAAAAGTATGTTGCCTTATATTTTAAAAAAGCTAAATAAGCGAAATATAAAAGTAGGTATAACAACTGCTGGTATAAGCTTGGTTTTACTTAAAAAAATTATTCGGAATGTTTAAAATCATTAAATGATGTAGATGTAAGTTTTGATTCCCCCTATGAAGAGGAGCATAATCGTTGCATTCATTGGATGATAAAAACTATGAGCAGTTGTTAGGTGTAAGGATATAAAGAAACTTTCCAAGATTAACATACGGTTTGGTAAAAATTGTATTTATGATAAAGAAGTATGATTTACTTTTTTGCTTATTAGTATAAGAGGAACTTGCATTTCTTCTTTAGTAAAACCACTATGCACGCCTCTGAATAAATATTTACCTCTATTATCACGCATACCATTAAAGAAACTTATCATTTTATTTGTTCCTTTCCCAATTGCAATGTAGTCGCCTAAAAATTTTTGATAATGATGATTTTTAGTTTCGCCAAAAAAACCACGCTTTATTAAATCTGCGGAACGAAATAATTCAAAGTCTGCATTATATTTAGAGAATAGTTTTTTAAAAGTATTTTTCATGCCGCGTTTAATATTAAAACACGCAAATCTTGTCTCTATTGAAATTGGCGTTTTTAAGCATTCCATTAACGCTTTATCTTTATAAATTTCAAGTGAACCTAAAATATCAATATGACCATGATCAGCGGTTATGACGAATAGAGTATCGGGGCAGTCTTGATGTAATTTTTCAATTGAATCGTTTATGTATCGTATTGCTTTCTTTGTTTTGTCTGACGAAACACCATTTTTGTGCATGTCATTATCAGGTTGTCCGTTATAACAATAAACAAACTTTTTACCGTCCATATTGCAAATATTTTTTATTTGGGTAAATAAATCATTTGGTTCGTTTGCAATGAAATGGTGTTTGGAAATTCCTACATCGACAAATTGTGGAAAGCAAGTATATACAGCAATATCTTTACTAACATTTTTATCGCAATAAAAAGCTGTGATTGGGAAGTTTTCCGTGATAAAATTTGGCTCAACTACCTTTTCTCGTGTATAAAAATCTTTACCTGAAAAGATTTCGATAACTTTATCATGTTGTTTGAAATACATACTCCAACCAAGCCATCCATGCTCTATCGGTTTTTTGGCGGTCATTAGTGTACGGGTTGCTGTTGCTGTTGTGCTTGGTAAAGTTGAGGTTATTGATGTTTTATTTTGTTTTAGAAGAATGTCGTCACTTGATAAGTGTTGGTTTAATACATTCATTCCCATACCATCAAAAATTATAAAAACAACATTTTTATATTTTTTCTTTAATTCTTCTTCAAGAACTCTAATATTTGGTACATTATTAGGTACTCCAAGGTAATTCGAAAAAGTTGCTGCCACATTTAAAATACTATTATTCCAGTCAGGAAACAGAATGTTATTTGCCATAAATTACCTCATTTTTAGTAATTGTATCTTCCACAAGAACTTCTCCATCTTTAAATATTTTATGTGGTAAATTCTGCTTTTCAAAAGTTTGTGCAATTTCTGACAAACATTCAAATGGGGGAAAGGGACAATATACAATATATATTGTGGTTTGAATGGTAGTCCCGAGGGGAATCGAACCCCTGATACCGCCGTGAAAGGGCGGTGTCTTAACCGCTTGACCACGGGACCAAACATTGTATTCTAACATGCTTTGGGAAGTTTTGCAAGAGAATATTCTAAATTTTGACCGTGTGGAAAATGTTGCTTACATCAAATTTTTTTTTGAGTTAAACTGATAACAACCTAGCAATTAGGTAAAATAAAAAATGGAGGTAAAAAACAAAAATGAAGAAAAGAATTTTTAGTTTGATGCTGGCAGTTTTTTTAGTCATACCTTGCGCTTTTTTGTTTGGGGCTTGTAGCGGCACAGATAATGGCGATGGTACCGAAACAAATGCTAAGGTTATGCATGTAAGTTTGAATCCAGAACTTGAATTTGTTTTGGATCAAAACGACAAGGTGTTGACGGTTAATGCCTTGAATGAAGATGGTAACAATATCATCTCGATTGCGATTGATGCTGAAAAAACTTTTGAAGGTTTAACGGCAGATGAAGCGATAAATTTATTCTTGGATATTACCAAAGACAACGGTTATTTGATTACCGGCAGCCGTGAAGAAATTTCAATTAAAATTTCGGGTGAAGCGGAAGAGTTATTGAGCAAAGTTAAGAGTACAGCAAATAAGTATTTTACGGATCATGGTATTGAAGGAATTTCCGTACTTGAAGGTGCAATTAATAAAGACGCAATTTTAGCGGAAGTTAAAAAATGCGTTCTTGAATATTCAGAACAAGAATTGGCTGGTATGACCGAAAACCAATTAATTAACTTGTTGAAAACATCACGCGAAGAAACCAAAAATCTTTTAACTCAAGAATTGAAAGATGCGTATTACAATATGCGCTTGGAAAAAATTAACATTGCAGAATTAGAAGCTTTAAATAAATATGTAAATCTTTTGCCACAAGAAATGGTTAAATTATTTAATGAAGCAATGGAAGCTTTAACTGATGCAGTAGCTGATTTGGAAGCCGTATATAACGAACAAATTTTGGCGGAAGAAAGTGTTTACAATAAAGCAAAAAATACCTATGTAGCAGCGAAAGAAGCTTTGTTAACACAACGATTGGTTTTGGCTGAAGCAGGTTTCACCGAAGATGAACTTGCAGCTTTAAAAGCTTTGGAAGACGCAGTTAATGAAGCAGAAATAGCATTGGCAAGTGTTAAAACAACTGTTAACGGTGCAATCGCTACGGCAAAAGCCGCAATCGACAGTGCAATTGCTTCGGCTGAAATCCATGTAGCATCAGTTAAAGGGTTAATCGAAACTTATATGCCTGGATTTAATGCAATTTATGAAAATGCAAAAAATAAAATGAAAAATGACTTCAAAGATTATTTTACTGCTAACGAAACTTTCAAAAATTTTGTTAATCAAAATCATTGGAATAAAGTTGCCTAAGTGTAGTGTTGAAAATCAAAAGGCGAAGGGTGGTCTCTTCGCTTTTTTTTTACTTGACCGTAAGGAGTGGGTGTAACATACTTAATTAGATACAAAGGAGGAAAAATATGTATTGTTCTCATTGTGGAAAAGAAATTAATGACGAAGCAGAAATTTGTGTAAACTGCGGTTGTCGTGTGAAGGAAGCTGCAGGCGCGGATAATAATAAGATTATTCGTTTCTTGTTGACTTTCTTTTTAGGATTTATCGGTAGTTTGATTATTAATCATACTAGTTTGAAACCGACTGGTTGGAAATCCAGAACTTGTGCTTATTTCTTTTTATCAATCATAACTTTTGGAATTTATGCGTTAGTTGCTTCGATTTGTAATTTTACATTTGATGAAAACAAAGCATCGAACATTGGTTACTTTAAGGAATAATAAAAACAAAAAGAATTGGAAGTGAATCCAGTTCGTTAAACAAATATTAAAAGAAATATAAAAACTGGAATACGAATGATTCCAGTTTTTTTTTGATTTATGTAAAGTTAATACAAAATGTGCTGACAAGGGAATGTATAGTTTCCAAAACAATGAGGGTAGTTCCATGAAGTGTTGCACGGGGTGCAGTAAGGAATATTTGTTTGGTAGGGAATGATTGGAGCTGTGTAATAACAACCGTTACGCGGTGCTGTGTAGCAGTTGTCGGTGTATGTATATGCTTCGGGGTAGACGACACGGGTGCCGCAGTCATTATTGCGTGCGCAGATGTTTGTATTACGCGTGTTGGCAATTTGGATGTTAGTATCTTCGTTGTTTTGTTTTGCCAATAATGCCAAGATGATTAATAAGATGGTGGTGTTATTGGCTAAGTTAATACTGTTGCTACGGGCGTAACAGCCTAAGCCAAGTAACGCCACAATAAGATTTTTAGATAAATTCATGTTTGACTCCTTTTTAAATTAATAAACTCTGCCTTGGGGGAACAAGGGTTGATTGAGAAAGTTTTGACTGTTACTGGTCGCTGTGCTCGATGGTTGCATGGGGGCATAACCGTAGGTAGGAATGAGCAAGTCGGTGGTTGCAGTCACGCGAATTAAAATTTTAGTAATGCCGCAAGTGATGGTTAATGTGCCGTCTGTCACTGTTGCGCTGTCATAACCAAAGGCGCCTTCGGCTGTGATGCTGTATGGGAAAGCAGTGTCGTCTGGAATAAATAGGACCACATTAATATTTTTAGTCACACTGGTGTTAGTTTCAAATTGGAGACCATTGGCATCGGTTAGACTTACTGTAAGGGGAATGGTTACTGTTGCCGTAACGCGTGAACAATGGCTGTTATCGTTGAGTGGGGTAATCACTAGGTTTGTCATTTGGGTTTCTGTGGCAACGGCTTGAATGCGGTTAACCGTGTAAGGTGCAACTGCGGTCGGTGGAATGGTGCCGGCGCTAATTTGCAGTTGGGCGTCTTGGGTGACTACCATGGCACTGTCCAAGACGCGTGGTACGGATACCACTACTCGATTTAAATTTTGTTCTCCTTTCATGCCGTTTATTTATGACATTAATATTTTTTATGTGAATGTAACATAATAAAGACAATGAAAAAAGTTTGGTGGCGGTTAGGTGCTTTGATTATAGCCGTAATATTGTTGGCTGGTTTCTTTGCGGGGGTAATTTGGTTGGCTGGGACGCGAGTACCAGCTTATGTGAATGCTGCGGATTTGCCTGTTGGCGAAACTTCAGCACGAGCAATGTGTACGATGGATGTTGCCACTGGTCGCGTTTTATTTGCACACAATGCGGAGCAACCTATGGGTATGGCTTCGACAACGAAAGTGGTAACTGCTTTAACGGTACTGGAAAACTGTTCAGATTTAGATACGAAAGTTCGCGTGGCGGATGAAGCGATTGGTATCGAAGGAAGTAGCATCTATTTACAGAAAGGCGAGACTTTGACCATACGCGAATTGTTATACGGTTTGATGTTACGGTCGGGGAATGATGCAGCGATTGCTTTGGCTTTGGCTGTGGCGCCCACAGTTGCAGAATTTGTGGATATGATGAACCAAACCGCAGCCAAATATGGCGCAACAAAAACACACTTTATGAACCCGCATGGTTTAGATGACCCCGACCATTACACAACGGCTTTGGACTTGGCAAAGCTGTCGGCAGTGGCTTTGCGTAATCCGACTTTTGTGGAAATTTGTTCCGCCAAAGAAAAGCGCATTGACGGTCCCGAGATGCCGCGTGTTTTAATTAACAAAAACAAATTGTTGAAATCTTTAGACGGTTGTATCGGTGTGAAGACCGGTTACACAAAGAAGACGGGGCGTTCGTTTGTGGGTGCGCGGGAAGTTGATGGTCAAAAAATTGTATGTGTGGTTTTGAATTGCGGACCAATGTTTCCGGAAACCGCGCAGTTGCTTAAAGATGCAGATATGATTTATCATAATAAAGTGGTTTTAAAAGCGGAAGAAGTTTTTGAAGATAGTTATGGCACCAAAGGGTTGGCTTTGGAAGATTTTAGTTATCCGTTATCGGCGAATGAATTAGCAAATTTAAAGATTAAGATTATTGAAAATGAAGTCATTGTCAAATTAAAAGAAGAAGTTATTTATCGTGGAGTTTGTGTAAATTTGGGTGACGGTTCGCCAGGTGCGAATGCGCGATAGGGTTGGTGCGAACGAGAGGATTTGAACCTCCAAGAATGCGCTTCTGAGACGCACGCGTATGCCAGTTCCGCCACGCTCGCATATTGGTAGCATAACGCGTTTTACAGGGTTTGTCAAAGTTGTGGTAGGCAATGTCAGAAATGTATTTGTCAAAAAATGGGTTTATGTGTAATTTATAACTGTGGTATTAAAACGCATCATGATGAATGGTTTCAAGTCGTTTGCCGACAAAATCGAAATTGATTTTGGTGGTGGTATTACGGCTATTGTGGGGCCGAATGGCTGCGGTAAAAGTAATGTCAGCGATGCGATTAAATGGGTTTTGGGTGAACAGAGTTACAAGGCTGTGCGTGGTAGTTCGATGCAAGATGTTATCTTTAAAGGCACAACCAATCGTAAGATGCAGTCTTATGCCGAAGTAGCGTTAGTGTTTGATAACCGTACCAAAGTTTTTGAAATTGACGAAAGTGAAGTGACAATTTCGCGTAAGTTATACCGTGACGGTGAAAGTGAATATGCTTTGAACGGGCAACCAACGCGTTTAAAAGATATCAATAATTTATTGCATGACAGTGGGATTGACCGTGATGGTTTGACAATTATTAGTCAAGGACAGGTTGCAGATTTAGTTTCGGCAAAACCGGAAAATCGCCGTGGTATCTTTGAGGAAGCGGCGGGGATTGCTAAGTTCCGTGCTCGTAAAGATGAGGCTGGACGCAAGTTAGATCGCACAACGCAGGAATTGGTGCGTGTTAGTGATGTATTAAGTGAAATTGAGCGCAATTTAGGGCCTTTGATGAAACAAGCAGAGAAGGCGCAAAAATACTTGCAATTAAAAGAAGAATTGAAGAAATTGGAAATCAATTTGTTCATTTACAAGTATGACCATGTGGCAGAAGAAAAAGCCAAGGCGCAAGCCGAAGCCGATGAGCTGGATAAACAATTGACCGAATTGCGTGCAAAATTGGAATTGATGGACCGTGCTAGCGCAAACGGAATGCAGGAATTGTCGGCTCTGGATAAAAAGGTGGCCGAATTACGCGATCAGATTTTAGCGTTATCTTTGGATAATCAACGCCAAAGCGGTGAACAATTATTGTACCAAGCGACTGCGGACAGTTTACATCAGGCCGAATTACAACGCGAACAATTATTGTCCAAAAAACAAATGATTGCGAATATTATTGATTCGGGTGAAGGTTTCAAATATAGTGTTAAAAAGTTAATTGAAGAACGCAATAAAAACAGCGAAGTAGCGCGTGCAATTGTGGGTGTGGTTTCGCAAGAATTATCTGTGCCAGCAGAATTAGAAACTGCGATTGAAATGGCTTTGGGTGCGGCTGCACAAAATGTCATTACGCACAATGAAGAAGATGCAAAGCGTTTGGTTAATTTATTGTCGAGCAAAAATTTGGGGCGTGCGACTTTCTTGCCGATTACGGCGGTAAAAGCGCGTGATATTCGACCAGACGAGCGCGCGATTTTAAAAGGCATGGGCTCGCGTGTGTTGGGTGTGGCAAGTGAACTTGTCGATTATAAACCTGAAATTGCGGGCGTAATTTCGAACCTGTTGGGTCGTGTAATCGTTTGTGATAATTTAGACTCGGCGATTGCGTTGGCGCGTCAAGCAGGTTATGCGTTTAAAATTGTGACACTTGACGGTTCGATTATTGAGCCGCGTGGAAGTATTACGGGTGGTAGCAAGAACGCGGTAACCAATACTTTGTGGCATACCAATAACTTGAAACAAATTGAAAAAAGCTTGGTTGATGTCGATGCAAATATTGAAACTTTGCGTCATAAATTAAACGAGTTGAAAGCTAATATGAAGGATGTGCCGGTTAATGCGGCGCAAACCAAATTAGAACAATTAAAAGATGAATTGGCGCGCACACAAGCTGCGCGTGATAATTTGCATTATGCGACAGGAACTTCGGTTTCAGGGCGTGCAGAATTGACTGATGAAATCAACGCGCTGCAAGTGAAATATTATTACGCAACCAACTTGTTAACTAAGATGGATGTCGAAATTGAAAATTTAAGTCAACGCATTTCGGAAGAGTATAATTTAAATTACAGTGCTTGTTATGCGCAACGCGACCCTGAATTTGATGTTGTCGCAGCTGAACCGCGCATTGCAGAGTTACATCGTTCCATTCGTTATTTGGGTAATGTAAACTTAGATGCGATTGAACAAGTCAAGGCGGATAGTGAGCGTTACGAAAGTTACAAAGCACAGAGTGATGATTTGTTTGCCGCGAAGCAAGATTTGGAAAAAGTAATGCGTGATTTGTCGCAACAAATGGAAAAGAATTTTAAGACTGCGTTCGAACAAATTAACACTAATTTTGGTAAGGTCTTTAAAGAATTGTTTGGTGGCGGTAGTGCAGAATTAGTTTTGACTGACGAAGAAAATTTCTTGGAATGTGGTATTGATATTATTGCGGAACCACCGGGTAAAAAATTAGCGAACATTTCCTTGATGTCGGGTGGCGAAAAAGCGTTGACTGCGATTGCTATTTTGTTTGCTATTTTAAGATACAAAACTATGCCGTTCTGTTTGCTGGACGAAATTGAAGCGGCCTTGGACGATGCAAATGTTTCGCGTTTCGCTAGTTACTTACATAATTTCTCGGGTGAAACACAATTTATTGTGATTACGCACCGTAAACCAACCATGGAATTAGCTGACCGTTTGTATGGTATTACCATGGAAGAAAAGGGTATCAGTAAAATCGTTTCGGTTAAACTGGCATAAACAAAAGGCACCCATAGTGGTGCTTTTTTTTGTAAAATATTTTGCGTTGTGAATAGTACTTGCATTTTTAGATGTTTTGCGATAGAATAATTTGTTCGGGGATTGGCGCAGTTGGTAGCGCGCTTGTTTTGGGAGCAAGAGGCCGTGAGTTCGAATCTCGCATCCCCGACCATTAGGGAATAATACGAACCTGTGATAGGTTCGTTTTTTTAAAAAAAGAGCTTTTTTAAGTGGTTGCGTTTTTTTGATGCTAAAAAATGTTAAGCTTTTTATATGGCGGGTATTGATTTTATGGTCTTGGCAGTGTTATAATTTCAGTTATGAGTAATAAATTAAAAAATATTGATGCTCGTCGGTTTTTAAGCAATTTGAAAGATAAAGTAAAACTTTCAGATAACATGAAAAAGAAACTGGAAGATGCTAAAAATTATTATATTGATTTAGGACATGATTTAAAAGAATTAGGTAGTGATGTGCTTAATGGTTTTTTGCATAATAAGTTTTTGGTAGGGGCACTAGTTTTTGGTATTATTGACTTTAGTTTATTAGGTTATATATCAAGGCATGACAACCCAACTCAAGAGAAGCAACCGTTGGTTATTAGGCATGAGGCAGAATATACCACAAAAGGCTCAAAGCCTAAGTTAGTTGTTGTTGAAGCTTTAGTCCCGGAAGGAGAATATATTGAAATTGCTAAATGTAAAGATTTGAAGAAAAATTATTACAAAACATTGTGTAAAGTTTTGTACAGTGATGTTTATAAAGAAGGTGGCTTATTAAGTTCAGAAGATTCAGCTGCAAGAGATTTTGGCAAAATGATAAATGTTTTTAATGAGAATACACAAGATTTAAAATATAATTATGCTGCTTTAATTCAGAAAAACATGGCAAATGTTTCTAAAGAAAGAATTCAGAAAATTATTTGTGGAAATGCAGAAAACATGAATGCAGCAGAAAAAACTTTGGCAGTACAATTAGGAGTTTATAATTATTTAGATCATCAATTAACTGTGCGTGCGTCGGGTAATATTGAAGATTGGAAAGAGCAAGATGTAATTCAAAGCGGAGGAAATAGCATTTTTCAAATTTATCAGGTTCCTGGGGAAAGATACAATAAAACGAGTTATCGAAATATGATGCAATTTGGTGGTAAAGGAATTAAGGATTTTGCTAAGACCTTCGCATGTACTGAATTGGGTGAAGTTTGTATGCCGGAAATTTTAGTTATGGAAATGTTACAACATAATATTGCATATACTTATTTAACCAAATTAAGTGATCGTGGAATGGATGTAAATGCAGTTTTAAAGAAAGCTCAAAAGCAAATTGATAACACTGTTGGAAAGAATATTGGCGAGATTTTTGATTTATACTCTACGGCTCAATGGGGAACTGTGGCGCCCATTGCTTACAGTAAAGAGAAATAAGTTGAGTTTGAAGCTTAATGTGCTACACTGTGGTTAGTGTTAGAAGACGAAAGTAAACAGCGTAAAAAAATTTTATTGCTAACAGTCACTGCGGGTGAAGGTCACAATTCTGCGATGAAAACCCTCAAAGCTAAATTTGAAGCTGAAGGTAGTGAAGTTAAAGTTGTTGATGTTTTTCGTGACCATGGTAGTGCGTTTAAACATTTTATGATTAGTAAGGCGTTTCTGACACTTTGCAAATATTTTATGCCGCTTTATAATTTAGGGTTTAAAATGTGTCGCGCCAAGGACCCGAGTAAGCGTGATCGGTCTGGCGTGCATGGTTTTTTAAAAAAAGAAACTGCTAGTTTTTTACAAGATATTATTCAATATAAACCTGATGTAATTTTTGCGACACATATTTATGGTGCAATTATGGCGCTGGATTTGAAGCGTACATATGCGTTGCCTTATAAAGTTGTTTTCTTGTTTACAGATTGTGTTATTTATCCATATGCTGAATGTGGCATTTATGTGGATAAAGTAATTACTCCTTATGATGCTTTGAAAGTTAATTATTTACAATTGGGTTATAGTGAAGAACAAATATTGCCGTATGGGATTCCGGTGAAAGAAAAGTTTTATCAAAAGCTTACCGTGACAAAAGCTGCCTTGCGCAAGCAACTTGGGTTAGATGAAAATTTGTTTACTGTTATGTTAATGTTGGGTGGTGGTGGCAGCAGTGACATGGTGCGTATTTTTAAAGAAACCATTAAAGTTAAAAAGCCGATTCAAATTTTAGTGATTTGTGGTAAAGATGCAAAAAGTAAAAGACAAATTGATAAATATCTAGCTCGGCACATCTTACTGCACAAAGTGGTTAATTATGGATTTGTAGGGAATATTGAAGAATTAATGGCTGCCAGTGATTTATTATTAGGCAAGTGCGGTGGATTAAGTAGTACTGAAGCTATTTGTCGTTGTTTACCGTTGATGGTCACTACAAAGTTGCCAATTCAGGAAGAAGCAAATTATCAATTTTTGTTAAGACATAATGCTGTGCTTCAATTAAGGAAGGGGGAGAAGGTAGCGACAAGGATTGAAGAATGCATTGCAAACCCATTAATTTTAAAAGAAGTGGTAAACAATTTAGCGGGATTAAAAAATTGCGATATTCTGGAAAATATTTACAAAGCGGTCGACAAACTGGGAACAGTTGAGTACGGTACAAAGTTTGATTATTTGTTAGCTTATCCAAAGTCGCGTATCAAAAAAGATGTGCGTAAAATGTTGAAAACTAAACATAAAGTTTAAAAAAATTTGGGGTATGCATATAGAAATTTTGTATTAAGAAAAAGGTTTGTTTTTTTTGGTGTCAGCGACAGGACTTGAACCTGCAGAAACTGGTTCCTAAGACCAGCGCGTATGCCATTCCGCCACGCTGACATATATATAGTATATATGATATTATGCAGATTGTGCAATTAATTGTTGTGACTTTCTGTGCGTGCAAGCACAATTAAATATGAACTGCCGTCGGGAAATGTGATTTCAAAGTCACGAAATTCCGCGTTAATCATACTGCGGCAAACATCTTCAAGATAAGAGCGGCAGTCTTCAATACTTTGCAATGTTAACGGTGTAGGGGCGGTTGTAGGATTGCTTGTTTGGTGAAGGTAGTGATAAGAATGTTCTGTGTCGGTGCGCACTGGGTATGGTGGAACAGTTTGAGTGCTTGGTCTGGTTAGAATTGATCCGATAATTACGCGCGTATTATCGGGTAAATTAACCGTGATAGCATGTGGTGTGACTTGGTGGTCGTTGGCAATCTCGGCAGCAAAAGCCGATTGAATGATGTTAAAAACGGGATTTGACATTTGAACTCCTTGTTTGTGTGTTTAATACATAAAAATTACTCTGAGTATTGACTTTGAATACTGATAATAGTCATTATAATGGGTTTTCATGTTTGTGGGTAGTCATTTTTAATAATTTAAGCAAAATTTATGTATCAACATGATTATCAAGAGTTTTTGTGTCATTTAAAATAGTAATATGGACATGAAAGAAGTTTTAAGCCGAATTGGTTATGTACGCAATCAAGCTAATCTGTCGGCACGAGAGTTAAGCTTCCGTATTGGTATGAGCGCACAATACATTGCTCAGGTCGAAAGTGGGCGCATTGTATTAACGGTAGAAAAGCTCTTAAAAATTTTGGAAGTTTGTAATTTCCCATTAGAACGCTTTTTTGCGGTTAACATCCAAGATTGGAATTTGAATCGTGAGTTTGCGCAACTACTTGAAAATTTATCGGCGAATAAAAAGCAACATTTAATTGGTTTGATGCAGGGTTAATTAATGATTTAAATCCCAATCGATTGGTGTTTTATTGTGCGCAAGCAGGTATTCATTAGTCCTTGAAAAATGGCGGCAACCAAAGAAACCGCGGTAAGAAGATAAAGGTGACGGGTGTGCACATTGTAGAATTAAATGGCGGTGTGTATCGATTAATGGCGCTTTGCTGCGTGCGTTGCCACCCCATAGTAAGAAGACTGTATTTTGTGTGTGTTGACTGATTAATTTAATGACATTGTCGGTGAACCACGCCCAGCCGCAATTAGCATGTGAGTTAGCTTGGTGGGCGCGAACAGTAAGGGTAGTATTTAACAAAAGTACGCCGCGTTGTGCCCATTTGGTTAAGTCGCCATGATTAGGTTGTGTGATGTTTAAGTCACTTTGAATTTCTTTGTAGATATTTTGCAGTGATGGTGGTAGTGGAACGCCTGGTTTAACGGAAAAACAAAGACCGTGGGCCTGACCTGGTTCATGATAAGGGTCTTGTCCCAGAATGACACATTTAATTTGATTAACCGGTGTCATGCGGAAACAGTTGTACAAGTCGTACATATCTGGATAAACCGTTTTGGTGCTGTATTCTTGTTTTAAAAATGTGCGGATTTTCTGATAGCGTTCATCCGCAAATAATGGGGCTAATAATTCATCCCAACCGCCACCTAATGCTTGCATAAGTTAGTATAACACAAAAAAACCGCCCAAAGCGAGCGGTCTTTTATTTGTATTTAAATTGGCTTAAACATTTAATAAGCGTAAAATTTGACGATTGGTAATCATTAAAATGATATCCAAAATCCAAACGATGGTAAATCCGAAGATTAAACGGATTAAACCAGCAACAATTTTACCTTCTGAGAAACGGGTGACTGCACCACAAATCCAAGCGGTAACTGGGATAATCGTTAAGATTAAACTTACGATGTAACTTAATCCGAAGTAGTCTTTACTTTTCTTTGCCATTTAAATTTTTCTCCTTTTGTGTTTTATATATATGCAATGATTTTAGTAACTTGCATTTTGAACTTCTTTACGCAAAGTACGAGCTTCGTCGCCAATTTGGATGAAATAACGCTTACCGTCACGGCTGTTGCAATTTTTTAAGATAGTACGAATTGCGGTTACAGTTGCACCACCTTTACCAATTACGCGGCCCATGTCGCCGTCAGCAACTTTAACTTTGACAGTTATGTTGTCGCCGTCAACAATGTCTTCCAAAACTACTGCGTCTGGATTTTCAACTAAACTTTTTACAATCAGTTCAATAACTTGTTTCATTTTTATAATTTATTTCCTTTTTTATTTTTTTTCTTCTGTTTCTGGTTTTTGATTCTTTTTAACTCGATTTGCACTTGGGGTGTACTTAGTCGGTTTCAAAACGCCAGCCATTTCCAATACTTTCTTTGCAGTTGGTGTCGGGGTAGCGCCATTGTTTAACCATGTTTCAGCTAAGTCTTTATTAATTTTAACTTCGGCTGGTTCGGTTAATGGGTTGTAGGTCCCGATGACTTCCAAAAATTTACCATCGCGTGGGCAACGGCCATCAGCTGCTACGACACGGTAAAAAGGATTGCCTTTATCACCTAATCTTGTCAATCGGATTTTAACTGCCATGCTGTCTTTCTCCTCCTCCTTTTGTTAATTTTATTTTTTGGGACTTACAACCACACGGGAACGCCCAAGATTTTCAATTTTAATTAATGAAAGCGGCGCATCATTTTGCCAGCCATTTTACCGCCGCCAAACTGTTTCATTAATTGTTTGCTTTGCTCAAATTGTTTAAGTAATTGATTGACGGCCTGAATTGAAGTGCCACTGCCTTTTGCAATGCGTTGTTTACGACTGGATTTAATAATATCTGGGTTAGTGCGTTCTTCCATTGTCATGGATTGAATAATCGCTTTGTTGCGTGCCATTGCGGCTTCGTCAAGTTTCCCCATTTTAACGCGTCCGCCCATCGCGCCACCTAGGTTTTCCAAGATGTCATCAATATTTCCCATCTTTGCAATATTATCGTATTGTTGCAAAAAATCTTCCAAAGTAAATGCGTTACGACGGAAGTTTTCTTCCATGCGTTTCATTTCTTTTTCTGTGATGACATTTTGGGCTTTTTCAATAATGGATAAAACATCACCCATGCCTAAAATACGGCGTGCAATGCGGTCGGGGTGGAAGGGTTCGATATCGCCCATTTTTTCGCCAATACCGCTGTATTTAATGGGCTTGCCAGTAACATAACGGATTGACATTGCAGCACCACCACGGGTATCGCCGTCTAGTTTGGTTAAAACAACGCCAGTAACATCAAGTTGTTGGTTAAACTCTTGTGCAACATTAACCGCATCTTGACCGGTCATAGCGTCAACGGTTAATAAAATTTCCGCTGGGTTAACGGCTTTTTTGATGGCAGTTAATTCTTGCATTAAATCATTGTCAATATGTAAGCGCCCGGCTGTATCGATAATAACGGTATCCAAATTATTGGACAAGGCATGCTTAATACCTTCTTTTGCGATTTTAACTGCGTCCTTGTTGCCGCCTTCAAAGAAAGCAACTCCGGCTTGGTGAGCCACAATTTTTAATTGTTCTATAGCAGCAGGGCGGTAAATATCATCGGCCACCAACAAAACGCGTTTGCCTTGACTTTTTAATAATTGACCTAACTTGCCGCAAAAAGTAGTTTTACCAGCACCTTGTAAGCCAGCCATCATGATAACGGTCGGTGGTTTAGGCGCAATGTTTAATTTCGCATTGCCGCCACCCAACAATTCGGTCATTTGTTCGTGAACAATTTTAATGATGTGTTGTCCTGGTGTTAAAGATTGCATTACAGATTCGCCGGAACATTTTTCCGATGTTTTAGCAATAAAATCTTTAACAACAGCAATGTTAACATCGGCTTCGAGTAATGCTAATTTTATTTCACGCATGGCGGCTTTAATTTCTAAATCCGTGAGTTTTCCGCTCCGCGTCAACTTTGCAAAAATGTGCTTAAATTTTTCCGATAAACTTGAAAATGCCAAATCAAACCTCGCTCAAAAGTATTATTAACTAAAAATGTTTCATTGTCAATATTTTAATTGTTAGAGGACCAAACTTTTGATTGATATTTTAAAAAAGCTGTGTTATAATTACGCATTCGCGGGTGTAGTTCAATGGTAGAACTCCAGCCTTCCAAGCTGATAGCGTCGGTTCGATTCCGATCACCCGCTCCAATGAAAAATAACCGTTTAGGTTATTTTTTTATGCAGGCAAAATTATTTTGTGGGAGAAGTTTGTTTTTGTTTCGGTTTGTCACTGTGGGCTTTGTAGCCGTATTTGTTAGTGATGGGGTCTTGGAAGAGAAAATTGCGAAGTGGCATCAAGGTTAAAGTCATGTAAGCCCCAAAGACAATAAAGGTACCGATACAAGATAAATATTGTCCAAAGAAATTAATCGAGTTAAGTTTAAGAAAATGATAAAATAACAGTTGGCTGCAAATAATGACAAGATAAAAAATTAAAACATTAATAAAAGTATTATCTTTTTTGAATAAAAATTGGTAACCATAAAACAAGACAGGCATCAAAAAGATAACCATTAATAAGCTTAAAAGTTTGGCTAAAAAATAGTTGGGGTTTGTACCGTACATGAAGCCATCAACTAAACTCCATAGGATAGTAGCCGTGAGTGCAATTTTAATATGTTCCCAAGTACTTTCGTTGACGGCGCCAAATAAACCGACAATTTTGTTATGGCCGGAAAGTTCATAAATAAAATGGGCAACTGTGCCGACGATTGAAATCACAATAATACTGAGAATTAGCATACTTCCAATAACTATGGCGTTTGTTGTCAAAATATGTTGGTTTAAGGTTTAAATGGAGCTGATGGCGAGATTCGAACTCGCGACCTTTTGATTACGAATCAAATGCACTACCGACTGTGCTACATCAGCGTGAGATAAGTTTAGCATAAATTTTAGCGAAAACGCAAGTCGATTTACCCGTATATATAAATGTGCGAAGAATGTCTCGTTGGATATTGCGGGTTGTTTTAGGATTGGCCGTATTAGGCGTGTGGTTGGTTTTTGCTGTGAATCCAGTAGTGTTTAATTATGCTGGTGCTTTATTAGACGCGGTGGCGGTGCAGGCAGTTAACAATGGAATTGCAGATGTGGTGAATGCGGATACTTATAGTAATTTAACTGATATTCGGCGTGATGAAAAAGGAACAATTACCAGCATTAATGCTGATGCCGTGGCTATGAATCTGTTAGCAGTGAAAGTTTCCACCTATGCACAAAATTATTTGGCAGAGCTAGGTAATCAGGGAATTCCTGTGCCGGTTGGGACTTTTTCGGGATTGCCTTTTCTTGTCGGGCGTGGGTGGCCGATTAAGTTGAATTTTAAATTGGTCGGTGCCATGAATTGTAGTTTTGATTCGGAATTTAAAACGGCTGGCATTAACCAAACGGAACACAAAATTACTTTACGCACTTATTCCGTAGTTGATGTGGTATTACCATTTTGTACCAAACGAACCAAGGTCGCTGTTGATATGTTATTTGCGGACAGTATTATTGTTGGTCAAGTACCAGAATTTATGTTTACGCATACAATGAAATAATGACCGCCTTAGAGCGGTTAGCAAAGGAGGAAAGCAAAAATGTGGTGTTATTATCCAGTGTACGGTTATAACTATTCACAAAGTTATATTTATCCGTACAGTTATAATTACTGTCAACCAACCTATTCGAATGGAACCGGTTATAACTATGGTTGCTGGGGTAGGAGAGGTAATTTATGTAACTGTTGTAATCGTGGCTCGACCGAAGTTATTTATTACGCTTAATCTTAATCTCTTTCTCTTTAATTATAAAAAACGCGGAGTGAATAGCTCCGCGTTTGGTTTTTATGGAAAATTTTATTTCATTAAATTAGTTTTGTTTCAACTTCTGTTTCGTTGGATTGATTAGAATCCTGCACACTTTTCAAATTATTCATTGGTTCTAAGAATTGGGGTAAAAATTCGCCAAGTTCATTTTGAAGCATGTCAGCCTTTTTTATATATTCACAGAAGTGTTTTAATTTAGGAGTTGGTACTGTTGGATTTTGTGCTTTGTAATTTTCATAAACAGCATTGACGGCAGGTATGTTGGCCTTGAAATCGCTGCTTTGATAAATGGTTTGGCAGTGTTGAATAATAATATCTTCCAAAAACTTTTTTTGGTCTTCAATTTGAGAATTTTTCTTTACAATAATATTGTTATATTGATGATAAAAAATATCAGTTGCTTTTTTTAATTCTGCGTATTCTTGAGTATGAAATTGAAATTCAATATTTACATCTTTGTAGTTAGTGTGCAAGTGAATAGCTTCGTAGTCTGGTCTTTCATGGAAGTCAACTTGTCCACCAAATTGGTTTAAAAATTTTTCGATAACTTCAGGTGCGCATGTGAAGTTTGGTAAAATGATGGCGAAACGCGACCAGTCACTGAGTGTATTAAAAAGTTCAACTTCGCGACCAGCATAATCGCGTTGGATAATTTCGCTCATTTCTACATTGCTTTCAGCATCAGCGCGTTGGCGGATTTTGCGGTCAAGTTTTTGTAATGCATTATAAATGTTTTTGGTTCCTGGGTTAATAAAGCCCAATTTCCCAATTTTTTGCATTGCGAATGGTTCGCGTTGAATATTTTTGTCAGGAAAAGCTTCAGCCATTAAATTATAGATTGCGTTGATAGCTTCGTTTTTGTCTGTTTTTAAATTGTTTTGTTCGTTCATGTTATGCTCCTTTTAAATCTGTTTAAACGCACAAGCATCAATTATAGTTCGTTTATGCGGTGATGTCAAGTCGGCCAAATTGTGATTGATTTTTCTTTTTCCGCAAATAATGTTATCATGGGGTTTAGTTGGTGGCGTATGTTTAACTCCAAAGAAAAGGGAAATCGTTCGCGGGTTATTTTGCATTGTGACTTAAATAATTTTTTCGCGTCTGTGGCAATGAAAAAGAATCCAGCCTTGCGGGGGCAATTTATCGCAGTTTGTGGTAATCCGAATTTACGCAAAGGGATCGTTTTAGCCAAAAGTGAAAATGCAAAACGCATGGGGGTAAAAACTGGTATGCCGATTTGGGAAGCGCAGCGTGTATGTCCGGAAATTAAGATTGTACCAACTGATTATACAGCATATGAAACATATAGCAAAAAAGTGCAGGCAATTTATTATCAGTTTACTAATCAAGTGGAAAGCTTCGGCATTGATGAATGTTGGTTAGATGTAACGCACAGTCAAAAGTTGTTTGGTGATGGTATGCAAATTGCGCATAAGATTCGGCAAGCCGTTAAAGATGAATTAGGCTTGACGATTTCAGTCGGCGTTTCGTTTAATAAGACTTATGCTAAGTTAGGGAGTGATCTGGCGGAACCGGATAGTGTGGTCGCGATTACTTTGGAAAATTATCAGCAATTAATTTATCCGTTGCCGTTAAATAACTTATTGTTTGTGGGTAAGAAAACCGTAGTTCTTTTGAATAAATTAAACATTAAAACAATAGGTGATTTGGCTAATTATGATATTAATTTATTAAAAACTTTTTTGGGAATTAATGCGGAAAAGTTAGTTGCGGAAGCGCGTGGCGAAGATGATAGTGAAGTAAATGATTTTGACAATCGCGAGTTGCCGAAGAGTGTCGGAAATGGAACCACAGTGCCATTTGATTTGACGAATAAAAAAGATGTTGAGGCTGTCTTATATTTATTAAGTGAAAAAATTGCTTATCGTTTACGAGAACAAAGTCTACAAGGATACACAATTCATTTGTCAATCAAAGACACAAATTTGCAATGGTGTGGGGCGCAGACCAGTCTTACTTATCCAACGCATACAGTGTTAACAATACGCCGTACAGCATCGGCAATTTTTGATCAGCTGTGGATTCAGAAGCCATTTCGACCCGTTCGGGCTTTGCGTGTGGCGGTTGGAAATTTGACCAAGGTTGGTAATATGCAAACAAACTTATTGGAAGAAGCAAATGATGAAATGAAAAATCAAGCGTTAGATGCTGCCTTTGATAAAATTCGGCGTAAGTATGGGACTCGGCAAGTTATGTTGGGTGGGACTGCAGAAAGTTATGACAAATTGGGTTTCGACTTGGATCTTTATAATTGTGATGATCCTGACCAATTAACTTTGGGTAATTAATGAGACATCAAAAAAGCACCATTATTAAGGTGCTTGCGTTTTTTTTTGGAGGCACGGGTCAGAATCGAACTGACGCAATAACGGTTTTGCAGACCATCGCTTTTCCACTTAGCAACCGTGCCACAATAATAGTTTATTATATACAAGTTCTTCGGATTTGGCAACCACTATGTGGAAATATACTTGTTAAAGCGGCGGGGCGTGGGTATAATGAAGCATGGCTCAAATTATTGACGGGAAAGGTTTAGCAATGCAAGTTCGCGAAGAAGTGGCGAATGCCGTGCGTGAGATTAACACGCGTGGCGGTGTTGTGCGTTTTGCGGCGATTTTAGTTGGAAATGATCCTGCTAGTCAAATTTATGTACGCAACAAGCAAAGAGCTTGTGAAAAAGCCGGAATTATTTTTGAGTTGCATACTTTGCCAGCCACTTGTCAATTTTCTGATTTAACTAGTTTGATAAAACGCTTATCCAATGATTCACAAATTAATGGTATCTTGTTGCAATTACCAGTGCCTTATGAGGTTGTTGGTGACCGTTTACATGAAGTGATTAATTTAATTGATCCACACAAAGATGTTGATGGCTTGACAGTTTGGAATATGGGGCAGTTAGTGACTGGTGGTAAGAGTTTGTGTGCGTGTACTGCACAAGGTGTCTTATATGCGGTGCAAAGTGTTTGTCCTGATTTAACTGGTAAGAATGTGGTTGTGATTGGTCGTAGTCAAATTGTTGGAAGACCAACAGCTTTATTGTTGACTAATCAAAATGCAACTGTGACTGTTTGTCATCGTCGTACAAAAAATTTAGCACAGTACACGCGCATGGCTGATATTGTTGTGGTGGCAGCCGGAAGCCCAAAACTATTAACTGCGGATATGGTACAAGACGGTGCGATTGTAGTTGATGTGGGAATTAATCGTTTAAGCGATGGAAGTTTGGTAGGCGATGTGGATTTTGATGCGGTAGCGAAAAAAGCGTCAGCAATTACGCCAGTACCTGGTGGTATTGGACCTTTGACGATTGCTTTCTTATTAAAGAATATTGTGACTGCGTATGGCTTGCAGCACGGTTTGTAAAGCATGCAAAAAAGTTTTAATGTCTTCTAAAGTATTGTTCATGCCAAGACTGATGCGCAGAACTTGCTTTTGTTGTTGGGGTGTTAATTTCATTGCCTCCAATGTGCGATTACCTTTGGCGTGAGAAGCACAAGCAGAACCCAAGCCAACATAGATGTCTTGGGTGGATAATGCGTTCATCACAGTTTCGCCAAAAACATTGGGGAGCAAAATATTGGTAATGTATGGATTATTATTGATGCCATTGACTTGACAGTCGACAGGTAAATTTTGAATTAAATAGTCGTGAAGTTCGTTGACATTGGGGCAAGCAAAATTTTGTGCGGCGGTGGCAAGTCCCACGATGGCGGAGTGGTTCAAAGTTCCGTGCGGTTGTTCAACATTAATGCCTGAACGCAGCCATAAAGCGCCAACACCTTTGGGACCGTGAATTTTATGTCCGCAAATGGTTACGCTGTCAAAACCGAGTTGTGTAACATCAAAATCAAATTTACAAAAAGCCTGTGAAGCATCCGCGTGAATATGGACTTTGGGGTTGCACTTGCGGACTGCTTCGACAATGGCGGCAGCATCTTGATAAGTACCGATGTCACTGTTGACTAAGCTAAACATAAAAAGCGTAGTATTGTTGTTAATTAAATTGGGAATAGCTGCCAGATCTATGCGACCGTCACGGAGTAAAGGAACAGTGTGAACTGTGTAACCGCGGTTGCTGCGTTCTTTGGCTGCTAAGTAAATGGAATTATGGTCGCCAGCGGTAATCACTAATTCTTGTTGGGGACGGCGAAGGCAGTGATCCATGATTATGTGGTTAGCTTGTGTTGCGGTGTTGGTGAAGAGTAGTTGTCCATCAGTCGCGTGTAATTTTTGCATAAGCGTGGCGCGTGCTTGTTCAACTGTTTGAGCGGATTGAATACCGCCTTTATATAAAGTATTTGTGTTGTAAAAAGTATTTTGTTCAATGTCTTGCATGGCTTGCCATACTGCTGGATGGACTTTGGTAGTAGCCGCATTATCTAAATAAATCATGATGATTAAATTATAATGTTTGACGGAATTTCGTCAAACACATATAATTAAATTTGTGTTGAAGATAAATTATGTCAAGGGTTATCAAGTCGGCGAAAGGGTCGAAATCCCGACTGCAGAAGATTTGTTGTCGAGTTATAATGACTTCTATGCATCTAATTTGGAATTTTATCAAGGACGCATGAAGAAACAAAATACTGTCGAAAATGAAGTAGTTGCGGCAAATGTTGAAGCGGAACCAGAAATGGATTCTCAATTGGAAAAGCAAATTAACAGCGAGGTTGAAGCTTTCTCTAATTTGTGGGGAAGCTTGGATTTTGCGACCGCGACTTTAGTTGGTTTGAATATTGATTGGGATGTAATTCAAGAAAAATTGTTAGCAGAACAAGAAAAGCAAATGACTCCAATGGAAAGTGCTTTAATTCCAGTTGCAGAACAATTGCGCAAGGTGGCCAGTGTTTTAGCGTTCTCAGAAAGGATTGTAACGCGTTTACGCCGCAAAGCTGTCGGTAAAGAAATGATTGATTTAATGGTACAAGGATTTGAAACTTTATTGGCTCAAGTTGTTGAACGCAATATTGAAATGCCAGAATTAGATGGCGCAGAAAATAAAAAAATCATGAAGTTAAAAACGGTTGATGCAATTATCGATTATGCAAATCGTTTATTCGTTTTAGGGAGATAATTTAAAAATGAAAGTTTGTGTGTGTGGTGGAACTAATCCAGCAACGAATGTTAAATTTACCGAGTGTGTACGCCGCATTGGGGAGTTATTATGCGATCACGATATCGAATTAATTTGGGGCGGTAATCGTTTTGGAGTTTTGGCTACGATTCATCAAGTTTATGTGGAACGCAATAAACCAAATACTTTGTATTTACCCAAGACTTACATCGATGATTTGAACGGCATGACAACCGATAAAGTTGTAATTTTGGAAACCATTGGCGAACGCCAAGATGCTATGTCACGCAATAGCGATGCGATTGTTTTTGTTCCCGGTGGTATTGGTACGATTTATGAATTCTGGGCAAGTGTGGAAGCTTTGCGTTCGGGTGAAATTAATACTAAGTTATTCTTGTACAATTTTGAAGGCTTCTATGATAAACAAATTGAGTTTTATGATTTCATTAATCAAAACGGATTTACGAAAACAGGTATGGGAGGCAGTCCTTACAAAATCAAACCCGAAGAGTTGTTTACTGTGGTGGAAACTCCGGAAGCACTCATTAAAGAATTGTTAAAAATTAAAAAGTAATATAACAAAGAAGTCCTGCGCGGACTTCTCTTTTTTTTGTAGAAAGTTTTTCGTGTTAGCAGCAAGGATTGCAACGGAATTTACACAAAATGTCTTTACCGAAGACGATGAACAAAATGATTAAAGTGCAAAGATCTAAACCGAAGAAACCGCCTTTAAGGATAACCATTAACAGAATAATCATCCATAAGACATCACAGCTGGTGCTACATTTTTTTTGTTTTGGAGCGTCGCTGCAATTACAATTGCAATCGCAGCAGTTGCCGCCCATTCCTTTTAAGATTTCATCAAACATTTTTATCTCCTTAAATTATGTTAGGACAACCGGCGCGCCATTCTTTTGTGAAGTTTTGTTGTCCTAAGTCATGATATGGAATAGGGGGGCGATTTGTTAAAAATTCTTGCATTTTTATATTGAAAAATGTTATCATATTATTATGGAAAAAATTTGGAATATTACAATTGAATTTTTGGCAAAAATTAATATGTTAATTCCGTTAGTATCAATCTTGTGGGCTGGCATCGGATTGATTGGTATCGTATTAATTTTGTCAATTGCCGGTTGCGCTGTGCGTAAACGCTTGGTCCCACAATGGTTAATTTGGGGTTATTTCATTTTTGCGGCAATCGTTATTTTTGCGCAGGCAAACAACGATATTTTTAAAGTAGTTGCTTACATCGAAGTTCCGTTCTTGGTTGTTTTAGTTTGCTATTTCTTGCGTATGTTATTTTACCGTCGTCCGCGTTACACCTATGTAGAACGCACAGTTGCTGTACGCGAAATTGCTAAGAAAGAAGACAAAGAAGTTGCACCAGCAAATGTTTCAGCTATCAATGAAATGCCAGCAGTTACTTTGACCGAAGAAGATGACGCTATTAACATTGATGAAACTATCGTTGAAACAAAAGATGAAGAAGAAAGCAAAGCAGAAGAATTTGCAGCAGAAGTAGATGTTGCGAGTGATGAAGTTGCAGAAGTGGAAGTCCCTTCTGTAGTGGAAGAAGTAAATGAAGTTGAACCAGTGATAGAAGAAAATGAAGTTCAAGTTGAAGAACCAGTAACTATGGATTTACCGGTTGTTGAACCGATTGTCGAAAAAGAAGAACCACGCGAACCTGAATTTGTGTCTCCGGCTAGTACGACACCGCGTCCATCTATGACAACCGCGCGTCCAGCAACAACCAGTACATTTAGTCGTCCAACTGCAACCAGTTCATTGTTCGGCAGTCGTTCAAGCACCAGCGCAACAACTGCGGCTCCGCGTCCAAGCGCTACATCGGCGGCTCGTCCAACTACAACAAACACAACGACGACAACACGCCCAACATTAAGACCTTATGCTTCGATGTTGGGAACAAAACCAACAAGTGCTACCAGTACAACTGCTACTGCAAACACTGCGCGTCCAACCAGTAGTTTGGGAACAACAACGGCTGCAAAGCCGCGTTCAACAGATGAAATCATGGCTGCGATTGAACGCTTGCGCGCAAGTATGAAAAAATAATCTAATTTTAATTAATTGGGTTGATTGTATAACCGTCGGAGGTATCATTAATTTGGTAACCTGCGGCGGTTATTTTATTGCGAAGTTCATCGGCTGTTTGCCAGTCGCGTTGCTTTTTAGCTTGCAAGCGTTGTTCTGCCAATGCAGTGATTTCCGCGGGGATTGTTACGGTAGTTTGAGTTTTGACAGCTTCCGCCAATGATAATGATAGGACTTGGTCAAATTCGTTTGTAACCAGTTCGTAGATGTCTTTTGATTCTGGTTGTTTTAGGGCGGTGTGTAAAACGGCCAATGCCATTGGGGTGTTTAAATCGTTGTTAATGGCATCGGCAAAGGATTGACGCAAATCGTGAATTACTTGTGGTGCTGTGGGTGTTGTGCAAGTGCGGTGGCGGCGTAGAGCCGTGATAATATTGCGGTAATTTTCGCGGGCGCCGTTTAATGCAGTAAAAGTGAAATTGAGCACACTACGATAAATTGTTTGCAACATTAACAAACGGACATGCATTGGGTCGTAACCTTTAGCAATTAAATCTTCAATGCTGTAAACATTGCCTAAACTTTTACTCATTTTGCCGCCGTCAATGGTCATAAATTCGTTATGAAACCAGAAGTGGCACATTTTTTTGCCGGTGGCGCTTTCGGTTTGAGCAATTTCATTGGTGTGGTGAACGGGGATATGGTCGACTCCGCCAGTATGAATATCAAATGGTACGGGCAAGTATTGCATCGAAATGGCGGAACATTCGATATGCCAACCTGGACAACCCACGCCCCATGGCGAATCCCATTTTTGAATAGTGTTGGGACTTACAAATTTCCAAAGCGCGAAATCATTAATGTTGCGTTTTTCGCCGAGTGCGACACGGGCGCCACCGATATTGCCTTCCAGGCTACCCTTGGATAAATTGAAGTAATCGGGAAAAGTGGAAGCATCAAAATAGATGCCGTCGCTGGTGCGATAAGTGCAACCTTTTGCTTCCAAGGTTTGAATGAGTTTAATCATGCCTTCAATACATTGTGTGGCTGGAACAATGTGCTTGGCGGGTGTAATGTTAAGGCGTTTTAGGTCTTGCATAAAAGTGTCGGTAAATTTTTGGGCAATTTCTAAGGGGTGGAGTCCAAGTTTTCGGGCGGTGGTTTCGACTTTGTCTTCGCCGTCATCGCCGTCACCGACTAAGTGACCCACATCGGTAATGTTCATGACATCTTCGATTTGGTAGCCGTTAAAGCGTAAAGTTTTTTTTAAAATGTCGCTGCAAATATAGGCACGCATATTGCCAATGTGGGCGGTATTGTAAACGGTTGGTCCGCAAGAGTACATATGCACAACTCCGGGCTGAACCGTAGTGAATTCTTCTTTTTGTTTGGTCAAAGTATTATAAAGTCTCATATCTTTATTATACTTCATAAGATAAAGTATGGAAAATGAAAAAAGTGATTTGACATTATTAAATCGGCGACAACTTTCTGTTACGGGTGTAAAAAAGATTAAAAGCAGTGCGCCAGACCAAATTGTTTTGCTGTTACAAAATGTTGGCTTAGTGATTAATGGTGCGGATTTGTTTGTGGAATCCGCCAGCATTCAGACGGGTGAAGTAAGTATTGTGGGATTGATAAAAGCTTTGCGCTATACGGGTGTAACGGAAAAGCGTAAGTTTTCGTTCAAGAATATGTTTCGCTAAGCATACCCATAGTTGTGTTAGTCTTGATGAGCAATACGGCCTTAGTGCAAGTTTTGCAATTTTTGGTCTTACTTTTTTATTTATGGGTAGTTGTTGCCGCATGTAGTGCGCGTGTGCATTTGCCAAAAACAAAAATTGAACCAATCATTGATGTTTTATTAGTAGTAATTTTGTTGGTTTATGCGGTTGCATTGAAAATTATTTTCTCGACATAATAGTGGTAGTAGGTTATAATACTGGTAACTATGGGGATAGTAAATCAACTTTTAGCTAGTAAATATACAGGGGCACAATTTATTGATGGTTTAGTCGAAGTTTTGACCATGATTATGGCCGTTGTTGGTATTTTATTTATTTTGTATGCCGTTTACATAGCTTATTTGTTTTTTACGGCATCTGATGAAGGCAAGCGTAAAAACGCGAAAAGTCGCTTGATTAAGGTGTTAGCTTCAGTTTTAATTGTTTATGCCTTGGCAGCTTGTTTAAGGGTTATTGATGTAAACTTTACATCTATCGAACAAAATAATACAACTGGAAATAGCGATGGTATGAATTGGGATAAAATTAATTATGAGTATTCGGAAATACCAGTTTTGACGATTGGCACAGATAAAGCATATAATTTAAATCTTAATGCAGCCAATTTAAAAATTAAGGGTGGTGCTACGCTTGGTGGGGCAAAGTTTACAAGTTTTAAATTTGTTGGTTTGGATAGTACAGATGTATTGACGAAAAACGCTGCAGTACAGTTGCCAACTGATTCGGAGTATTCAATTACTGGTGGTGGTGCAATTTTTACTTATCATTATAAAGCACCCACTATAGGGCAAGGTCCTGTAGATGAAAACGGAAAGATGAGCCAAAAAACTTATATTTTGAACATTAAGGTAGGAAGTAGAGTATACACTAAAAATGTGGTTTATGCGACCGCAACTTTTGAATATGCGGGTGTCAAAGATTGCGTCGTTAACTTTTTCGTAGAGTTAAAATTTAACAGTTCAGATATAATAAATAATCCAATAGGTAATGTTCCGGAAGGGGCATTGTAACATGTTTGACGGTGTTGGGTTGCTATGGTAGAATGTTGCATGGAAAAAAATGATCAAAAGAAATTGGTAGACGAAATTTGTACGGCGATTGCAAAGCAATTGCGCAAACCGGTAGCCGAAGTTACCGCAGACAAAAAATTAAAAGATGATTTAAATGCCGATAGTTTGGATTTGGTAGAATTGATGATGAACTTGGAAGAACGCTATAACATCACAATTGCTGATGAAGATTTAGGTAAATTGCAAACAATTCAAGATGTAGCAAATTACATCGAAAAAGTTATGAAATAAAAACTTGTCAGTTTGACATATAGATAGTTGTGTCGGTGACTGGAACAGTGTTATGGTTTTTATTAGGCGGCGGGTTTGTTGGACTCGGTGCCTTTTTTTTATGGCGGTTGTGCGGCGGTAATAAGGTGTGGCAGATAGTTATTGCGGAGTTGGTCCCAGTTTGTTTTTTGTTGTGCGTGACTGTTTTTATGGGACAAATAGCAATGGCAGTTAGTTTATTGTGGGGAATGGTTGCGGTTAATCTAGCGTTGTGTGGTTGGATAAGTTTATGTTTTGGACTGCGTTTGGAACGCAGTGACTGGTTATTGTTGGTTTGGTTGATTTTAGGGATTGGTGGTTGCCACTTATTAAGTGGCAGCGGGTATATTGGTGTGTACAGTGGTTTGGGCTTGCTTATTGTTGGTTTCATCGCGTTGTGGATGGGTGGTGGTAGAGAGCGTGTAAATAGTTGTAGTGGAAAGTGGCGTTTGAGAAATTGGCTGGGTTTGGTTGGCGTGCTTGTAATATTGATGGTTGGGGCGTGGCTGTTGGTTTCACGGCGAACGGTGGTGAGTGCGGTGTGGGGGTGGCCAGTAAGTTTGTTTGCGGTTGGGTGTTTAAGTTTATTTTTAGGGGTGATGCAGTGTGCGGGAATTTGTTTTGGTAAGTCCATGTCAAAACAGCAAGTGTTGCGTGGTTTAATGTGGGGGAATGTTTTATTAGTAACATTGGGAATGGGATTATTGACTGTAATGCAAGGTGGGTTGCGTTTGCCGTCTAGTTTGCACGAGTTAGTCTTGCCTTGGTGTGTTGGTGCAGCACTTGTCACGGTTGTGGGCGTGTATTTGTCAAAGAAAACCACCCGCTGGTGGGGTGGTTTGGGAGTTATTTTGTATTTAGTTCTTATTGGCAGTTTACTGATGTATTAATTGTTGAGTAATTGAATTAACGCCGGGAGATTGTTGAATGGGTAATCCAATTGTTCGCCAGTTTGTAGATTTTTTACGCGTAAAGTTCCATTGTTGATTTCATCTGTGCCGATAACGGTAGCATATTTGATTTGGGTAGCGGCTGCGTATTCCAGAGCTTTACCGACTTTTGGTTTAGCCGTCCACAGCATTGTTGGAATACCTGCTGCGCGTAATTGATTGGCTAAGGCGTGACATTGCGGATTGGTATTCATGGGAACAATCAATAATTTAATTGGATTGATAGCGTTTGGTGCCGTGAGAACAGCGGTAATTGGTTCTAACCCGAAAGACATTCCAACTGCTGGGTATGCAATACCGGAGCCAACAAAATTCGTAATAATTTGGTCATAACGGCCGCCGCCGCCTAATGAAGATGTGTATTGGCCGCGTGCGTCAAAGACTTCCCACACGACGCCCGTATAGACATTAAGTCCGCGCGCCAAAGATGGGGTAAACAAACAGTATTGTGCTAAATTGAGAGCAGTTAATTCGGACCATAAGTCTTTAATTTCTTTGATTCCAATGTTGTCTGGTAATAATTGTTCAAGTGCAGGTAAATCAAGTGTCACCGCGTTCAATAATTGATTGGCTTTATCTGCGGGTAAGAATTTGCTTAATTCGCTTAAAGTTTCTGCGTGAGTAACTTTTTTAATTTTATCTAAAATGCCAATAATCGCGTCATGGTTGTTGGTGACGCCTAAGTACTGCAAAAGTCCAATTAAAATTTGGCGGTGACCAATTTGAATTTGTGGTGTGATGCCAAGTTGTAAGTAACAGGTGATAGCAAGTTCAAGTAATTCAATTTCAATGCCGCGACTACTGTCGCCAACGACATCGACATCACATTGAATAAATTCACGCAAGCGGCCAGCTTTGACAGGACCATTACGGAAAACTTTGCCAATTTCGTATCGCTTGAAAGGAAGTTTTAAGCTGCGATTTAAAGCAATGTATTTACAGAAGGGAACCGTTAAATCAAAGCGTAAACCTAAGTCGCGTGCGCCTTGGTCAGACAGCGAATAAATTTCTTTGACGATTTCTGCTTGCTCACCGTATTTGTAGGTTAACAAATCGCGGTAGTTAAGCATGGCAGTATCCAGTGGTTGATAGCCATATAGTTCAAAATTTCGGCGCAATGTGTCGGTGATGCGATTGCGCAAAGTCATGACTGCGGGGTCAAAATCGGTGACGCCTTTTAAATTACGAATTACCATGTACGCTCCTGAATTTCTTTTATATCAAGTTTTTTGTAAAGGACGCTGATGTCATCGCCTAATACTTCGTTGGCTAGCCAAGCTTGGACTTTGGCGGTGCCGTTGGGAATAAAGTATTTTAACATTTTGGTTGCGGCACGAATAACAGCAACACATTCAGCAATGACTTGTGGGTCTAGGGTTTTCCATGGGGTGTTATCACTAAACCATTTATTGCCAAACGCAACCAAAGACATTGCAGTGCTTAATGCACGACTGCATGCACCAGCTTCAATGAATTGGTTGAAGTCGAGTAGTGCTTGGTCGATGTTTTGGAAAATGGTTGGATTTGGTTTCATGGCTGGGATTTTGCCACCAAATTTATTTTTAATGAAACTTAAAGTACGGTTGACTAAGTTACCGTAGTTATCAATTAATTCGCCGTTGACGGTGTAGACAAAATCCTCAAAAGTGAAGTTTGTATCTTTTTTGTCGTTGGTGTTGCGTAAGAAATAGTAACGAATCATGTCGGCGTCAAAATTGTCAATTAATTGGCGGGCTGTAATGTAATTGCCCGTTGATTTAGAAATCTTTTTGCCGTTCATGGTTAAGTATTCACTACTAATAATATAGTCGGGTAAGTGCCATTGGTGTTTATTTTCGGCAAGTAGTAATCCCGGTAAAATCACACTGTGAAAGGGAATGTTATCCTTAGCGTGGACATAGTAGTGGCGTTTTGGGGTGTCATTATCATCCAATAAAAATTCTTGCCAATCTGTTTTGATGGCGTGGGTGGTGGATAAGTAACCCAAAACATTTTCCGCCCAAATATAGATGTGTTTGTCTTTGGTGTCATCGAGTAACTTAGCTGCGTTGGCTGGTAATGGCACGCCCCAAGTAATGTTGCGGGTAATGGCGCGGTCGATAAGACCTTCGTTTAAATATTTATTGGTCATGCCAACAGCGTTGTTAGTCCATTGTTTTTGTTTGGCTTGCAAATTATTTTGGATTGCTTCTTGGAAGCGGCTTAAACGCAAATAGATTTGTTGGGTGTTGCGTAATTCGGGAGTAGCTCCGCACAGTTTACAATGCGGGTTTTGTAAGTCTTCGGGTTCTAGAATTTTGCCGCAACTATCACAGGAATCGCCTTTGGCATGTTTACCGCAGTGTGGACAAGTCCCTTCGACATAGCGGTCGGGTAAGTATTGTTGACATTGTGTACAGTATAATTGGGGAACTGTTTTGACAAAAACATTGTCAGTATCATATAAGTCAGCGTGGAATTTAGCGGCAAAGTCTTGGTGTTCTTGGCTGAGCGTTGCGGTGTAAAGGTCAAAGCTAAAACCTAGGTCATTAAGGTCGCGCTTATGACTTTCGTGATATTTTTCCGCAATTTGTGTTGGAGTTAGGTTTTCGTTTTTAGCGGTAACTAAAATAGGCGTACCAAAACAGTCGCTGCCGCTGACAAAGCTAACATTCGCACCGTGGTCGCGGTAGTAGCGTGCAATTACATCGGCTGGTAATGATGAAGCGATGTGTCCTAAGTGTAAGTGACCGTTTGCGTAGGGCCAAGATAATCCAACTAAAACATTTAATCTCATTGAACGAGCATAACATATTTTGTTGTAAACTACAATTATTTTATGCCTTAGACAACGAGATGGCGTGACTTGTTGTTTGACAAAATTATATGTGGTTGATAAAATTTCGTAAAATCAATTTACGCAAGGAGGATTTAATTATGCCAAGTGTTAGAGGGTCAAGTGGAGGAGCACGCAGTTTTGGTGGAAGTCATTTTAACCGCGGTGCGTCGCGTAGTTTTGGAGGAAGTCATTTTAACCGTAATACATCAAGTTCGTCATTTGGTGGAAGTTCTCGTAGTGCTCATTATCGTCCAAGTTTGCGTTGGCGTCCGCACACGACAGTAATTTTTGGTCGTCCGGTTTATTTCGGGGCAGGGCGTGCAAAAGCAAGTTCAATTCTGAGTTTGTTGCTAGTAATCGGGATTATCGTATCAATCGCAATGGGATGTATGTGGGTGTCCGCAAATGAAGATTTGCAATACATTCAAGATTTGTATCCATATTATGCTGATATGATTGAAAGTGCCGAAACAAATTCTAGATACCAAACTGAGGCAACAGTTGTATGGTATGAAGAATATGGTGATAGTGGTAAATATTGTTTTTACTATGATTTTTATGGTGATTCTAGTGCTGATGGTTTTTCCTTCTGTCATTATTCATATGAGGAAGTGGTAGCCTTGTTGGATACAGAAATTATAATCGCGCTTGATACAATTAATACCTTAGTAGATGAATATACAGATTCTGTGCCAATGATGGATAAAGATTATTTATTGGCTGCTGATATGTCTAATGATATGGAATATATTGATGTAGCGGCGACCAGAGATGGTTGGAAATTTGGAACCTTACTTGCGGGTGGTGTTACGGGCCTTTTGATTGTGGCTTCGGTAATTGTTTCGATGACTGCTCAAAAAGCAACTAAGGAACAAATTGAAGAAACGGAAAAATTAAAAAATGGAACTTCAGAAGCTGATGAAACAAAAAGTGCGGAAATAACTAACAATAACCAAAACCAAACTTGGCGTTGTAGCTATTGTGGCAGTTTAAATGACACGGCAAAACACAGCTGTGATGGTTGTGGTGCAGGTCGTCAAAAATAATTTGTTGAATGTAAATAATTTTGATAATATATCAATTATGGATATTGAAAAGTGGTTAAAAAATAATACAAAAGATTTGCAAGGAAAAGTCGTTGTAATGACTGGTGCGGCTGGGGGCTTGGGTAGTATTACATCGCGCTATTTAGTGCAATCAAATGCAAAATTGATTATGTTAGAGCGTGATGTTGCAAAGATGGACGCTGTAAGTAATCAGTTGCGCGCAGAATTTCCGAATGCAGAAATTGAAACGATACGCATTGATTTGAATAGTTTAGCTTCGATTAACGAAGTTGCCGCACAATTGGTTGATCAGAGTATTGATTATTTAATTTTGAATGCTGGGGTATATGATATTCCGTTAGTAAAGAGTGAATTAGGTTACAACAATGTTTTTACAATTAACTTTATCGGACAATATCATTTAATTCGAAAACTTTTACCTGCTTTACAACGCACAAAAGGTAAGGTTATTCCGGTAAGTAGTATTTCGATGGATTATGGTCGCTTTAACGAAAATGATGTTGATTACAGTAACGAACCAAAGAGTACGAAAGTTTACGGTAATTCAAAACGCGTTTTCACTTTAGCTTTATCGGAAATGTTTAAAGACCGTGATGATGTGCGCTTAGCAATAGTTCATCCGGGGGTAACTTTAACGCCAATGACTAATGCACAAAACAAAGCGTTTACAAATTTCACCATGAAACTAATTTTCCCAAAACCAACTAAGGCGGCATTGAGTATTGTGGCAGGTGTGTTTCAAGATATTGAACATGATGAATGGATTGGTCCGAAAGTTAAAAACATTTGGGGCGTGCCAAGTGTTAAGAAATTGCCGGAATCAACCGCGGAAGAGCGAGCGAAAATTGCTAATTTAGCGGAAAGTATCTGTAAAGAAATCGATGACTTTGAAAACCATAAACATGATTAAAAAAATATTGAAAAAACCCTTGACACGGGTTTTTTTGTATGTTAGAGTATGGGTACTTGTTTGTGAAAGCAAGCAAGTCGTGTTCATTGAAAACTTAATACTTTGTACACATTTGTATAAGATTGTAGGTTTAATAAACACTATATCTTTGTCAATTTATTGTCAGTCAAGAACTGAGTAAAATAATCAAATTTAATATTAGAGTTTGATTCTGGCTCAGGACGAACGCTGGCGGCGTGCTTAATACATGCAAGTCGAACGGATATTGTAGCAATACAATATTAGTGGCGGACGGGTGAGTAACGCGTAACCAACCTGCCCTTTACAGGGGAATAACATTTGGAAACAGGTGCTAATACCGCATATGACCACAACACGGCATCGTGAAGGGGTAAAAGTTTTATCGGTAAAGGAGGGGGTTGCGTATCATTAGCTTGTTGGTGGGGTAACGGCCTACCAAGGCGACGATGATTAACCGGCCTGAGAGGGTAAACGGTCACACTGGAACTGAGACACGGTCCAGACTCCTACGGGAGGCAGCAGTAGGGAATATTGGGCAATGGAGGCAACTCTGACCCAGCAACGCCGCGTGAATGAAGAAGGTCTTAGGATTGTAAAGTTCTTTTATAGCAGACGAAAAAAATGACGGTATGCTATGAATAAGCCACGGCTAACTACGTGCCAGCAGCCGCGGTAATACGTAGGTGGCAAGCGTTGTCCGGAATGACTGGGTGTAAAGGGTGTGTAGGTGCTTACTTAAGTGGAATGTGAAGTCCCGGGGCGTAACGCAGAAACTGCATTACATACTGGGTGACTTGAGTGCTGAAAGGGCAAGTGGAACTCCAAGTGTAGCGGTAGAATGCGTAGATATTTGGAAGAACAACAGAGGCGAAGGCGGCTTGCTGGGCAGTAACTGACACTGAAACACGAAAGCGTGGGGATCAAACAGGATTAGATACCCTGGTAGTCCACGCCTTAAACGTTGAATACTAGATGTTGGTGGTATCGACTCCATCAGTATCGTAGCTAACGCGATAAGTATTCCACCTGAGTAGTACGGCCGCAAGGTTGAAACTCAAAGAAATTGACGGGGACCCGCACAAGCAGCGGAGCATGTGGTTTAATTCGAAGATACGCGAAAAACCTTACCAAGGCTTGACATCGCTTGAATAGCCGCGAAATCGGTGAAGTAGAAGCAATTTTACAAGCAGACAGATGGTGCATGGCTGTCGTCAGCTCGTGTCGTGAGATGTTCGGTTAAGTCCGATAACGAGCGCAACCCCTATCGTTAGTTGCCATCATTAAGTTGGGAACCCTAGCGAGACTGCCGTAGGTAATACGGAGGAAGGTGGGGATGAGGTCAAGTCATCATGCCTCTTACGCCTTGGGCTACACACGTGCTACAATGGCTACTACAAAGAGCTGCAATATAGTAATATGGAGCGAATCTCAAAAAAGTAGTCTCAATTCGGATTGTGGGCTGCAACCCGCCCACATGAAATCGGAGTTGCTAGTAATGGCGAATCAGCATGTCGCCGTGAATGCGTTCCCGGGTCTTGTACACACCGCCCGCCAAGCTATGAGAGCTGAGGGCACCCAAAACCGCTGTGCCAACCGCAAGGGAGCAGGCGTCTAAGGTGAAATCGGTGATTGGAGTTAAGGCGTAACAAGGT
>JAZSRL010000002.1:0-4660 GCA_045538455.1 Clostridia bacterium | reverse complement strand
AAAAATGCCCCGTTGGGACATTTTGATTTTATCTTGGTTGTGCTCGATGTGCAGTTCGCGAACTAATGATTATGTTGATTTTATTGAACTTGGTGAAGAAGTTAAAAAGTTTCTGAACAAATACATGTATAACCATATACCCGTATGATGTATGCTCCCTTCTGGCAGCATCGGCAACCGGCCCCGCAACTGCCACCGATACGAACCCACCGCACCCCATACACCACCGTCCATCCGGTTAAGGAATCGACAGACACAAATTGAAAAAAATTTCAAAGGCCTTTACGCGCGAAGCAAAAAAATTCAACATAGCCCCTTCAGTAGAAAGTGATTTGCCCCGCTTGGCAGACCACAATTTTGATAAAAACTTGCGATTATAATTACTATGGTGCAAAATAAACACAACGGCAACAGGTGGTTTTATGAAAATAACATACAGAATTGAACAATATGATGTTGATAATTTTAGAATAGTTATTACATCGCCAAAATATCTTGAAGGTATACGCACCAGAATACATGCACCTTATTTTTTGTTGTCAGACTTACAGCAACACATTAACAAAAACCTGAAACAAGCAATTCGCAGGTTTTGTATTAAGCACGAACAGTATGCAGATATTGTGCGGAATAAAACAATCGAATTGGAACCGGATAAAAATGACGAATATAACTCATGTTGGTTTTTTTCAGGTACATTTATTGACGATACAACCGAAGCTATCTCAGACGAAGAGCGAGAATCAATTGCTTATGAAAATTTAGTGCGTTATGACCCAAGTTATTCGGATTCAGACGACTGGTCGTTGCGTATAATAGTGGACCCGACATGGAAAGCAAAAAGAACAGGACCTATTCAAATAAAATCATTTGAACCATATAAGACAATTGACCCGGCAAGATTGGCTGCGGGTCTGGGCATAAGTATAAATGAAGTGTATAAATTTGTACAAAATCAAAAGGAATATGCACCGAACAAAGGTAATTCATATAGCGGTAAAACCGTTTTTCCACGACATATTAAAGACGAAAATGGCAAGATACGCTTTCCAATTGATGAAATACGCAGATACATATCGGAGTTGTATAAGCGTAAGTCGCGATACAAGCGCCTTGAAACAAAGTACAATTCAATTGTAAAACACATATTAAATAATACAGAACATCTTAAAAAAACAACATGGGCTTAAAAATCCCTAAAAAACACGCCGTTGAGAACACTCTTCTCTTAAAAAGCCTAGAATCTCAATGATTTTTTGGCAAAAGGCATTTCTTGCAAGTCTGACATATTATATTTATAGTGCGCTCAAACAAACCAATAAAAAAGGAGCGCAACCGAAGCCACACCCCAAGAATCTTTAAAACAGCCAAGTAAGAAATGGACTGTATAAAAGACTTAAAGCATCTTGATTATACCCCGTCCGTTTTTTACTTGCAACCGAAAATTACTGATAGGTGATTTAGGTTAAAACAAATTTTCAGTTAATTTCGCAGGACATCAACAAATACCGAAATGGTGAGGTGGTTTCTGCAGCCAAAAACTTACGGAGTAAAAAATGGCAGAATATTTAGAATCTACAAAAACATCAACAGCAGTGGCGCCTTTTGTGGCACCGTCTACACCTACAACACCGGCAGAAGTGGCAACATTTATTACACAAGGAACTATTGCCATTGCAACTGCGGTTGAAGTTATGAAATCTTGTACTGCTGATTCTGGACTATACTTACAAGCACTTGCTTTTGGGCAGAAAGTTGCTGGCATGGTGTTGGATGAAGGTGTCAAAATCGCAAACGCAGTCAGAGCGGTTGGTAATACTTTGGGTAGCGGTGAAGAAGTAGATAAAGCACGCGAAGCAAAAAAAGAAATTATGATAACACACGGTTTTCAAGATAATAAAAAATGGCGCAACATCTGCGAATTGGATGAAGATTGTGTTAATAAAGCGAAAGACAGAGCAATCAAAAACGGGGATATCCCGTCGATAAACGCTGCAATCAAACTAAAACCCAAGGGGGAAAAGAAAGCCAAATTGCCAAGATTTGAATGCCATGGAATATTTTCAGATGTAAATTTGTCTGACAATCTTAAATTTGATGAAACATGGAATGCAACCAGCCTTTTTTGCAACATTGGTCTGGGGACTTACATGTTAAAAGACCTAAATATCAAAATTGCCGTTGCTAACGATTGCGAATCTGACCGCATGCAAATCCATCGTGAATTGTATAGTACAGATTGTGATGTTATAACTGGTGATATCACAAAAACAGATGTGTATCAAAAAATTATTGCTGCACATAAAAAACACAAGTGTCGTATTATTCTAATGTCCCCACCGTGCCAAAATTTTAGTAAAGCAGGTAAGCAAAATATTAAGCATGTCAATGCTTCGTTGATTACGACAGGTATGGAAGCAGTAAAAGATGTTCAACCCGATGTTTTCATGTGTGAAAATGTCGTTGAATTTCTGGGTGCTTGTCCTGAAAAAATCAAAGGTGCAAAATATAACACAATCTATGAATATATAAAACAAACATCCGATAGATTGGGTTATGTCACCAATATATATTATCTGGATGCAGATAATTATGGCACCGGCGAAAAGCGTGAGCGTTCAATCGTTCTAGGAATCAAAAAAGAACTAGTGCAGGAAATTCTTGGCACAACTGAAATAACCGAAGAAAATGTTTGGAAGTTCCCAAAACCGGATGAATTTAAAGTGTCAGAAGAAATGTGTTTACAGGGCATTCCATCTATTGAAGCCGGTGAACACAGGGTTGATTTTAATCGTCTGCATTTCGCGCCCACTTTGGATTCAGATATTGTTGATATTCTGGAAGAAACACCTGCTGGCGAATCAACAATTATCATGCTACCAAATTCAAAAAATGAAGATGAATTTGATGAAATAGAAATTAAACGCGCACATGGCGATAGACCGGCACCGACCATCACAGGAGAATCGTCTCATTTTCGTGCACCGGCGCATTGTTTCCCGGCTGGTCGTATTAGGGCAGACGGAGCACAATCAGACGCAAGATACAGAACACCCTATGAAATCCTGGTATTGATGGGTATGCCAAGAGATTTTGAATTACCCGAAAAAATCAAAATCAGAGACGGCAAAGGTAATATCTGGTGTAAAGATGGTCCTGTGTCTGAATCTGAATTTGAACAAACTAATGATGATATTGTTGTGACAGATGATGAATTTCGAACTATGCTTGGCGAACATTACTGTCCAACGGTTGTAAATCGGTGTTTCAAACAACTGATTTATCAGATACAGAACAAGGATTTCTGATACCCGTCCCCCTTCATCGGGGGATTTTTGTGGTATGACCTGTTAGGCAAACCAGTTTTTTTATGTTTTGGAAAATTTCTTATAAAGAAAATCCAAACAGCAACAGTTCTATAAAAACGATGTATACGGATTATCTGTTGTACATTTTTGACGATATTAAACCTGATGGGTCAGCTAAATCCGCCATCGAACAGTGAATATCCGAAATCAATGGCCGAATAAGTACATATGTAAATATGTGCTTTGTCCGAATAATACCAGTAAAGATATAAAGGTAATAACAATGAATAAACAAATAGTATACAGCAAAGAGCAAAAGATAAAGATGAAGGAAATAATAAAGAAATGGTTTGATGATGAGATAAAACCAAATTGCTTTGTTAGTATTCAATTTACAAAACACTTGCGTCGTGAAGATTTAGATTCAGCATATGAAAATTTGTATGATGTTCTGTATCAATTTTACCGTGATATCTATGGTAGACATTGGAATAGACATATAATACCAGGAATTATCTTTGCAGAAAAAGGACATGCGACGACAAATCATTTCCATATATACTTTTATGACAACAATATCTCAGTAAAGACATTTCAAGATTATTTTGCTTTGGTTTCATATAAATTGAGATTACCTCCAGAAGTAATTGATGTAAAAGAGATTGAAACCATAGATGTTTATTCATATGGTGCAAAGGAATTATTTATTGATGTTAAAGGTGATTTTGACCCGTACAGAATAATTGATACAAAATTATTGTTTGCGTTGTATAAAAGAAAATCAAAGAAAATACCTGTGTCGATTAAAATTATAAAAGAACCACATTATGAATTAAAAGATATACCTAATACAAATTGGAAAAAGCTTGATATTTTATGTGATTATCGTAAAAAGCAACATGTTGATAATACAAACACATCCAAATGTCGGCACAGACAGTTAAAAGTTTATATTCCAGATTAATATGGTTTGCCAAACGGGTCTTATCACAACATAAACCAAGCGTGGACATCCTAAATACTAATCGGATAGTAAGTATAAGCCAAATAGAATTAGAGCAAATCTGGTGAGTTTATTGGATTTTGACAATAAACTCATTTCTTTACTTTGTGGGATATATTTTTTTAAGAATTGGAAAATTATTTAAAAAAATTTTGCACACCGACACATTCTATATAGTAGCGACCAAATAAAAAGGGTCAGCAAATAATATATATACTATTTTAAAATATAGGAGCACTATAATGGCAAAGTTAAAATTAGACATAAAATTGAATGAAACAGTAATAAAAACAGTAGATTTGGATGCAGAGATTATTTTAAAAGAACTCAACAAACAGCAATACACCAA
>JAZSRL010000012.1:0-42287 GCA_045538455.1 Clostridia bacterium | reverse complement strand
TTATACAATATTTTAACCTAAACAAGTGGCAAAACAACACCAAAATAATTTCAATTATAAAAAACATTGGACATTATATCGTTTTGGTTCGTCTTATTCCTGAATGGTGGTGAGATACAAAAGGCAAAGATAAAGAAAGGAATTGTTCTAATATAGAAATAATAAAATACGAGATATATTGGATATTTTAATAAACAATGCCAAGGTCATCTAACAACGGTGCTTTCATTTGCCACCGCTTAACTTGATTGCGTTGTTCAAACAAAGATTCAGCTTCTAAATAATGTTTGGTCAGTGTATCTAAACCACAATGATTAACTTTCATAAAGTGATGTTTGGCTTGTTCACCATAACCAATTCTAGTCTTCATATTTTTCCACTTAAGCTCCTTTTAATCTAAAAAATAAACATTACTTACTTGCGACCAAATATCTTTCAATAATTTACCGTTGATTTTGGCATTGTTAGCAAAATCATCAATTCCATTATAAATAACCATTGTTTCTTTCACTGAACCACAAATAAAAAAAGTTACAGTCATGTTTTCATCACCAGGAAATTTCCCGTAACCCGCACCGTATTGCAGTCCGTTATAACAAAAAGAAACTTCCTTATACCCTGCTAAAAAATCCAAAAATTCTTCATAAGTAAAGGGAAGTTTGTTGGTTGCTTGTTCAATTAAATCGCCATAATCTTTGTTATTATTGTTATACATCTCTTATCTCCTTTTAAGTATGCGGCACCGCATCTCCACGGTGGCTACCGCTCCAATAATGATCATGTGGAAATCCCATTATAGCACCTCTTTCTCATTTTTCCTCCTTCAAATTTATCCGTTGTAAAAATTGATTAGTGCTAACGCAAAATAAAATTTAAACATTTTACTGCCATTAAAAAAAAGACATACGCACATGTCTCTTTTTTATAACAAATCACAAAACGCACAATATTTAACAAAAAAACGCCTTAAAATTATACCAATTTTATAAAAACACAATATATAAGGACGCAAAATAATTTATATGTTGTATAAAAATAGGGGTGCAAATCCCGTTCGGAGTACCACATTCTAACAAAATCGAAATAATGGCTAAATTTAAAATTTAACTAAATTTTCCAAACCTTTTTTAACTGCTTCCTTGTAATGTTTTGGATAAGGAATAAAATCATTCTTATCTTTCATGAATTCTGTAATAAATTCATCATAAGGTATATACTTTACATCAGCAACTTCATTTTCTGGTAAATTTAATTTACTTATATCTATGTCTTTTTTTACAAAGTATAAATAAAGGAATTCTTTAGCAGGTTGATTGTTTTCAATGGTACCGCTCTTTAACATACAACCACATTCTAATTCACCTAAATCCCAAGCAATTCCAAGTTCTTCTTGATATTCACATTGAACTGCTTGCAAAGGTGATTCGCCAGCATCAACATGTCCAGCAACAGAAATATCCCACTTATTTGGGAAACTTTTTTTCTGCGGAGCTCGCAATTGTAACAAAACGCTTTTCCCATTTGTTATCCACAGATGAACACTTTTATGCCACATTCCTTTCTCATGAACCTGCACTTTTTCCATTTTCCCTAAATAGTTCATCGATTCATCATAAATATCAATTTGCGCCATAATAATATTTTATTATATATTTTTTTATTCACAACTATATTTAATCCTTACAAACTATCGCCAGCGATTTTTCCACTTGTCCAAGCCCATTGCAAATTGTAACCACCGCAAACACCATCTACATTTACAATTTCACCAATAAAATATAAGTTTTGAATTTGTTTATGTTGTAAGTTGTCATCTAAATCTTTTAAATCCACACCACCTGTATGCACTTGATTATTATCAGCATAACCAATAAAATCAATGGTATAATTTTTAATACTACGAGCTAAAAGATTCACATCGTTACATGAACATTGTTTAGCTAACTTTTTATCCCACGAAAGTTTTTCGATTAAATTTTTTGCTAAGCTTTTATGTAAAAAACCTTCCATGATATCAAGTAATAAATAATTCGGATTGCTTCGCACACTCGCTTGTATCATATTAAGTAAATCAACTTCGTCGATTGATGATAACAAATCAATGGTTATTTTTCCAGCTCTAACATGATTTCGTGCCAAATGAGCCGACAAGTTAAAAATAACAATTCCACTAATGCCATCGTCTTTAAACAAGATTTCACCGACTTCATCAAAATTCTTATATTTTACACGAACATTACTAACTCGTACGCCTGCTAAGCCTTTGTTTTTTGTAGTTTTTAATCCCATCAAACTTGGTTTAAACCCAACATAGTCAACTTTAAGTTGATTCAAATATTGCATTCCACTGTTTCCACCAGTAGCAATCACCAATTTTTTACAAACAAAAATTCCCTCTTGCGTAGTCACCGAAAAACCATCGTTAATTTTCGCTACAGACAATGGCATCGAATTCGTAATTATTTCTATCTGCTTTTTTAAACTAAGTGCTCTTAATAATAAATCCAATACAGTATTCGCGCTGTTTGAAAGCGGATACCGACGCCCTTCATTATCGGCATATGTATGAATGCCTAAATTTTCGAAATATTTTAATGTCTGCATGCTGTTAAATTTTCTGAAATATTGACTAACCAAAGGCGTGTTATAACGCGAAGCATGAATCACATTATTTGTGATATTACATTTCCCATTCCCCGTTGCCAAAATTTTTTTACCAATACGGTCGCTTGCTTCAATTAATAAAGTTTTCTTTGATGAATTTAAAGCACAGATAATTCCACTGGCACCTGCACCAATAATGATTACTTCATACTTTTCCATAACGACTCCCTTAAATCATAAATTTTACCAGCCCCCGTAACTTTTTGATATTTTTCCGCGCTATACAATTCAAAATAGCAATGTTTGATTTTTATTCGTCTTATTCCATATTGGTTATTTTTTTCATCTTGGTAAATCATTGTAGAGCTATAACGACATTTTGCACAATCAGAGTTGTATATTTCACGAATCGGACAATGACACAATGTCATTAAAGCAGGATAACCACTTGCTAACGCGCTTCCGCAATTGAGCACTTTATCTTTTTCAAGCGACCAAATAATATTCACACAACCTAAATTCAATAGCGCTTGTGCTGTATATTGATTGTAAACATTCAATCCAAATCCAGCGATAGTCTTATACTGCTTAACCCAACGCAAATGCGCATAATTATTAGCAATAATTCCAATTTTCTGTTGCTGTAAGATTTTATCAATAACTTCTATTTCCGTTTCTGTGGATACAATGGGTAAATTAAGATAGATATCCTCCTTGTTGATGCCACTCTCAATTAAATTCACTACCAAATGATTAATGTATTCCGCGCTGTATTCAGCAGGCGAAATTATAATTCCAAAACCTTCTAAGTTAACATTCCTTAAATCACTCCCATTGGATATTAGATAAAAATTCTTTTTTGTTGCATTTATTTCAGGTCTACTAATTTGTCCCACTTCAACCACAGCAAGCATGTTTGAATTATATTTTTGTAAAATGACTTTTTCTAATTCAATTATAGCCTTACGCCTTAACTCGTTTAATTCCGATACCGCAACAAAAACATTCTCTAATACACATTCCAAATAATTTAACCGAAACTTTGTACCATTTAATTTACAGAATTGCTTATAAACTTGTTCCTGCGTTATACCTGCTGTCTTCGCTTTTTCTAACGAATGCGCACCAATTACTGATATTGTAATATCTCCATAATTAGCAACTAATTCCGCTGGTTGTCCCTCACGCGCAACAAAATAAAAGTCAAGTGCCAAATATTTCTCAAAATCTTCGAGAATTCGTTCTTTAGATTCACTTTTCAATAAGAAAACCTCATAACCGACTGGAACATTTTGCGTTGAAAAAATTTCCACAAAACCATTGCTTAAAACATTAACATTCCCGACGCCAATGCTGAACTGATTTTTTCCTTGCACTAATCGTATTGCATCGTTTTGCCCAATTATTTCTTTTAATTGCAAAGTTATTTTGAAAATATTTTTGAATTTTGTAGCTGCTACAACTTGTCCAATCTTCTTCCCCTTGTGATTACTATTTCGAGAATTAATAATATTAAAATTATTGTTTAAATAAGCATCTTCGTTAAATTCTCCTCGTGAAAACAACTCACTAATTTTAGATTTTTCTTTGGTGATATCCAGCGTACTAAAACTATCCAAAGCTTGACGATAACTTCGCGTAACTTGCGCAACATAACTGGCACGCTTTAATCTACCTTCAAGTTTAAAACAATCTACCCCAGCAGCCAACAATTCTTGTAAATGTTTCATTAAACATAAATCCTTAGCTGACAAATAATAACCTTCCGCTAATAATTTTGAATTATTATAAATTTTGTAAGGCAACCGACATAATTGTAAACATTTTCCTCTATTACCACTGTTACCATTTTTTAAAGAACTCAAATAACAATTTCCCGAAAAAGCCACACATAACGCACCTTGTGCAAAATATTCAATTTCTAAATTTGTATTATCTTTAATTAGTTTAATGTCATCTAACTTTGTTTCCCGTGCCAAAACAACTCGTTTAAAGCCCAACTGTTCTAAAAATTTTGCACCACTTAAATTATGAATTCCCATTTGCGTACTTGCATGCAGAACAATATTTTGGAAATTATCCAACAGCAACTTTGCCATTCCTAAATCCTGTATAATATAAGCATCAACATGCGCACGCACACACGCACGAATAGTTTCCAAGAAAGCATTAACTTCATCATCCCGAATCAAAATATTTACTGTAACATAAACTTTTACATTGTAAATATGCGCAAAATCGACAATTTGCTTAATGTTATCTATCGTAAAATTATCGGCTTTTATGCGCGCATTAAAATTCTGTAAACCTAAATAAATAGCATCGGCACCATTGTAAACCGCTGCATAAAAACTTTTTAAATCTCCAACCGGTGCTAATAATTCCATGTTCATATCATTATTTGTTTAAACACTTAACATGTCAAGGGATTTTGATTTTATCACACAACACAAAAATAGTTCTTTGCACTGCTCTAAATTATATTGTTTATTTACCCTGTTCTTGTTGATTTTGAGTTGTACCTTTCAATTTCATGAATTTTTGAATAAACTGCGTTTTCTTTTTTGAAGCTTCATGATTACTGGTTTTACCTGCGGTCTGTTGCAACGGCATAATATTTTGCTTTTTCGTGTTTTCAAAGTTTCTTTTTGCTTCAAGTGCCGTTTCTTTTTCAATCAGAATTTCTTGAACCACGGCTAAAATAGCGTTTACATCATGACCAGCAACTGCTAATTTCCCCAAATATTCATTTAATGACTTTTGCAGAAACAATTCCATAACCAAGCATTTGCACAAATCTTCATCACCAAATAATGCATGAGGCATTTGATTTGAGATTGAAAATAAATAAAAATCTCGGTCACTTTTTCCATTTTCATCAAAATACATAATATCTGGGTTTAGCAAACCAAAAATTTTTGGATGAGTTTCACCTCTTTCGTAATTTATTATTTCAACAAACGATTTTTCACCTGCATTTAATAAATCAATTAAATTTTTTTTCAAATCATTATTTTTTGTAACTTGCAAATATTTATTATTTCCCATGACCAATTGCAAGTCACTTTTCATTCCGGACCGAAGCTCATACATAGTATGCAAATAGTTTGATACATCTTGCATTACCGAAACTTGTAATAATTGTCTTTTTTCGTCCTTAGTTATTGGTTTACCTTTTTTTTCGTGAATTTCTTGAATTCGTTTTTCACTTAAATCAAACTTAATTAAACGGTTATTTAACATTTGTTGATAATTTAAATATAAATATTTTGTATCTTGATTCATCGCTCCAATAATAGTAACTAAATCTTCAATCAATTTAGATTCGTCCAGTTTTTGAAGCTCATCCACCCGCTCAATTTGTTGTAAATATTTAGTTTTATTTGATAATTTACCATTACATATATCTTCAAAAGTATGTTCATACTCTTTACGCAAATTTCCATTTTCAGGCACATTCGGAATTTGATTTAACGCAGCGCCTAAATAAGCGACCAATATACCGCTACTGATCTTAAATATATATCGAAATTCTGAATTATCGAAAAAATTATCTTCTTCGTATTTTTCCATTTGTTAATTCTCACTTTATTCAAAATCTTTTAAAAATCACTTTGTCATTTCTTGCGCGTTATTATCCTGATTTAGTGTTTTAAAATATTAGCTAAAAACTCTTGTGGTTATTTCTGCATTAATTTCCGACCCCGCACCGACAATCAAACAACCAGCCGTTAATAATAATTTTTTCATGCCTACATCTTAACATTTCGATTTGATAAAATCAAGATTGCAAGAAAAAGCATACTTAAAATTTCAAATTAAATGTTGCAAAGTATCAAGTTTATTCTCCAAGATTAATTTTTTAATTAACTCTGGGAGAACTTTAAGCGTTTGCATTTCTTCACGATTTACCCATCGTAACTCATTTTTAATCAATTTCGTGCGCCCTTGTTCCATGCGCACAACATTTAATGTCGAGACTTTTGTTTTAGGTCTTGCTAAGTAATAAAAAATTATAGAGTGAATATCAGCATTCCCTTTTTTGTAAAATTCTTCACTTACAACCACTAGTTTTTCAATTTCAATCTCAAAACCCGCTTCTTCAATGACCTCACGCATAACTGCATTCTTACTAGTTTCACCAATCTCCACATGTCCACCAGGTAAGTGGTAATAGGGAGCATCATTAACACAAATAAATAAGAATTTACCTTCTTGTTCTATAATTGCACGCGCACAATAATTGAATGTTAAATTATTTTCGGTTTTAATTTTTATGTCCATATGTAAATTATATATTTTTATTTTATATTACACAATTTATTTATTTGATACCATTTAGCAAAATCTTCCAAAGCTGTTCCCCAATATTGCGCTTCCTTATAATAATCTTCTTCTTGTAGTTCTGACAAAGTTTTGACTTCACCATCTGGTATATAAAACTTCGAATGCCAACGCCCTAGGTTTCCACGAGCTTCAAATGCTATTCTTCCTGTGCTGCCACCACTAAATACAATTGGGTCCTTTCCTGGTTCACAATAAGCAAAACAATGTTCAATTCTTGCCTTGCGATTTTTTTCATTCTTTAGTAATTCAAGAAATTTATTTACACCAATTTGTTTATCAAAATAAGCATTATAAGGCCCAGGTAAGCCACCTAACGCATCAACATACAATCCGCTATCAGATTTCAAGACAGCACACCCCAGTTTTTCAGCTGCATATTTAGCGCTAAAACTGGCGACTTCTGCACAAGTTTTTGCCTGTATCTCAAGAATATCAAAATCTGGATTGACTATTTCTACATCAAAGCCATAGCGTTGATTAAAGAAACGATTTGCTTCATCAACTTTATGCGGATTAGTTGTTAAATAAATTAATTTCTTTTTCATTTGCATTTACCTTTTTATTTTAAGTATTTATTATAAGACAAAACACACACAAAAATTTCAAAGATTCACTTGATATTTTTGAGTTAAAACTTCGAATCTTTGATTAAAAGCATTTGTCTCAAAAACTTCTTTAGTGTAATCGCAAATTGAGTATTGGACAAACTTTTTTTTATTTATTGCAATTGTATTAATAATATCATTTGTATTTATTTTTAAATTACCGTTTGGGGATAACAAGAGATAACCGTCTTCAACTTGCTTTAAATTTAAAACAATAGGCTGCTTTTTAAAAGTATAAGTAAATACTTGAGTCAAATTAATTTCTTTTTGAGCTATACCAAAATTATTACCGGTAAAATCTTTTATTAGTTCATAACACTTTGCCAATGCTTCCTGTTCATTAGCGCCAATTCCCACAGCATGACACCAATTGCCAAATTCATCTTTAAACAACAAATTACTCTTCGCATTATAAATCAACTTATTAGGAATATGGTTACATGATAATTCAATAGTTAATTCTTGCACTCCAAAATTCATACTTAAGAATTTATATGCATACTTATATTTAAAATTTTTTCGCAGAAATGTATTTTTTATATCATGCAAAAATCCCAATACTAAATTATCTCTTAATAATAAAATAGCAAATCCATAAACTACAACCCCCACCGCGATTATTATAAAAGTATTTATAATACTTGATGATAAATAAAAACTTAATGGGCCTATCACTAGACACATTATTAAACTAGCGATTAAAGGTTTTAATGATGAACCCCAAATTTGTTTCAAAGACAATTCTTTCGCAACCACACACAACATAATTAATAAAATTACAAATTCAGAAATTATCATTGTAAGCACAGCGCCAATTGATTTGAAAAAATAAATCAATGGAATATTTATTATAAAGCTTACAAAAACACCGATTGATATTGCTAAAACATATGCTTTATCCTTTTTATTCGGTAACAAATATTGCTCGCCTAATACAGTACTTAATGTTACTAACAAAATTAATACAGACATCACCTGCAATAATAAAATACTTTTACGAAAACTTTCACCTAAAAACCATGGAATAAAATTTCCAGCAACTAAAAACAATCCACAAACAACAGGTAAACCAATTAACCAAATAATATGTATGGCATTATAATTATTTTCCTTAACGCGGTTGTAGTTTCCTCGACTAATTTCGGCCGTATTATGAGGTAGCATGACTATGCTTATACAATTCAAAAAATATATAATATCATTAATAATTTTTTCTGCTTGAGCATAAAACCCATTTTCGGCATCAGATTGCACAATTACTCCTAAAAGAAAATTATCACACAAATTATACACGCTTAAAGCTAAAATCGGAACAAATAAAACAAATACACTTTTCAAATGACGATAAGGTTTAAGATCTTTTAACTTAACTCTTACCAATCTATTTTTTAAAAAGAAAAACAAGCACAAATTTGCAATTACAGGAACTAAAGTATTTAATAAAGCCCAAATCCAAACATGATCAGGACTTTTAACAAACATAAAAATTCCGAAAAGACTTAAAACCTTAACTATTAAATTTATTATAATAACCTTCCCAAATTCTTCGTTGCCATAAAAAAAGAAAGATATATCAATCGCAATTGAAAAAAATTCTAACGCAAAAATTAAAATTAAGTCAGAATAACTACCATAAACACCAGTAAGCCACAAAATAAAACTAATAGCTGAAACTAAAATCACAATAGATAATCTTGATAAAATAATTTCAAAAAAAATCTTACTTTTTTCTATAATATTATCTCTATATTTAGCAACTTCGCGCCGTGCAAAAACACCAAATGCTAAAGATGCAAAAATTATCCAATACGCGTTAATTGTATACGCAAAATTATATCTCCCTACACCATTTTCCCCCAATACTTTTGCGATATACGGAACAGTAATAATACTAACAACAACCAAAGCAATTTGATATAACATGTTAAAAATTGCATTTTTTTGGATTTTATAATCAGACATCTTGCACTTCCATTTGATTGTCTTTGATAAACTTCATAATAGGCTTAGCAATACAATATATTGTTTTCCAGATAAAATAAAAAAAAGGGAAACAAAATAAAAATACTTTGAGGTTTAAAATTTTTAACAATCTACATTCAATTTTCATATATAATGATGAAAATTTACTTTTAATTATATAGTTACAAATGTCATTATTAATTAAATCTTTTGAAAATTGGAAAATTTGTTTATGACTTTTTTTGTTTATTAGTCCCCATCGTAAGACTAAATTAAACGACACTAACAGAATACTATTCTTACAATATTGGAATTCATCAAAATACTGTTGCTCTAATATCGATTTTTCCGACTCGGTTAAAAACTTAAGTAATTTTAGGTGATCATCTACTTTACTCAAAAAATCTGGTGACTTAGTCACCGAAGCAGAATGTCTTACATAATGATATAAATCTTCATTAACAAAAACTGTTTTCTTTGCTTTTAAAGCTACTTTCAATTGATACAAACGATCTTCACCAATTTTTATACTTTCTTCAAATTTAACACTTTTAGCAAGTTCGCTTTTATAAATTGAATTCCAAATTGTATTATTTATCTTGTTTAATAAATTTAGCTTTATTGTTTCTGATTGTTCTAAATTATCAAAGTCTAATAATCTTCCAGTTCTTGAAACTTTTTTTCTTTTTAAATTGATATCATCATATTGACACATGCCAACATCTGCGTCTTCTTTAATCATTTTTGTTAATATTTTTTGATGCATATTTAATTCAAAATCATCATCAATATCAATAAAAGATATGTAATTTCCGTTTGCATTTTCTAATCCTAAATTTCTTGCATGCGAAACTCCTTTGTTTTCATCTAAATTAATCAATTTAATTTGATCACCATATGTTTTTAAAAGATTCAAGGAATTATCTGTTGACCCGTCGTTAATTATTATTACTTCCTTTTCTATCGGAATTTTTAAAACTTTATCAACACATGCCTTGATAAACTTTTCTCCGTTATATACTGGAATTATAATTGACAATTTTACATTACCGAGTAGCCTTTCCTCAATTAAGTTTTGTTTATCTAAATTATTTTTGTCAAATTTGGAAGATATATTACCAAGAAAGCCAAGAGAGACAAGTGATAACACATAACCAGGAAAATCAAAATTTATAAGTTCAACCATTAAAAATATAAAAAAAGGAATAATAAGAATTAAAGAAGACAAATAATTTTTAATTTGTTTAAGTTTTTTCCAATTAATAGAACATATTAAAATTGTTAAATAAAAGACAAAACCAATTAGCCCATGTTCCCAAATTTTTTGTATTAAAATGTTATGAGAGTTTAATCCACCGATTGCTTTTCTTGAAATTCCACGACCAAAAAGTATCGACATTGGGGACGATGACCAATCCATCATGTAATATTTAATCATATCTGTTCTACTAAGCGCAGCCGGAACATTTCCAGCTAAAAACTCTTTAAAAACTTCTTCGTCCATTCCAAATTCAAGCCCCGGAATCCACGATTCATAATATGCAATATCAAAGCGTACCAAATATGTGGTTGTTACATCTTTAAAAATCAACATGACGCAGCCAATTATTAGAGCTATAACAACAAAGAAAATAAAAGAAGAAGCTATATTTTTTCTCTTACATAATTCAAATATTAGATATAAAAGTACTCCAACCACTATCGTAATAATAAAGGTTCTTGAAATAGTCAAATATCCAAAAATGAAAACAGGAATAAATAATATAAAAAATTCTAATAACGAAATATTCCTTTTATGTTTCATAAGCATTAACGCAGAAATAGCGATCAAAGCTAATCCAGCAAGCTGCATTGGATGAACTGTTAAACCTTGATAACGAATCACACCACTTTCCGACCAAACCGGAGAGATATATGCAGCAATAAACGGTGAAATTTTATAATATAAACCAAAAATACACGAAACAATAATACCAGATATAAAAACACGACCCAAGTACCCAAATTTAATTTCGTTCCTCTCTTCAAAAACAACATATAACGCCAAATAGGAAACTACATCATGTATCAAATCCTCCCACTCACACACATGCATTGGCAAAGCCATATAAATCAAAAATAAAACTATCGGTATAAATAGTTTTAAATTAATTTTCTTTTCTTTTTTTATTACGCGCAATAGATAAATTAAAAAAACAACTAGTTTTAAAATGTCCAAAATTAAAAATAAAAAAGTATACCCAAAAAGCGCCCCATCAATATGAAAAGATATATAACATATGTTAAATGTCGTAAAAAAACAATATACAAACAAAATCAACCCAAGAATTTTAGTTTCATTGCGTAAAAAGAAAGCAAATAATAAAACATAGATTGATGCTATAAATGCACATGCTGCCGAAAAACACGCACCAAAAATTAGAAGTGACAAGATTACATAACCTGCAACATCAGGATAACTTTTAATTGCCGTCCATAATTTTTTCATCTTTCAGCTTCCAACCTACATAAAATTATTAGCACAAAAAAAACTTTTTAGCAAGTTAAGGAATTATTATTCTTCATTTATATAATCGTGCACGCGTGCGCAACCACAACAATTTCCTGAACAAAACTGAACGCTCTCGTTATTGATTCCGTGCTTATCATAGTAATCTTTAATTGCAGCCTTAATAGCTTCTTCAGCTAATACTGAACAGTGAACTTTGTGCGCTGGCAAGCCGTCTAAAGCCTCCACAACGGCCTGGTTTGTTAAGGCTAGTGCTTCGTCTAAAGATTTACCCTTCACTAACTCTGTCGCCATGGAACTTGTGGCAATAGCACTACCGCAGCCAAAGGTCATAAATTTTACATCCGTGATAATGTTGTCTTGCACCTTAATGTACATACGCATTATGTCACCACATTTTGCATTACCAACTTCGCCAACACCATCTGCGTCAGGTATTTCCCCTACATTCCTTGGATTACGAAAATGATCCATCACTTTTTCACTATAAAACATGTTTTCTTACTCCTTTTTTTAATTGGTCCCAAACGGGAGACATATTACGCAAATAATCCACAACTTCCGGAACCTTACTGATCACATAATCAATTTCTTCCTGGGTCGTGTATTTACTTAAAGATAAACGCAACGAACCATGTGCAACCTCATGTGGTCGTCCGATTGCCAATAGAACATGCGATGGATCTAAAGAACCCGAGGTACACGCACTACCAGACGAAGCACAAATTCCAGCATCATCTAATAAAAGCAATAAACTTTCTCCCTCAATACCTTCAAAGCACATACTGAAATTGTTGGGTAAACGAATATCCTTGTCACCATTAATTGCACTGTGTGGAATTTTACTTAAAGCATTAAACAATTTGTCTCTTAATTTTAATTCATGTGCGGCAACTTTTTCCATTTCATTTACAGCATCTTGCAAAGCAACAGCCATTCCCCAAACAGCTGGTAAATTCTCAGTACCAGCACGACGCCCACGCTCCTGCGCACCGCCTTCAATTAAATTCGATAACGCAATGCCCTGACGCACATACAAAGCACCTACACCCTTTGGACCATGAAACTTATGCCCAGATAAACTAAGCATATCAATGTTCATTTTGCCCACATCAATCGCCACATGGCCAGCTGCTTGCACAGCATCCGTATGGAAAATAATATTATGCTCACGACAAATTTTACCAATTTCTTGTACTGGCTGTATCGTTCCAATTTCATTATTTGCAAACATAATTGTTACCAAACAAGTATCTGGCCGAATAGCTTCTTTTAATTCTTTAATACAAACAATTCCATTACTGTGCACTGGTAAATATGTTATTTCAAATCCTTGCCTCTCCAATTTTTTTAGAGTGTGTAATACAGCATGATGTTCAAACAAGCTGGATATTATGTGTTTTCTGTTTTGACGCATACCAATTTGAGTTGCTGCATAAATTGCCCAGTTATCACTTTCACTCCCCCCAGAAGTAAAATAAATTTCATTTGTTTTTGCATTTAAACATTTTGCGACCATACCACGCGCAAGTTCTAATTTTTCTTTTGCCTGTTGACCAAAAGCATACATACTAGAAGGATTACCATATAATTCATCAAAAAACGGTAACATTGCCTGTTTTACATTGTTACTTACCTTTGTCGTTGCAGCATTATCCAAATATATTTGAGGGCACATTCCTATTTCCTACCTTTTTAGTATGATATATTATAACTAACCATATTCCTGTTGTAAAGCCGTATTTTTAGTCAACTAACAACGCAGACAACGAAACATTCTGTAAATAACTATCAATTAAAGAATTTAACTTATCCCAACACTTCCGCACACGGCAATGACAATCATTACCGCATGCATGTTTATCCATACAAGTCACAACCGACAAACTACCTTCTGTTGCACATAAAATTGCCGCCACAGTTATATCGGAAGGTGTCTTTGCCAATTTATATCCACCATTAGCACCACGAAAACTAACCAACAATTCTGCTTTAACCAATCTTTGTACAATTTGTTCTAAATACTTCAAAGAAATATGATGTGCTTCCGCCACCGATTTTAAAGATAAAACCTCACCTTCATGTTCGGCAAATTCCACCATTACTTGCAAAGCATAACGCCCCTTTGTTGAGATTTTCATATATTATTAATATATCATAACCATTGCACTTTGACCACATCAACTTTTTCAGAAAAAAGTTTGGTTTTTAATTAATTATTAGTATAATTTTAAATATGAATTGGTTTCCAAATTTTACCTGCATGGCTTGTGAAGCAGAAATTCAATCTAGCCATAACCCTTATCTTTGTCCAAAATGTATGAACAATTTGCCAATCATGTCAGAAACACAAACAACACATTTTTCGCCATTTGTTTATGAAGAACCAATTCGTAGCATGATTTTAAATTTAAAATATAATGACAATGGTTTTATTGCAAAAGCACTGGCACCATACTTAGCAGCAGTTTATATCAACCAAATTCAACATCTTTACGAGAAACCACCCATAATAATCCCCGTTCCGCTTCACCGCTCACGCCAAAATGAGCGCGGTTATAATCAAAGCGAAATTCTTGCTCATGAACTATCAACTTACATTAATCTACCAATCAACACATCTGCCCTTATTCGCAAACGCAAAACAACGATTCAAAAACAAATGGACACAAAGACGCGTGAAATAAATATGCGTGGAGCATTTGAACTTTCACCAACAAAAATAAATTTGATTAAAAATCAAAACATTTTATTACTTGATGATGTCTATACAACCGGTGCGACAACTAATGAATGTAAGTCGGTTTTACTCGCGAATGGAGCCAGTAAAGTTATTATACTAACCATTGCCAGCGTTATTTAAATCATTCACAGCGTCTACAAAATAAGTTAATGTTTATTGATTACATAACGCGCCATAGCATTAAGTGTATTCTCTGGATATAATTCATCACCAGAAAGAACATCTTTACACTTAATAAGTGTACGATCACAAGCGTTAGCAAACACATTAGTTGCGCCGTAAATACGATCAAAATTTCCCCCTGACAAATAGATAACGCGCGCAGTTTCGCAATTATTTAAGCGTTCAGCAAAATCATTCAAATGTCCCATGACAAACTTGTTAAAGACACTTGCCGGAATTTGTTTACCATTCGCTGTATATTTTTCTTCCAATAAAACTTCAAAAGTTGGAGTACATTCTTCTAGTAACTGTAAAGCAGTCTCATAATCAACATTAAAGTAATTTACAATTTCTCCAATCAAGTAACCTGCCCCCAAATTAAAATGCGATAATTGAGTTACCCCATCGCCTAAGATATTTGCCACCGATGTCGAAAAGAAATCACTACGAACCAAAGTACAACCGGCATCACGAACTTTAACAGGAATCATATATAATTCACATGCAGCAATTGATATAAATTTATAATCCATAAACCCTGCACGGCGAATTGTATTTATATCAAACATTTGTCGAAACTCTTGATTAACAGTCAATGCCGTTGCAACCATCTCGGCACCTTTGGTTTGCGAACCTAAAATATCAATCAAAACTTCATCGTATTCTTCTAATTTGTAATAGAGTGCTTTTTTCTTGATAATATAAGCATTAGTTGTATCGAAGACAACTTCATTCCATAAAGTATCAATATGATGTCGATTAATCTTTGTTACATGATCAAACGCAATCGCGCTAGATTGTGTTTGCACTTGGCAAAATTGATTCGAAACACCAATATAAAGCGTTGCTGGAACACGACTAACCCCTTTTACCATTTCACTAAGAACAGTATTTACTGTTGTTATAAAATCGATAGGATCATTAAAATTACTTTCCGTTATACCTGTATATTCCTTACGGACTGTGACTAAAGGTGTAATACTTTCTCCGCAATTAACTCGTACAATTCTACCAACAATTTGCATATCATCATAATACAAAATCGCGATTACATTATCATTTTTCATCTTTATATATTTCACCCCCTACAATTGTTTGAACAATATTATCTTTATAGCTTGTAAAATAACACCCATTAGCTTCATTAAATTCATGTTTGTAAATATGATCTGTATATTGCAAAGCGTACAAAAAGTTTTCTCCATTTTTAAAATTAATTTCAATTTCAAAAGTTACCCCAGATTTAATATTCAAAACAACACGCACCCGCTCGGCTCCAATGTCTTTATCTTCGTTTTTATATGCAATTTCAAACCCAGCCAGTGATGGAAAATAACTTGCAATAACTTTTAATTGTTCAATTTTTTGCTGGTCTTTTATGTTTTTTCCTTTTACCACATCACCAACAACAAAATCTTCATGCGCTAATTCTAGTTCAGCCCCAGTAATATCAATACAACCGGGAACCGGTTTATCGCTTACAACACACATTTCAGCATCAAAATACATCTTGTTTTTTTGATCACAGTAAATCGGCACACGGCGGGCTACCTTCAAAATCACACGATTCGGAAATTTGGCTGTAATCGATTTCAGTTTAATCATTGGGTTATATGTTTTAATTTTTTCGGCAACTTTATCTTTTTTTAAATTAAACAAAACATTTTTACCTTTCAAACCGCATTCACTTATAATTTCATTTATTTCTTCGTCAGTTAATGGTTCCGCTGCCTCTACAGTTAAATCTTCCACATCAATTTCGCGTACAACAAAAATTGTGCCACATGTAATCCATACAAACGACAAAACAATAAAAACAATTAACATCGCAAGCAAAACTCGATTCTTCATGCCATTATATTATAAGTCACACCAGAAACTAGGTCAAACATAATATGAATTAATGTCTCGTATTCAAATTTTTGGCGGCAAATGCCTTTACGGTAAAATACGCTTAGATGGAGCAAAAAACAGTTTGCTGCCGATTATGACAGCGTGCCTAATGGTACCAGACACAGTTTACATAAACGATGTTCCCAAACTCTCCGACCTATCAGAGATGTTACATATACTGGCGCGCTTAGGTTGTACTGTTAATCGGCAAGGTAATACTGTCAAAATTGAAGCCAAAAATCTTCACACACATATTATTGATAATCAAGCAGCACACAAAATCCGCGGCAGTATTTTTGTCATGGGCGCACTACTGGCGCGACTGGGCAAAATTCAATTACCTCTCCCAGGTGGCTGTGCAATTGGCAGACGACCAATTGACATTCATCTAACTTTATTGCGCCAAATTGGTGTTAAATGTCACTATCGCAAGGATTCCATTCTTGCAAGTTATACAATACGCCGCCGCCGAAAACCAATTATTTTAAGTTTAGATTTTCCGTCTGTCGGGGCTACCGAAAATATTATTCAAGCAACCACACTCGGAATATCAGGCAACACTTATATTATCCATGGAGCAGCTAAGGAACCAGAAATTGTTGACCTTTGTAACTTCCTAAATCAATGTGGCGCCCATATTACTGGTGCCGGCACAGACACAATCACAATACAAAGTGTCACCCGTCTACATGGCACAACATATACACCAATCCCTGATCGCATAAATACAGGGTCATATTTAATTGCTGTTGCGGCTACAGGTGGTGATGTAACATTAACTAACACAGTTCCAGAGCATCATACAAATCTAATATCAAAACTAAAAAATATTGGTGCTAAAATTACTACAACGAAAGATACAATTCGCATCCAAATGCAGCAACGACACCGATTTCATTTCAATGTTCACACAGCACCTTACCCGGGATTTCCAACCGATCTGCAAAGTCAATTTTGCGCTCTTGCAGCCATGACACAAGGTCGCTCCACCATCACCGAAAACCTTTTTGAGAACCGGTTCCGCTATGTACCAGAACTTCTCAAGTTAGGAGCTAAAATCGAAATAGAACGCAACCAAGCCCATATTAAAGGCGTAAAAACACTATCTGCAATGCAAACACCGAACATTTGTCCAAGTTCATATCTTATTCCAAGCCCACAAAATTGTTACGGCACTGTTGTCACAGCACAAGATTTACGCGGTGGTGTTGCACTTGTTATTGCAGCATTGGCAGCAAACGGAACTACAACAATTGAAAACGCAGAATATATCTATCGTGGCCACCAAGACATTGTTAAAGACTTCCGTCAAGTAGGGGCAAATATTGTGGCACTTGACCAATAATATCTTGCACAATTTTACGAAATTCGTCGCCTCGATGCTGGTAATTTATAAAGCAATCAAAACTACTACCGCTCGGACTAAATAAAACAACGCCGGGTCGAGTTAAACACTGCATTGCTTTTTTTACAGCATCTTTTAAATCCAACACACCCTTAACATGCTTCAATTTCAATGACTGTGCTACATCTAACACTTGTTCTCGGATTGAACCAAACACAAAGACTTGAACCACATGAGCTGGTAACTGAGTCAATAATTCACGATAATCTTGCCCTTTACTTAACCCACACAAAATTAAACAAGTTGGCATTTTAATTGCCGATACTGCCGCCAAAGTAGACGCCATGTTTGTTGCCTTACTATCATTGTAAAAAGCCACCCCTTCAAAATCTGCGATTAATTCCATACGGTGCTGCTGTGGTTTATATTCACACGCTTGCCATATAACCGAAGAAGGCAAACGCAACCTACGCCCCACTGCAATAGCAGCCAATGTATTTGAGATTACATGATCCATCGCACCAAAATGCGCAACACTACCCAAGCACTTATCCCTCCGACCTAATCGCTCCCAAACCTCACCATTATGTTGATAGTAGCCATTTACAACTTCTCGCGTACTATACCAAATGACATTTGTCTTTTTTGACCTTTCAATCATCATTCCCAACATCCGTGTATGAGTATTATCCCAATTAATCACTAAACAATCATTTTTTGTTTGTTGCTCAATAATTCTTGCTTTACATCGAATATATTCCTCCATCGTATGATGTCGATCCAAATGGTCTGGTGTTATATTGCTAATAACGGCAATTTGCGGGTGCAATAAACTTGTATGTTCTAGCATAAACGACGAAATCTCAAATACTGCTATTGTTTTCTGTAACTGCTTGGCTACACGCGAAACCGGCACACCAACATTACCGCACAAGATAGACTTTTTTTTTGCCAATGTACACATACGATGAATTAAATTGACAATAGTAGTTTTACCATTAGTTCCAGTCACAGCTACTAAATAACGCGGTTTTAATTTTTTTTCACAAAAAAAAGGCAATTCAACTTCTGGCACTATAGGTACAATCTCATCTTTTAAGTCATCTTGCGGCACACCAGGCGAAACAACACAAAAATCATAATCCCCGGACACTTTTTCTTTTGCATCAGCAACGACAATAGTTTCAATACCCCTTGCTTCCAAGTAGCTTTCTGCCGCTTTTCCACTGATTCCATAACCAATAATTTTTGCTTTCATAGCTATGTCTATGAAAAAAATTAAACATACATTACCGATAAAACAAGCACAATTCCCATAATGATCGTAACCACAGCATAGACAGCTACAATCTTTGACTCATGCATTCCAGTTTTTTCTAAATGATGATGAAAAGGCGCCATAAGAAAAATTCTTTTTCCTTTCGATATTTTAAAGAAAACCACTTGTATAATTGTGCTTAAAGCTGACCAAACAAAAACAATACCCAAGAAAAGTAAGGCAAACCCCAAACCACTAAACAAAGATATCATTGCGATAAATCCGCCCAAAAACAACGAACCAGTATCTCCCATAAAAACCGAAGCTTTCTTAGTATTAAACACCAAATAACCTAACAAACTACCAATCGCAACAGCAATTAAATTGCCCACTGTTGTTATTTCCGCACCAATATCCGTCAAAGCAATTATTACATAAATAAAAATCAAATAAATCAAAGATGTTGTTCCTGCCAAACCATCTAAGCCATCGGTTAAATTAACGGCATTTGTTGTTGCTATTAAAATTAACAGAGTTAAAGCAAAAATTCCAACCCCACCAATTTGCCAAAAAACATTTAGAAATGGCATCCAAATTTCACCAGACGGGTTACTACGCAAATAAAAAACAGCAACCAAAAGTGCAACGCCTAATTGTCCAATAATTTTTTGATATGGACGCAAACCTAAATTCTGATGATTTTTTATTTTCAAGAAATCATCTAAGAACCCCACAATCCCATAACAACAACTTGCGACAATCACAACTAAACATAATGGCGTATTCCAATTAATAAAAATTGCACCAACTAAAATAATTGGCAAAATAAAAATTAAACCGCCCATTGTCGGAGTTCCAGCTTTGGTTGAGTGCATATCCACATATTTTAAAATTGATTGTCCCGCTTTAACTTTCCGCAACCAAGGTATCAAAAATAAACCCGCAACTACGGCAATTACAAAAGCAATTAAAACAAGCCACAAATCTGCTTTATAATCCACATTTCCCCCGTAAAATATTATCTAACACTTTGCTATCCATATACGGAATTTTTTGATGATTAATTTCAATGTAATTTTCATGACCTTTACCAGCAATAACAACAACATCACCAACACTTGCATGATTAATAGCGTATTGAATTGCTTTTTCACGGTCTACAAAACGCAAGCATTTTTTGTTTAAATTTTCATCTAAATAATTTTCTAATGCAAAAGTATTCGATGTAATAATACCCCGTTCTATTTCATCCATAATTGCAGCAGGTTCTTCGGTTCTTGGATTATCACTTGTTAAAACAGTATAATCGGCTAATTCATAAGCAATTTTTCCCATTAAAGGTCGTTTGCCACGGTCACGATCACCACCACAACCAAACACAACCCAAAGCTTTGCATTATTCGACATTGTCAGTCGCACATTCTGTAATAATTGTCTTAATCCATCCGGTGTATGCGCAAAATCGATAATAGCATTTACTCCATTAATATTATAAAAATTAAAACGCCCTGGAACTGCAGGCATCTTTGCTAACGCTTGTTTTATCACATTAGACGAAACATTATAGCGCAATGCCAATAAAGCTGCACCAACTGCATTGCAGATATTATAGCGCCCAGGCAAAGACAAATAACATTGACCAATCTTACTCAAACAAAAATCACTGCCATAAACAAACATTTTTACTTTTTCAACAAAAGCCCATTGGCTTACACCTGACATTAAATTGTTTTGTAAAGAATATGATGTGCTAAAAATTTGTGATTGCCCCTTTAAAGCAGCTACTACATCTCGCCCATATTTATCATCTGCATTCACGATTACATTGCCACACCTTAACTTACGGAAAAAACCTAACTTCGTATTTTTATAATTTTCGAAATTACCAAAGAAATCTAAATGATCCTGTGTAATATTTGTAAATATCACACCATCAAAATTAATTCCATCTACTTTGTGATAATAAATTGCATGCGCTGATACCTCCATCACTACATCACGAACACCATTTTGAAACATATCAAATAAAGCATGATGCAAATCAATTGGGTCTGGTGTCGTCAAAGTCGCAATACTATTCCAATCTTTACCAGCATTAAAAATCCCGTTAGTTCCAATCAAACCAACGGGTCGCCCAAAAGCGCGTTCCAAAATTTCACGCAAGATATAACTTGTTGTCGTTTTACCATTAGTACCAACAACACCTGAAATTCGCATTTTATCCGCAACATTACCATAAAATTCTTTCGCAGCCAATGCCATAACAGAACGCACATCGGATACTATAATCTTTGTTACCTCTTTCGGCAAAACAACTGCCGCATCGTTAGTTACGACAACAAACGCTCCCTTTTCTACGGCTTCGCTTATGTAGCGTGTATCTCTTAACGCAAAATATAACCCACCGGGTTGTACTTGCCGACTATCATGATATAAGCCATTTATTTTTACACTAACACCAGCTATTTTTACACTACGAAAGCACATAACCAAAATTATGCATGTTCCGTATTAAAAATTTGTCAAAAGAGAAATTTTATTCCAAAGCAATAACATAGTAATAAATATTTTGACCGCCATTAACAACAGTAACATCAACCATTGGGAATTTGTTTTGAATTTTTTCAGCAACAGCTTGCGCATCGGATTCTTTAACATCTTCACCAAAATAAATTGTGATTGAACCCATTGAATCTTTGTACAAGATTTCACATAACTTCATCGCAACTTCGTTTGGATTTTTACCTTTTGCGATTATTGCTTTTTCATCTAAACCAATGGTATCACCTTTCTTAATATCAAGGTTATCCATTTTAGTATCACGCACTGCATAAGTAACAGATGCAGAAACTACATTTTCCATTGTTTGTAAGAAAGTTTCCGTATTTTCATCAACACTTGCATCTGGTGAGAAAGCAATAGCCGCCGAAATACCCTCACAAACACTCTTGGTAGGAATAATAACAATATTCTTTTTAGTCAATGATTGAGCATTCATTGCCGCCAAAGTAATGTTTTTATTATTTGGGAAAACAAAAACAGTTTTCGCATGAACGCGGTCACATGCAGTTGCAATTTCTTCTGCACTTGGATTGCTGGTTTGACCGCCCTTGATAACAAAATCAACACCTAAATCGCGTAACAAATTACAAATACCTTCGCCAGTTGCAACTTGAACCATACCTTGCTCTTTATCTGGAATATTACGATTATTGCGCAATTCACGATTTTGTTCCAACATATTTTCAATCTTGATTTTGGTAATTTCACCTAATTCCAATGCGGCACCCAAAGCCAAGTTCGGTGTATTCGTATGAACATGAACTTTAACCATTGTTAAGTCACCAACACAGATTACACTATCACCCAATTCCATCAAACGAACACGGAATTTATCAATACTTGCCATGGTCGTAGTTTTTTTAATATTAACAACAAAAAATTCTGTACAATAAGCAAATTCAATTTCGCCAATGTCTTCAATTTCCGCAACTTCATCCGCAGTATCACGGAAAACCATTGTATCCGTATCTTTTTTTAATTCTTTAACTTCTAAATTACCTTCCAATGTTGCTAACAAGCCCATGAAAATGGTAATGATACCGCGACCACCAGAATCCACAACACCAGCTTTTTTCAAAACAGGTAACATATCTGGTGTTTTTGCCAATATGACTTCACCAGCATCAACAACTTTTTGTAAAAATGAAATAAAATCTGTTGTATTACGCGCAATTTTTTCAGCTTCTTCCGCCATTACACGAATAACTGTTAAAATAGTACCTTCTTTCGGTAAAGTAACCGCTGCATAAGCTGTTTTTGCGCCTTCAGTCATAGCTGCGGCAAAAACACGGGTTGTAATCTTTGCGCTACCAACTTTACCGATAACAGACATCATACCTTTCAAAATTTGACTGGTAATAACACCACTGTTACCACGCGCCCCTTTTAAAGCACCACGCGCAATACCTTCTGTTAATTCTACTAAATTACTACTACCGACATTTTCAATCTCGGTCATAGCAGAACGGAAAGTCAAGCTCATATTTAATCCAGTATCGCCATCTGGAACTGGAAAAACATTCATGCTGTTAATATATTCTTTATTTTTGTCCAATAAATTATAAGCGCCAAGAAACATGCGTTTCAACATTGCACCTGTAAGATTAAGAATTGGAGTTTTTTCCCCGTTAACACCTGCAACTTTTGCTTTTGTCGTCGCCTTACTTGTTGTTTTCGAAGTATTTTTAGCTATCGCTGTTTTTTTTACTGTTGTTTTATTCATTTTAAATTCCTTTCCTATTATTTACGAATACCCATGACACGAATATCAACAAACAAAACTTCCATACCACTGAAGTTTTCAACATTATACTTAATTGTATTGCGTACCGAATTAATAATCTCGTCAACAGGCATACCAAAGCAAATAATTAAGTCAATATAAATACCGACTTTGTTTTTACTAGCCCAAACACGAACACCATTGCGCAAGCGGATTTCACTTGCCGAATTACGCACAATGCGTTTGCGTCCGACACCCCAAATTCCATAACATTCTAAAGCCGCGATACCCGCAACTGTGCGAATGGCCTCGCGTGAAACAGCAATGTTACCATATAAATTTGAAGTACTTATAGCCATCAAAAATTACCCAACTTTATTTAAAGTTTTTTTGCATTTAGTACAAACTTTTAAAGTTACTTTTGCACCATCTTCAAATGTAATAGTTTCCTTTTGTAAATTAGGAATACTTTTCTTTGGTGCTTTACGGTTACTGTGAGAAACAGTATTACCTGCTAATTTGTCTTTTCCACATAAATCACAAACTCTGCTCATGCGAGCATTATATCACAGTAAATTTAAACATGCAACAACCTATTTATGCCTTGTTCAAATTCCCCAGTTTCATAGCATTTTTTCGCATAACTTCCAACGACGGCAACATCAATTCCCTCTTTTTGAATCATTTTTATGTTGTTTTCATTCACTCCACCATCAATTATTACAATTACCGATGGGTTAATCATACGAATTTCACGCACAAGAGACAATACCGACTCTTGAAAAACTTGACCAGATTTTCCGCATTTAACTGACATTAAAATAATATACGAAACTTGCTTAATTAAATCCTTATAGTCCGCAACACGATAACCTAAATCAAGTACCAACCCGCGTCTCTCATCTTGGACCTTAGAAATAAGTTCACATTTTTTTTGTTTTAAATCAGCCGCATCAAATGATACAGAACGAAAACCATCCAATGAATTTACTGGTTCTTGCATAAGATGCAAATCGATGTTAATTTCAGATGCATAACTTTGTACTAATTTAAAAACTTCTGGATTACTTTTAAAGTAATCAAAATGCAATGACAGTTCATGATTCATTAACGACATTTGACGGCTTAATTGAACTATTTCTTCAATGTACTTTTGCAGCCGTTTTTTTTCTGCCGTTAAATACGGCTCAATAGAAATCGAAATTTGCATTTTTACCTACTTTGAATTATATCACATTAAACAAAAACATAAAATAGATTTCTTTCATAGATAAGAATATGAATTTTTTGACGCAAATCCATCCTTTTGTTTTATTACTTATAGCGTCATTATTTACTTATCTTTTAACCGCCTTAGGCTCCGCTGTGGTTTTTTGTTTTAAATCAATTCATAAAAAACCCTTAGATATTATGCTAAGTGTAAGCGCCGGACTTATGACCGCAGCGTCAATCTGGTCTCTAACAATACCCGCCATAAATCTTGCCAACGAACTTTGGCAAAATTCATGGTTACTTCCTGCAATCGGATTTTTATGTGGCGGATTTTTTATTATCATTAGCGGTATCATCATCGATAAAAAACTACCCAATGCCATTGAAAAAAAACGCAGTATGCTTATTATTGGTGTCATGCCGTTACACAATATTCCCGAAGGGCTTGCCGTTGGTGTCGGTTTTAGTGGCTTTGCTATTGGTATGAGTGGGTGTAGCTTAACCGGAGCTTTAATGATTGCACTCGGAATTGGCATACAAAATATTCCCGATGGAATTGCTATTTCTGTCCCACTTTATCGTGATGGTATGAGTAAACGCAAAGCCTTCCTTATCGGACAATCCAGCGGTATCATGGAAATAATTGCAGCAATTATCGGTTATTTTATTACGATCTCAATTCGGAGCATTCTCCCATTCTTTTTCACCTTTGCAGCTGGTGCCATGATTACAGTCGTCATTAGTGAATTAATTCCCGATATCGCACCCCAAAACCGCACTTTAAGTGTATTCGGCTTTATCATTGGCTTTGTTATAATGATGATTCTTGATTTAGCGATTGCAATTTAATTATTTTCTGTTTCCAAATGACGCAAACGCAATTGACCGCACGCCCCATCAATATCGTCACCTTTATTTTTGCGCATTGTACAAGAAACACCGCTTTTGATAACAGCATCCATAAAAGTCATTGCTACTTCACGACTCGGCGGAGTTAAAACAGCATTTTTGTCAAAATTTAAAGGGTTTAAGTTAATCAAATTTATATGTGACTGAAAACCACGCACTAAATTAGCCAACTCACGCGCTTGCCCCACTGCACAATTAAATGGCTGACCATCTTTCATCATCAAAGAATATTCAAAAATCACACGGCGATGAGTCTGTTGAAAATAATATTTTGCCGCGTCAATTAATTCTTTAATTGAATAGCGTTTTGCCACAGGCATAATTTGTTGGCGCAAATCATCATTAGGAGCATGTAAAGAAATACATAAATTAACTTGCGTCCTTTCATCAGCGAACTTCTTAATTTGCGGCACTAATCCTGATGTTGATAAACTTATGTTACGCGCACTTATATTAATTCCATCTGGACTACTTACCAATTGCAAAAAACGCATAACATTTTCATAATTATCTAAGGGTTCCCCCGAGCCCATTAAAACAATATTAGTTACACCACGCATTTTATCCGTCGTATTCAAACGATTGATTAACAAAACTTGCGCTAAAATTTCACCCGCAGTCAAATTCCGTACTAAGCCATTTTTTCCACTTGCGCAAAAACGACAACCCATTCGACAACCAACCTGCGTTGACACACACAAAGTATTTCCATAATTTTGGCTCAACAGAACACACTCAATTAAATCAGATTTTTGATAAGCTAATAAATATTTTTTAGTTCCATCTTTGGAAACTTGTTCTCTAATGATTTCTGGTAAATTACAATCAAATTGCTCTTTCAACCAAGCCCGCAAATCCTTTGGTATGTTTGTAATATTTTCTACCGCAACTCCTTGATGCAAAGCACCATAAACCTGCCCCGCACGAAATTGCGGCACATTTAAGGGCTTTAATACTTCCTTTAGTTCTTCTAAAGATAAATCATAAATGTATTTCATAATTACTCCAACACTAGTGAACTTATATCGCGTCCATTGCAAAAATCCTTACTTGCCATAACTTTTTTCCCAGGTAACTGCAAACTATCTATTCGCAAGCAACCATTTCCACAGCCAACCACCAAACCATCACGCGCATTACATTGAACTACCTTACCAGGTACAGCTTTCCCTTCTAAAGCCGTTGCATGATATACTTTCACAACTTCATTATTTAATTTAAAATAAGCGATTGGCCAAGGATTTAATCCCCTCACTAAATTCATTAAATCGACAGCATTTTTTGTCCAATCAATGTGAGCCATTTCTTTGTTCAACATAGGAGCTAGCGTAGCTTCGCTTTCGTTTTGCGATACAAATTGCGCTACACTTTTTTCAATTTGTTCTAATGCCGTTAACAGCGCTTGCACTCCAACAGGTACCATAGCTTGCAATACTTCCCCCGCAGTCGCAGTCGGCTCAATTTTGATTGGCAATGAACAAATCATCGGACCGCAATCCAAACCAAGTTCAGTCTGCAAAATCGTCACTCCCGTCTCTTCGTCACCATTAATTACAGACCATTGTACCGGAGCTGCGCCACGGTAACGCGGCAAGAGACTACCATGAACATTAATGACACCATGTGGAGTTGCGTCTAAAACATTCTGTTTTAAAATTTGTCCAAATGCACAAGTAACAATAATATCAGCTGGATAATTCTGCAACAAATGAGCTTCCTTACTAATTTTTTCCGGTTGTAAAACAGGAATATTATGCTCGACAGCAAATTGCTTTACCGGATTAACACGCACTTGATGACCACGCCCAGCCACGGCATCCGGCTGTGTTACTACACAAACAACTTCATGTTCTTCAATTATGCCCGCTAACACATCGGCAGCAAATTTCGGAGACCCCATAAAAATTATTTTCACAAAAGCACTATATCACAAAACCATGATAAACAAAACGACTTTCGTTTTAAAAACGCATTTCATTTGCATTGGACAAAAAGTAAAAAAATTTATATAATATGTAATTATGGCTCGCTTAACAATTATCAAACAGGATAACCCTTTAATTCGTAAACACAGCAAACCCGTCGAAGATTTTTCGCCACGGTTACATACAATTTTAGATGACATGCATGAAACACTTTTACACGCCAACGGTATCGGCTTGGCAGCAATTCAAGTCGGTATTCTATACCGTATGGCCATAGTAATGACACAAGAACACGGAACTTTGGAAATTATCAATCCTGTTATTAAGACAGCCAAACGCCAACGCACCGACACGGAAGGCTGTTTATCCTGTCCCGGCATCAGCGGCCGCGTTCGCCGTCCACATTTCATCACTTTGGAATACCAAGATAGGCACGGCAAAAAACACACAAAAGATTTCCATGGCATTGATGCTGTTTGTTGTTGCCACGAAATTGACCATATGGACGGCATATTGTTTATTGATAAAATGGAAAAATAAGTCCAAAATATCAATCTTTTTTCATTAACTTTTCAATCATAACTAGACTATCATAAGTGTCCGATAAAAAACTTTGCATCGGCACCGCACTACGATTTTTGACTTCCGCACTTAACACTATCTCAGGCAAAGTTTTCAAACCTGCCACAATCTTCAACCAATCAATCGTCCCTTGCCCGCATATCAAATGTTCATCTTGTGAACCATGATTATCATGCAAATGCAAAGCCGTAACATATTTCATATATTTCGTCAACATCGGTAGTTTAGGTGTCAAAAAATGTTGATGTCCTGTATCAAAACAAATTTTTAATTTGTCGTGCTTAATATGACGAAAGATGTACGGAATTTCTTTTTCTAAACAAAGATTTTCCACACACAAATTAATATCACATTCTGTACAAACCTGCAAAATTTTCTTTAAACGCAACAAACCAAATTTACTTTGCTTTTCTTTTTTACTCCCATTTAAATGAATAACAAAATTATTAGTCAAGCCACAGCACTTTTTAATTTGCCGACAATAATCATCACAAACAGCGTCACCCTGCTCACCACGCTCCCAAAAGTAATGCAAGCGCGTTTTATCATACAAACAATGAATCATTGTGCATTTAAGCCCCAAATTCGCCGCGTATTTAATCAACTCAACTAAACTAACATCTTTACTCTCATCGTGAACACCACAGTGGAACTCATCAAAACCCGCTGCCTTAATCGCGTTGATTCGTTCTTTCGGCGGGATATTGTAATCAAAATAAAGATTTACAGATGTTTTCATTTGTTTAACTTTCCTGTCAGATATTATACTAAAATTATCAACTCTGCAAATTATCTTTTTAAAATTGAGCGTGAATATCTTAATTTTCACCTAAGAAATAGTTACCTCGCTCCTGCAAGTTAGGAACATCAAATGTATTTAATTTCAAACCATAACGCATAAACCTATTCCCACATTTTCTTAATTTTTCTGCTCTAAAACTTTTGATTTTATTATTACATACAAAAAAATCATCACCACATTCTTGTAAATTTTCCGCGTTAAAATTAGTAACTTCTTCATTACTACACATAAAGAAATCACCACATCTTTCTAATCTTTTTAAATTGAGATACTTCGCAATTCTATTTGAAAACATAAAAGCATCTTTACATTTTTTCAAATGCGGCAAATCAACAACCGTCAATTGTTCATTACAGTTTAAAAAGAACGAACCAACTTCTTCTAAATTTGGTAAATTAATTTCTTCTAAAACCCGATTTTGATATAAAAATTCATCACCACATCTTAGTACATTTTCCATGCTTATTTTTTTTAAAGTTGTATTATGGCTCATGAATTTACTTTTGCAATTTTTGATGCTATTATCAGCATATTCAATTATTTGGTTCTTTTGATTGATTTTTATAACAGCTTTTCCACCATCTTGTTTTTGAATATAGACACTTCCATCTTGTCCAAAAGAAATTTTTTCAAACTTACTTAATTCAACAGGAAAAGGATCTTCGTTATTACAATCATAAGCTCGGACTGTTTTTTCTTTACCATCAATAATATAACTATCCGCCAAAATTTGATGATTAGGCAATTTCAGTACATTATAATTATCAATAATTATATTATTCGGGCAATAATAAATGTTATTAATTTCTATATTATAGCGATAATATTTTCCATCATTCGCTCTTATATAATTTTCCAACTCAAGATCATTAACTTGTCTTTTTAAGTTTTCTTTCGCACCAAAATCTCTCGCAAAAGCTTCTGTTAATCCAGGAATAATATTATCTAAATTACTATTAAATAAATTGTCGGGATTATTCACCGTGTGATTATACCTACTTTTGATTGATAATGTTGACGCCTTATCTTTACTAAATTGAATACTAATGACACTTTTGTTATATCTATCATTTCTATCTGGCTGTATAAAATCTTCTCTCTTTAAAACTTCAGCATCTTTATGTACCGCAAACCAAACACGACAAGTATTCAAACGATCGCCACGAAAAGTACACAACTCTTCGCCATTACTGGATTCTGGTTGATACTCTGGTTCATAAATAGGCGCTGTGCATCCATCCGTTCTTTTATAATAATGACGGAAAGATTGAATATCAGCTTCGGTTTTACATTCGGGGTATAAAATATACCCAGCTTTTGCCATTAGTTCAACAGCGGTTTTATCTCTACTTTTCTCTTTGGATTGCTCTTTTTCATTATTACTATCTAATTTTGCATAAATAAAAGCCTTAAACTCACTTTCTTTCCCCTGATTAATAATATCCGACGCAAGAACGCGACTTTTACAAAAATTTTCCTCTAAAAGCTGTGGCAACAAACCTTCAATATCTAAAATGCGTGGAAACAAAGTACGACATAATCTCATCATTTGTTCACCATATTTTGCTTTAATAATTTTTAAATCTTTTTCCATTTAACTTTCCTTTATTTTACATTAAATTCTTACCAAGAATAACCATAACCACCTGAACTAATATCTGGCATTATACGATGTCCGCCAGGTTTCAAATACTTATTATTCTCAAAACTATTTCTACCAAATTCTTCTAACAGTGGCGCATAAAGATTTTCCAGCGTCGTGTTGTAGCGCATAAAACTGTGTCCACATTTTTCCAACCAAGGTAATATAAGAAATTTCAATGAATCATTGCATAAAAGAAATTGGTCACCACAAATATGCAACCATTGCATATTAATATCAACCAACGCGCGATTCCATCGCATAAACGATCTTCCACATACACACAGCTGAGGTAAATCCAAAATACGCATACGACGATTATTGTATAAAAAATTATCCGCACACCGACTTAGGCGTGGAAAATAAACTTCAGTTAAAACTTCATTTTTATACATAAAGTCATCCCAGCAAATTTCTAAGTTCGGCATTTCAATTTTTTTTAATGTAGTGTTTTGTCGCATAAAGTCATCACCGCATTCTTTTAAGGATTGAAAACACGCTTGTGTCATTGCGTTATTTGAACTTAAAAAGTCATTACTACACTCAATTAAAACTGGTAAATAGGCTCGTTCAATGTCTTCATTATTTCGTATAAAAGAATGTCCACACTCTTTCAATCGTGGCAAATAAATATATTTCAAGGCCTTGTTAGCGTGCAAAAAGGACTCCTTACATTCTTCCAACATCATTAAATTTATCTGTTCCAAACATTGATTTACTGCTAAAAATGAACCACCACATTTACGCAATTTTTCCAAAGTCAAAACACGGAGTTCTTCATTAGACGCCATAAAAGAATGTCCGCATTGTTCTAATTCTGGCATATGGACTTCTTTAACTCTCGTATTTTGAGCAAAGAATTGATTTTTGCATTCACGCAATTTGTTAAACGAAATTTTTTGTACACCTAAATTACAAAACATAAACCCGTCGCCAACACTTAGCAATTCATCAGCATGTATTTCTTCTAAATCAATATTTCGGCACATAAAATAATCACCGCATTTTTTTAAATTTGGAAGCTTAACAGTTTTTAAAGAGTTATTTTCATATAAAAATGAATGTTCACATTCTTCTAAGCTTGATAAATCCAAATTTACCAAAGAATTATTTTCGCGCATGAAGTCATAACCACATTTTTTTACATTAGGCAATATTAAACTTTTCAAGGTATTATTGTGACGCATATAATTGTTGCCACATTCCTTTAAAGTTCGATCCTCAAAACCGATAACCTGCCTATACTTATTTATTTTTAAAACAGCTGTTTCACCATTTGATTTAATAATCGTAATTAAGCCACTTTTATCTGGAATAATTCTCACATTTTCAGTTAAATCATCGACAAAACTATCATGAACATTTTTATCATATACACTGATTGAATTTGTTTTAAAATCAATAACATAATAATCCACCAACGCTTGATGTGTTGGCAATTGTTTCGGTTTAAAATTTTCAATTACAATATTATTAGGACAATAATAAATATTGTTAATTTCATAATTGTATGGATAAAATTTTCCGTCATTAGCTAACACATACCCTTCCAACTCAAAATTAGATTTACCACAATGAGTTTTGTCACGAACACAAAAATCCCTTTCGAAAGCATCAGATAATCCAGCAATGATATTATCAAGATTATTATTAAATGTGTTATCTGGACTAATAACAGAATGATTATAACGATTTTTAATTGATAAAGTCGTATATTTCCCTTTAGTAAATTGAATACTAATGACACTGGTACCATATGCATCTTGTCTAATTGGTTTCTTAAAATCTTCCCTGTGAATTTTATCTACATCTTTTTTTACAGCAAACCATACTCGATTTAAATTTAAGCGTCCACCATTAAAGGTACACAATTCTTCCCCTATACGGGCCTCTGGTATTCCTCCACGATATTCTGGTGTTTTTGTATATGGGCGATAGTAATAATGACGAAAAGACTGTATGTCTTCTTCTGTTTTACATTCTGGATATAATATATAGCCAGCTTGTTCTAACAATTCTTTTGCTGACTTGTTTGTTTTGACCTCAATTTTATCTTCCTTAAAATCTATTTTTGAATATATAAATTCCTTAAAATCGTCTTCCTTACATTGATTAATAATATCTTCCGCTAATTTTCGATGCTTAACAAAGTTTTTTTGTAATAAACCTGGTAATAAACCTTCATGCTCTAAAATCCGTGAAAAATTTCTCCGACAAAGATTCATCATTTCTTCGCCGTATTTGTTTTTTATCCACAGCAAATCTCTATTATTCTGCATATTTTATACTGTTTAAACCTTTGCAAATATTCTACAATATTTGAATAGCAATTTCAAGAGCACATAAACAAAATATGGTATTATTTTACAATAATATTATTTTCTGTTTTTTGCCTTACTTTCAAAACATTTAATTTAAAAATTGCTTTCAATTTATTTAACAAACATGGCAACTTTTTTGATATTTTTTTATTATATGGAAGATAATCATAACCGCGTTGTCTTAATTTAGGGGCATACATTTCCGATAATGTTGTATTGTTATACATAAAATCATTACCGCACTTTAAAAGATGTGGTACATATAATTTTTGCAATGAATTATTTGAATACATAAAACTATTACCACAAAACCGTAATTGAAATAAATTAAGCTCTTTCATTATTACATTTGAATGCATAAAATCATCTCCACAACTTTCCAAAACAGGCAAAAAACATTTAATAAGATCTTGATTAAAATATAAAAAATTATTACCGCAAACATTTAATGAGCTAAAGTAAGCCACTTTTAACACCTTATTCGACCACATAAAATCCCTTTTGCATCGCTTTAATCTAGGTAAATTTAAATATTTTAAATTATTATTATTATGCAAAAACCTTGAGCCGCAATCTTCAACAGAAGGCAACTTTATATTTTCTAATCGGATATTACTATATAAAAAATCATCGCCAATTTTTTTTAAACTTGGCAAAGACAAATTTTCTAAATTCATATTACCATAAAAAAAACCATTTCCACAAATTTGTAAATTTCTTAAGTCAACATTTGTAATACGGGTATTAAAATCAAAAAAATAATCACCACATTCAATTAATGCTGGCATGTTCAGTTTTTCAAGATAACGATTTTGTCCTAAAAAGTAATCACCGCACTTTTGTAGATTAAACACATTAAGATTAGTTAAGCTAGAAGCTTTAAATAAAAAATATTCACCACATTTTTTTAATTTTGGTAATTTAGCACTTTTTAAGTGATTATTGCTATATAAAAAGTTATTTCCAACATATTCTAACTGCATCATACTTAAATCTTCAATATACTTATTATGGATTAAATACCTATCACCACATCTAGCAATACTTTCATTTTCGAACGAAACAATCTGATTTTTTTTATTCAATTTTATGAAAACACATGTTTCGTCTTTTTTGATAATTTTAATTTTACCCTTTACTTCTACATTAATATGCTTAATATTATCAACAAATTCATTTATAAATTCATCATTAATAAATTTGTCTAATAATTCAATTGTATTATTTTTACAGTCAATCACAAAATAGTCCGCCAAAATTTGATGCGTTGGCAATTTTTTAATCTCATTCGTATCTAAATTAATGATGACATTGTTTGGACAATAATAAATACCATCTAGTTCATAATTATAGGGATAATATCTATTATCACATGCTAAAACATAACCATCTAATTCAAAATTATTTTTATCACAATTCTTAAGATCTCTAACTCCAAACTCTTTTTCAAACGCAACAGTTAATCCCTCTTTAATGTTATCCAAATTACTTTTGAATGTATGATCCGCATTAATTACAGTATGGTTATAACGATTGGTAATTTTTAAGGTATTTGTTTTATCTTTTAAAAATTGAATACTAATTACACTGGTACCATATGCATCTTGTCGCTGCGGATTCACAAAATCCTCTCTTTTTAATTTATCTGCATCCTTATGTACTGCAAACCAAACACGCCGATCTTTTAATCGATTACCATTAAAAGTACATAACTCTTCGCCACTAAAAGGCTCAGGCAACATTCCTTCCTGATAAACTGGTGTTTTACCGTTAATTCTATAAAAATAATGTCTAAAAGATTGAATATCAGCTTCGGTTTTACATTCAGGATATAAAGTATATCCGGCTTGCTGAAAAAGTTCAGTAGCTGAAAAACCTGTATCATTTTCCACCGCTCGTCCATCATCGGTCTTCATTTTAGAATAAATAAAAGCACGAAATTCATCAACCTTGTTTTGAAAAACAAGGTCTTCATGTAAAAACTTGTTGTGTGAAAAATATTTGTCTAACAACTCGCGCAACATTCCTTCATGTTCTAAAACACTTTCCAAATTATCACGACATAGTTTCACCATATCGTCACCATATTTATTTTTTACCCAAGCTAAATCTTTTTGCATAACTTACCTCAAATTCCTAGAAGACTGATTCATAACGGTTTTATTTTTTAACTTCAAGGAAATACGATCAAAACATAGTTGAAACCATTTCAATCGTTTTAATTTTGATACCTTTTGATTCGAATACTCTCTACAAGAGTTATTATGTTGCATAAAGCTTTCGTCTCGTTCAACCAATAAAGGTACATGAATTCTATTTAAAGAGTTGTTGTTATACAAAAAATTACCGCCACAAATTTGCAGGCTTTTAATAATTAATTTAGTTAAGCTATTATTATGATACATAAAATTAGCACCACATTTATACAAGTTCGGCAAAATAACTTCTTTTAGACTATTGTTATAATAAAGAAAATTATTTCCAATAACTTTTAAAAGCGGTAAATATAATTGCTCAAGTGCCTCATTATAATGTAAAAAATCATCCCTAGTTATTTCTAAATTAGGTAAAAAAACTTTTTTTAATTTTTCATTATGGTAAAGAAAGCTTGCCCCACATTCTTGCAATTGTGGTAAATATAGTTCTGTTAAAGCTTGATTCCAAGCCATAAATCCATTTCCACATGTTTGTAATTCTTTTAAGTCAAGTTTTTCAAGTATCTCATTACAATACATAAACCCAATGCCACAAGATTGTAATTGTGGTAGCGATAAAATTTTAATTGCCTCGTTATAATACAAAAAATTACCGCCACAAATCTTTAAGTTTGGTGCTTGAATTTCTTTTATATTACTTGAACTTAAGAAATTATTCCCGCACTCACGCAAACTTGGAAAAATTGCCTGCGTTAATTCTTGTGCACAATATAAAAAATCATGTCCACACTTTTGCAACTGCGGTAAATTTACAATTTTTAAATTATTTAAATAAAAGAAATAATCGCCACAAATTTGTAGAGACGGAAGATTTAGTTCGTTTAAGACATCATTATTATAAAGGAAAAAATCTTTACACTTATGCAAGCTAGGCATATATAAACTGGTTAAAGAATCATTATAATATAAAAAACTAGACAAACATTCCTGCACTTTCGGCAAACTTATTTTTTTTAAATAAATATTTTCAGATAAATACTTGAAAGCGCATTTTCGCAGGCTATTATCTTCAAGAGTTTCCATCTGATTACGCTTATTAATACTAAGCGTAACAATTCCGCCATCTTTTTTTATAATCTTAATCACTCCATTCTTTTCCATCTTGATTAAGCGATTTTCTTGAAGGTCTTCAACAAAACCATCATAAAGATTTCCTTTTTCATAAGTAGTCACTTTTTTAGTTTTAAAATCAAAGATAAAATAATCAACTAAAATTTGATGTGTAGGTAAAAGCTTTACTTCAAAGTTATCTATAATTATATTGTTTGGACAATAATAAACATTATCAATTTCATAATTATATGGATAAAACTTGCTATCACCTGCCATAACATATCCATATAACTCAAAATTACATTTTTCTTTCCGTATTTTATCGCTAACACCATAATCCCGTTCAAATGCCATAGATAAACCAGGAACAATATTATCCAAGTTATTATTAAATGTACTATCTGGATTATAAACAGTATGGTTATAGCGATTTTTAATAGAAAGCGTTGAATATTCATTCTTTGAAAATTGAATACTTAAAACACTAGTTCCATATGCATCTTGTCGATTCGGATTCCGAAAATCACTACGATTTAATTTGTCAGCATCTTTATGTACTGCAAACCAAACTCTATTACTTAACAATCTTCCACCACTAAATGTACAAAGTTCTTCACCAACATGCCGTTGTGGAGTTTTACCTTCAACAAAGCTAGCTTTTTTCCCATCTGGTCTATAAAAATAATGACGAAAAGACTGTATATCCTTTTCTGTTAAGCATTCGTAAAGGGAATACCCTTTTTCCTCCAAAAGCTCAATAGCTTTTTTATTTGAAACATTAATTTTTTGAGGTTTAAATTTTGCTTTAATAGATAAAAAATCTTTAAAATCTTCAACCTGACCTTGCGAAATAATATCCTCTGCCAAAAATTTACTTCTATAAAAATATTGATCTAGTAACTTGGGTAATAAACCAGGCACTTCTAAAAATTTTCCTAATTTATCACGACACAATCGCATCATGCATTCACCAAATCGATATTTAATAACATCTAAATCACTTTTCATAAGCAACTACCTTTCTTTAAAATTATACACTTTGTATGAACTAAATTTCAAGAGTCTTTATATTTTTTAAAATTTATTTCTTTATATTATTCTTTAAATTATTAAGCGAACATTTTAAATTATTTTTCACAATTGCTAACCGAATTTTAAGTGGCGAACAACCATTTTTCTTCCAAGTTTTCATAACTTCTTTTGAAACATTTAATTTCACTATTTTAGGTTGCCATGAAAAGAATGAAACACCGATACTCTGTAATTTAGGAGCACTAAACTCTTCCAAGTTGGTTTGTTCAAACATAAAACGCTGTGCACATTCTTCTAAAGAAGGTAACTCTAATTTTTTTAGCTGTGCCCCAAAATAAAAAAACAGTTGTCCACACTTTTTTAAATTAGGGGCATGAAAAGTTTTTAATGTTTTATTCATACTCATAAAACGATCCGCGCAAGATTCTAATAACGGTAAACTTAAATCCTCTAAAGCTTCATTGTTAAACAAAAAACTATAGCCACATTTTTTCAAACGCGGCAAAGAAAGATTTTTAAGTACTTTGTTTTTAAAGAAAAAATCACTTCCAATTTTTTCTAACATCGGGAAATTTGCTTCTTTAAGAAGTAGGTTATTTTGGAAAAAACCCCAACCGCATTCCCTCAGCTGTAAAAAATTTATTTTATCAATGATAATGTTATTAGATAAGAAATTATTACCACAGGTGTTTAAATTTGGAAAAATTGCTTCTTTCATTGAATTATTTTTCTCAAAAAAATTATCACCACAAACTTCTAATTTTGCTAAAGAAAGCGATGACAGCGTTTTGTTTTTACACATAAAGTTATCACCACATTCTTTCAAGTTTTCATCTTCCAAGCTAATAATTTCTCGTCTTTTATTTATTTTTAAAATGGCAGTATCTCCATTTTGTTTTATAATTTTTAAAACACCATTTTTTTCAGCAATTATTTTTTGATTAATGCTATACTCTTTTACAAAAGAATCACGAAGTGTTTCATCGTACAATTTAATTGTATGTTGATTACAATCAATTATAAAATAATCTACCAACATTTGATGATTAGGCAGTTTTATAACCTCTAATTTTTGATTAATAATCATATTGTTTGGACAATAATAGACGCCTTTTATTTCTTGATTATATGGATAATATTTTCCGTCATTTGCTAATATATAACCATCGATTTCAAGCGTAGGACCACACTTTGCCATCTTATCACGCACACCGAAATCTCTTTCAAAAGCATTTGTTAATCCTTCAATAATATTATCCAAATTACTGTTAAATGTATTATCACTTCCAGCAGCACTATGATTATATCGACTCTTAATTGACAAGGTTGAATAATCGTTTTTACTAAACTGAATACTAATTACACTAGTGCTATAATCGTCCTGCCTCTGCGGATTTTTATAATCTTCGCGTTTATATTTTGCAACATCATTTTTAACAGCAAACCACACCCGTGCAGACATTAATCTACCACCATTAAAAGTACATAATTCTTCGCCATCACGCTGTACAAGGCGTTTATGCGGCTCATATGTAATTACCTTACCATCATCACGCTTATAATAATGTCTAAAAGATTGAATTTCCGCTTCAGTTTTACATTCGGGATACAACAGATATCCAGCCCTTGCCATTAATTCTTTTGCTGTACTTTTATCATTTATTGATATATTTTTATCAAGTCCTATATTTCCTTTTGAATACATAAAACCCATAAATTCATAACATTTCTTTTGCTCTTCTATATCTTCTGCAAGCTTATTATATCGGTAAAAGTTTTTATCCAACAACTCAAGCACTAGTCCAGGAACATCTAACAATTTAGGAAGATACTTCCTACAAAGCCGCATCATCCGTTCCCCATATTTCTGTTTAATAATCTCTAACTCGCTTTTCATTTTAATTTCCATTATACTAAAACTATTTTAAAATTCAAGAGTCCATTCATTTTAATTTCGTTATTAAACTGTCGAGATTTTGAATTCTCGTACATTTTAGTTTTATCTGTTTTTCTGTTTTCTGTTTGTGTATTGCTTGATAAGCTGCAAGCGTCGTCTCAGAAATTCCTTTTAAACTCCAATATTGTTTGTTTAAAAAGTATTGCGACAAAATATAGGATACATTACTTTTTTTAATTATTTCGGGTCTCAATCTCATAAACGCCGATTTTCCAATTACTTCAACTTGCTGCATATCTATTAGTTTTATATTGTTGTTACTTAAAAAAAATTCATTACCACATGTTTTTAAATTTGGTAACGACAATTTTTTTAAACTAATATTATTAAACATAAAACGCTCCCCACATTGGTTCAAAGAAGGTAAAAATAATGATTCAATCATTGAATTATAACCAACAAAAAAATCACCACACTGACACAATTTAGGTAATCTAACTTCTTTTAATGAATTATTGAAATATAAAAATGAACTCCCACAATTCTTTAATTTCGGTAAATCAAGTTCTTCTAAGCTTTCATTATAACGCATGAAGTCATTTCCACATTCAACCAAATTAGGCAAAAAAATACTTTGCGTGTTTTTGCTATAGCACATAAACGCGTCACTACATTTTTGAAGGCTTAATAAACCAACATCTTCTAAACCAGGATTTAGCCTCAAAAAATCTTTACCACATGATTTTAAAGCATTCATATAAATTTGTGTTAAATATTTATTATTTCGTAAAAAAGAGTCCCCGCATTCTTTTATAGAATTAGCTTCAAAAGTAATGAGTTGCCCTTTTTTATTAATACCCATTATTACTTCACTATTGTCTGTACACACAAATCTAATTTTTCCATTTTTTTCTGCGTAAATACTTTTTATTTTATTTTCCAAGCACTGCGTAAAATTTTCATTAATTTTATTGTCATATAACTTAATTGTTTTATTTTTACAATCAACAATCAAATAATCAACTAACATCTGATGATTAGGTAACCGCTTTACTTCAAAATTATCAATAATTATATTGTTCGGACAGTAATATACATTGTTAATTTCATAATTATAAGGATAATATTTCCCATCACTTGCTAAGACAAAATTTTCTAGCTCTAAATTAAAACCAGAACAATCTTTAATATTATCTCTAACGCCAAAATCTTTTTCGAATGCGACAGTTAAACCCTTCGCGATACGCTCAAGATTGTTATTAAAGGTATTATCAGGCATAGTTACCGAATGGTTATAACGATTTTTAATTGACAATCTAACTTTTTCCCCTTTGGTAAACTGGATACTAATTACACTAGTACCATATTCATCTTGCCGCTCAGGTTGCTTAAAAAATTCGCGCTTAATTTCATGCACATTCTTTTTTACCGCAAACCATACACGACAAGTTTCTAACCTTCCACCCCTGAAAGTACATAGCTCTTCGCCATCATCTAATAACGGCATAAATCCTTGTCTATAAGTGGGAATTTTTCGATCATCACGACGATAAAAATGACGAAAAGCTTGTATGTCTTCTTCCGTCTTACATTCAGGATATAAAATATATCCGGCCTCTGCAAAAAGTTGTTTTGCTGATTTTCCCATATCCAGATAAACTTCTTCGTCTTTTATGTTTGCCTTTGATAACATAAATAAAATAAAATCTTCTTGTTTATCTTGTTCAATCAATTCTTTGCCAAATTCACGGTAAGCATGAAAATGTTTAGTCAACAAAGTCGGCAATAACCCCTCAACTTCTAAAATTTTGCCAAGATTATCTCGGCAAATATGCATCATGTCTTCACCGTATTTACGCTTAATAAGCTCTAAGTCATGCAACATAATTTAAACCTTTGTCGTATTATAAACATAAATTTAATACATTTCAATACCACAAAAAAATTTGTTTATCTTTAAATTATCAACCATATACTCTTTTCATAACAAAATTTTTACCACCCGTACCTAAAACGATGTATTCACGATCATCGTTCAACATAACATGCTTTGGCAACAACACTTTATCTAATTCAAAAGCATATGGTTGAGTATAACCTGACCAATTAATATCTAATAATTTTTCATGAATTAATATTCTATCCCCAACATCAGGCTTTTTTACATTATAAAATTCAAACATTACATGATAACTTTTATTACCAGATTTTATTTCATAATTATTATACTCTAATACCTTGACAATATCACATACAATCATAATAAATTATATCACATCTAGATTTATTGCCAACTGTTATAAATTTATTGTCCTAAATCACTAAACATGATAAAATTTATTATCACGCAATTTAGGAGGTACACTAAAATGACAACTGAAGAAAACTCACCATTATTTGAATTTTCAGTACCAGTTAATAACGAAACACTTTTACATTTACGGAAAAATATGATAACGAGAATTGGTCTAGGTTGTTTATTGACAGCACTTACTCTTGCGTTATTCCCATTGGTAATTTTTCCCTTAACACTGCCAGAAGATTTAGTAGGAAAAGTCTATCTCTATTACACTTTTATAGCTTTTATATTAGTATCTCTTATCGCTTCTCCCATTTTCTTCATTTGTGGTAAATGTCTAAAAAATAAACCACAAAACGATAAAATTAATTACCTATACCAATTTTACCAAGAAGGCATAATTATTTCAAAAAACTCACTTAACAATATCGAAAAACATGAAGCTAAAAAAATTTGCCGCTATCGCCCACATAAAGACGCACAATACATAGCAAAAATTCTTGAATATAAAGATTATCTCTCTTTCTGGGTATGTGTAGGTACTTACAACTTTGTCGCACCCGTTTATAAACAATATAATTTACCTAAAAACATTATCCACGAGCTTGAACAACCACAATTCATTGAATTTTTAAAAACTATCTTTAAAAAAGCATACAAGATAAAATATAAAAAATAAAAACA
>JAZSRL010000010.1:0-96931 GCA_045538455.1 Clostridia bacterium | reverse complement strand
CAACCACAATTCATTGAATTTTTAAAAACTATCTTTAAAAAAGCATACAAGATAAAATATAAAAAATAAAAACAAACCCAAAAGGCCATCATATAATGGCCTTTTTTATTAATCTTCAAGCTCTTTCAATTGTGATACATGTTTTTTAAAGAAATCTTCCCTTTCTTTTAGGAATGTAAACTTCGGATTTTTGCGACCAGTCAACATATTCAAATAATCTTCAAAAGCATAATCCCAACTAAACGCTTTTTTCAGATCAAGTCCTAAATAATTAGCAACTTTCTCTGTTCCTTTCGGTGCCATTGGATGCAATAATAAATTTGAAGTTACAATGTATTGTAAACAGTTTGCAATTAACCGTTCTTTTGCTTCTTTTGTAACTGATTGATTATAATTTTTTACCCAATATTTGTTAATATTGCGCACAAACACATCTACATGGCTTACTAATTGATGGAATTTTTTATCGTACATTAATCTTTCATAATCTAAAATAATAGCTTCACATTCTTTCTTTACATTCTCATCGGCAATCAACTGAGGGATGTTTCCATCTAATTCTTTTTGCGCTGTGTAAAATACAGTTCGCAAAATTCGATTGTACACATTAGTTAATAAGTTTCCTTCTTTCAAAACAGGGTCTGCATCTTCCGGTTTTGCGTTCGGATTAAATGGCTTCGGGAAGAATGAAACACTGTTGTTTCCCAAATTCATTCCTAAGAAATGCATTCTGTATTGATCCGATGTATAAAATTGCAAAATTTCATCGGCCAATGGCGCGCGAATTGAACCGCTACTTCCAGCCTTCAATCCCTGCAACAACAAAGTTTTAATCGGTATAAGTTTTGTATTACGCAAGTTTCCTTCTGGAACATTCAAAGATGGTTCTTTACCTTGCATGAACAACCACATTGCCTGTTGAGCCGGCCCATAAAAATATAAATTATCTTCACCAATAAATTGATAAACTTCGGCATCTTTACTACACCAATAATTTTTCCATTCGTTATCATCAAAGCCTTTATTTTTTAGATAAGTTCTCGTGAAAGAAATTGGCGCCCACAAACTTTCTGGCCACACATAAAAAGTTGCGCCCTCAACACCCAAGGCATTCGAACACGGAACACCCCAATCCAAATTCCCTGTTAGACGGAACGGAGTCAAAGTTTTTCCTGTTCTGTAACGAATACCATTTTCGGATAAAATATCACAAGCTTTCTCTCGATCCCGAAGAGTCTTAAAAACCATGGTAAAATTTGGAGCCGTTTCTTTGCCTTCAATCGTGTATTCTGGTAATTTTAAACTTAACACTTGTTTATGGTTTTCTCTTTTTAGATGAATTTCTGGCTTGCAAAGAAATTCTCGAATATCTTTTACCATAAATTTCGGAGTATCACTATTTCTTTCGATTGAAGTTACCCATTCATTCAAAAGATCAACACACTCATCTAATTTGAAATATAAGTTATCAACTCTGATTAATTCTGGTTTCGTATTAGATAAAGTACTTATCGGATCAATCAAATCTTGTGGTAAATATTGATGACCTAAATCACAAGTTTCAGCATATCCATGTTCACCTTGACAATTCGGAATTGGGCATTTCCCTTCCACTTGTCTTCCATTCAAAACCACACCTAATTTTTTATCATAAAAAGCATACGACGATTGTTTTTCGACCATGCCAACTTCAATCAAACGATCTAAAAATTCTTGACTAACTTTTTCATGCATTTCCTTTGTATCACCAAAAGCCGATGCGCCATAGAGATTAAATGATACATCTGCATTACGGAAAACTTGCTCATGTTCACGATAAAAACTCTCACTAAATTCTGCAAGAGAAACATTTTTGTCAATCGCATTTCTCTCTCTTAACCGGCGATATTTTTCCATCGGAGGCGAACCATAGCAATCCGTACCCGAAACAAAAATTACATTTTCGGCCCCAATCCTATCCCGCATAAAACGCGCAAAAGTATCCGTCCGCAACATTAACCCAACATGAGCAAAAGTTAAATGCTTTCCACCATTTGGCATACCACCTGTGATCACGGCTTTTTTCGGAAACTTTGGTCTTGGTCTTACAAAATTATTCATATCTTCTCCTTTTTTTAAAAAACACTACGCGTTTTGTAGTGTTTAAAATCCAACTTTATTTTAGAAACACAGCAAAACAGCCCATAAAAAAAATTAAAAACTTTGCTGCTGCTGAAACTTAAAGGTTATCTTCACATTGTTATTATGTCATAAAGCTGTAGATTATGCAATATTTTTTCACTTACTTGTCAAATCAATCCAATATCTTTGAAGCAACCCTTCTTCGTGCTGAACTTCATTTTCTAAACAGCCATTATTTTTTATAATCGTTTTTGCTGATGCAATATTTTCTACTAAACAAGTCATTAAAACTTTTTTAATTCCAAATAATTTACATTTTGCCAATGCTAATGAAATTTGTTCTGTTCCATAACCTTTCCTTTGTTCCGACGGTCGAACACAATCGCCAATATGACCTGCGTAATTTAGCAAAGACTGATTAAGATAATGTCTTATTTGAATAATTCCAACCAACCTATCATCTTCTTTGCGATAAACTAAATACAATGTTGATGGAACTCTACCTTCTGTGCAAGTATCTTCATTGGTATCATTACAAATTTTGGTGAACCATTCTTCATATGTGTCAATTCTACTCAACCCACCAACACCATGCATTTTTTGTCCACTTCTTAAGAATTCTGCTTTAAAATCCAAAACATTTTGCTTGTCCTCTAGTGTTGGAAATTTTAAGTATAAACGCTCCACAAAGTTTCTCCTCCTTAACTCAATTAAGTATATCGTACATATACAATTTTTTAAAACGGTAATCCATATTTACATAATTGTATTAAAATTAAATCAAAACATTATCTTTTAAAGAAATATAGAAATTGCGCAAAAACTCACTTGTTGTATCAATGGAAAATTTAAAAACAGGAGCATTTTGTCCACTTTCCCAAGTATAAGATTCCCCTAAACAACCGCTGACAACAACTTTGCTTTTTTCACACTTGATATTAATTTTTGCATCAGTATCACCAAAACAATCACAAAAAGTTATTTCATTTTCTTTATAATTATTTAATAAATCTTGTAATGTTGCAATTAACTTCTTACATTCATCTCCACACAAAACAAAACCATCTTCCCCACTAAATTTTGCATCAAACCCAACCCATGATTTTGTGGTTGTAATTACACCAAAATTAAAAGCAATATATGGTCTATCAGTATTTTTGATAATTTCATTGCTTAAACCAATACTTACATCGTCTAGCTCTCTGATTTTTAAATAAATAATATTTTTACCATCATTCAATAAATCTATTTTTTTCATTGTATTATATAATTACCACCTTTTTCTTTCACAATTTCTACACAAGCTTCACTTACTTCATACAAATAAATTGTAGCATTAACGGAATCTCCACTATCTTGCAATGCTTCACCTTTTGCCAAAACTATTAAATCATCTAAAATAAAATTCGCATATTCCTTTGATAATTTAAATACTTTTTCAAAACCATAAACTTTAACAACCAAAACATCTTCTACAGGGAAACATAAATTTGTCATGCAATCATGAAAGGCATCCCAATTTTCGCCAAACCAATCTGGAAACATAAAAGCAACTTTAAAAGCATTAAAAATATCTTTATCATTTTTACTTTTAGATAAATCAATTTCTATAACATTTTTTGAATTAGTTGCTAAATTATCATTATGTAATATTATTTTTTTAATTAACATTTCTCCTACACCTTCGTTATAACACAAAAGAAAAATTGCATATAAATTTATTGAAATTTTTCTCTTGTTTGTATTTCTTTTAATTCAATAAATTTAGGAGAAGTAATAATTGATATTTCTTCTTCATTAAGTGGTTGAACTTTTAATACTTGATTATATTGCTGTTGTTTTTCCGGGGATAATTCACTCGAAATATCCTCATATTCCCGCGCAAATAATTTATTGTTTTGAAAAATGTTGGCATAAACTACCAAATTTTCAGCTGTCTCTAAATGACCATCACCAGTATAACTTATCTCATTTGCATAAACATCTTTGCCGTCAACGCCCAATTCGACAATTCGATAAATATTTTTTTCTTCCAAATTTTTTCCTTTAAAATGCTTACAAAGCATTCCAACTTTATAAACCATTATCGCTTTTACCACCTTCAGAATTTTTTCTGTTAACACATTAAGTTTATCATACTTACATTAATTCTTCAAATTTTATTATTTTTACAGTTTTGCTTCTGAACATTCAACACAACGCCTATCGCCATCATAAAAACCATTAAACTTGTACCGCCAAAAAAAATGAATGGCAAAGGTAACCCCGTCGGCAGAATACTACCTCTTAACATCAGTTATTGTATTATAAATTTTTGTAAGAAAAAAGAGCAAATTTTATTGTTCCTTTTCTAAATTATAAGTGTAAAAAACCTCATCGCACCCCTTATACTCAGAAGTATAATTATCTAATACTCCACCCCACTTCTCATAAACTTTTCTCGCTTTGTTGTTATCTTTTAAAACGCCAATAACAAATTTTGTTACTCCATTAATTTTTGCCCAATCTATAAAAATTTGTTTTAATTTGCTAGCGATACCTAAACCTTGATAATCAGGATGAATATATAAAGCAATTAAATCCGCATATCCTTTCGAATTATAATATTCATACGAAGAATGGAGTTTTCCCCAAAAATATCCTACTAAGTTCCCGTCAATTTCGACAACATAACATATGTTTTCCTTGTCATTTTTGTGAGTGTCTGAAAACATCAGGACACGATTTGAAGTCTGTTCTTCTTTTCTTAATATAACTTCACTCGAAAGGATTTTTTCATATGTTTTTCTATAAATTAAATTCTCTAACAATACAAACTGCTCCGCATCTTCCGGTTTAACTGGTCTTATTGTAATGTTTTTATCCATGTCTTTTCTCCCAGAAATCATTGTAGCATAAAAATGAAAGTGCATACAAAATGTTTGCACTTTGTATACACTTATTAAAAAAATTAAATTTTACTCTTCCTACTCTGCCTATCTACATTGAGAACAACGCCTATCGCCATCATAAATACCATCAGGCTTGTACCGCCAAAAGAAATAAAAGGCAGAGGTAACCCCGTCGGCGGAATGCAACCCGTGGCGACAGCAAAATTTAAACTGGTTTGCACCATAATTACGGTTGCAATACCGAAGCACAAATATCTTCCGAAATAATTCACACTTCTCAACCCAATTTTAAAAATACGATAAATTATAAAAGCAAAAACAGCAAACAAAGCTAAACACCCGACAAATCCAAATTCTTCAGCAATAATCGCAAAAATAAAATCACTTTCTGAAAACGGTAAGAACATATGCTTTTGCACACTGTTACCGTAACCGACACCCCAAAAGCCACCATTCGCAATTGCATATAAACTTTCAATTAATTGAAAACCTTCATCTTTGGGATTTGCCCATGGGTCAATAAATGCAGATAAGCGCTTTAAACGATACGGTTCCGCCACCAACATAACAACTGCCGCCGCCAAAGCTGGCAACAAAATTAACGCCATCGTTTTTAATGGAACACCACCTAAAAACAGCATAACTAGCATAATTACACCCACCGTAATCGTAATTGACATATTTGGTTCCAAGATAATCAACAAACACATCAAACCGCCCGCAGCCAACACCGACAAAATCTGCCACCAACGCGGTTGCTTAACCCGCTCTTTAATTTCAAAAGTTTCGCCAGTTTGAAATTTTCCTGCAAATATTCTTGCCGCAAAAATTACCAAAGCAAACTTGGCAATTTCACTCGGCTGTAATGAAAAGCTACCTATCCCAATCCATCGCGTAGCACCTAATTTAGAAATACTAATTCCGGGAATAAATACCGCAATTAATAACACAATTGCCACCGTAAAAATGATAAAAGCTGTTTTTTGTAACCAGCGAAAATCTATAAAGTACATGATACCCAAACCAATAAGCCCCAAAACAAAACCAATCAACTGTTTTACAGTATAATAGAAAGGGTCATTATAATAAAATTGAGCATTGTAATTGGACGCAGAATATATCATTAAAATCCCAAAAATAACTAATCCTAAAACTGCAATTAACAACTTCAAATCAAAACAACGCGGCGTAATTTTTTGCAGAATACAATTAATTTTGGACACATTTAAACTTCTCGGTGAGCGTTGCTTCTTCACCTTTAATTTTTTACGACGAATATGACGATGATGTACTGGTGCATCCGCAACCGTAAGCATAAACTATGTTTACGATAAACTGGAAGGATTTATCTCAAAAAATATTTTGACTTGGCGTGCTAATGGCTGCTGCTCAATTTTTTTAATCACATCATCCATATAATTAATCGTCTCTTCAACTTTATCTTCTTTGATGCGTGCTAAGATTTGATATCGAAATTTATTTTGTAAACGCCCATACGGACACTTCATTGCTCCCAAATAAATAAAGGCTTGTTGCTCACTATCATAGGCTCGTAAAGGTTCCATCATGCGTTTAATAATTTCAATAATTTTGGTATCAACCGTCCCCGAAACTAATACACGGACAATGGTTGCGTACGGTGGATATTTGGTTGCTTGCCGTGCGGTAATTTCCCTTTGATAAAATCCGTTATAATCATAATTTTTAATAAATTTATAAACATAATGATTCGGCATATATGTTTGCAAGTAAACCTTGCCAGCACACCCAACTTCACGACCAGCCCGTCCCGCAACCTGCGTCAACAATGCAAAAGTCCGTTCTGCCGAGCGATAATCGGCTACAAAACCACCATCTGCATTCACAATCGCCACAAAACTAACTTTGGGGAAATGATGTCCTTTCGCAATCATTTGGGTTCCAACTAAAATGGATGGAGTTTTATTTGCAAATTCTTCCAAAATTTTTATTAACGCACCTTTGGCTTGCGTATTATCTGTATCCATACGCAAAACCGGAACGGTTAAACCAGCTTGACTCAACATCTTTTCCAGCTCGGAGCAAATCTTCTGTGTGCCCATAGCACCGTGCTTGATATAAGTACTGCCACATTGCGGACACCGAGACGGAAAAGGTAGCCGCGCGGCACAATAATGACATTTTAACTGTTCATCATCTTTGTGATAAACCATAGAAACATCACAGTTTTCGCACTTTGCATTCCATCCACATTGTAAACAGCGAACTGTTTGCGAATAACCACGCCGGTTTAAAAATATCATTGCCGAATTCCCGTTCCGCAAAGTTTGCAGCAATTCGCTTAAAACTTCTGTCCCAAAAATTCCGCCATTACCCGAACGAATTTCATGCGCCATATCTACGATTTCAATATGAGGTAATGGTACATTGTTTACGCGCTTTGGCAATTCTAATAATTCATATTTTCCTTGTTGAGCTAAATAAAAACTTTGCACAGATGGAGTTGCCGACCCCAAAACCACAGGGCAATGATTCCATTGACCACGCATGATAGCAATATCATGGGTTAAATAACGCGGATTACTATCACTTTGATAACTGCCATCGTGTTCTTCATCAATAATGATTGCTCCAATATTCTCCAATGGAGCAAACACAGCAGAACGCGCACCGATGACAATCCGCGCCGAACCATCATTAACGCGCAACCATTCATCAAAACGCTCGCCGCCGTATAATTTACTGTGCAACATAGCTACAATATCACCAAAACGAGCTTTGAAAATTGACAACACTTGCGGTGTTAAACCAATTTCCGGCACCAAAACCAAAGCAGTCTTTCCCGCAGCTAAAACTTTTTCAATAATATTCATATAAACTTCGGTTTTACCACTTCCTGTAACACCTTTCAATAAAAAGACTTTTTCCGACTGTGATAAAACCGTGTCCACACAATGCTGTTGCTCTGAGTTTAAAATAACTTTTTTATCCACTTTATCCATGCTCATGGGTATACGGCAACTTCCATTGCGTTTAGGTTTTCCAGTTCGAACCGCACTCGGCACAAATAATTTTAAAACATCTATTGCCCGCAACTTAAATTTTTCACAAATCTGCGGCAACAAATCTAATAATTCAGTTTTAATTACAAAATCCGTAGCTAATCCTTGAACCGGCTTTAACATTTCCGACTGTACATCCGTATGGTCACAAATATCGACAACAAAACCGACGATTTCGCGTTTCCCGAATGACACAACAACACATGAACCACGGACAACAACTAAACCTTGTGGAATTAAATAATCCCATACAACATCATTGGTTAGAACCGCATCAATAATAACTTTGGCATATTTCATCATTATTAAGCACGCGAATTTTGGTTAACGGTAGTCGTCGGTACGATTTTCCCATCAACAATTTCACGCATAGCATAAGAAATTTGCTTTTCTTTACCACCAAATTGACCAGCATTACGAGTAACTAAATCTTTAGCGCGTTTTGAAACCATTGTAGCCAAAACATACTTATTTTGTTCGGCTCTTGAAATACAATCTTCGATTTTAGGATATATCATAATTTTTATTATAACATCAAATCAAAAAGCCACCAAACCAATTTTATCGATTTTTCCTTAATACATCGAAATTTCGTCTTTATCATTGCGTAAGCCTTTAAAAGTTGGAAAACGCAAAGAATAACCATTATCCTTTTGATTTTGTGAAAGCTCAAAATAACCCACCTCAATAATATGACCTACAATCTTCTCTGGATGAGCAAAAAAATCTTCCCGTTCTTCTTTTTGAAAACCACTACCAACTTTACAAGTGTATTTTTTGTTATCAGGAGCGATAAATTCAACAATAACAGCGCCTAATTTACCTTTGTTGGCACCCGTTCCTTCTTCCCATTCTAAAACACGAACATCAGCAGTATTAAACCTTTTAACCTTTAACAAATTTTTGGTACGCTTGCATTCATAAGGTGCATCTGCAATATTCACCATCACACCTTCACGACCTTTGTCCGTATATTCGTCACAAAGTATATCAATTTGCTTCATATCTGTACCCGCATACAAAATTGGAACTTCTTTAATATGTGGTAATGATAATTGATTCAACTCTTCCCGTAATCGAGCTTTTCGTTCTTCACAAGGAATACTACAACCGCCGTTTAATAAATCTTTTTTGGGTAAGGCGTCAAACACATTATAAATCAATCCCGTCTTATTTCCATCTTTAGCTGTCACTTTCACTGTTAAACGATATAAATCCGCACTGTTAATCGACTCATCAGCAGCTAACAATAATTCACCATCATAAACCATTTTAGGATCTAGTTTTTTTACCTCTTCTGATAACTCAATCATATCGTGAAAAGGTTTTCCCGCGCGCGAAAAAAAAGACGGTTCACCCACATCATTAAAAATTAACATACAACGCACTCCGTCAAGTTTTTCGGTAATAATGAAACTCTTGCCTTCGACAAAAGCGGTATTTTCTACATACTTTTCCGCTAACATCACATCAAAAGACGGGATAAAGCCACTACCAAAAACTTTATTCAAAGTTTTTTCACTCGCACCTAAAGTTAAATCTTTTTTGATTAAGCCATGCACCAAGAAAGCAAATTCTTCACTTAACTCCGCAGTAAAGTTTTTTAAAACAGCAATGTCCTCATCACGCCCAGTATTATGCTTTTTAAAATACTCTAATAATTCAGCCAAAGAATTACAACTTTGTCCCTTCAAAGTCACATTCTTAGTTAATTTTCGTTCACTAATACCAGTTACAATAAATGGATTAAACAAAAACTGTAAAATGTTTTTTACTGCATCACTATTTTGATAACTCAGTAAAATAGCTTCTTTATCTAATCGCGAAGTTGTCCCCGTGATTTTTTGATAAAAATTTGCAAACTCTTTTAGTTCATTCATGCTTGATAAATAATCCTACCGCATTCATCACAAGTTGCCCAGCCATTAGTATTAATTTTGTTCACCATAGCGACAGGAACATCCATAATACAACCTTGGCATCGTTTATCTGGTGTCAAAGGTACAACCACATCTTTAGCATCAAAGCCCTTGTTTTTGCGCACAGCTTGGTACCTAGCCAACAATTTTTCATCGATTCCCTTGACCATATCACTAAATTGTTTTTCTAATTCTTGAATTTTTGGAGACGCAGCAGCCTTTGCATCTTCATACATTTTGGTCACATTTTTTAACAATGCCGTAGCTTTCATAACATCGGCAGCAGTTTTTTTAAATGTGGCAGTTTTTTGACCAATTAAACGCTCGATATCAGCCAATTGACCTTCTGAACGAGTTAATTCAGACAAAAAACTATTGTAACTTTCTAAATCTTCACTTTGTGAACTATTGGCCTTATCAATTTGTGCCAAAGTGTCTGAAACAATTTTTGCAATTTTTTGGTATTTTTCTTCTAAAATTTTAGCTTCTTCCTCTAAACCCAATAAACAAACTTTAGAATCGTTAATCAATTTGGTCGTTTTATCTAATTCCATCTTGACTTTGCCTTTTTCTAAGTTTTGAATTAATTGTAAGCGTTCTTTATCAACCTTTTGTGCCGCTAACAACTTTTCGATATTTTCATTACTCATAAAAACATACTACCATAAACCCTATTTTTTAGCAATCATTACATTAAAATAAAAAAGCCATCACCCAAAAGCAATGGCAATTTATAAAAAAACATTTTTAATTGTGATTATTGTAATCTTTCAAACGAACTGTACGACTCGGATTGCGTAATTTGCGTAAAGCCTTTGCTTCAATCTGGCGAATGCGTTCACGAGTAACCTTAAACAAATGACCAACTTCTTCCAATGTACGCGGACGACCATCATCAAGGCCATAACGCAAACGAATAACCTTTTGTTCACGCGGTGTTAAAGAAGCCAAAACCGATAACAATTGAGCCTTCAAACCTTTTTTATAAGCTTCTTCTTCTGGCAACATCACAGTTGTATCCGCGATTGTATCCATGATGGTTCCATCACCTTCATCACCCAACGGCGAATCAATACTCGTGGTGTCTTGGCTTATACGGCGAATTTCTTCAATCTTATCTTCACTAACTTCCATTCGTTCCGCTAACTCCGCAGTACTTGGTTCACGACCCAACTCTTGTTGCAAAACTTTTGTAGTCTTCAACAAGCGGTTTATCGTTTCGACCATGTGTACTGGCAAGCGCACAATACGACTTTGGTCAGCCATCGCACGCGTAATAGATTGACGAATCCACCAAGTTGCATAAGTCGAAAAACGGAACCCCTTGCTGTAATCAAACTTGTCTACCGCCTTCATTAAGCCCAAGTTGCCTTCCTGTATCAAATCGAGTAATTTTAAAGGCGTACGATCCACATATCTCTTTGCAATGTGCACAACCAAACGCAAGTTACTTTGGTTCAAAATTTGCTTTGCTTCTGGATCACCTTCCGCCATACGCTTTGCAATATCTACTTCTTCTTCGGCAGTTAAAAGTTTATAACGCCCTATATCACGCAAATAAATTTTAATTGGATCATCAACAGATGCTTCCGAAATTAATTTTTCAATCGCGTCCACACGCATCTTCTCGTCTTCATTAACTTTCTTAATAACTATGCCGGCTGCAGACAAAATTTGCTTTGCCTTTTCAACATCAACAGCAGTCGCATCATGCTCAATCAAAGCCATCGTCAAATTGTCTTCATTAATTTCACGATTTTTTCCCAGCTCCAAGAAACGCTTGATTAAAACATTAATTTCAGGACGCAACGCTTCACTTAAACTGGATTCACTACTTGAATTAGTGCCATCTAAATTCATAGCAACTTGCTTAGGTTTTGATGTAGGAGTATTTGTCTTGACAGAAACTTTGTCTTCAGCTTTTTTAACTGGTTTTACAACTAACTTAGCAGCATTTTTCGGTTCTTTCACAACTTTTTTCTCATCTTTAACTTTAGCAAAATTAACTTCCTTCGCCTTTTTTACAACTTTTACAGTTGTTTGTTTGACTTCTTTTTTTGACGCTACTTTTTTATCGTCTTTTTTCGCAGTTTTCTTTGAGGCAGCCGCAGTTTTTACCTCGTTTTTTGTAACTTGGGCACTTTTTTCGCTTTTACCATTCTTTTTTTCCACAGATTTAGTTAATTTATCTTTTTTTACAGTACTTTTTTTATCTGCTACCACTTTTACAGTAGTTTTTTTATCTGCTACCACTTTCTTAGTTTCTTTTACTTGGTTTGATGCCATATTATTTTTCCTCCAAATGCTGCTTTTCCAATTTGTCTTTTTCTAATTTTTTTATTTGCAATGTAATCGCCTGATACTTTGCCATATCGTCTTTTACTTTCTCGCGTTCTCGCATTAAATAAGCAATCCGCAATTCAATAAAACACTGTTTCCATTCGATAGCCTGTTCCTGCGGAGTTAATGAATGATTAACAATCCGCAACGGTGCAATTTCTTGCAATTCTGTTTCATCTAATTTATCATCAATTTCATTCAATTTCAAGTTCTGTTCATAAATTTTTTGGAAAAGTTTATTTGAAAAGATAATTTCTGTATTCCCACTTTCGACATAAGGTTGATCATGTAAGATACCTTTAATTACAACCATTTCCGCACCAACCAGTCCGCCTACTTTTTTTGCGTTCGTCTTGTGCTTGTTATGTGCATAACTACTACTATATATTGTGTTTTTATCGTTTTTTGTATTTTTCTCCCCTAACCTTGCAATCTTCATATCGACCGTATCACGAACAATATCTTTCTCAACACCTAAACTATCCGCCACATCTTTTAAATATAACTCACGCTCCGCAGGACTTGCAATTTGAGACAAAAGATCAACAACTTGATTTAAGTACTCGGTTTTACCAATCTTATTCGTTAAATCATTATGCTTTTTAACATATTCTAATTTAAACTCAAAGCCACCAATACTTTTATCAATCATTTTTTGCATTTCAGCGGCCCCATACTTATTCAAAAAATCATCTGGATCTTGCCCCGCAGGCAAAGTTATTACTTTAACCGTCAAACCAGCTTCTTGCAAAGTATCGATCGATTTTAAAGTTGCATTTTGCCCCGCATTATCACCATCTAGACATAAATACACTAATTGACTAAAACGCTTCAACACACTTGCGTGAAATTTCGTCAAAGCAGTTCCCATACAAGCGACAGTATTAATAAATCCATGTTTAATCATTGCAATTTCATCAACATTACCCTCAACAACAATCACACCATTTGTATGTTTACCACGACTCAAATCTTTCATGACATCTACGCCATAAACAATATTACTTTTATTAAAAACAGCAGTTTCCGCAGTATTCTTGTATTTTGCCAAATTTTCGTCTTTTTTCATAGTACGCCCAGTAAAACCAATACAATTACCATACACATCATGAATTGCAAAAGTAATTCTTTCAAACTGAGCATCCCACACCCTCTTCGAATCATCACGAGCAGCAACAATACCAGCTTCACGCATCATATCTTCACTAATTCCGTGTTGTCGTAACTCATCAACAACACCTTGCCAACTATCGCTATACCCAATGTGAAATTTTTTTATTAAGTCATCGTCGATACCACGATCATGCAAATAATTCAACGCTTCTTTATTTTTTGCCAAATATAAATTACGACAATAAAAATCGCGAGCTAACATCAAAGTTTGATAAAGTCTTTCACGCTTTTGGCGAGCACGCAACCATGCACCATTATCTTCATTTTGAGGAATTTCAATATTCGCCCTTTTCGCCAACATTGCCACAGCTTCCGGCCAAGACAAGTTTTCCATCTTCATAACAAACTTAAACACATTACCACTTTCATGACAACCATAGCAATAATAAAACTGTTTTGGAGCACTAATTGCAAAACTTGGCGTTTTCTCACTATGAAAAGGACAACACGCCCAAAAGTCTTGACCTTTTTGACGCAAAGGCAAATAGCTTCGAGCTATTTCAACAATATTACTTGCATTACGCACTTTATCAAGAAATTCTGGAGTATATCCCTTGTTTTGCATATGCTAATATATACGACAAAACTAACAAAAATCCTAAAAAATAATACAAACAGCCACTGCGATTGACGCAGTATGGCTAATCGATAATACCGCACTCTCATTGTTTATATAAAAAGGTTGCCCATTTTCATGGTACCCAACCTCAACTTGAGGCAACTCACTTTTTATAATTCCTGTCCCTTTTGCCTTGAAATATGCTTCTTTCGCTGCAAATAAACCCGCTACCGTCGACAAATTATCCTTTTTTTTATGAATATATGACAATTCATTTTCACTAAAAACCTTGTCATTCAACAAACCTGCAACACGATCACATTCTACAATATCAATGCCAATATTCATTTACAACCTCCACACACAAATCATAAACTATCCCCTTGCCTAACAACCATCGAAATAATTTACTTTTATTTTCAGGGGACTTCTCTTTATTGCGCATATATTTATTAACACAACCCATTGCAAAATCATATTGATTTTCAATCGCACCTACAGCTTGCTCAATAAAAACATCCGCAATTCCATTCAAACGCAATTTATTACGAATCATACCAATACCCATTTTTTCGCGTTTAGCTTCCACATACATACGCGCATAATCTTCGTCATTTATCAAATTATACTCTTTCAAACGATTAATATCCGCATCAATTACCGCTTGATCATTTATTTTCCGCGCATACCATTGTCTCACCTGTTTTTCCGTTTTTGGCATTGTCAAAATATATGCCACAGCACGCTCATATAAACTTACTGTTTTTTTAGAAACTGTCGCCATTACCATCGCTTCCATTATCAGCACTAACTATGGGATCATCTTCGGTAAGACTATCCAACCTAGCAAATCTAGCCCCATCTTGCACATATGCCCCAGTTTCCAAAGTTGAAACCTCGTCTTCTGCTGCGTGAAAAGTAGCAATTTCATCATCTTCGTCATCATCACGCAAAGACGCAAAGCTGTTCACTTCATCTGCCGCAACAGCCTCCTCTGCAATCTTACGACGCTCCATCTCTTCACTAGTTATATTGTTTTTACGCATATAATCACGCTTTTCTTGCCTTTCGCGCAACATTTCCGTAAATCTATTTGAATATACTTTTTGTTCTTTTTCCTGTTCTTCTACTTTTTCTTCTGGCTTACGCTTATAAACAGGAGTTTTCATATTATAAATAATTTTACTAAAAATTTCTTTTAACGATTTCTTACCCTTAGAAGCATAAGCTTCTGGATTTTTTATACGAGCAATGCGTTCATTTTCATGATAAACACGAGCTTCATTAACTCGAACAATCATCAACGGAACTAGATAAGCTAACGCAGCCCCCAAAGCCAACACACCACCAAAAACCATAAGAATCACCCAAAAACGCGATAAATTTATACCAGTATTACTATGCGAATTATCAATTATAAATTGCCCAAAAACTTGTCCTCCAACACTTGAAGTAAATTGTATTAAATATATATCGTTTTGAAATGGCTTCGAAAATCTTAATTCAATGCGATTATTATTATAACGATCCCTTAATTTCTCAATTTTGCCATTATAAACTTCCCCAGATATGGTTTTTACAACTATTTTTGAAAACATTGCATCACTTGTAATCGCACCATCATACGAAAGAGCCCCATATTTAATGCCTGTTGATAATTCCTTAACCGCTTGATTTGACAAATCTGGCTTTGCCGCCCCATCATTATAAAAAACATTTAAAGCGAGCGTTAAATCACTACCACCAGCAAAATTACTAACACTACGCATACCTGAATCATTCGTTATAGTAACAAATGACCATTCTCCAGCATACAAAATTTGAAATATTTCCGAAACACCATACCTTGTTTCATCACAGCAAACACCATACAACGCCGCCGGAGCAGATTCTCTCAAAAACCAATTAACGCTACAATAAGTAAGATCAGTTGCTTCCACCCAAAAATTTTCTTGTTCTTCTTCATTTAATTCACGCCAAGAATCATTTTGCATGATCATAGCTTTAAATTCAGGATAAAAATCTGACTTATTTAGCCGTAGAAGATCTGTACTAATCGACCCTTGATAAACATTTAACGCAGAATTTGTAGATAATTTTTCAGGTCGAGTTAAATAAATACCAGGAGTACCTTCCGCAAAAGCCCCCGCATCAGGCACTACTATGTCATATGATGTTTTTGTTGCAAGACTTTCACCAGCGCCAACAATCACCTTTTTATCAAATCCTGCTGGTAGAAAAACACAAAAAAACAATACCACACAACCAAGCATTAAAACAAAAAACACTTTTTTGCGTAACTGATTCAACACTCCCCCAATAACTAGCTAAAGTATATATTAATTATGTGAATTCCGCAAATAAATATTACCCAGCAATACTTAACTAAAAAGCCGCGTTACCTTCATCTGTATCCAAATGAACAACCGGAAAATCAACATTCGATTCGCGCACAACCACATTGTGAAATGTTGTTTTTCGCACACTACCAATCGTAATTTCAATATTTTGTCCATTTAACAATCCGTGCTTTTCCATATCAGACTTCCCAATGTGAATATGGCGCAATGCAATAATCATTCCCTCTTTTAATTCCAAAGTTCCCGCTGGACCAACCAAAGTTACAGGTGCTGAATTAGCCAAATCGCCACTCATACGCACAGGCACATTTTTAACGCCCAAACTATAACTATCAGTTAAAGATATTTCCACCTGCGTTTTATCGCGCCACGGTCCCAAAACAACAACTCTTTCAAAAGTACGCTTTGGACCCACAACAGCCACCGATTTATCCGATTTAAACTCACCCTTAATACTTAAATCTTTAATATTCTTCAATTCCGCATCTTCACCAAACAAAGTTACAAAATCAGCATGTGATAAATGAACATGCCTGGCAGAAATTTCAACCTTGTAATCGTTTACATTTAATTCCATACTTCAACTCTAACAAAAAAGCCATAATTTACCAAATAAAATTCACAAATAAAATAAATTGCATCATAAAAAATATCATGTGTGGAATTTTTAGTTGCATCAGTCAACATCCTCAAAATTTAATTGATAAAACCTTACAAAGCTTAAAAATCTTAGAATACCGCGGCTATGACAGTGCCGGTATTACTTATCGAATTAACAAAACACAAAATAAACCAGCACTAAACACCATAAAATCCATTGGCGATATCGACGAGTTAACTAAAAAAGTAGAAAGCCGTCCAACGACCACCCTATGCATTGGTCACACGCGCTGGGCCACAAACGGAGTTGTAAACACAAACAATTCACACCCTCATCTATCATTTAACGGCGAGATCGCAGTAGTTCATAATGGCATTATTGAAAATTATTCGGCATGTTGCGACCTATTAAAAGCAAATGACATCAAACTTAAAACACCGGTCGACACCGAAGTTATCCCCAATATATTGTATTTATTACATAATAACAAACACAATATACATAAATATTTACAAGGACAGTATGTATTTTGCGCAACAGACATATACAGCAAAAATCTTTTCTTAGCCAAAAAAGGCAACCTACCATTATACATCGGACGCGACCAAAACACCATTTATGTAACAAGTGACACACTAGCACTACCCCAAACAACCACTGAAATAATTACAATGGACAACCTAGATACATGCGAAATTCTTCATAACAAACTATCGTTTTTCAATAACGGACACCCTATTCAAAAAAACTGGGAACAATTCAACCAATCATTTATCGCCAGCGATAAAAACGGCTTTTCTACCTACATGGAAAAAGAAATCAACGAAATTCCGGATATCATGCAACGCATTATTTCTTCATATTCCACAGATAAAACCATACTTCAACAAATTCAAGCATTACGCGCACAAATCAAAAATTATAATTGTATCCATATATGCGGTTGCGGCACAAGCTACCACGCTGCCCTTATTTTATCAAAAGTTTTCGAGAAAGAACTTCAAATTCGAACAATAGCCCATGTTAGTAGCGAACTTAACCGAACTACCCTTCTTAATGAAGAAGCATTAGCTATCGTTATCAGTCAATCCGGCGAAACAGCTGACACATTGGCATGCATGGATATTTTACAAAATCAAAAAATTCCGATTATAGCACTTTGTAATATCACAACCAGCACAATTGCCAAACGCAGCAAAATCACATTTCCACTGCTATGTGGACCAGAAATTGCCGTTGCCAGCACAAAAGTCTTTTGCGCCGCAATCTTAGTTGGTTGCTTGATGATTAAAGACTATCCCTCAAAAATTTATAATGAATTTATTCAAAATACACGCAAAACACTACAAAGCGCACGCAAAATATTACATTTCCCCAACACAAATGATTTTAGCAAGATTTTTATTATTGGCAAAGGCATCGCCCATACCTTAGCACTTGAATCGGCACTCAAAATCAAAGAAGTTAGCTATATCCACTGTGAAGGCTACCCCGCTAACGAACTCAAACACGGTCCCCTATCAATGGTAGATACCACTACCCTTGCAATTACTATCGGAGACAATGTATCTAACGCCGCAGCCGAAATTCAAGCCCGCGGAGGTACCATTGTCAATCTACCAATTGAAAACAAAAACCCCTTAAACTTTATCGGACAAATTATTCCAGTACAAATTTTTGCACTCGATCTAGCACAAACCAAAGGTATCAACCCCGATAAGCCACGCAATCTTGCCAAAAGCGTAACCGTTCTTTAATTATTATTCGTCTTCTGTTTGTAATTCATAAACAGAGTGTGTATACATACCATCTTCTTCACGGATTAATGTCATATCAAAACCTTCACGATTAACATGTTCTGCTTCAACACTCACTAATTCACCATCAGCATTGCGCTTTACTACGGCATGACGATAAATTCCCAAGGGTTTAATTTTTTTCAATCCTTCCGCAAAGTCAGTTTTTTCGTCATAGAACGCACGATAGTTATATTCAAATACTGACTCTAACCCAGCCGCACGGAAAACGCGGTTTTCCAAGCCAATTTCTCCACCAAAACGCGGATTTGCTTCCATCGTATAAACTTTACCATCGACACCAAACAACAGGTCAATATGGACCCAACCACGCATGCGGTATTTTTTACTGGTTCGAACAAATTCACCAAACTTATACCCATATTCGTAAGCTTGTTCCAACATTTCCTTTGGCAACTTATTAAAAGCCTTAAATTCTACATAATCCAATTTATGGTGATCAACATAACGATGATACGAAGAAGGTAAAATGTGCACTTCATTATTTGAAACGATTAAATGCAAGCTGGTTGAACAAATAGATTCAATATAATCACTAACCAAATAAGTTTCTTTTGGATAGATTTCTTGAATTGAGCGTTCTTTGAATTTGGGATCTTCGAAATATTTTTTACTTACAACCAAAGTACCGAAACCACCAGAACCATAATCACGCTGAATAACAACTTCTTTTTTCTCTGGATAAGTACCATCCTTCAAGCGTTTGATAATTTCTGAACCAACCACATATTCATATGGCGCAAATGGTAAAACATCTTTGAAAATTTTACGGAATTGAAATTTACTATCCAAAACTGCGAAAACTTTTGGATCATTACAACATAAAATACGATCTTTTAATTCATCTGGTACATAACTAGCATAAACTGGCGAATAAGGATAAAAGTATGCATCTGGAACCCTTGCCACAATTTCACGACATTTTTCATTAATAAATTCGCGAATAATTTTTGTATTGCGTTCGTCAAATTCAACATTTTGACTTAATTGAACGCGCGTTGTCGCATTGTGAGCAACATTTCCGCGTTTGTTATTACCTAATTCGGTAATACTACCCGCGAAGTATCCGTCCATGGTTTGATTGTAGAAACTTGCTTCCGCATCACCTTGACGGTATCCGATGTAATAAATATTTTTCATATGATATTATACCATTTTGCCGGTATAGTGTCAAACTTATGACGATAGGCGCGCTAATGCATTCCAGGTACTTGGCCCCACAATTCCGTCAACAGTCAGCCCTGCCGCTCGCTGAAATATACGCACTGCATTGTTGGTATTAGCACCAAAAATCCCATCAACCCGCAAAAATGGCAATTGTGCATAAGTATTACGAGCATTATTTAACAATCTTTGCAATGTAGAAACATTACTACCAGTACTACCCTGACGCAAATAAACACCAGGCCAAGGGATTGGATTATTACCAGTTCCACCCGACGGAGAGTCGCCGCTTTGTAATGTTAGATACACTTGATATAACTTATTCCATGTTGCAGGTCCAACAACCCCATCTGCGGTTAAGCCAAACAACCTTTGGAAACTACGCACCGCACTAGCTGTATTAGCTCCGAAAACGCTATCCTGTGCAACACTTGATAATGTAGGATAAAATTGAGCAATATAATTCAATAAAAATTGTAATTGCAACACATCACTACCGCGACTACCTTGTCTTAATACCGTTGTCGGCGGAGTGTTACCGACTCCAATCCGTTCACCTTCACCATTCAACTCTGCTAACCCAGTCACTGCGGTATAAATTTGTGATATTTTATTCCATGTTCCTACCCCAACTACACCGTCACTGGTTAGATTAAATGTCCTTTGAAAAACTCTAACCGCATCTTGTGTTCGAGTCCCAAAAGAACCATCAACTGGACTAATTAAAGGAATCAACGGGAAATTTTGACGAATACGATTTAAATAAGTTTGAATACGGCGAACATCAGTACCAGAAGAACCTACTCGCAAAGGAGTTCCTGGATATGAATTTTGTACAACACCGGTCGGTGCATTACTTAAAATTAAATCATTTGGATAATAATACCTTAATATATTTAAAACAGATAACCCATTATTCGCCAAAGACACCGTTCCCCACTGTGATAATCCATTACATGTTGATGTCGTTCCATTGCAAAACTCGGTAAAGTACGGATTACGGAAACCTTCGCGTTGTGCATACACAGTAAACACACTATCCACAAGTTCAGAAATATTGGCATAAATTTCGCGATTCGGCACATATGCCATATCAAAAGCAGTTGAACTTGTGATATCGAAATCGTACCCACGCGAACGATACCACTCTGTATAAATCCGATTCAAAGCAAAAGTTACAATCGCTGCTATATTTGCTAATATCGCATTAGTCGGCCATGTTGGGTAGATTTCGCTGGAAACTACATTTTTTATATAATCAGAAAAGCGCACTCTTACATTCGCCGCTCTTGTATTTGGTGCAGCTAAATGAACGGTAATGTAATCTGGAACAATCACACTAGTCAAAACTCGTCCATCTGGCAAAGTATTCGTACCAATTTGCCCCCGTGTCGTAGTTGGTAAAGCTACATTTGGCGGTGGCGTAACAAAACTCTGGTCAGCATCATCTTGTCCACGAATATATGGCTCTAAATTTAATTCCACTACTGTTGTTATTTGATCATATACCTGTACATCTATTTTATCAACACTTTGGAAATCCTTTTGACGAATTGATACATCATATAATGCATAAGGCGTTACCCTTGATTGTGGCGACTGTGAAAATTCTCTATCCGGCGCTGGTAATGAATAAACCGGACTATCTCCATTTTCATCAGTTAGTCCAGTATATAATACAGCTCCATTTTTATCTTTTATTATGTAAGATGCGTTTGCAACAGGTCCAACACCATTACCGGTTGTTGCTGCGATTTTAAGATATCCTAATCCCATATTTCTCCTTTTAAACTATTTCCAGTTTATGGCAGTAACAAAAAAAATGTTTCTACCATAACTATAACCATGGCAACAATTGTAATTGACGCAGGACATGGTGGATACGATGCGGGTGCAGTTAATGGCACCCGTTTAGAGAAAAACGATAACTTACGCTTAGCAAAAGCCGTTGGTGAAAGACTGCAACGCTGTGGCATCAATGTTGTTTATACGCGAACAACCGACGAATTTATTCCATTATTGGAACGCAGCCGTATAAGTAACAACCGCAATACCGACTTATTTGTCGCATTTCACCGTAACTCAGCTACAAACAATACCGCTAACGGCGTTGAAACACTCATTTACACTAACGCATCTAACAAATCCTTACAAGCCGCCGAATCCTTACAGCAAGCAATTGCTAGTGTTGGCATTCAAAGCAATCGCGGAGTTAAACGCGCCAATTTAAGTGTTTTACGCGAAACCAGGGCTCCAGCATTACTTTTAGAACTTGGTTTTATTAACAATGCTCAAGATAACGAGCTATTTGACCAAAAATTTGACCAATACGCCGATGCCATCGCTCGCAGTCTAGGGCAATCGGTGGGTGTTACTTGTAACCCATCTGGCTCTACAGATAATGGCAATACCCCACCAGATAACAATACCCCACCAACCCCGACTCCGCCAACAACAGGCAACAGCACCATTCGCAGCATTCAAAACACACTCAATGCACGCTACGGCGCTGGCTTGAAAGTCGATGGAATTTGGGGACCACAATCACAAAGAGCTTTAACCAGAGCTTTACAAACCGAATTAAACTTAACTTACGGTGCTGGATTAACCATTGACGGCATCTTTGGATCCAAAACCAAATCCTCAATTCGTAATATTGCTCAAGGTAGTCGCGGCAATTTGGTTTGGATTTTACAATCCGCATTGTATGTTAAAGGATTTCCAACTACATTAGATAGCATTTTCGGACCTAATACAGCTAATCAAGTGCGTGCTTTTCAAGCCGCAAATGGACTAACTGCCGATGGAATCGCTGGCCCAAACACATTTGCCGCATTATTTAATTAAGATGTAATAAGTATTTTCATTTTTTTGAAGTATTATGTTACATTATGATAATGAAGATTAGTTTAAACACATCTTGCAATGAAAAGCTTTCGTGTGAAATTATCTATCCTGAACTTATTTATGGGGCTACCGCCGTGGTAGTCCCTTTTCCAATTCAAGGTGAGATTTTTCACCCGCTTACAGGAGAAAAATTACCAGTTATTCTTCAAATTTCATCTATCAAAAACGCATATTTTTTAATTCCTGCCCACATTCAAAAACATTTTATAATTGCACAACAAAACAACATACCTATTAAACAAGTAGTTGCACCATTATACCAAGGAACAGGTAACCAAGCCATTCGCCCCGATTTACCAATTCAAACTAGGCAAAGTGTTATCGCTGTTATTAAACACTGGACCGAAGATAGTTATCTTTGTGTCAACTCTATACATCGCGATTGTAAATCATTTGTGCTTGGCGGTCGCGAAAACGATGAGACGCCGTCCGCTGCCGCAATCCGTGAAACCATAGAAGAAACAGGTTATACAGATATCACAATCGACAATGTTTACCCCATTATGCTACTAAATCACTTTTACGCCGATTATAAAGGGGTTAACCGCCATGCAACCTTGCATATCGTTTTCGGACACCTAAACAGCGATAAACAAACCCAAATTTCCACGCAAGAAAGCAATGAACACACCGTAAAATGGATTGATAAATCTAAACTTCACAAATTTATCTCCGTTCAAAACAATTTATTTGCTGTGGATATCATCGAAAATGGTCCCCACGCTTATGAAGGTAATGGACTCATGGTTAATTCCAATGAGCTTAACGAACTTACCCGTGCCAAAGCCCGCATAAGAGCGATTCAATTAATCAAAAAATCTAATCAATAATTTGATTATTTTCTAATTTTATCCTACAATTTTGATATGAACCATAAACAAACGACATTACTTTATATTATTAAAAATAATCAAATTTTATTAGCCGAAAAGAAGCGCGGCTTTGGTGTTGGCAAAATCAACGGAGTAGGCGGCAAAATTGAACCTGGCGAAAGTATCGAACAAGCCATGATTCGCGAAACACAAGAAGAAATTGGCGTTACCCCCATTAACTCACAACATTTAGCAACAATCACCTTTCAATTCGGTACAGGAGAACTAACCCAAGAAACCACTTCAATTTTTATCGCAAACGATTACGAAGGCGAAATTATTGAAACTGAAGAAATGCGACCAACTTGGTATAACCTTAATGAGCTCCCCTACGATAAAATGTTCGCTGCTGATAAAATTTGGTTGCCCGAGATTATCAAAGGCAAAAAATTTAACGGTGTTGTTATTTTTGACCCAGATTTTAATGTTTTAGACACAAAACTAGACATGGTTGAATAATAAAAAAGAGACAACTCCTATCTCAATTTTGATTTACATCGCTTTTATTTAAGCTTGATTCACAAAACATTAAAATACCAGCAACAAAACTTACAAAAATCAATGTACAAACCTTAAAACCAGTAGTAATAGGTTGTTTGTTTTTTGTGGCTTTGAAATAGTGCATTGTCATTGGAATAATCCAAACTAATGGAATTAAAGATGTAAAAATCGTATAAGAAAATTCTAACTGCCCCAACCCAACGACAAACAACCCCGAAGTTAGTATTGCCCCTATTCCGTTAACAATACAACTGCCGAGTGCAATCATCATAAAAATTTTCGTTGCTAATTGCAAAATACGACTTTTGTCTGATTCTGAAACATTTCTTTTATTTTTTCCAACTGCACATCCGCATTTCGGACAAATCACAGCTTCTGGCAAAATTTGACTACCACAATGAATACAATATTTCCCAGTCGCAACTACTTCTTTTGGTTTCTCTGTTTTTTGCACAACACTTGCTCCGCAATTTTGACATTCTGACAACTCACCTATAACTTGTTTTCCACAATACTCACAATATTTCATAGCACTCCTTTGTTTAAAATATATTACTTAACCTCATCATTATCGCAAATCATTAAAATTCCCGCAATCATATTTACAAATAATAAAGTGCAAATTTTAAAAGCTGTACTCAATGGTTTTTTATTTTTTATAGATTTGAAATAATGTATAATCATTGGAATTACATAAAATAATGGCAACAAAACACCAACCGAACAAACTAGACAAATATTTGATAATAAATCAACATTGATATCATATAACAACGCAATATCAAATGCGACATGACTTTGCGAAATTAAATCAGCAATACTATTAACATTTTTTAAAACAATACCCGATACCAAAAAGAAAATTGCAATTATCACACAAGCCACAGCACCCAAAATCATAAATATTTTGGCTAATATTTGTAATATTTTACCACTTGATATTTCCTTTTGCAGACCTAAATCCCCTTTGCACGCCGGACACATTACAGCTTCACGCAAAACTTGCTGTCCACAATGTTTACAATATTTGTAATCTTGCGTCCGAGCAATATCAACAGGACGCATCGCACTCACATCACAACCACATTTCGAACAAATTACAGCTTCATCTAAAACTTGAGTCCCACAATGTTCACAATATTTCATTAAATACCTCTTTCATATGTTTAATTTTATTATCTAAAACTTTATGACAAAATTGGCGGAAGGGACAGGATTTGAACCTGCGGTACCGTGAGGCACACTTGTTTTCGAGACAAGCTCATTCGACCACTCTGACACCCTTCCAACTAGTACATTATAGCACAGTTTTGTTGGAAATATCAAACATAAATCCATATAATTACCTTCATTATTTTAATTACTCTTAACTATTTGCGATATCAATTCGCTTGGAAAAGGTGCTTTAAAACTACGCGATAAACATTTTTGTAAGTTTGGACTTTGGATACATTGCGGACAAACATGTGCCCCACGACCACTTAAACGCTTATTTCCTTGTAGCAAAAAATCACCCTGCACACGCACTACACGCGTCATTTGGGTGATTGATTGCATCTTGCGACACACACAGCAAATTCGCTCAACCTTGGAATTATTCGCCACCGAGTGTAAATTCCTCAATGTATGCAGCATCTTCTGCATTTGCTTTTTCTTCACTCTTTACATCAATTTTCCAACCGGTCAATTTAGCAGCCAAACGAACATTCATACCAGCTTTACCAATTGCTAAAGATAATTTGTCATTTGGAACAACAACACGAGCGCGTTTTTCTTCTTCATTAGCTTCAACACGCAAAACAGTTGCTGGTGACAAAGCCGAAGCAATAAATTCCAATGGGTCTTCACTCCAAGGAATGATATCAACTTTTTCTGGACGAATTTCATCCAAAATTGCATTAATACGCGCACCTTTCGCACCGACACAAGCACCGATAGGGTCAATGTTAGCAATCATTGAAGCCACTGCAATTTTAGTACGATAACCAGCTTCACGAGCAACAGCTTTAATTTCAATTTCGCCTTTTTCAATTTCTGGAACTTCTAGCATAAACAAAGTTTTAACAAACTCTGGACGCGTACGAGTTACAAAAACATCGTTTGTATAACCCATATCCTTTATCTTTGGTACATAAACTTTAACAAAGTCGCCAATCTTGAAAGTTTGACCTGGGAAATTGTTGCGTTCGTCCAAAATACCTTCCAAAGAACTGCCAGGAATTTCCAAGAAATATTTACCACCTTCGTAACGATTTACCTTTGCAGTAACAATTTTATCTTCGCGGGTTGACATTTCTTCCAAAGCTGCATTACGATTGCGTTCTTTAATTTTTTGATTCAAAACTTGTTTTACAGCTACGGCAGCAACACGACCAAAATCTTTTGGGTTTTCTTCTTGTTCTAAAACATCACCAACTTTGATTGACTTCTTAATTTCGCGAGCTTCGCTCAAAGTAATAAACTTATCGTAGTCGAAAGGCACGAAACCTTCTTCGTCCGAATCCAATTTTTCATCTTCATCAGCAACAACAGTCTTATAACTATAAACGCGAATTGTGTTACGCTCTGGATTCAAAGCCACACGCGCATTCATCGCTTCCCCATGCGCTTTGCGGAAAGCAACAGATAATGCTTCTTCTAAATCCTTAATAATTTCGCTAATTTCCATACCACGCTCTGTGGCCATCATGTTTAAAGCAACGAAAAAATCTTTTGATGTCATTATAATCTCCTTTTACTCCCAATCTTTTCCGTCAATACCTTCACTGCTTACCGATAAACTGTAGCTTTCGCCTAATTCACGATCATTGGCATCGACAATTGGTTCTATTAACCTGGTCACGGTTTCACAATCTGAGTGGTCAATTCCACCTTCTTTATTGATATAAAAACATAATTCACGATTTTTCCAAGTAACACGCAACAGTTCATAACCTGCTTCGTTAACAACCTTTTGGCATAAATCTTGAAATTTGTTTTCCATATCGCCGCTCCTTATGGTTTAAAAAAATGGACCTTGTGGCCCACTTCTTTATCTTAACACCAGATTTACAAAAATGCAACTGTTTTATCAAACTTATTTCACTTCGGTGCGACTGCGCGCCAATTCAGTATTATCTTTCTTGCGATTTTGCAACTCTTTAATCGGATGAGCTTTATCTTGGTAACGATAATCCTGTCCTGTTTTTGCAATCGCTTCCGCCACAACAGCATGACTTGGTGTCGAATTAACATCAGCAATTACTTTTTCTTGATATTGGAAAAAGTCTGCATTGGCCGGTAAATTCATCACATCAACATAGCGTTGACGATTACTGGTTAACATAACAGTACGCTCCAAAACATCACGCACATAATCTTTATTAGTTCCCAGCTGCAATAGTTGCGGAAATTCACCCTTCCCAATGACTTTATTAGGAGCAGTTTTTTCATATTTTTCCAACATTTGACATGCTAATTGCAAATGCGCACACTCCATTTCAAAGAAATGTTCCCAGATTTGTTTAATATGTGGCACCACTTCTTGTTCCGCCATACTGTAGTACAAATAAGCTTCGGTATATTCATGTAACACCCACTGCTCTAACCAAGTACAAGTTGGATCTTTCAAACTTTCATACTGAGTTACATGTTCTTCTTCAACCATACCAATTTCGGAATATAATTGGCGACCCAAATCGTTTTTATACCATTGCGCGATATTCATGTAGTAATTCATGGTTTGTTGTTCCGCCGCTGTAATAATTCCTGCCACTAACTTAGAATAAAGGTCACTTTTATCCGCATTCATGGCTTTGCGTAAATTATCTTTTGGAAAACGATGATGCGCCAAGGTCGGACGCCCCGGCATAATTTCGGTAAACTTACCTACTAAATCAGCTGGATCAGCTTTTGGCATATCTAACATCATTAAATTGCTAAAACGATATAAGTGGTCAAAATCTTCTAACAAAGCAAAATCTAATGCTTCAATGTTGTTTTTATTGACATCGGTTTGCGCCAAAACCGCAGTTAAATCAATTGCCAATTGCTCATAAGCCAAGGTGGTTTCCAAAATACTTTCATCCAATGGTTTTAAACAAGCGATCATTTTTTGTTGTTGCTGTTCTTGACTACGCACCAGCGATAAAGCTTCTTTGATTTCTTGCACATCACAATGGCGCGCAAATTGGTGTAAAAACCAAACACTTTCGTATTCTGTCCCATTCATCAAAATGACACGCGTTTTAGTGTATGGATTTGTTGTTTTTTTATCATAAGCTTTTGGATACATCTTTTGAAAACTCATGAAGTAATCTTCTATTTGTTTAGTTTTAATTTCTAATGGGTTCATGCTTCGATTATTACCAATAAAACCACATTTATACAAAAAAAGCGGGATAAATTCCCGCTTTTATGTGGTGGCCGGGGTGGGACTTGAACCCACACATCGTTGCCGATATCGGATTTTGAGTCCGACACGTCTGCCAATTTCACCACCCGGCCAATTACAAAAATTATTATATACTATAAAAAAGTATTTGTCAAAAGCAAATTATTTGACAATCATCTATATTGTTGTTACATTTACATTACGGGAGTTTAGCTCAGTTGGTTAGAGCAACCGGCTCATAACCGGTCGGTCCGCGGTTCAAGTCCGTGAACTCCCACCAAACAAAAAACCTGCCAAAATGACAGGCTTTTTTTATTGTTTTTATTTGATTTCGATTTGATGCCGTTGACTTTTAATTTCTTTCGGTACCGTTACCGTCAAAATTCCATCTTGCAAAATCGCTTTAATTTGCGTTTGGTCAATATCCCCTACATAAAAACTCCGCGATGAAGCACTTGCCACCCTTTCACGACGGAGATATTTGTTTTGACTTTGCGCCCCACTACCAATTTTATTCACCGCAATGGTTAAATAGCCACTTTCAAAACCGATATTCAAATCTTTGCGTTCCGTACCCGGTACTTCGACTTTAAATTCATAGCCATTTGGCGTTTCTTCAATATCAGTTCTCATCAAATTTTGTAAATTCCCCATTTCGCGACGCAAAGGTCTTTCCCAAAATAAATCACTCCAAAACGGGTACAAAAAACCGGTATCGTATCCGCTGCCACAATCACAATCCACACAATCGGTACACAGTGCGGTCTCTTGTTCTTCTATTTGCTTGTTTTTTTCTTCTTTTAAATTTTTATCTTTAATATTAGCCATAACTTTATTCTTTGTCTTTTTTGCATTTTTATCCAAAGTTATGTACTTAAATTTATAATTGAAACTGCATCTTTATTTCTTGCAATTTTTTTATATGTTTAGGATTCCGCAAATCTTTTTCTACAAAACGACTATGATAATTTTCCCAATAAGCCTGATTTGAACCATCAATTATACATTGTTTAAGAATCGGCAAGTTAAAATTTAACTCAAAATGAGTTGCATTGTTTCTAAAACCTGCATATAACTCATTACCATTTTCAATTCTACGATAAACTTTTCCGCACTGATAACAAACCGCATTATCCCCCATACAAATACTTTTGCCGTACATGACGGGATAATCTTCATCGCTGGAAACTGGTATATTCCCAATAATTTCGTATTCACCATAGTAGATTGAATTATCGGCGATTACTGTGGAAGGAAGTGATTTTAAGTTTTTGATTTCATCAATAGAAACATCTGCGCGTTCCGTAACGATATGATACACACTACAAATCAAAGGTCTGCACATCAAAATATTCCAAAACGGTTCTTTTTGTTTGCTCATCTTAACAAAATCAAGAATAATTCTTCCGTACCCATACAATCGACGCCCAATTTTAAACCGAAAGACATCACCATCACAAAACTTAACATGTTTACGCTTTTGTTGAGAAAAATGCAGCACATCCAACATATCCGCATCGGTTGTTTCGATGCACCACTTTTTAACCCAATCAGAAAAATCACTGATACTACAAATTTCATCTTCCAAGTATTCATTTGAAAAATAATAACATTCAGTGTTTAAATTAAAAATTCCAATATGTTTTTGCTTATAAGTTAAACACATTCCAAGACCTTTACGCTTTAAAATATTAGCCGATGACAATAAAACAGGTTTACCCTTTGCAGTTTTTGGCAACAAAAACTTACGGTCAGGACTAACCTGTTCATTCATTTCATACTCGGAATAATAATTATCTCCCGACAGAACGCATTTTACAATTGTATTCTCTTGTATAAAAACATAGGTTTTAAAATCATCATATGGACTTAGCTTTGCTTCCACACATTCCCACTTTTCGTTAATCGGCACAAGTGCAAAACATTTTCTTTGATCATTTGTTAATTCAAACATCTAAATTGAGAATAACACATTATAAACATAAATAACAAAGAAAAAGACCGCACCACCGCGGTCTTTTTTTTAAATGGTGGAGACGCCGGGGATTGAACCCGGGTCCGATTGGAATCTTGTTCGTACTTCTCCATACACAGTCGTTATTTAAGATTGGCCGCTAACCTAACGACAGGTTGCGGCGACCAAGGCCGACTTTCAAAGCCGCGTACCACCACCGTCATGCCATGGTTGTGGTAAACCGTTGACCCTTTGTTTGCCGACGACCATTGTAAAGAGTGAAAACGCGTCGTCCGCCTTTGCGATTTAGCGCATTAAGCAGCTAAAGCAAAAGAAGATGCTTTATTGTCTGCATTTAGACTTTTGTAACCAACTATCGTATGGTTACCCCGCCGGTATGCTTAACGAACCGCCCGCCAACCGTCGAAGCCAATCGCCCCCACGAATTGACAAAACTGTCCTACTATATTATAGCACAAATTGATACAAATTTGCAATCAAACACTGCATAAACATAGTAATGATTGATTTACACAATGACGCTCTTTTGGAATTACCACCCAAAAAACTGTTACCTTACTTACGACAAATTAAAAAGCAAGGTGTTGACGAAGTCTGGCTTTCCGTGTGGACCACCGAACTCGACGACCCATTAGCGGTAATTGCCGCAAAAAAAGCAATTCTAGATAAAATCCGCAACAACCCCAGATATCCGCTTTGCCGCCTGCATATTGAAGACGCCTGGTTTTTAACTATGGAAAACATTGAGCACTTGGTAGCTTTACACCCACACAGTGTCGGACTAACTTGGAATCACGCCAATGAATTAGCTGGCGGAGCCCATAGTCGCGCCGGCATTACCTCGTTAGGGTACCAAATTATTGAATATCTGGAAAATGCTGATATTCAAATTGACACAGCTCATCTTAATCGCCGCAGTTTCTGGCAATTTACGCGCGTAACTAAACGCCCCATAATTTGTACACATACCGCTATAAATGCAGTTTGCCGACACCCACGCAATTTAACCAACCGCCAAATTCGCACAATTATTCAATCGGGTGGTTTTATGGGTTTAGCGCTAGTTCCTCAGTTTTTAACGCATAATACTATATATTGTGGTTGTTATGACATAATAAACCATATTATTTATTATCAACGACACTTCTCCGCCACACCTCTACACTTTGGGAGTGACTTTTTCGGCACAGAAAACTTGCCTGCCGGTGTTCAAAATTACACTGATATCGCCCATTTACTTGACAGCCAAATTCTTGGATACTCAGTACTAAAACATCCCATTATTGCATATCAAATGGGGAACCCAAATGCCAAAAACCGCCTTCTAATCACGGCCGGCATGCATGCACGCGAATGGATTACATCGCTAGCATTACAAAAATGGCTCCAAAATCATAAAACCACCCCCAATAATTGGTGCATCACAGCAATTCCTTATTGCAACCCCGACGGAACCACACTTGCCACCCGCGGCAACCAGCATTTACCACACCACCGCCGGAAATTTCTGAATCGCATCAATCAATCTACCGATTTTAGTTTATGGAAAGCTAATATCCGCGCTGTAGACTTAAATGTCAACTTTGATGTGGGTTGGGGACAAGGCAAAGCCAACATCACAACCCCCGCGCCTGCCAACTACATCGGCCCCAAGCCCCACAGCGAACCCGAAAACCGTGCCCTACTACGCTTTATCAAAAAATTTCAACCCACTGTTAGCTTAGCCCTACACAGCAAAGGCAACCTTATTTATTACAGTCGTCAAGAAGACGAAATTATCGCCACCGCACTTTCTCACAAGACCGAATTTCCAGCCATACTATCTGTAGGCTCTTTTGGCGGATTAACAGACTACCTCGCCTTGTGTCTCAAAATACCTTCGTTCACTATTGAGCTTGGTGACGACAAATTAAATCACCCCATTACAAGAAAACATTTACCACACATCACACCCAAACTAACCCAAATTATCGATTATTTTTTAACCGGCGAATAGAAAATTTCACCTTCATGGCTTTGGAAATAAACACCAATAATGTGCGGACGCTTACTGTTAATAATTGTATATGCCGCACGCTTGCGCGCACCACCAATAATATTCCCCGCTACTTTCATGTTTGTTTCAATAAAGACATTATAAGCGCGGATTTGACCTTTGTTATCCACAACAGTAATCCCATCGAAGTTTAGCATTGTTACAAACACATTAGAAATCGTTGCTAGTTTTTGCTCATTATATTGATTGGTTTGTGCAAATAATTTTGAAAAGCTAATCGGCTCCGTCAACCATATACCATCTTCAAAGAAAGCATCGGGTTCGTATTCCGAATCAACAACAACACAAATCGTGCCATCAACCGAACGCGATACATTACGGAATATATTACGATACATATTTTTAATTTCTTGTAACTTTTTCGCACTGGTACGCAATTTCGAAAAACTTGCATCAACAAATTCTTTAATTTCTTCTTCCCAGTTATTAACCACCCTAATATCCAAGGCAAAGTTTACATTTACCACACGGCCTTTAAAACTACGCATAGTGATTGTCCATGTATTTTCCGCATAGACATAGATTCCAAACAATTTATTACTCTTTTCTTGTAAAACTTCCGATTTAAATAGTACGGTTTCCAAACTTTCGTCTTTAATACTATTGATAATACGGAAAATACCATATTCAATATTTTCTTCGGATATCGAAATATAAACACACCAATTATGATTACAAAATGGCACCAAGCTCTTCAAACGCGATGCAAACATATTTTCATTGTCATCATTAAACAAAACAATTTTCGTTGCATTTGGAACATTTTTAACTACTGCATCAATGTTATTCGTAAAGAAGATTGCTGGTTTGTATTTGTGCCCTTCTTCTTCATAATTTGCAATTTGCGGAAAGAAATTTAAAAAACGATTTTGCAGTTTCAAAGGAAAAGTGCCCGAAAACTCTGTTGTTAAGAAATCAACAATTTTCGTTTTAGCGTCAATGTAAAATATGTTCTCGTTCACTATCCTAGATGTACACTATTTCGCGCTGCAAAGTCAAGAATTTCTTGATGAATTTTGTTAATTTCCGCTTTATCAAGTGTTTTCTCCGTACTAGAAACAGTAAATGTCAAAGTAAACTTATTTTCATATACACCAGACAAACAATACCTCGTCACTAGCGGATGATGAAACTTACACCAAATTGCATCCAAATCAGCAAAAACCCCGTCCCAAACAAATGTAAAATCAAGCTCTGTTTTTGGAAATTTTGACAACACTGGAGCTACCGATGATTCCACTTTTTCAAAATCAATCGCACTCAAATTAACTTCAAAGCCAATCGCGTCCACCATCACTTGTGGATGAATAATTCCAATCGAACCAACTACTTTACCACTACAGATAATTTGTGCTTGGTTTTTTGGGTGCCATATAGCCCAATCATTACCTTGCAATTTGTATTCAATTGGTGTACCTAAGTGATTAAACAAATCACTTACCATCTCACTAGCAACCTTGTAATTCATACCAACTGCTACACCTGCCAAATTCACTGTTTCACTACCGTCTTGATTAATGACACGGCCAATTTCAAATACACGCACATTTGATTGCGTTTTATTATTTGCGGCAACAGTCAACATACTTGGTAGCATTGTACTGCGAATTTGATTATCTTCTTTGTTAAATGGATTTGCCACAGTTGCATACGAAGCAGCCGTAATCTTAAGTTGTTTCAAAGCTTTGGTATCATACCAAATATTCGTATGTACTTCACTAAAGGCGTATTTCCAAGCCAACAAGTCTTTTAATTCATTTTGCACCTTCAATATTTTCATAATTGGCACAGGCGCTATATTCACCTTAGGAGCGATTGGTTGAATATTTTGATAACCATAATTACGAATAATTTCTTCCACCACATCAGCAGGCGTTGTCACATCCTTCCAACTACGCCACGAAGGTACAGTTACAATTATTTTATCAGTATCCATTCTCGGGGCAAATCCCAAAGCAGTTAATTTCTTTGACACCAATTCATCTAATTGACTAAAATCAACCCCTGTATAGCTGCTTAGCATTTTTTTCGTTACTGTAATTTCACGAACTTTCTGTTCTGCGGCCTTACTTACCACACGAGTAAAAGCAGACTTTACTTGCGCTTGCGGTGCATATTGACGCACTAAACGCAAAACTTCTGCCACAGCTAACCAATTCAATTCGGGATCCAATGACTTTTCGTAACGCATGCTTGCATCACTACGAATACCAACAGCAACCGATGTGCGACGAATATTTGACGCATTGAATGTCGCTACCTCCAAAATCATGTCAGTGGTTTCATTCGTTATTTCACTATTCTTACCACCCATTACACCAGCCAATGCCACCGGTTGACCATTGCTTTTAATAAACAACATATCTTTCGTTGCAACAATTTCGTTATCTTTTAAAGTAGTAAATTGTGTACCTTCCTCTACTGTACCAATACTAATTTTTCCAACTTTTCCCGCGTCAAAAGCATGCAAAGGATTACCAAAAGCAAACATCACATAATTAGTTAAATCAACCAAGAAGCCATGACTATTGTGCCCTAATTTATATAAGCGATTTTGCATAACATCTGGCGAAACTACCCCACCCAAATTAGCAACTTTTATGGCACCATAAGAAATACAATTTTGGTTTTCAATTTTAATTGGCAAAGTTTCCAAATTGTCATATTCGTGAACAATGGCCACATCTATCGGTTTTAATACACGATCAAAAATCACACTTAACTCACGCGCAATTCCGTAATGTCCCCATAAATCTGGTCGATTAGTAATACTTTTATTGTCAATATCAATAATATCATCCTGCAAACCAACCAAAACTTCAGTAATCGGTGTCCCTAATTTTGTATTTTCCGGTAACTCAATAATACCTTCATCTTCCGCTTTATAACCTAATTCCGCATAAGAACAACACATACCAAAGCTTTCCGCACCACGAATTTTCGCGGGCACAATTTCCATACCATTTGGCATAACTGTTCCCACCGTTGCCACCGCAACAACAATTCCGGCCCTTGCATTAGGCGCACCGCAAACAATTTTCAAAGGTTCTTTTTGACCAATATCAACAGTTAACAAATGCAAATGATCACTTTGCGGATGGGCTTCACAAGTTAAAATTTTGCCCACCAAAACAGTTTCCAATCCACGACCGACAGAAACAACTTCTTCAACTTCACAAGTAATTTGCGTCAATTTATCGGCAATTTCTTGCGCAGTAACCCCCTGCAAATCCACATATTCTTTTAACCAATCAACAGAAATTTTCATCGTTTTATCCCTCTCAAAAATTCTAAATTCCCCGAATTAAACAAACGGACATCATTTACGGCATACTGTGTCATTGCCATACGCGTTAAACCAAAACCAAAAGCAAAACCTTGGTATTCATTCGGATCAATATCTGCCTTGCTTAAAACATTCGAATGAATCATACCGCATCCCCCAAATTCAATCCACCCCGAATGTTTACAAACGCTACAACCATTTCCATGACAGAACGGGCAGCTAGCATCTAACTCAAAACCAGGTTCAACAAATGGGAAAAAACCGGGGCGCAAACGGACTTCAATTTCACGACCATAAACTTCGGTCAAAAGTGTTTTCATAACATAAATCAAATTAGCGATTGATATATCCTTCCCCACCATCATGCCTTCACATTGGAAAAATGAAAATTCATGGCTAGCGTCTGTTGCTTCGTTACGATAACAACGACCAGGAAAAATTGCCGATACAACGGGCCCATATTTTTTCAAAATTTCATTTTGCATGGCCGAAGTCTGTGTCTTCAATAATTTACCATTCGTTAGCCAAAATGTATCTTGCATATCGCGTGCTGGATGATCAAACGGAATGTTTACCGCATCGAAATTTTCGAATTCAGTCACAACCTCATTTCCATCAACAACAATGAAACCCATCGAACTGCAAATTTCCGCAATACGACGCGTTAAATGCGTAATCGGATGCAAACTACCTTCCATTTTTTTAATTTCCGGCACTGTAATATCAATTAAGGGGTCATTTTTTAATTTTTCATTAACCGCTCGAGCGCGTAGAATCGCTTGTTTTTGAAAAAACTGCACTTCAACTGCGCGTTTTAATTCATTAAATCGCTTTCCAGCTTCCGCGCGCTGTTCCGGCAACAAATCCTTTAAACCAGCCATTAACATAGTTAATTTACCCGTTTTGGAAAGATAATTCTTATGGAACTCTGACAATTCGGCTTCGTTTTGAATTTGTTCCAATTCTTTTAAAATAGCATCAATATCCTCTATCATACGATTTTCAGTATGCCATATCTTTAAAATATTGTAAATATTTATTCAAGCACGAATTACGCTTCTTTGTAAAAGTATTATTAACCATTTTTTGAATATTTTCCTGTTTTCCAACCAGTATAACCAGTCGCTTAGCCCGTGTTACAGCCGTATACAAAAGATTTCGAGTCATAATCATATAAGCACCCGAAACCACAGGAATCACAACTGCATCAAACTCACAACCTTGACTTTTGTGAACGGTAATCGCATAAGACAAAGTCAATGATGCCAATTCGGAAGACGGATAAATAGTTACACGCCCATCTTCTAATTCTACAGTAATTTCTTTACTACCCTTGTTAATGGCAACAATTTTCCCGATATCACCGTTAAAAATACCCTTACCTTCTTCGTGATTTTTTACCCATTCTTGCTTATAGTTATTAACTGTATGCATCACACGATCACCAACACGGAAAATAGTTTCACCATACAAAAATTCATCTTTGTTTTCATCAGCCGGATTAATCACTTCTTGTAAACACTTATTCAAATTAATAACACCTGCCGCACCTAACTTCATTGGTGCTAAAACTTGCACCTTACTAGTATCAACCCCAAGATATTGTGGTATTCTTGTCATACATAACCCCAATATATTGTTTTTTATTAATTCCGGTGTTTCTACACCACTATAAAAGAAATCCGTGCTTTGATTATCTAACAAAGGCATTTCACCATTGTTAATGCGGTGCGCATTAATCGCAATTGTGGCTTTGTCACCCGTACGATATATCTGAGTCAATCGAATTGTCGGCACCACTCCAGATTCAATGATATCCGCCAAAACATTACCCGCCCCCACCGATGGCAACTGGTCACTATCGCCAATAAAAACCAACTTTGTTCCTGATAAAACCTTGCGCAATAATGATGCAGTCAATAAACAATCACACATTGAAACTTCATCTACAATCACCATATCTTGCGTAATAAAACTATTTTGCGGGTCGTGCGAAAATTTTTCAAGACAACGATGAATCGTCATCGCGGACTGCCCAGTCGTTTCCTCAATGCGTTTAGCCGCCCGCCCAGTCGGAGCCAGCATCTGTGTCGTAATTTCATTCGCATTATTGATATACAAAATTGCCTTAATAATAGTCGTCTTCCCCGTTCCCGGTCCACCGGTAATTACAGTCACACCACCCGTCACAGCTTGCCTAATTGCTTGCTTTTGCGTTTCGTGAAATGTAATACCTTGCAATTTTTCATAATGATTAATTAACCCATCCACATTATCTAGTGGTTTTGTTTCTTGCATTAATAACAATAATTTTTGAGCAATAGCTTTTTCAGCATTAAAAAATCGAATGAGCTGGATTCCCTGTACACCATCAACATCAACAGCCACAACAACGCGATCAATACATAGTTCATTAATAATGCTGTTAAAAGTTGGTGTTAATTGTTCCATTTTAATTCGCAACAAACGACAAACCTTACCAATCAAATCAGGCAAAGTCACATAAGTGTGACCATCAGTTTCCGCACTAACTTTTAAAACATGAACCACCCCAGCGCGCACGCGGAAAGTCCCATTATAACTTACACCCAACTTCTTTGCCATATTATCCGCAGTCGTAAACCCAACACCATCAATTGTTTCAATTAAAATGTACGGATTCTTCGCCACAGTTGCAATCGTATCCTTACCATACTGCTGATAAATTTTCAAAGACAAATTCAAACTAATTTCAAAACGATATAACCACATCATTACGGACTGCATTTCGCGCACAGCCATATAATTGGCAGCGATACTTTGTGCACGCTGCGGCGAAATTCCCTTAACCTGAGTTAATTCCGAAGGTCGCGACTCAATCACAGCAATCGTATCCATGCCAAATTTTTTAACAATTTTACGCGCCGTTGCCGGCCCGACCCCAGGCAACAAACCACCACCTAAAAATGCCAAAAGTTTTTCTTCGTTATCGGGTGGCATTAACACAATTTCCGTGAAAGCAAATTGTTTGCCGTGCTTGGCATTATTCACAAATTCGCCGATAAATTTATACTCTGCCCCAACCGAAACCATGGGTGCAACCCCGACTGCGGTCAAGTTATTATCTAACCGTAAAACACGATACCCGGTTTCTTCATTTTCAAAAACTATCGCCGAAACCGTCCCTTGAATTTCCATCTTTCATATTATATCGACCTGGCTATTCCTTGGCAAATGATGATTTTTTAGTTGGAAAATTTTTGAATTTATTTCTAAGAAAATATTGACTTATATGGCAAAAATTTTTTATAATATTATATGGAAAAAAATAAATTTACAAAAGCAAAAAACAATTTTAAAAAAGGACTTTTGGTTGCCGCTACTGTGGCGGGCATTGGCGCTAACACCGCATTATTTACTGGTTGCCCAAACCCAAATGGCCCCAGTGATCCAAATAAAGATCCAAACAAAAAACCAGGTACAGAAAAAGATTACAATGAAAAATATGGTACCCCATGCGACAAAGTTTTGGGTAACGGCGAATTTGTGATTCATAACTTTGTTGGCGAAAAAAGTGGAAACATGCAACACGCAACAATGGCAGAAGATGTTAATTATTATTTAGGCAAAGCCGAAACCTATATGCAAGATAAAATTGATGATTTTGAAAAATCAATAAAAGGTGATGCTTACACCCAAAATTATTTCCAAAATTTTATTGCCGCACAAAGAAGCAACAATTTTGATCGTCTTGGCATAGATACTTCCAAAGCTTATGGCATCGATGAAACAATTAACGACATCGCCAAACCATGTTTCCCTATTTTTGAAGACTTTATTCGTAATATCGATAATAACCGTGACCGTTGTATTTTTATAGAAGCATGTCAAGCAATCTTTAATGAAAGTTATAAATATGGTTTGGGTGCATACCGTGACAAAGAAACACCACTGGACGAAAAATATGACGCGACGCGTCAAACAATTCGTAAATCTTGGAATGCAAAAACCATCAATGCCCCGTACGACATTGACATCGACATTGATGAAAAAAATTGTCAACAAACCACCCAAGAATTATCACGCATTGCATCCGCAATCGCAGCCAAGAAAGGAATAAAAAAAGAATCCATTCTTTTAATGGTTAATCTTGCGGCAACCACTTATTCATTAGAAGCGATGGATGACCGTGCTGCGGGTGATTTAAAACATAATACCTGCAACAGCGCAGCAAGATTAATCATTGAAAAAATGGATTCTGTTGCGTATGAATTATATAAAGCCGAACAACAAGCACAAACATACGATAATACGATGGGGAAATAATCAAACTTCATTGATAAACAAAAAAAGGCGTAAACGCCTTTTTTTATTCCCAGCCAACGGCTTTCATAAAGCTACCATCTACTGGCGATAAGGTTCCATCATAATTCGTCCAGAAATTGTGTGCTCGATAAGTGTATTGTACCTTAACAAACTCATCACCCATCGGACCATCATATTCACTGGTATCACAAATCCAGTTGTATTCCCCATTCCTTGCCCAGAATTTCATATAATTTTTATAACCTTTTGAATCTGGGAATTGTGATTTAATGGTTTGGCACGCCCATTTAAATACATCGTACGGTACATACAATTGGGCGTATGACCTATCATCAGGGATGATACAATATTGATCTCTAGGTATCCGTGCATAAGTAGGATTTCCATACGGGTCAAAACCATTCTGAACATTTTCATAAATAAATCCAAGATAATATTTTTTTATTTTAAATTCATCTAGTTTCAACGCGTACATAGCATCGCCCTTATAATCTTTGCTATAAGAATCTAATTTCCCTTCATAATACGCCAATCCATAGCGTTCTTCCCATCGGCGTACATGATAGGCGGCGTGGGTATGATCTTGACATTCACAAGGATTTTCCAATCCACCACACAGAATGTCACATTTTTTTGCATATTTTGTATCGTGTATAATTTTTTCATTTGCAATTTTATAGAAAACTTCTCTGGAAGCTAATTTTTCATCATTACCCAATGTTCTTTCAAGATCACTTCTAATTATATAATATTCATTATATTCATAACGGTCGTTGACATGGCGTTGCGCTTCAAGCGACATTAAGTTATCTTTGAAGATATATTCACCATTATTGGTTTTATCCCAGCCGTAATATTTGATAATATCATCATTAACATCATCAATTTTACTTGAGTCCGTTGTTGCTTGTGGTAGGTAACGGCGTTCATAACTGGTCAGTCCACTTTCATCTTTTTTATATTCACCACTGCTGTCTAATCTTGGGAAGACTGTGGTACTAATTTGGCGTTTTAAAATCGGTGCCGTGATTTCGTATTCTGGCGTTGTATCGGTAATATTTTTTAAATATTCAATATTGTTTTCGTATTTTTCCATACGCTTCCAAACCGCAAAGGATTCCAGTGATAACCAACCATCGGTCGCAGTTAAGTCGCCTTGGTCAATTTCTTCATTTTCCATACCAATATCACCACGGTCCATACGATATTTATCACTGTACTTATAAATATTAATCCATTCACAATAATCACGGAAAGTAATGTACGGTTTACCGCCTTTATTGAACCAATCGCGACGGTATTCCACTAAATCGGTGGTACGCGCTTCTGGTGTTACCGTGGTATAGAAAATTTCTTTGGTAACTTCGGGTGTCAAGACCCATTTCAAATCGTCAGTATGGAAGTTAGAATCACTAGCCAAATCTTCTTGTATGTAATAAATGTAATGGTTGATACGGAAATATTTTTTTTCGGTTTGATCTACATTGTAAGCAAATTCTTCCGCCCATGCGATGTAATCCGCACTGGAGCAACCCAATTGGAACATTTGCATGAATGCTACGCGGTCCGAACTGAAGACCATGGCATCAGACAATTCGGTTTCATGTGCAACTTTTGCAATAAACATTTCTGAAAGATGGTTTCCCTTATGATCATAACCAAACGGGTCGTTAAATTCCGAAGTTAACGGCAACATGTCGGTAATTGCGTCTGGGTCAACCGACACATCATTCATATAACCAACATCATTTAATTTTGTAAACAACAAGTAATCGGCGTAAATACTGTACCATTTACCATCTTTATATGACGCACCCAAAACGATAGCCGTATAATCGCTGGGGGTAAATCCTGCGGATTTGAAAGATGCTTTTTCATTATTGTGCCAGTCATCGGCCAATGTATAGCCCGTGTTACGCTCTGTATACTCAGTAGCATACTCAAACGCTGCCGGACTGCTGCCGTCTGGTAATGATTCTGTCATCGCATGTGTTTTGATTTCTGCAAATTCATACGCCGTGAATCCTTGGTTACGCCACCACAACGCCTCTTCCAAGAAATCAGAATAATTGCCCGATGGATCTTTTTCCACACCACTGGTAATATTAACGCTTTCATTTTGAACAATTTGACGAATAATTTTGAAATATGTTTTGTTGCCATTTGTGTCAACTTGATAGAATTCCGCATCTTCACCATTTTCTACTTGGTACATTAACAAGACATCATTGCCGGCTTGACGCGAATCCGAACTTTCACCACTAGCAATACCAGTTTTACCAAAAATCTTATTGCCATCACCATCAATATACATTGCTGCGCCTTGGTTTCCTGTTGCAGCCAAATTGATTTGTGCATATGTATTAACATAATATGCAGAACCGTCACCATTAACAAATTGTGCGTCATAGTTCGCTGGGAAATACCAAACACCTTTTGGTTCACCTTCCGATGGGTTACCATTCAAATCGTTGTCTACATACCACCAACCATTTTTTTCATCAACTGTCTGATTGCTGGATTCATATACCGAACGGATTACACCATCAGCATCTAAAATATTGCCATAGGTTGTTGCAACAATAGCATATTTTAAATCGTAATTGTTGTTTTGGGTTTTGAAATATTCTTCAATAAATGCAACCTGTGGAGCACTCCAACCAAATTGTTGGGTCTTTAAACCAAAGATATATTTATCCACAGAATCTACATCGTGTTTTTCATATTTATCAATGAATTCATACAAGCTACCGCCCAATGTAATAATTTCTTTATATTTATTAATATCTAAGCCGTAACCTTTTGCTTTATCATATTCAACATCTACATTCCACGAATTTTCCCCATAAGTAAAGATACTTTTATCTTGGTTAACTGTTATCTCTTTTACGACGCTTGCAATATTATCTCTATCCGCCCAACCCAATCTTACCACACCAACATCACTGATACGCGCACCACCAGCTTGGTGTCCAGTCTTCAACCAAATTTCCTCGTTTTCGCGGACAATGGGTCTTTCGTGTTTTACCGCGTCAATATATTCAGGGATTGTCAACATATTGGTGCCGGATTCATCAAGCAAGAAGTTTAAATACAAATATGATGCATAGCCATTACTATTAACTATTGGCAAATCTGTTGGAATTGAGTAGTTATAGGAGGATGATCCATGTGTACTTGTATAGTTTTTACCATACAATTCAGACATATAGTAATAATAATGAACCAGCGGCATTTCAAAATTATCAATTTTTAACACGCTTTCGTTAGGTTCTAATTGGACAACATAATTAATATAAACTTGGAGCGGATCTTTATTCGTAAACTGATATTGAGCTTGCCAATCTTCTTCTTGGGTCAAAGCCAACAATTTGCGTAAGTGTTCATTACTGTATGTCATAACTTTGTAGCCATCGGTATATTCTACCATCGTAGCATACGGATATACCATTTTTACAAGTTCCTCACCAAAACGGTCTTCAAATAATTCATATTCATTACTGGTGGACAAAACCTGATAATCACGACTATATTCTTTTAAGATTAAATATTCTTCATAATCCCACCATTTAAATTTTAAGTTTTGAACACCTGAAATTTTATTAGAACTTGAAATATTATATTTATAGGTAAAGAACTCAGTCGCCATTTGGTGACGATTATCGCGGTAAGTTTCAATATTATTAACAAAATCAGTTTCTGATTCTGCTGTATGTGCTAATTTTGTACTAATCGCTCTATACGCAAGATAATAATCTCCGTAATCATAAATTACATTATTTTTTAAACCATCATAGCCATCTGTCCAAATTTCAAAAATATTGTTTGTTTTAACCCAATTCAAGAATTCTTCTTTTGCGTTGGATTCATAAATTTCTGCAAAGACAACATCGCCAGATTGAATCGTATTTGCAGGAATTGTTATCACTTCTGTCGCTAAACTATGCAACCATGGTTCTAATAAATTAACACGCTCAATAATACTTAAGTTTGGTTGAGTATTAATGATATTTACTAAATACGCACGATATTCTTCAATCGTCATGGTTTGTACTTTATTTGTTTCATTTGCAACAACATTAAAGTACTCATTTGGAACAAATTTATCTTTATTAACAAAACGGTTAAAGCTTGAAATAGAAGAATTCGGGAAACTATTGAATGGAATCATAATTAAATCTGAAGAAGCACCGCGACCGACAACTTTACCAAAATAATATCCAATCTTTCCAGCTTGAGTATTATCAACTTGAACTGTTTTATATGTAGATTGGCCCTGAATATCATTGTGATTATTAACCACATTTACCAAGTAACCATCTTCACTATTGACACCAACAATTCCACCAAGAACATATATCGCATCAGAATTTGTGCCCAACATTTTTGCTTTAATGTTAATATTTTCTATAACACCATTGTTATAACCAGCAATTCCACCAACAGTCATACCCCAATAATGAGTAATATTACCATTAATTTCCGCATTACTGAAAACATATTTTTTCGCAGAACTTGAAATAGTTAAATTGTTAAGGTTTGCAGTACTATATGTTGTAGTTTTGTTTTCTTCATTAGTACTAATACCACCAGAAATTTTACCTAAGTTAATACCAGCTATACCACCTAAGTAATATTTACCTGTTAAAGATTTTAAATTTTCCAAACTTGGTTTGTTTATCTCAATTGTTTCATCAATGATACCAATCAAACCACCAGCAACACTAGCAGTAACAGAAGTTGGTTCACCACTTACATTATACAATGTAATTTGTTCACCATAGTACAAATTCGCGTCATCAAAAGAGTTACCGAATTTATCTTTCGAGAACCAACCCTTTTCCGAGTTATTAGCAGAACGATAAGCTTCATCTCTACCATTACGAGTGAATGTATGATCAAATCTACGCTCAATAATGGTTTCGTTTCCATTTTCATCAATTACTCGATAATTATTAGGATTAGATGTTACAAATCCGAAAACTGATCCCGCAGTATTGAAACTTTGGTCAGCTGTTTGCTCAAGAGCAGAAACTTGCGAATATAAGGTTTGACGAACATATTCTTCACCTGATGTAAATAAATTTGTATTTTCATCATAATATTCAGCAGTTCCAAATGTAGCTTCTACTGACAAAGAACTGTGGATATTATAGTTTTCAACGAATGGATCATTGATAATATTTAAACCAACAAATCCACCAACAATATTTTTACCACTAACGAGACCAGAATTCGATTCACTTAAAACCTTTACATCGACAAAGTTAGTATTAATCGCAATACCCGCAATTGCACCGACATAGCGTGCTTCAGAAATAATTGATCCAACTTTTAAATTAATATTGCGGATAGTTGCATATTCAGTCTTACCGAACAATCCCATTGTTGATAAACGGTTTACATTTGTCGTTGAATTAATGCCACTCATGGTTAAACCGTTACCTTCTAGCGTACCAGTATAAATAATTTTTTGTGATCCTTGGATTCCTTTGGTTAATGCAAAATTATCAACTAAACGCAAATGATTATTTTGTCTGTTTCTTTCGATGTCACTTACACCTTTTTCTTCAGTATCTTTATCTGATTGCACGGCATACGCTGTTGCTTTGTAAACATATTCATCAAATTGATCTTCGTTCCATACTAAGTATGGGTTTTTTGCCGAGCCAGGTTTGTATAAGTACATTGACGCATCATAACTATATTTTCGTGAACTTACCGCGATTTCATTTGCAGCACGCAGCATTGGTCCCAAACCGGTCATTTTCCAAATTGTATTTTTGTCTGTTACATTAAGTTCGCCATATCCAATTGAGAACCCACTATAATTTTTAATATCATTAAAAGCTTTATCTGCATTATTGTTAGTTAAATGTTTAATCGTATCGCCCCAAACTGTTGTCGGACTAACATTACCTGCATAAATCAAGTTATTTAACCCTGTCTTGTCAACTTTTTCGAAATTCTTATCAACTTCACCATCACCATTAACTTGGATAAACGGAGCGTAATATTTTGTCGTTAAACCAGTACCAACAACAATTACATTATTATTTTCAACACAATTAGTGATTGTCGCCCCTGCTTTATTTCTATATACAAAACCACCAGCAGATCCGTCAGGACCAGTTTTCTCAATAACCATATTTACTAAACAATCTGATATATGACCACTATTTACATGAACAAATCCACCCAAAGAGTTTCGAACAGTTTTAACGATACCAGCTGCCGAAATGTTGTTTAATTTTTCATCGCGATTGGTTGAACAACCCATAGCATAAGATTGCATAATATTGCCGTTGTTTTGACCAACAAAACCGCCCAATAAACTACCTTTTGCTTCGTTTGCCGCATTTGCATTATTAATAACACTACCATCACGGAAGAAACTTGAAGTAATTGTTCCATCATTTACTCCAACAAAGCCACCAACTATTGATGACGCCACATTTTTTTCATCAACTAAACCTGTTTCAGTGATAACTTCTGGACCATAGAGTTCAACATCAACCAATACACGGCTATTTGTAACCATGTATGCGTTTACCCCCACTAATCCACCAAGAGTAACATCAAGCTCCCTATTGTTTACTTGAACATAGAACTTAGCCAATGATTTACTTAAATGTGTTTTACTACTGTTAGGATCTAATTCAATTGTTGTATAATCATCGTAACACGCAACATTGGTTCGATCTGGTTCGATCCATTTTGCCACATTGTGGTAAACATCATAAAGAACTTTATCATATTTGCCAGTTTCATAATTCTTTTCAACACGATAACCAAGGTTATTATAAACATTAGTAACAACTACATCACCCCAAATGGTCGTACCAAGTTCGTAGAAATAATTTTCATCAAATACTATACCATCTTTATTGAATGGTAAAACATCTTCAAAATAAGTTTCTGTTACTGGGTTAATAACTTCCGTCAAGTTTCGCATTTCAAATTGCCATTCAGATAAAACAGCACAGTTCGTAACAATACCATTATTGACCCCAGCTAACAAGCCAATATTAACGGAACCAGAACCATAATCTTGTAAGTTTACGGTTAAAGTTGAGTATGGGTTATTGACTGTTCCACGCTCAATAACAATTTGAACATTTTTTACAACAGAACCTTCAGGGATTTGTGTAAATAAACCGATGTTTGGCGTTTTACTGCTTAAATCAAAGCCAGCATCACCGAAATAAATCTTAAAATTATTACCGTCTAAAGTAGCATCATTTGGGAAGCTAACTGGCTTCCATTTACCATCTATTAAACCTGGAATTTTTTCTAAATAGATGTCACTCATTAATATATAATCAAATCCAGATTGCAAATTCATTAATTGAGCAGCAGTTTCTTGTGTAATTGGAATTAATAATTCTTCTGTCGAATCTTCAAAAATTGAACGATCCATAGTACGAACACTGACTTGTCCCCAAATTTTGGTTGTATCAGTAGTTTCATCATAATGTTCAACAGCTTGTGCACTGCCAACATACGATTTATCAAAATCACTAATACCGTATGCGATATTTACGGAAAGATTCATCACTGTTGTCGATACATCATTTGAAGTTCTTACTAAATAAGAAGTATTTGTGTCGTCATCACGAACGATATCATAATTAACTTGTGAGCCAACTTCTGGAGTATTTTCAATAACCATGTAAGTATACTTATCATTCTTGGCCGGATCATAAGTATTAATTTCCATTTCTAAGCGTTTGATTGAATTTCTGATGTATTCGAGCTCATCAGGATAATAACAAGCATCATTTTCACAACGAATAATTTGCGGGGTGAAATATAATTCAACCGCATCTCTATTTAAAACAACATCATTAACTATTTCATCGCCAACTTTTAATGTCCAACCTGTAACTTCGAATAAAACTGGTTTAACGCGCAAAATATAAACGAACCAATCATTAACAACACCATCTTTATTAGCTGTATATGGAATATAAATATCAATCCAATCATTAACGGTTTTCGCCGTAGCCATTAATGTGAAACTTACTGTAATTTGCTTGTTTGCACCTTCTTTAACTTGTATATCAAAATTTTCGTACTCGTTTTCTCCTCTTTTCGGACCACCATTTTTGACTTCAAGACGATCCAAGTAGAATGTTAGATTTTCTTCATTAGCAAAACTAATTTTATAATCACGAGAAGTTCCGATTGACTGCATCGATTTTGAAATTTGTCCAACTTTATATTCTTTTTTGTCTGGATCCGTTGGATCTTTTGGTTCAGTTGGGTCTTCTGGATCTGTTGGATCTTCTGGGTCTGTTGGATCCTCTGGGTCTGTTGGATCTTCGGAAACTTTTTCCCGTGTTGTAACTTGAATATTCAAACTAATCAAAGCATCTGTCAAACTATCAACAGAATATAAATGCGCCATACCCGCTTCATACCCTACTATTATTTCACCAGAAAGCGTATTAACAGCACTCTTGTTATTTAATTTCTTAATTAATACTTTTCCAGAGCTTTGTACTAACTGAATATTTCTATCACCGGATAATTCTTTAATCGATAAAACACCTGCAATTTGTGATATTTCGTCATTGATTTCTTTTTCAAAATTTTCGATTAAAACTTTAATTGTGCCATTATAAAGCTCTGCACTGCTTGTATAATTAGCTTTTACACGCAAATCCAAAGCAACTTCATATTCCGTTACATCAATATTGTTAGATGCATTTGTCGATAGATAAAAACCATCTACTACAAAAGCAACTGGTGTTATATAGTAAGAAACAAAATAATACAAAGCTTCTTCATTTTTTATATAAGGAATTTTAATTTCAACAGTTGTATCAAATAAGCTTGCGTCAGCTTCTAAATATACACGCAATTTTAACTCGTTATTCAAATCTGTCATTATATAATCAACTGTAACCCAATTAGCAGAAATTGGTTTTTGTGTATCAGCATTTAAAACTTCTATTTCATTAGCACTAATAATAAACGCTTCATCAATCTTCACATCATAAACTTTAGAAGTACCGACAGCTTGTACACCATAAACAACATCTGTCCTTAATTTTTCATCAAGAATGATGCCATTCCATTGTTCCGGAGTAAAGTTTGTTGAAACCGTAATTTCACTGTACGCAATTTGCTTACTATTTTGTACTAACTTTGGAATACCATTTTCATATACTAAATAAGTTACTAAACTAATATGGTAAAGATCGGCTACCGACAAATCATTACAAGTTAAAATTGTGTTACTAATAACAATATTAGTACTATTTATTGTGTTTGCAATCATGTATTCAGCAGCATCCATTTCTAACTTGATTTTTTCATTATTAATTTTATTTAATAATGTGGATTGATTATCTTGAATACAATGTTCAATATCAGCTACATATTTAATGTCAACTTCTTCTGCTGTTAATAAATAATGTTCATCTTGATTAATGAGACTGTCTGCATTTTCACCAATACCTTGAATTTTCCAGCCATTTAATTTAAACAACGCCGGCGTAATATGAACACAGTAACTATACCAAACATCCTCGCCATCAATATCGTCAACATACGGCACATAGATATCGATTGGCTCTAATAAATATGTAGAATTTGGTTCTAATTTAACACTTAAAGTATTATTTACAGGATCAACTGAAATGCTTAAGAATTCATTAATTTTCGTCATTTCCATTGATGCATTTTCGAAAGGAGCAACAACACTACCCGCATTAGAAACCCACAAATACTGGTATGCCACTGTTCCGTTAATATCGCTCAAGGTATATTCATTTGTACTACCAATCAATTGAGTAATTTCGGTTCTTCCCAAAGGAATTGGTTTTTTATATATATCTCCATCATCACCTGGATTTGGAGTAGGTTCTGGATTTGGATCGGGTTTCGGATCTGGATCCGGGAAAATTAGATCATCATCCGAACTCTCAACCATTTTTGTTTGTACTTGTATTTCAAAAGGAACTGAATTGGTCGCAATTGAATTGTTATTACTTAATTGTGGCAATCCATCTTGATAATTAATATTTAACGATGCTTTAATGTAATTTAGAACTTCAATATTATTAATGCGACTAATCCAACTCAAACCATTATGTGATTTAATTGCCACATTAATATTATCATCATCGATACCATCACTAACCACAAAGTTTAAAGTGTTATTATTTATAGCATCATTGATATCTGCTTCTAAATTTTGTGATCTAAAGGCAATGTTACTCTTTAAATTATAATCATAACATGCATCAATATTAATCTTCAATTCCAATTGAACATCTTTATCTTTTAATTCAACGAAATTATTTTCTGCGGCAGCAAGGTATACCCCATTTACAATATACAAGGCGGGTGTTATACGGTACGAGAATACATATTTTGCTTTTTCTGCATCTGCTTCTTTAGCAAAAGGAATTAAAATTTCGATATTTTCATAACGCAACGCTTCCACTGGAGCTAAAGCTACTTTAATTACTACGCTCTTGGTGATTTTATCAAAATTTTCGCATTTTACAGAAACTAAATTTTCGCGTTCACCGGGAATTTTAATTGGTTCTTTAGTGAATCTATTTACAACTTTGATGTCTTTTGTAAAGATTTTTGCTGCGGTTGATATTTCCAAGATATTTGACTTAACTGTACCAATCGCTTGGGTTGCATAAGCAACACCATTAGCTAATAATCCTTTCTCTATTTCTTCCCATTCTTCAACAGTGTACCCTGTTGAAATAGAAATTTGGTTATAAATTTCGTTTACAGTAAATTTATTTTTATCAAATACTGGGATACCATTTTCATATGTCACATAACAAGACAATCCGACAATGTTTTCCAAAGCTACATCAGTGAAATTGGTAGACAACCTAAGTCCATCAAACGAAATATTATTACCTTGCTCTACTGTTGCTTCTATATTAGAAACCGCATTTCTTTCAAGATCTGCTTTTGATTGTTCAAACAACGCATTTAAAATATCGTTAGTTATATTACCCTTATTAATTTTTGCAACATAATTAAATTCCGCATTTCCAGATATTAACAATAAATAATCGCTATTATTTTTATCGGTAATTAAATCGTTAAGACTAGATTCTTTTGCGGCAATAGTCCAACCTTCCAACTCAAACAATACTGGTGTTATTTCAATGCAATGGCTATACCAAATTCCTTTACTATAAGATGCTAAATAAGGCACATAGATACGAATATTTTTTGTTAAAATTTCCGAATAATTAGCAGCCAACTCAACTTGAATCTTATCATTTTTGTTATCAACATAAACAATCAGATCTTCATATTCAATATGTAATAAGCCTGTGTTGCTGTCATTATAAGTATTTTTCAAATCCCCAGCATTTTCAACCCATAAATATTTATATGAAACTTCACCATTAACATTAATAGAATAGTTTTTCTTGTTACCAATAACTTGTCTTACTTGGCTGGAACCCATCACAGACGGATGTGCAGGAACAGGACGAATTTCGCCGATATCATGATTAGCATCAGAGTAGATTACATATTCAAATACATCACGCACAAATTGTGTTGCTTTTGCATCATCAATGTTAATCAATGAACCAACACCGTCAACATAATCAACAGCTGCGCGCACTACTAAATAAGAACTTCCGATTGTGTATCTCTCAATTTTTTGGGTCCATTCATTTGTTAATTTTTGATTAAATAACGAAATTTGTTCTTGTAATTGAGCTTTAAAAGCATCATTACCGGCAATCGCGTGACGAGAACGGACATGGAACAACAGATTATCAATTTCATCTGCTTCATTCATGTTAATTAACCACATATGGCGTTCTGGGTGATTAACAACTTCAAATCCTTCAACAACAAACCATACTAAGTTAATATTAAGTGTATATTCTTTATCCCCAGCTTTTATCTTAATTGCAACACTATCGCCAACCAAATTTGCATCTGCCGCGACATTTACTTCAAGAATATATGAATTACTATTGCGTTTAATATTCGCTGTAACAGAAGAACTGTCAATATTAGTAATTTGTGCATTTTCGAAATTTGAACCACCCAAATAATAAACTTCAGTTGTACCAACAGCTTGATAATAAGCAGATGTTGTACCCTGCTCTAGTGGGCTATCGGTAAACTCCACATAACTTTCGATCACATTAAGTGGATATTTATTAACATTCAATAACGCTGGAATACTGCGCAACTTTGAACCAGAAGTTCCATAATCAACAGCTAAATTAATTTTCAAATATTCATTATTTAATTCAACAACAACTAAATCCGAATTTAATGTTCCGTTAAATTGTTCAATATAATATTGAACATTTTTACCTTCGTAAGTAACTTCATTATTATATTTTGCAATCGCACAATAGCTTAGATTTGCAACATCTAAATCTGGCAAATAAATTGGTTGTGCCAAATTATTGGTTTTTACGCCCACTACTTCATATAAAACTGGTTGAATTTCTAAAACAAAAACCAAAACGCTTTCTGCATATAAATTAATCTCAATATCTGTTTGTTTTAACAATGTATCAGCTGCTTCTGACAATTCCACAGTTAATACATTATTACTCAAACTAACCAAAACACCATTTGGCAAAATCGAATCATCTAAAAGTAATTCTTTATCTAGATCAATTACATAGTTACTTGTTGTACCAACTGCTTGTACTTCCGTTCTTGTGCGTGGACCAGCAGGCATCAATGGGAAATCATTATTGCCGTCACCTTTCTTATAGATTTTATATGTAAAATTAGCATCTAAGCGAACAACAAAATCATTACCACTTTCTGATGCATCAACTAAAACAGGATAACCATTTTTATAGTTTAAATATAATGTTACCAACAAATCCCCTGCTGTTGCATCTGAATCATAATAGCGACCAATTAAGTTAGCTTTGGTGTTTTGGAATTCATTTTTAAAATTATTTACTAATGAAGGAATATTATATTCTGCTTTCCTTGAGTAAGCTTCATCAATAATTGTATCAAAGACTAATTTTGCCGGTGAATCCACAGCTTCGCCAAAATATAATTCGACATAACGATCTTCAATGGTTTGACCTTTAACTGTAATATCTTCAACAACGAAATATGCTGGAATAATATTTAATACATAAATTGGGTCAGCATCATTATAATTTTCAAAAATACCAACACGATTAATTTTACCAATGACACTTGAAGAATCGTCGGTTAAAACAACTTTAATTGATTTTTCATCAGACTTTATTATTGTCCAATAAGGATCGTCTGCATCTAAATCTAAGTCCATCCATTTATTAACGCTTTCATCAAAAATTTTAATTGATTCAAATACTCTATTTATGTTGTATGTAGTTGTTTGACCTAAAAATTGAACTTTAGTTATTTCCGGCACTCCGTCATAAATTAAATAGGAATAAGAATTTTGTAATTTTATTTTCGCATTGTACCAGTTCACTAATGTAGGAATACCGTTGATATAGTTAATACCAGCCGAAATAAGCACACTGCTTTTATTTTCAATGCGCGAAACCATAGATGAATCCTTTAATGAATCACGGAAATTATCAATTGCAGACTTAAAGTCAAAATTTTCCAAGTATTTATCATAATTAGATGCAAAATCTAATTCAAGATTTTCTACCCAATTAACAGTACCAGATTTTACCAAAATTGGATCTTCACCTAAATGATTTACTAACAAAACTTGTTCAACAGTGAAATAAGCTGGAATAATATTTAAAACATAAACCAAACGACCACTACGGCTATAAGCCATTACGCGTAATGTTTTATTAAATAATTCTGTATCTTTATTAAGAACTACAGTAATAACTCCGTCCTTCAAATCAAAATGCGCTTTCCAATTGTATTCCGAAGTCTCAATAATACGATTATTTGCATCGACTTCACTTTGAACTAAAAGACTGTCATAAACAACTCCTGGCAAGGAAACATCATATCTTACAGTAGTACCAATTGCTTGTGCTACTGTGCGAGCACGACCTTCAGGTGCAAGTTCTAATTCTTCTTCATTTTCGTCTTCGCTATCTTCCCCAAAAGTACGCACAGTGAAATATGTAGAAATCTTTTTACCGTTTGACACTATTGTAGGTAAACCATTTACATACTTTATTGATGTCGACACTAACAAATAACTAATTGCAGAAGTTGGGTTTTGTGTATCTGCGCGCGTAATCTCACGCGTACTTGAATCAAAATTAAAATTCAAGAAACCATTGTCATTAGCTACGGGACTAAATGTTAAAGTATTAGTATCCGCCAAATTATTTTGCAAACTTAGCAAATCCGCATTAAACGCATTAATTTTATTAGATATTTCAGCATCATTTGCAGCTTCAATACCGCTTGCTTGTACCGTAACTGTAACAGGTTTTGTTAAAGCAACAATTGGATTAACGGGATTATTTTGTAATTTAAATTCATTTAAGGTAAAGTAAACAGGAACAATGGTCAACTCTAACAATGGAGTATTTGTGTTGGCTGTCGAAAATACATTAATGACAATTTCTTTTTGATTAATCAAAGCTGCATAAGCTTCCGAATTTGTTTTTTTACTTTTATTAATAAGACTTACTGTAATTTCAACATTGTTACGCACTACTACAGGTTCAATTATTTCTAAATAATCAGAGATTGCGTCATAATCCCCATCCACTTTCGAGTATAATTTATTTGCATACAATGAATCCCAATTTTCAAAAGTAAAGGTCTTAGCAGTACCGACAGCTAAATATTCTGTACGCTTATCGGTTACAACATTCTCTGAAACCACATCATATTCAAATACTTGAACATAACGACAAATACCATTTTTGGCTAAAACAGGAACTCCATTTTCATAATTGTAACAGAACTCAACACTTATTTCATTAGGAGTTTCATAATCAAAATAAACCAAACTGCTTGTTTGTAAATTGTAATTAAATGCTTTAATTTTTTCCGACAAAATGCTATTTAGCATGCTTATATCATATTTAAACAAGCCTTTATATTTTAATTTGTTTACTTCGCCATATTTTAATTGCAAACGAGATTCATAGTGATCTATAACTTCTAATGATTCAAACTCAAAATACACAGGAACAATCACAACACTCAAATAAGGATTTACATAATCGCCTTGGCGTTTATAAGGAATACGAACTTCCAAAACTTGATTTATATTTTTTGAATCAGCTTTCAAATATACAGAAATAGTTTGTGCAACACTATCGAGTGTTACAATTGCTTGACTGGTTTCAACAGTTTTAGAAGCAGATGAAATACCATTAAATGTAAAACCTGCATAATTAGGAATGCAATCAAGCGGCAAGGCGATATCATAAATAGCGGTTGTTCCCAAAGCTTGATATTGAGTTTGTTGCATAGTACAAACAGCATAATCTTCTACATCGTCATCTGGAGTAATTATAAAACTGTTTTTATATTTAGCAACTAAGATCATCTCTTCGCTAATTTTGTCTGTATTATTTTCCCCCTTGATGGTAACTTCAACAGTAAATTCAGCCCCATCATCTAAGCGTTGACTTGTATTTGAATCACAAACAACAAAAGTTTTAAAATAATATTTACCATTCCACTTGTATCCATCAGCACTAGACCAAGTTGAAATCATTTTCGGTATTGAACTGCCAGAAATATATGGTTGATAAAACTTTTGGTCTTCATTGTACACCATTTGTGTAAATCCAATTGAATATTTAACTTTATCTTTAATTGGCTTACCCGATAAATCATACCCTAAAACAACTTCTTGTTCATATGCTTTTTTAGTAGATAATACTATATTAGTAACATTAGCGAAATTTGGTGTTGGATGAACCACCAAAATACCACCAAGAGAATTTTCATCAAGATAAATAATACCCGAATTTGTTTGCCCATCGGTTAATGAAACGGCATTTTTATTCGCAGCAACAGCATTAGTTTCTGCAAAATGTGAAAGCGTTATATTAGATACACCATCTTTTATCAAATTCAACTCAGCCGAATCCGACATAGGTGTCTTGACTAATGCCGAACCTGTTAAATCCTCAGTTACATATAAACGCGCACCAGAGAATTCATAAAAAGGATCAACATCTGGAACTTTAATAACAATTGCAACAGTAATCTTTAACCAATAAGTATAGTATCCATTAACTGGTTCAGAAACGTCTAAATAGGTTAACTTGAATTCTAATTGAGCCTTACCACCTTCCATGTTAATGTAAGAAACAGTTTCATCATCAAAAATCTTATAATATACATCTTGATACAAGAATGTGTAATCTAACACCCCGTTTGTCCAGTCAGAATCAGTAGTCAACAATTCATCCGTACGCACAGTTAAATCATAAGTAGCAGCTGTAATACTATCTAATGTAAACGAATCAGTAATGTTTAAATATTTAATTCCACCGCGTACATTAACTTTAACCGTAGATTTCAAAGCATCTAACTCGAAATCACAGTTTCCTAAGGAAATTTTCGGGAAGAAGGTATATACTCCACCTGAATATGAAACATCACTAGTCTTTCTTTGTTCTTCCCGTGTAAAGTTTGAGCTATAAAGACTCCAACCATTTGGTAAATCCGATTCGAAATCAAAGCCTTTTCCGCGTTGTACTGGAACTGTATCAATTAAATTATTATTTTCATCAGGCGACAAATTTTTACGAGACGCTAAACCGACACCAAATTCTGTTGAATTTTCACCATTTCCAACCATTGGAACAATTTTAAGTTCAAAAACATCAATAGCATTTACTATATAAAAATACGCGCTACGAGCACCAGCTGATATTTTTAAACAAATGGTGTCATTCAAGGTGTCACTAACAAAATTATTTAAATTTATCGATAAACGATCATTTTCATATCGATATGTATCAGTTGATACTGTCTCACCATTAACAAGTTTGCTTATTTCTACTACTTGTGGCTTATTTAAAATTTCCCAATTAAGAACTGTGTATAAATCATCAAAATAGTAAACATTCGCTTCAATTTCCGAGTTATTTGTTACGCCTTCTGGTGTATAAAACAGCGCAGCTGTATTATCACTATTTTTCGTTTGTAAAACCCAGTTATACCCACCGCGATCATTGCGTTGACCACTGTTTGCATCATGAACTACACCACTCGCTATTTCTTTTATTTTATCATTAACTTCATCTTCGCTACCTAAATAAAGTGAAACAAATTCATATACTTGCGGCAAAACCAATTCTTCACTGTCAACAACTTCGGCTAAATATAAGCTATCACAAGTATAAACAACCAAGGCATAATTACCTAAACTCGTTACACCATTAACAGGGGTTAATTTAATTTCATTATGATCAATGTTAATAGTTACAACATTTGGGATGATTAAATCATTTTCAAAAGCCACAAACGGAGACAATTCATATTTACCATTTTTCCATTCTGCATATGCAATACCAATTGCATTGTTCTTTGCCTGATCGGCAACATCAATCATCAAAGTTTTTTCTTCACTTTCTGGCTTTGTAATAATTCCCAAATAGTTACCTAATTTAGGGTTATGGTTAACACCATCAATTTTTTCAATTTTGTTCGGGGCTTCATTAACAACCACAACTTGTGTGGTAACTGAGTTGCCACCAATATAATCCAACTCAAATATTTCGTTTCCATCCCGACCGTCACCATCTAAATCATAATTAACAAAATTATAACTTTTGAAAATTTTAAAGCCAAGATTAATAGCCTCACGCGAGATATATTTAGCTGTTACTTTAAATTTATTAATTTCAGCCCCAGTTTCAACCAATATACTATTATTAATCGGCTCTACAATATCAATTTTCAAAAATTTATCATCAGTTATTTTAGTTCCTTCTATTGTAGATAAACTAATTGTTAATTCCGCACTATCATTTATACCATTCAAGCGAATAACTTCCGGCATTGCTACATTCACAACAGGATCAACAACAACCATATAAACTGTTAATTTAGTTTTTTTATTGGCATAAACAGAATCACTATAAGCATGTAAACTAACTTGACATTCGTATATACCTTCATCTAATTCACGCGCATCAAACACTTTACTTGTGGTATTGGTAACAATATCACAACTAGATCTGCGTACTTCATCAAACATTGCATACGCGCCCACATTCACTTTCGCCGTATCAATTATAAATTCATATGTGTGCCCCTTACGAACATATGCAGTACGCACCAAATCAAAATCACCATTGTTAAATTGACTGGTTTTATAAATTTCCCCTCTATTGTTACTTACAGCCAGCATTGACAATTTTTCAACTGTCGGATAAATACGAACATTTACAGTTAAAGACTTTCCATTGGCATATACCAAAGTCAATGGATAATCCCTGTAATATTCAATTTCAGCCTTATCACTTCCCGAAATTTCGTAACGCAAATAAGGAATATCCCCTGATAAATCCACACTTGACTCGATCTTAAAAGCCTGTAATTCATTACGGTTATCTGTAACCTTATTCGGATTCCAGTTTTTACTATAAGTATCAACCACGCCACTAACGCCAGTAATTAAACCACAAACTTCTAAAGTAGCACTACTGAAACCGTTTTCTTCGTCATAAACCAAAGCAATGCCCTTACTACCATCATCAAATTCCGTTAAATTTTTAACATCAAAACCGTCAATTGCATAAATTGAATCAAGATTAAGTGCATAAGAAGCATATGAACCATTTGTTAATTGATGCACACTTTTTGCGCGTAATGTCAATTTTAAATCGTCATACATAAACTCTTCTTTTGCGTACGCAGATTTAACAAATGAAATACGGAAAGTATTTAAATAATTTACTGTATGATTTTTTTCAGACAGCATGACCCAGCTATTTGTTTCACTAGACCAGTATCCAATTTGTAAAACATTAAACAAACCAATTTCCGGATTTGGGTTTTTAGATGCATCCCAACCATACGAAACCTTTTGTCCATTTGGATATTCAACATCTAAAATAAATTCAATTTCAGACTCAAAATTAACAATTTTACTATTTTCAGTATTTAAAGAAAAGGTATCAAAATAATCACTTTGACTATCTTTACCCTCATAATAATAGGTATTTACTGTATTTTTATTTGCGATTAAAGCATAAGATAAAGATCCAAAATTCTCCCCCGCTGCATTAAATTCATTACGAACACGGATATAAAAAGTTTTATTGATTTGCACATTTTCATTTTCAGCACCGTCAAACGCTATTGATTTACCATCTACATTAATAATAGGATAACAAACAACATCAATCGCAACTTCACCAAGATTTTGTCCAGCAGACAACTTACGAGTATATTGGTCTATATATTCTACGCTAGCTACGGACTTATCAGCACTAACAACTTTAAACCCATAATCTGAATTTGCAGATTTTCCATAATCCAAAGCAAATTCAAAACTTGCGTTTGCATATTTAGAACGATTTTTAATCAAATCCCAAACATACTCTTGCGTTGTTTCAGATTTATAAGCGTCTGCTGTTTTTATGTTAATGTCTTTTGCCGCTGGAAACACATAAAACGGAATGTCTAACCACTCCGTCATTGCCGGCAATTTCGCCTGTAAAATAATATACTGATCAACACAAGTTGCAGCATCACTAACTGCAATTGCACCTTGTTGCAAAATAACGCCTGGATATTCTTCTTTTAAACGATATGTAACTGGAAATTTATTTGCTGTATAAACACGACCACTGTCTTCTGGATGAGCAAAGAATGTAAATTTATTTAAAATAGCATTAGACATCAAATTTAAAGGAGCTTCTCCTTGACGCAAAGCAAAACGAGATTCTTCTGCAATCTTCATATCTTTCGCAGTCATATGAACATTAACAGTAACAGCTATCGTTTGAGCCCCAGAAACGGTCGTAAAAACCATTTTTACTGGCGCCCCACCATTTATACCGGTCACTTTAAAATTGTTAATACCGGTTCTTGCAGCTTCTTCTAAAGAAGATACAGATTCAACCTTAACAGTACCATTACTTATTGAGCTTTTATTCAACTCGACACGACGACTAGCAGTTTTTGGCAAACCACCAACCGTAATCGTAAAGTAAGCAGATGATTCTGGCTTGTCGACAATTCGGAATCCATTATCTGTTGTCTCATCTTTAACAAGCTCAATTTCTAAATCAATCTTCGGCTTATCAACCGTTACCGTTACACTACCATATACATCTTGTTGACGACCAGAATTTTTAAAAGCGAAAACCACACCAAAAACAGCAGCAACAGCAACAATGCTAACTATTAATAAACTGGCAAGACTGCGTTTTTTCAAGTGTTTCCCCCAATGTTTTTCTCTAACCTAGTATGCCTAAATTATATTTTTTATATGAATAACAGTCAAGTAAAAAACACCTTACTCAAGATAAACACTTTGTTTGCAATAAACTGTTAATGCACCCGATATGAATCCCAAGTATTCCGGAACACGAATTTTATTCGCCTTAGCTTCTTTTGTAAGGTCCGTTTCAATAATCATGTTATTTTCATCGTAACCATACTTACTGCTGCTGTTCGCTGAACTAGCACCGTATACATACATATTAAAACTATTACATTTTTCACTGTTCAATTTCAAATTGACATTACCCCAATCATGATGCCCACTCATATAACCACCAACTTTAATTACATTCCCTGTACCAACAACTTGATCAAATTGCGCCGTGACATTGGCCGCCCCTGCCCCATTTTCCCAATTTCGAATTTCAATATCAACTAAACCATTAATCCCTGATACATTAATGTCACCATCATAACCACGAATTGTAATATTACTTTTTTTATCACTTGTTCTAAAATGCACATTAATGTCACCACCTTGTTCTTCTGAGCTTTTAATGTAAACATCGCCGATAACATTGGCTAAATTAATACTTCCCGTTCCGTAATTAATTACATTGACCGATCCAATAACATTATCAACTTTCAAAGACGCGGTAGCATTTCGTTTGTCTTCAAATCCAGCAGTGAATTTAATGCCACCAGCAAGAACTTCATTTACATCCAATTTACCACTTTCGGTCAACATCTCAATTCCATTTTCCACGGTTTCAACACTCACATTTGCATTTGAATTAACCTTTAAGCTTTTTGCAGTATTTAATTTTAAATTTCCATTAGGACTAATTACTTCAACTGCCCCCGCTGTATTACCGTTAAAGTTGTTTTTCTTGCCTTTTATTTTTAAAGCCCCGCCAATTTCACCGTGAAAGGTTTGCGTCCCTTCGGCACCTTCCACGGTTACATTACCGATTACTTCCGCTTGGCAATTTAATTTTATTTTATTACCCTTAATATCAATCGTTTCAATACTTGAGTTTTGTGAAGTAAGGATATTGACACTAGCAGCACTTTCAACTATCAAACTTCCAATCTTTAACGCATCTGAAGCACTTACAGAATTATCAACATAGGAAAAATTTACATCACTGTATTGATTTTGTAAAACGAAGTCATGTGTAAAACTACTACTTTTAGAACGATGCGGTAAATTAATATAAACAGTTGTCGGTTTATCTTTAAACACCACACCAGAAGGCTCTAATATTTTAATGCGATAATAAGGTAGATTATTATAAATAGTTTGCGTCCATTGAACTAGAGTACGATTCAGACTGTTAAATGCAATGCCCGTAGCAGACTCATTAACAACAATTGTTCCTTCCCCTTGATAACCATCATTAGACATTTTAACTTCGATTTGTGTCCCAGTACTTTCAATAATGAAACGACCTTGGGCAAAAGCTTGTGTTAACTCATCATCACGATAGACAATTTGTGTCTCCCGCTCCATAACCGCTTTTGCTCCAAAGATTGATATATTTGGGAACATGAATAACACTCCCGTCGTCGCCCCTGCTGTAACAAGAGTTGCCAGTAAAACCAACCCAATAATTGATACAAAACTAACTAAATCATTTTTCACATTCTTATTTTAGCGTTTCTCTTTAAAAAAAGCCACTAAAATGTTTTGTGCTTCTTGATTAGGTAAAAACTCAGCCGGAGTTTGCCAATTTAAATTAGTAGTCGATTGAGCGCCATAATAAACCTTTTTCAAGCGCGCATTTAGAATTGCTCCCATACACATTTGACATGGTTCTAAAGTCACATACATTTCGCAATCACTTAACCGCCACGATTTTAATTTACGACAAGCACGATTCAAAGCCACGACCTCTGCATGCCACAAACAGTTACGCTTATGTTCGCGTTGATTATATCCTTTGGCAATTATTTTTCCATCTTTCACAATCACGCAGCCAATCGGAACTTCGCCATGACGCTTTGCAATCTGTGCTTGCTTGACAGCCTCCTGCATAAAGTCCATTTACCAAGTCCCCCATACAAACGATAACACAGTCAAAGCAATACCCATAAAACAAACAACTACTAAGAACGCCTTTTCCAACGGTCGTGCCTGCTTGGGTTGCTCAAATGTTTCAATGTAAGCGGCAGTTGCTTTCCAAGTCGGTAAGCCCTGTATTATGCGCGGCAAAACTTCCTTTACTCTTTCAAAGTCATCTGTTGTAAATTGTTTTTCGGCAGCTAAATAACGCACTGTATAACGGTCTAAATTGCGGTTAAATTTATCACGAGCCATATGACGCATAATTTCTCCAATAATCACAAAAACCACAACTAATGTGACAATTAAAGTCAAGCTATTGCTAAATAAATAAGAGAATAAATTAGCACCAGGCAGTTTTAAATCTTCCGCAAAACTCATATATGTCGCCAACGCATTATTTGTAAAATGCACAATAATACTTCCCCACAACGATCCAGAAGATAAAACTGTCACCGCCATAAACCAACCAAGAATTGTCGCATAAAAGAACTGTCCAACATTCATGTGCATTAATCCAAACAATAAACTACTCCACAAAATTGCCTTCTTAACGCCCATTTGATGCATCATGCCATTTAATAAAATACCACGATGTAAAAATTCTTCACATATTCCTGGCAATACAGCGGATAAAATAATCGAAATAACTAAGCCATCATACCCAGTAAAAGCATTATCACTTGAACTAAATTGATAACCAAAAGAGCGCAACAAAGTTGCAAATAAAGTAGCAATAAAAATGTTTAGAATATATAAGCAAATCCCTAACACAAAGCACAAACAGACATTTTTAAATGAAATTTTATTCCAGCCAATATTATTACAAACCTGCCCCAATATAATCGGTTCTTTGCTTTTTTTTCGCACCAGGATTAACAACACAAGTGGTATGGCAAACATTATAACAATTTGCGGTAAAACGCTGCCTACGACCTCTGCTGACTTGTCAGACAAACCACTAAAACATCCTACTGATGCTGATATATGTACCATCATCAACAATACAATGGCTGTTGTATAGATAATTAAAGTTGCTAAATAATGATTATTTTTCATATTTCGGAATTCCTTTTTTGATTAATAAAATCACTGCCACAGTGGTAACAGCAGCCAAACTTATTGAAAGAATTATATTCAACGCACTTAACGCAAAGACGCTATTGCCAGCACCTGTTAAATATGTATATGTAATAATAAAGGCATTATTAATGAAATGAATTAATACCGTCCAACCGATTTGATGTGTTTTGATAAAAATCCACGCCAACCAAATCCCCATTAATAGTTGATATGCAACCTGTGACCATGACCAATGATAAACCATAAAAATAACAGCGCTAATAACAATAACATACCAATCAGCCATTTTTGTAGCTTTCAATAATTTGCACAGTAACAAGCGAAAGATTAATTCTTCCAAAACCGGATATGCAATTGCAACAATCATGAAGGCATTCCAAAAACCATTAACAAACAAAGTATCCACCGTATTCCGTGTCTCCCACCCCCAGCGAATAAAAACTTCGGCACAAAAATTTTGAAACATTAAATATCCAAATAAACAAACAAAAGCTATTGCAACGCAACACAAAAAAACTCGTAAATTGCTCTTAACTTTTAACATATTTTCTAGTATATTATTAAAATGCTGAAAATCCAAACATTAAGTAGCGGCAGTGCCGGAAATGTTACATATGTAGGTAGTTCCACTACCCATATTTTAGTTGACGCTGGTTTGCCGCTATCGATGATATTAAAACTTATGAACCAAGCCCATATTGATCCGCATAGTATCAATGCAATTGTTATTACACATGAACACAGCGACCACTTGAAAGGTGTAGCGGATTTTGTAACTCATTATAATATCCCCATCTATTGCCACCAACAAAGTGTCAAAATTTTAAAACGCAGTTTAAAATTACCACCCCACTATTTTATCGAAACAGAAAGCACATTTGAAATCGGTGACATTACAGTCAACAGCTTTACGGTCCCACACGACAGTCAATTTTGTCTTGGCTATACATTCCAACAAAATAACGCCACTGTGGGTATTGCAACCGACATCGGACAAATGACTGACACCATTTTAAGTAACCTTGCTACCTGCCAAATCGTTGTGATTGAAAGCAATCATGATATCCAAAAACTTACTGCTAATCCTAAATATCCAGATTGGCTCAAGCGCCGCATTCTTGGTAATCGTGGTCATTTATCTAATATTGATTGCGGACGCGCAATCGCTAAGCTTTATCAAGCCAATGTATCACAAGTCATCTTGGCGCACCTAAGCGAAAAAAACAACACACCAACACTAGCCTATCAAACTGTAAGACAATATTTACAAACACAAAACATCATCGAAGGCAAAGACATATTTATTGATGTTGCCTTACAAAGCCAAATCGGTAATTGCTATTGTATTGAATAAATTTATTTTGTTGACATCTTATTACGCATACGGACAAAGATCAACAAACCAATACCAAATATACACAAAACAACAACCAAAATCACATAACCAAAAGTACTTTGTTTTGCGTTTACAGTCCAACTATCCATAAACACAGGGTCTCCGTCAACATCTCGGACAATAACTGAATACATTCCAGCATCAGAAGCCGTGAAGAGTTCCTGTAAATTATAGTTCTCAGTTTCTAAAATAGAACTATCGATAGTCAAATTGAGTTGTTCCACTTCATTTTTGTAGACATAAATTGTCACATCACCTTGGGCTAAAAATAACCAATAAGGATTATACTTTAAAATTACAGAACCTGTTATGCCATCACCACTGCTACCACTTAAAATAAAATAATCACTAGCGCTGTTAGTTTTATGTTGTATATTAAACTTAACATCGTGGAAAACGAACTCTTTTAAAATATGGTTGAAAGTTTTTAATGTTACAACATAAGTGCCAGGATTAATATCTGCATCAAACACCATATATTCATTAACCTTAATATTATCAAAATCATGAATTATAGAACCATTGCGCTTAACCGATGCAACTTGAACATCTGGATAAATCGACATACTTAAAGTTTCTCTCACGGTATAAGAAGGAATAATTTGGAATGTAAATTCTGAATACACATTATTCAAAGAAGAATCGTCAATTCGATAAGTCACTTTAATTTGATAAGTTCCGGTCTCTGTCCATACATAAGATGGTTTTTGCTCGGTAATAATTGTCTCTTCTTTTCCATTAGAACCTGTATGTGTTACTTGTACTTCGCTAATGCAATAATACTTGCTCAAATAGTTTTCGTCTGCTTCAATTTCATTAGCAAATCTTTTTTTCAAGAAATTATTACCATAGTCAACCAGTTTGATTTCAACACGATCATTATATATCATTCCATTAATTGGCATTTTGTCATTAATCAAAACCGTTGGCTTTGTTCTTACCCACAATGTATAACGCTTTTGTTGATAATTAATACTATCTTTATTCGTTTCGTTCGGATCACCAAAACGCAAATAATTACCTACCATATCATGCACTTCAAATTCATAAAAACCAGCATCATATCGGTTAATTACATAAACCTGATCTGGAGAATTTCCTTGCAAAGTCTTTACCAATTGACCATTAAAATAACATTTTACAACAATTGTATTCCCTTCTACGATATAATAAGGAACTGCGCTTGATAAACTAATCTCAATTTTATTATCATGTGCTTCCATAAAGTCATCATCAATTTCATGATATGTAGTCGTTAATGGGTTAATTTCAAAACTTCCATTAAACGATTCAACACTTGGGTTAGCACTTAATTTTAATGTGATTGGACTTGTTGATTCATTTAAACTTCCTTTCGCGACACCAGTCGTTGCAATGTAGATTGGATTATTGCCCATTTCGTCCGCAATCTTCCAAATTAATGTCGCAGCATCAGAAGCATAAAAATCTGTACGCTTTTCTGTGTTACCAACTAAAACACGATCGCTTTGTCCAACCTTCACTGCTAATCCATGTGATTTGTAGTTAGCTAAATCTCCTGCACCGACCGTAAAAATATATTGTGGAATCATTATATATTCTTCGGGATTATTTTTATTATACCTAAATTTATAATTAGTTGCACATGGCTCTAACTTTTTTTCATCATCATAAACCAAGACAATATCATCACTGGTTTCAGCAATTTCAAATTCATAAGTTTTTTCTGCCCAAACGACATTACGCAATGTAACTTTATACTTACCCGCAAGCTTAAAAGTATGTTTTTGAGTTCCAGCTTTTAATGTAACTCGTTCTACTTGTTGGTTATATGTTCTTGTATAGGAAATAGTAACAGGGAAAGTTGTCGGAACCAAACTGTTTGTAATATCAAGCGTTACTTCACTAACTAAAGTTTGATTTTGTACCTGAATTTTTTGTTCACTCGCATTCTTCCAATCCACATTGGGTAAACGAGTATCAAAAACAAAGGTCTTATCAAACAATCGTGCTCCACTAGCACGACCAGTGGCAACAATGCGATATTGTTCAACTGAACTGATTCCTTTTGTTGGCACAAATGTATAAGTGTAAGTTTTGGTATCGTTGGATATAAATGAAGGCTGTAAATTTGTCAAAACTTCACCCGTTGCAGCGTTATAGAATAATACATTGTATGCTTCGCGCAAATAGCTAAATTGCACACCACGCTCATCACCAATATAAATAACGCCGTTTTGAGTTACGGTATTACCATATGTTATAAAACTAATCGAACTTTGTTTTTGTTGATGATATTCTGTAACGCTTACGCGCCCAAATGGATCTGTTACTTCTATGATTAAATCTTGTTTTGCATAACCTTGTATTTGAGTTCCATATATTTTAAAATCATAAACATTTTTAATATCACTGCCTGCAATTCTAACAGTCATCTTGTATAGAGACAATAGCCCTTCATCAAATAAAATTTTTGGAAGGTTTTGAAGATTTGTTACCGATAAAGTCACATCATTCTCGCTTACACTTGATTGGTAACAATCCAGTTCAATTTTTGGTGCATCTTCACGAATATTATAAAAATTATAAATTTCCTTATCACCAATACGATCAAACAATGTAAAAGTACACTTTACACCTTTTTCAGTAGCAACATCAACCCAGTGATTCAAAACTTCAATTAATCCATCTTCTGTATTTGGCGCATCACTGACCTCTTCTTTACCAATTCGCCAACTTGCTGTACTACCCAACGCTAAATAATAATCATCACCACACTCAAATTTAAATGAATCATTACTCAAAAAGAATTGGTGAACACTAGATTTTGATACATACATCTCAATCCCAGCTTGAACTTGACTATTACCATTGTCGATAGCACCAATAAAATTGATACCCTTCGCATATTTTTTTCCTTGTAGTTGAATTATATATTCTTGAATATTGCCCGCATAGTCTGTTTCCGTAATCATGTAATATTTCATTTCATTATCGCGCAAACCAACAATTTGCGAGAATGGAATACGGGATTCTCCGTCTGCCCCAGAATATAACTTAAAAGTAACAGCTGATTGCGTACCATCACCTTTGTTGTCAACTTCACGATATGAAATAGTTTTCGTTTCTAAATAGTGATTTGCCCCATGGAGATTTTCAAAAACAAAATCTCCATTAACGCCATAAATATAACCAGTAGGTATTTCACGCAATACAGACGCTAAATTGTCCTCTTGAATAATTCGTTCAAGATTAAAACTTGGAGCAGCGCGATCAAACAATATAGTATACTTAGTTTCATCGCCTTGAGTCGTAATTATACTTACCGACAAGCTTGAACCATCTTGAATTGACCTTCCAGTTAAATAAGATGACATGATATCAAAAACATATTCATTATCAATTGGATCTGGAGTATTGAATTGAATATTTTCATCAAAACCAACAGCATTCCATGTTGATACGGTAGCTTCAACATCAACATCAACATACATACTCTGCGAATCACTTTCAAATGATAATTTTAAATCTTTCAATGTTCTTGGATCAACGACATATGTATAACCACTACCATCCAACTCCATATCGGAACAGTTAATTACTTTATTATCATCTATCTGTATTTTTGCACTAACGCCACGCCCTATTTCTAGATTCAAAACTAAATAATCGTAGTTTGCACTGGTTGGTTCACTAACATCTTTAATTTCTGTTACATTTCCATTTACTAATTGACAGGCGATATTGCGTGCATCATCAGCAATAATTAATTTATATTCTGAACTATCTGTAGGTAAAGCTCCTTTACCTATTTCCCAATAACCACTGCCACTGCCCAATTCAAATATTTCATTATTATGGATGTAACTAAAGCGTGGAGTTAACGAATGGAACTCCAATGGTTTATTACCTTTTAATTTACTATCCATACCGTCAGCATCAATTTGAATATTGTAGCCAATTCCCTTATGACCATAAGAATATTTACTTTCAAAGCCATGAACTCCAGCGACACAGTTACTATTAATTTGATTATGATTTTCAGCAAAATACTCAGCATCAGCGGTTTTATTTGCAAAAGTAACTTCTAAACCTGATTCATATTTACCTGGTTCGTAATGCAACATTTTTTGGTTATCCACGATGAAATAATAGTTACGACCTTTCAGCGCATAAGTATCTTCAACACTATACTCAGCTGTAATTACATACATGCCATTAGGCGTAATGGCATTTTTATCAAACAAAGCCAAACGAATTTCTTTTCCCTTATCTATTGAATCAAAACTATAAATCAATTTATCATTGCCATTTTGATATTTAAAAACCATGTCTTGTGCAACTTCAGCAAAAGGATAATTTGCACTACCTAACTCATAAGTAAACGGATAAAAATTTAAATAGATTTTATTAACATATAAATTTGGATCATTACTTTGATTAAAAGAAAATGTCGTAAACAAGCGATTTGTCATACCACCATTGGCAGAAACCAAGCTAGTATTTGAAGTAGTTTTTGTTTTTAACATTCCCCTGTCTTCATCGATATAAGAAGTTGGACAAATTGTTTCTGCATATACCGTACCAAAAAACCTATCTTTTGTTACAATAATATAATATTCACTGCTATTACCTAGTATATCTGTAACACGGAAGTAATAAGTTCCTTCATTCAGTAAATTGTTATAGCCTTTATTTATATAATATTGGGAAACACTAGTATAATCTTTCCTGTTAAGACTATACTCGACTTTGTCAAAACCAATGCCTAAAAATAGGCCAGTACCATTACCAAGTGTATCCTCAACCAAAAGGTCTGCATCTTGAAAAACTTTTTTTATTTTTTCATTACTTAATATTGAACCAGTTACAAGCTTTTTTTTGCCAAAACCGACAATTACACCTTTTGGACCCAACTCCACGGCGTTAGCCGAAATAATAGGTTTAATATTCTGTACAAATGTTGGCTTACTGCCATCAATCACTAAGATATATTCAGTTTCATGCCCCACTGCGTCAGTAAAAGTGAAAATGTATAAACCAGGATTTTCAAATGTCTCATTAAGTTTCCAACCGTCTTCTGTTTTAATTGGTTCATAACCGCTGTTTGCTTTCCAAGGTGTATCCACAAAATTATAGCCAGAATAGATGTTATTAATTTTACTTGAATCAAAATTATTGTAATTACGATCTGCATTATAATCAACACCAGTTTTTAATTGCATTTCATAAAATTCACAATCAACATTTACAAAATCAATCCCACTTTGCTTAAAATCCCAAGATAAATTTACTTTTCCTGCACCAACAATTTCAAGGCCTTTATATTGCTTGCGCCCTGCTTTGGTATGAGCTTTGATTCCTGTGGCATCAGAATCATCAACGATAATGTGATAAACTGCTTTTGACTTACCATACGCACCATACGCAACATTTAAACGATATTGACCAGGAACTAATTCGAACTCACCACTTTGAAGCAACTCTGGTTCACTAAAATCATTATTTCCTAATGCCGCAGTTTCCAATGTAATTACTGGCTGTGTTTCAAAACGCCCCAATTCGCTATCTTTATTATAATTAATTTTAATGGATTTACCAGACAACTCCTTACTATTTAATTTAACTAAATCGCTTAGATATATAATATCATCGCCATTTTTAAAGGTAATATGAGCCGAATTTGAAATCTCAAAAAAGAAATTTTGTTGATAGATTTCGTTGTTAACTTTAAAATAAACGGTAATCAAATACTGTCCTACTTTTTCAAAAGGAGCTCCAACTTCCAATATTGAACTCTCCCAAATACCGGCATTTTCCCCATAAAGCGAACGATAAGCAACAGTTGACAATACAACAGCTTTTTCACCGTTAGTCCCCGCCCCTGTTAAATATGGAACATTTCCTTTAATTTTTACAGGCGGAAAGTTTGTGCATACTGGTTCAACATTTTTTTCCATCAAAAAATTTGCCAATTGATTAGAATATTTTAAAGCCTCACTAACGCGCATTGAACTATAAATTAATCCTGCATCTGTCGCGGACATATTTAATTCGCGTACCTTATCCGAAATATCTGTACAAATACCGAATTCTTTTTGCAAAGAAGCGAGGTCTTGATTGCTATTTTGCCCCCCAAAAAACATTTGGAAACCTAAAATATTAAGTACACTTGAATAAGGCATTATGCGTTTTAAATCAATACATCCATCTACCACACCCCGACCTTCGTAAGAAGAACCATATGTATCTAAATAAACACTAGAATAACGCAAACTCGAAACCATACGATATTCACCCATATTATAAAATTCTAACGAGTGACTATCACCTTCAGGATCTTTATCTAAATCTTTTCCTGGAATAACACCATTAACTTGAACATCAAACCATTTTGAAGAATAATCAACAACAGGAAAATCACCTTCGTAAGCGTAATTATAAATTTCCGAATTTCCTACACGATGCTCAGCGTTAAAACGAGGAAAATCCACATAGTGATTTTTATTAACAATAACAAAGGCAAAATTAATATCAAGTTTAGTGATTGTATTATTATTTGTTTGCACATTTTGTGTCAAAGTTATTTCATAAAGCCCTTCTTTACGAAACATTCCACGCAAACCATTTCCATTGACTGCCACTGCGCCAATATCTTGTTTAATTAATTGCTTTTCATTAGTAATTTCTTTAATCAAGGTTGAATCTGCGTTACAAACACTGATCTTATCACCTTTACGAATAACTTTATATAAAAGTCCTTGGCTACCAGAGTAAAGCGAAGTCGTAACATCATTTTCTAAATACTCAATTAATTGACCGCTTTGATTATAAAATGGTTGACCTGCTTTATCTTTAACCTTAACCACATATCCTTCGGACCCGTCTGGATTGGTGACCGTGTTAAAACTTAATATTAAAACCAAATTACCGTCATCATCATAAACATTTTCTTCACGCTGTAAGTATTTATATTTTTTCTCGCCAGCATAAATTTTATCCATCGGCAATGTCCCATCTACATTAACAATACCATTCTCACCTGCTTCGTCTTTTCTTACAAGTTCTTCGTCATCACGCGTTATTATCAACGAACTTGGCAAGTTGGTTAACTCAAATAAAACTATGTCATCATAATGATCTGGATCAAGCAAAATGACTGGAAGTTCTATAAATTTCCCATATCCATTTTTAATTCTCCCCATTTCATCATTAGTAAAAATTGGATAAGGATATCCTTCCAGGCGTTTTGTATTTTGTAATTCGGCAAAAGATCGCTTTGTGCTGGCATTTAAAAATTCAGTCAAAACTCCATGCTCATATCTTTCTTCGGTTAATGTTAGTTTGGTATCTTTTCCCAGGAGAATTGAACCAGAACCATCTATACTAATGCGACGATAAAGGTCATCAAATGACGAAGCACTACTTACAGTACTATTACTCTCAGCAGCATGGGAAGAAAAACTACGCAAATCAATAACATAGCCAGTACAAAATAAAGCAATGACCATTGTAATACTTAAAATGGTCAGAGCAATAATCCTACTACGGCTATACTTCATATGTATTCCCCCAATATAGTATGGATAAATTATAATTTTAATATTTGATATCGTCAATCAAAACCACTAGCTTACCAGTCAAATAAATCTTTGCGTTCCGCGGCACTAACACGACGAATCACAATATCGTTACGACGGCGAATATCATAATAAATAGCCGCTTCATCAAAGTATTTACCCGGAACATAAATATCCGGTGTAGGTTTCAATTTAATCACACCTTTTTTTAAGCATTCATAAAAGAGCGTAACCTTACTACGCAATGGGTGGAAAGTAAAGCAATAAACAAAGATATTACCTGGCACAATATCCAGCAATTCATTCGGCGGCAGTAATGGACGGCTGGCAGTATTAGTCGCAGTTGACTTACTACCACCTTCAGCATCTTCTTTTGCAGCCTTACCAGTATTACGACTAACTGTTGTACTTTCCGTAGTAATTTCCATATCCCCCATCAAATCAGAGAACATTTTACGCGTATCTGTATCGTTAACACCAACGAAAACCTGGTGGTTACAGTTATTGCGCACCGTAACCGCGGATTCTTGTCCATAGGTAGTTTCCAACTGTTTGTAATCCTGTAAAACCAAAGTAAAGAAAATACCGCGCGAACGCGAAACGGTAATTACGGTCGCAAAGTCATTAATCTTCGGCATATTACCAAACTCGTCTAAAACGAAATATGTCGGCCAAGGTAATTTACCACCGCGTTCATTCGCACTAGCAACCAATGATTTATACAGTTGCGAAATACACAAAGTTGCCAGTGGGTGACGCACCTTGATTTGGTCTGGAATAATTAAGAAGAACGCTGTCGGTCTCTTGGCAAATTCTTCAAATTTAATATCCGTACCGCTTGTAATGTAACAAATACCTTTATCATTAAACATGGATAATTTTTGTGTTACAACACCAAAGAAGTTACGCATTGTATTTTCCGCGTTCGATGTAACAGTCTGTGCCAAAGCAGCAGCAACAGACAACTTATCACGCCCTTCAAAATAGTTCTTAATCGTTTTAAAGACTGCTTGTGGGTCGTTATCGCGAATTGAAGCAATTTTAAAGATATTATAAAAATTAAATTTCTCACGCGTCATGCCAAGATTAGGATTTAAACTATCCTCCAACATCGCCATCGCTGTACCTTGAATTAAATCACGGGCACCCTGTTCCCAACTTGGATCTTTATCATTTTCAATTGGACAAATCGCAGAACAAATATCTTTAATATCGGCTTCTGAATCCGAAATTAATTGTTGACGCAAAGTACGCATTTCATTTTCCGCCATCTCTTTGGTTGGGAAAGCAATTCCATTAAAAGCATACCAAACCGGTGGATAACTACTTGCAATCACACGCAAACCCAATTTCGCAGGGTTAGCATTTTCATAGCGTTTAATTTCGCGTTCCAAATGTTGTGCCCTTTGGAACATATCCCACGGCCTTTCAAAAGGATTCCAACGCGAACTACGAATTGGATCATTCAAGTTAAAGACTTGCACATCATAACCTTGTTGACGCAAGCTTTCTGCCAAAGTATTATAAATTTCACCTTTCGGATCCGTAATTACCAAGTTTGGTTTTTGGTTTGAAAAACCTAATGTATATAAGAAAGGAAATACATAACCTTGTGTTTTTGCCGCACCAGTAGTTCCCAAAATAATTGAGTGAAAATCTTTGGAAACCATATTGATATGAATATCATTACCAATCATCTCAAAGCGCGCCAAAGGCCCTGTTTTCTTTAAGGTCGATAATTGTGACGCTTTGGTATAAATATAAACTCTGTCACGCTCTTCGTTTGTCATCCAACGATTTGAATAATATTGTGAAATAGATTTCTTTTTCTTACCGTCCGTATCTAAATATTTAAATAAAACAAATACAACGATAACTAAAGGTACAACCAACATTCCCATCGAAAAAATTTGATCGTTTATTCCCACAAAACTAAACAATTGACGACCATTGATAAAATTTGTCAAAGCCAACAAAGCGGCCGCAACCGCCAATAAGCCGCCGATAATTATAAAACACCACTTCCCCAATTTTTGCATTACTATATAATAATTGCAATTAACTTAATTAGGCAACTTGATTTTTCTAATAACACATAACAAAGATTGTAAAAAAGTTACTTTTAAAGACCGGCGTTCATCTTGTTGTTGCTGCTCACCTAACATATGCCATTGATTTGTGTTAACCAATGTATCACTAAAGAATACGAACTCTGCAAAACGCAATCCCAATCGTTTCGCCGCTGCCGCAAAGCCTGCACATTCCATTTCCACTACGACAGCCCCTTGTTCGCGGCGTTTTGCAGTCCTAGCTTGCGTTTCACGAAACATGGCATCCATCGTCCATGTAATACCACGCACAACCGACACACCACAGCTGTGTAAAAACTCTTCCAACCAAGCAGTTAGTTTTTCATTAGTGTCCACATAAACAGATGGTGCCAAATAGTGGTAACTTGCTCCTTCATCACGAATTGCCTTTTCAATTAACACGCAAGCACCGTCACCAATTCCCCCATCTAATAAACCAGCAGTCCCAAATGCAATTACATTTTCAATACCAAGATATTTTAATTCTTCAACAACTGCCGCTGCCACAGGACTCCCTACCGTCATTAAAACAATTAAACAATCTTCTTTGTACTGAAAAACAGGAACCTTACCTGTACGCCCATAAACATAAAACAGCAATCGACAATCTACTAAAATCGGTTCTAACTTTTCTTTATCAATATTCTCACAAAGAAAAGTACATAACGCTGTTTTAATCGTTGTCGGTATTTCAACCTTTACCCCACCACGCATCGCCGCAGGCGTAATAATTGGCTCGTCATCAAAAAATTCTATAATTGGTGGTAATTCTTCCATTACAAAATTTCCACATTCTTTTTATAAATACGCGTAAATTCTTTGCTCAATTTTTTCAATTGGAAGATTTCGGTTTTTGCAGCTTCTACATCAACCTTCGCTTTCTTCATGTCGGTTTCTGTGATTAACTTGATAATGACGCTATCCCCCAACACATCGCAAGAAATATCCTTCACAACTTTTTGGTTACGCAAATTAATTGTGTATGCCATAGCTTCCAAAATTGCTAATTTACGCACAATCATCAAATCTTCTTCGTCCATTAAGTCTTTGTATTTAACCCATTCAGATAACATGAAATCGTCCCAGTTACGGCAACTTGCCACAAAAGCCGCCATCACAATTTCCTTATGACTTAAACCATATAAGTTTGAATTCAAAATTGCATAATATGTAATCTTTCCAAAATTTTCTTTATTAATGTTCGCACCCAAATTGAACAATAAAGTCGCCGCTTTTAAAATACGAGTATACGCACGCGGTAATTTATGCAACACTTTTAATTGCATATATAAGGTACTTGCTAATAAATATTGATATTTTGCACTGTCTAAATCTAAACCATTTGCCCAAATTATACTTTCGATACTACTCATGCTAACATCATTAACAGGCTTCTCATCTTCTTGCATTGTTAAACGATGAGCAATACCCACATTGCGTCCAAAGTCGTTAATAACAAGTTTTGTCAAGTTTACATAATCCATTACTGCCAAAGCAATCGACATACCATTCATCAAGTATCCAACGCCATTTGCAGTAATACCTTTCAACTTAGCCCCGCGTTCAACATCTAAACCTTGCAAGAATTTTAAGATTTCATTGAAATGATTTTTATCACTGTTATAGTTATGATCCATATCAAAAGGATACTTTGTTTTCTTACGCGACAAACGAGCAAACCCGGTAAAGATTTCACTTGAACCAATGACAGGAATTTCTGCATCAATTTGTTGGAAAACTTCTCCAGTGGCTTTTAACAAATTATTAAAGTCCTCTACCGAAGTAAAATTCGCTGCACCCATTGGGATGGTAACACTGTTTAAAACAACACGGCGGCAATAGTAAACTAAACGAGTACTTGACGAACCAACCGAAACAATCAAACCTTTAGCAACATCAATGGTATTTACAACTGCAGTATATAGGTAATTAACTTCTTCCTCTTCAGTCAACAATTTAAATTCTAAATCCAAATCAGCATTAATTTCTTCTAAGAATGAAATATAATTCTTTGCCGTAGTCAAATTAGCCGAAGCAATGCAATGATATTTTGTTACACCATTTGCAATGGCAATTTGTTTATACATTTGTAAAATATCAATACATTCCTTGATTTTAACAGTTTTGATTAATTCACTGTTTTCAATTAAATGTTGTTCAATACCAACACTTTCTGTATATTCTTTTTCTACTTCATAATATTTACTTTCTTCAATACGCACAATCGACAATTTGATTTGATTTGTGCCTAATTCCATAATTGCAACTTTCAACATAATTTGATAGTACCACAAAATTTTTTTTTTGTATAGAGCTTATATAAAAGTTTTTTTCTTGCTTAAAAGGGTCTTTTTGGTGTACACTAACCCCATATATTGTATATATGGAGAAAAAACAATCATGAAAAAATTTTGTAAATTAATGACAGTAATCTTAGCAATGGCTTTATTCATCTTAACGCCGGGTGTTACCGTTTTATCCAGTCGTTTGGCGAGCTTTGTATCAACGGCTGAAAGCTCTTTTCAATACGCTACCCCAGCACAAAGTATTTCGCCATTCAAATCAAGTGCAACCGCATACGATTTATCAACATGGAGTAAGCCGAATATTACTGATTTTTTAGGGGCTGAACAAGTTACACCTGAATCTAACGCAAAATTTCATGAAAAATATCCCAGTAATTCTTTAACAGACGGAGAGATTGCAGATCGTTCTCCTGTTGTAATTTTTAATAAAGTTCTTAATCAACCTGTAAAAGGCGGTTACAGCACCAACGAGATTACACTGTCCGCAAACAGTTATTACTTAATCTCAGTCGATTATTATGTCGTTGAACAAACAACAAAGGATATAGCGAACATTGCTTACGGTACCTTTTATTTGAATAATAAAGCAATTAGTTTATATCCACAAAAAGGTTGGGATACTGCAACATTCTACATTACTACCGATAAATTAGCCACAGCTACTGTAACGCCAAAACTATATTTTAGCTCTAATCAAGGTGATAAAGCAATTGGCGCAATTTATTTTGACAATTTCAATGTTACTGCTGTTTCACAAAACTTTTATCAAACTGAATTGGCAAGCCGTAACAAAAGCACTTCGGGAGTTTTTGACTTTACTCATACAAACGATATCAAATTAGTTGCAGAATTCACAAATAGCGACTTTGAAGCTAAAACAACAACAACTAATGCCGACAGTAATGCTAATATTTCCACTGCCGAAATTCCTTCAAGTTTAGGTTTTAATGAATCTCAATTTAACGGCAATCAACCTTATTTCCATTCTAAAAGTGGTGAAACCAAAAATATCATGTTAATGAAAGCACATGGGGCAAACACATCTTTAAAACTAAAAAACTACACATTTCAACCAAAACCATATGAAGTTTACATGTTTCAATTTTATTCAATTGCTAATGGTGCGGAAAACAACGAAAGTTTCAATGGCTTCCACTTCTTGATTGGTGATGTTATTGCACAAGAAATTACTACTATCTCTGATTATCCACACTATAATGGTTGGCAATTGAACACAGTTTTCTTTATCGCAGGCAAAGAATTGAATCAAAAACATGATCTTCAATTTACTTTGGGCAAAGATGAATCAACCGGCTGGGTTTGTATTGATGAATTTAAAATTTACAAAGTCAATGGAAGCTATGCCGAAGAAAACACAGATAATCCATATGTCCATGGTGTTCATGACCAAAATGCAAATAACAGCACTACTCCAAGTATCACTAACGGATACTTTGATTTAGGTCGCAGTGCAGATACAGTAAATAATCAAGATAGCAGTTATCCTTACCCATTAATCGCAGACGGCTGGACAACTAATAATGACAATAACGGAATCGTAAATACTGACCCTACATTATGGAGCGACAGCCGTTTTGGTGACAACAATCCGGGCAAAATTAATGCAAACTACCTAGACAATAACAATGTGTATATGATGTATAATACCGCGGCTGCAACAAACATTTTAACCAGCCCATCGATTAACACTACAGCTGGTGCAACAACTTATATCAGTTTCGATGCCTGCAGCACTGGTACTACATTAACTCGTGCTTACATTTTAACAGCAGAAACAGACGAATCTGGAAATTTAACTAACGAAATTATTTTACCAAAGATTATTGATATTAATGATGGCGAATGGCATCATTATGAATTTGCAATTACCGAAAACGAATTTGCTATTTCACGCCAATATTACCTACGCTTTGAAATGAATGGTACCGACTGCTTTGCATTCATCGATAATGTTAGCACTTCACAAAATCCCGCTGCTGGGCAAGTAACAACTGCCAATATTGATTTGAATAATACTTTAACATTTGATAAAGCATGGAAATCAACTAATGAACTTGCATCTTATAGCTGCAATGCTACCGCAACTGGTACTACTTTGGAAATTATTAATCAACCAAAAACAATTATCCAAAATAACTTTGGTTATAACTTAACTGTTGATGAATATTTTGAAATTATTATTGAAGCACGCGGTACAAATGCATATTTAGGTTTATCCAATTATGATGGATTATTGGAAGTTATAACTGACGAAGCAGACCCAACATTAACCCACGAATATAAATTGTATTTACAACCTAAAACTGACGCAACTAATGTCAACTTACAAATCACTTTGGGTAACATCACCGAAACAAATGAAAACTCAATTACAAATGGCAATATCTTTATCAAAAACTTAAAAGTCAAAAAAATTAAAGAAGATCAATTTAATCTTGTAAGTGATAGTTCTGACACAGACCGTATCAAAATTTTATCAGTAAATGAAAAAGATAATAGCGAAGACAACACAAACACAAGTGACACCAGCACAAATTTATTTGGTGAAAATTGGTGGTATTTAGTTCCTTCTTTAATCACCGCTGTTGCTCTTCTTTTAGGAATTATTGCATTCTTAATGCGTAAAGTTAAATTTGACAAACATATCACGAAAAAAACAACTTCATATGCTCGCGATATGCGCTTGAAAAATCAACAAAAGAAAATTGTTGCTCAAAAAGCTGCAAAAGTAGATAATGTAACAGATGAAAAGCAAAGTAATTAAAATTCTAGCATTGTTTGTCGGATTAGGAATTGTTATCGCCACAGGATTAGGCTTGTATTTGAGTTTTACTGGCGACAAAGACACTACTAGTTTTGAATTTGGAACAGAGTACCATATGACAGAAATGCGCAGCACCGATAAATTCAAAGGCATGCAAATGGATACTAATAGTTACTTTAAAATCAACGAAGACAAACAGACAGGCACACTTTATTTGGTTGGTTTAGAGGCTTCCAGTGAAACAATACCTTTTATTGTTACCAAATTTGAAGAATTAAAAAGTAAAACAGTCATTCACATTGATTACATCATTTATAATGGCAATGATACACGCGTCCAAAGTTTAAGTGTGATTTATGCAAATAACAGTCTTGAAATTAAAAATGTGGAAAGCCACGGAGTTCAAGATGTTATTCAACAAAACCCCACTGACATCAAACAACTTGATTATGAAGTAACAATCATAAAATTTGCCAAGGAGGCCGCATAATGTTAAAGCGTAGTGCAAAAATTGGTATTATCATAGCTATCATAGCAGTAATTTTAATTAGTGCTTCCGTAGCTGTTTATTTCATTTTTTTTCAAAAAGACACTTATCACATTGTGGGTGTTGAAGCCACTGAATTTAAGGTAGAAGATTTTACTGAAACTTCCGAACTAACCTTTAACAAAAATAACACCTTCCGAATTCACATAGAACATAAAGAAAAAGGTTTAGCTTTAACAGGTATTGGAACTTATACATTAGAAAAGAAAACTTATCATTTAACATTTACCAAAGTCTACGCCCGCGACTTAGATGATACTATCGTAGACATTACTGACCAAACAGAAACAATTACTTGTACCCGTTCCGGCAACCAAATCAAATTTACCGATCACAAAGTCCAAATTTATTACTTTGGATAATCAATTATTTTGCAGCGTAGCGCGGTTGCCACAGGCACCAGAATTTCTGGCGGCAGTTCGTCTTCATTGCGACACCCATTCGCCAAAATGACCGTACAAGGCGCTACACCACACTCACAAGCGATTTCAAACAATTTCCCCTTCTCATATTTAACTTTCACAAACATATTCATGTGTATGCGTACCTTTACAAAATCTGTGCTTGTCATTACAGCTTTTGCTGTCTTAACACGCTTTATAGGCTTTGTATTTCGCATTTTTATATCACGACTATTAGGAGCTGAAATGCTGGGTGTCTACCAAATGGCGCTTAGCATTTTTATGATTTTATTAACTATTATTAGCAGTGGTCTCCCCTTGGTCATTTCGCGCGAAGTCGCTAAATACTCTAACGATAGCCCACACATTCGTTCTCTAACCATTGCAGGTTTAATCATTGGTATCACGGTCTCTGCCATTCTTTCTGCCGTAGTTTTATTAGGGCACAAACTCTTTGGCTTAATCTTTACCGACCGCCGATGTCTTACAATTTTATTTACGCTTTTACCAGCTCTAGTCGCCAGCAGCATCTACTGTGTTCTTCGTGCCATATGGTGGGGGGAGAAAAAATTTTTCTTACTTGGCCTAACCGAACTTATCGAACAAGTTGCGCGTGTTATCATTTTTGTGCCATTACTGGGAGTAGCTTTTTATTTTGCCGACATGGCACACTTAGCAGCTTGGTCGTTCACTGGCGCTTGTATTATCTCTGCCATAGTAGTTGTTATTATCTTTATCCGTTGTCACCATTGGCATGGTTCAAAAATTCCAACAAAGCCACTGATAAAACCATTAATCAAAGCAGCAACCCCAATTACTGGTGTGCGCTTATTTTCCAGTTTAACAATACCAGTTATTACAATCCTACTACCATTACGCCTAGTCGCAGCTGGCTGGGTCAACACTACCGCCATTGCGCATCTTGGTATCATTAGTGGCATGACACTCCCCTTACTGACAATCCCTTCTACCGTCATTTCGTCTTTGGCAACGGCGCTGGTTCCCGAACTCTCAAACATGATTAAAGAAAAACAATGGAGTTCTGTACGCCGTCAAATTAGCACCGTGCTGCGTTTTACTATCTTTGTGTGTTTTTCATTTATCCCTGTATATATCGCACTTGGCTCCCCTATTGGTAATTTTCTTTATGCCAATTCAGCCAGCGGGATTTATTTAGCACGATCTGCATGGGTCATGCTGCCGATGTCTTTATCCCAGATTACAAATACCACACTGAATGCCATGAACCTTGAAAATCTAACTATTCGCAACTACGCCATCGGTACGGTACTTATGCTGCTTGTTGTTTGGTTCTTACCCGCGGTTATTGGTGCTGATGCAGTATTACTAGGCATGGGTATCTCGATGACAGTCTCCACCTTCTTAAACATTATTGCCATACGAAAAGCAACACAATGGAAAAAAAAGGATACTACTTTACCAACTATCTTAGGATATTTATTATTAGGTATCCCTGTTTTTGCAATTGGTTTCTTCACATACCAAATCGGAATCCCTTTACCCAGTATTCTAAACTTAGCCATAGCAACACTGGTAGCTGAACTTGCATTTTTGGGTCTTTGCTGGTCAACAAATTTGATTACAATTAACCGCAAGCGTCAATAAGTTAACCATGTTATCCATCGTAATTCGCGTAGTTGTAATTTACATTATCGCCATCATAATTATGCGTTTAATGGGCAAACGACAAATTGGCGAAATGGAGCCATTTGAATTGGTTATAACTTTAATCATCGCCGACTTAGCGACTATACCCATGGCAGACTTAACAATTCCAATTTGGTATGGTATTTTACCGCTATTAGTAATTCATGTAATACATTTCTTTGTCGTTAAGTTACAATATAAAAGTAAAACTTTCCGTAATATTTTATCCGGCTCTCCCGTGATTGTAGTTTCACCGGCAGGTATCGACTATAAGAAGCTTAAAGAACTAGATATTTGTGAAGAAGAGTTAATGGAACTACTTCACGGCAAAGACATTTTTGATGTAAAAGACATTGATTATGCAATACTCGAAAGCAGCGGCAAAATTTCCGTTGTACCCAGAGGAGAAGGAGACAAAGTATCATTATGAAGCGTTGGATAACCACAATTTGTATTATTATTTTAATTACCGCTGCCGTAATTTGGGAACAAATTTATGTCCGCCAAACCTTCCAACATCTAGAAGAACAAGTTAACGCATTAATTATTTCAGTTGAAGCGTGTGGCGATAACACTGCCGACACACAATCCAACAAAAACCAAATTGCTGCTATCGAAAGTTATTGGCTGAAACGCGAACGCGTCTTTTGTTATCTAGTCAAACATACCGAAACTTTCCAAATTAGTGATTCCATTATTTATGCAAAGAATTTTATTGAATTTGGCAACAAAGAAGAAGTCATGTCAGCATTACGCAAACTAGCATACCTCGTTGATGTACATCATTACAACTTAGGTACCAGCTTTGAAAACATTGTTTAATATCTATAATTTTTATAACTAAACAAATTATTTAACTGGCTTTAATATATCTTTTAAGAATTGTCCCGTAAAACTACCTGTAACCTTACTTACTTCTTCCGGAGTACCAGTCGCAATTACTTGACCGCCGGCATTACCTCCCTCAGGTCCCATATCAATGATATAATCCGCAACCTTAATTACATCTAAATTATGTTCAATCACTACCATTGTATTTCCTGCATCTACTAAGCGATTTAAAACGGCAATTAAATTCTTTACATCATAAGTTGAAAGACCCGTTGTTGGCTCATCTAAAATATACATTGTTTTACCCGTCATCGGGCGTGCCAATTCCGTTGCCAACTTAACACGCTGTGCCTCACCACCTGACAATTCTGTCGCCGATTGGCCCAACTTAATATACCCTAACCCCACATCTTTTAATGTTTGTAACTTACTTGCAATCTTCGCATGATTGGCAAAAAATTCACAAGCTTCATCAACCGTCATTTCCAAAATGTCCCAAATGTTTTTGCCTTTATAAAGAATAGACAAAGTTTCACGGTTAAAACGCTTTCCGCCACACACATCACACTTTACATATATATCTGGCAAGAAATGCATCTCAATTTTTTGCGTTCCATCACCTTGACAACTTTCACAACGACCACCAGCAACATTAAAAGAAAAACGGCCTGGCTCAAATCCGCGCTCCTTAGATTCTTTTGTCGCAGCAAACAACTCCCGCACTAATGTCCACAAGCCAGTGTAAGTCGCAGGATTACTGCGCGGTGTACGCCCAATTGGACTTTGATCAATCCGAATAATTTTATCAACATATGGTTCACCGATACCATTTTGTAGCCCCTGTAATAGTTCATAATTAACTAAACTACTCTTTCCACTACCAGACACCCCCGTCACAGCCGTCAACACACCGACAGGAAAAGCAACATCAATATGTTTCAAATTATTTGTTTTAGCATCACGAACCCAAATCTTTTTATCACTTAACGCACGGCGCTTTGTTGGTACCGCAATCTGATCTTTTCCCGATAAAAAGCTACCAGTAATTGAACGCGAACAATCTACCACATCTTGAACCGTACCAGCAACAACAATTTCGCCACCATGACGCCCCGCAAACGGTCCCACATCAACAATATAATCCGCACTACGAATCGTTTCTTCATCATGTTCAACAACAATTAAAGTATTGCCTAAATCACGCAAATGCATCAACGCCGATAATAACCGTTGATTGTCGCGTTGGTGCAAACCAATACTCGGTTCGTCTAAGATATACAAAACGCCAACCAAGCCTGCTCCAATTTGTGTCGCCAAACGAATGCGTTGACTTTCGCCACCCGACAACGACCCTGCACTACGCGCTAAGGTTAAATAATGTAAACCCACATCGACTAAGAATTGACAACGCGCCAACACTTCCTTGACGATTGGTTGAGCAGTTACCGCCGCAGCACCCGTTAATTGCAAATCACGCAAGACACCTATCATTTCGGTAATCGGTAATGCAGTTAATTGCGCAATATTATAATCACCCACAGTTACAGCCAAAACCTCGGGTTTCAATTTTTGCCCATGACAAGCCGGACAATCATCTCTAATAATCATTTTACCTAACGCGTTGCGCATATATTCACTGCTAGTTTCGTGATAGCGCGTCATCGCTTCTTCTGGCGTCAAATAACGAATAGATTCGAATGCACAATGTTTCAGTTTTTCCGGATCCATACGCGCCACAAATCCCAATCCATTACAATGTTCACAAGCCCCAAAAGGACTATTAAATGAAAAGCTGCGCGGCTCTAATTCCGAAATTGAAATCCCACATTCAACACACGCCAACTTATCCGAAAATGTACGACTTTCGTCGCCACAAACAATTGTAACTAAGCCATTAGTTAAGCGCAAAGCTATCTCAAGTCCGTCAACCAAACGCGCGCGTTCATCATCTAAAGCCTTTAAACGGTCTACAACAACATTTATGTTATGCTTTAAGTTTTTGTCGAGCTTAATCTCTTCATCTAATGTCCATAGGTTTCCGTCGACTTTAACGCGTACAAAACCACTTTTGCGTAACTCATCAAAACGCTTTTCAAAACTACCTTTGGCACCGCGTACAATCGGCGCTTCTAAATAAATTTGTTGCCCAGAATAGTTCTGGTATATTTGGTCAACAATTTGGTCAACAGTCTGTCGTTCTACTATTTTGCCACAATGCGGACAATGCGGAGTTCCCACACGCGCATACAACAAACGCAAGTAATCATAAATTTCGGTTACCGTTCCTACGGTCGAACGCGGATTATTATTTGTTGTTTTTTGGTCAATCGCAATTGAAGGCGACAATCCAGTGATTTTATCGACATCGGGTTTTTGCATCTGCCCCAAGAACATACGAGCATACGAACTTAAACTTTCCATAAAACGGCGTTGACCTTCGGCATACAAAGTCCCAAACGCCAAGCTACTTTTCCCACTACCCGATACTCCAGTAAAGACAACCAACTTATTTCGCGGGATCACAACATCAACATTTTTTAAATTATGTTCTCGCGCACCTGTGATTACAATTTCATCTAACATATTACTTATTATACCCTATTTTCAAAGTCATTTCAATCTTAGTTGATCTTTATAGATTGAACGCGCTAACCGATGAATCTTTTGAATTGTATTATCGACTTTCTTTTTGTTAACATCAAAAATTTCACAAATTTCTTGGTATGAATACCCCTGAAAATAGGCATTGAAAATTGCCTTTTCAAAATCATTGCATATTGCTAAAACTTCTTGCAAAATTTTTCTCTTTTCAACAAGTTCGCTCTTTGCCGCAAAATCAATCGGGTCTGCCAGTTCGATAATTTGCCCACTATCGCCATTATTTTTGTTTTTTATAACATCTTTAATGTGGTTGCTAATCACTAAGCTGGCATAAGTCTCAAACTTAACACCACGCTCTGCATCAAAAGTTTGCTTAGCTTTTAATAAGCCCAATATGCCTTCCATGTATAAATCATCTTCGTCATGCAAGCCAACAAACTCGCATTTACGCATCAGCTCGCGCACAATAGCACGAATCATTCTTTCATGCTTAGCTTCAATAGAAAAACTTCCATTCGTAAAACTTTCCTGCGTCATAAACTCCTTTGTCGGTTCACTTCATACAAAGCAATCGCAGTTGCACTACCCACATTTAAACTATTCACTTTCCCATGCATACGAATCGTAACAATGCCATCAACTAATTTACGAGTTAATTGATGAATTCCTTTTCCTTCACTTCCCATCACTAATACAGTTGGGCCTTTTAAATTAACTTTAGAAATCTCAACTCCACCTAATTCAACACCATAAACCCAAAATCCCTTATCTTTTAAGCGTTGAATTTCTTGATTAATGTTTACAACTTTACAAATACGCACATTAGAAGCCGCACCTTGACTTACACGCATCGCAGTATCATTCACGGTCACACTGCGATTCTTTGGCAAAATAATACCATCAACACCCATACATTCAGCCGTACGGATAATATTCCCCAAATTATGCGGATCTTCAATTCCATCTAAGATTAACATTAAAGGTTGCTTTCCTTGTGCATAAGCACTTTCAATAACATCCTTCAAATCAAAATAATGATAATTAGTCACATAAGCCACAACTCCTTGGTGGTTCTTAGATTTACTAATTTTATCCAAAGCAGCTTTATCCACGAATTGATAAGTCACACCCGAATTTTTAATGCGTTCAATTAAATTTTGATCGCGTAAATTAGGCGACACCAAAATTTTATCAATTGTGCCATTGCCTAACAAAGCCTGCTCAACGCTGTTTCTTCCTTCGATTAACATTAGTATTGTATCTCCTTCATGCGTGCTACATTCAAAGCAGCATTAATTCGCCCTAAATTTCCGGTTAAATGCCAAAACCCAATCAACGCTTCAATCGCAGTTGCGCGTTTATAATTTGCCAAAGTAGTCGATTTCGGCACATTGTTATTATGAGCATTGCGTGCGTGTTTGACTAAATCCTTTTCAATTTCGGTAAAAGTCGGTTCTAACTCACGGAAAATCTCACTTTGAAACGAAGCACATTCATAAGAAGTTGCAATAGTGTGCATCTCGCCGGCTTTACTATAATTCGCCACATTTTCAATTAACATAACCGCACGAATATTGTAGGACCATACTGCATCACCTACAAAAGCTAAATATAAAGGATTTAATCGACTAGCGTCTTTTTCTGAGATTAAATTCATACATATAAGAATATCATTAAATATGGAACATACGCAATTTATTTTACAGCATATTGGTACGGTCACAGTTAACCGCGAATACACAATTGAGCTACAAAAAGGACAAGCTCTTGCCATCGACTGGTTTCCCGATAACGATTTAATTATCACAACATCTTCCCATGAAGCCCGCTATAACGCCCAGAATACGCCCCAGATTGCGCCCAACACGCATTTGATACAAATTTCTAACAACCAAGACTTAACTGCCGTTCCTATCAAATTCGAGCGTAAACCGTATATTATTGCGGGCAATATTGTGATTAATCAAACAGAAAAAACCTATTTAACCGCAGATAAAATTGACATCCTTCCGAATGAAATTGTCGCCACTCACGGCAATAACCTAACGCGCATTTTGTATAGTGGTGACAAAACAGCCATTGAGCATTATCGCGCAAAGTTAGAGAAATCACATTAATTTCTGTTGATGTTTAAATTTGTTTTTTAAAGCGCGTAAACTATTTAATATTGCAAATAAAGTCACACCAACATCTGCAATCACGGCACTTAACATGCCTGTAAGCCCGAAAGCTCCCGTTGTTAAAAATACAAATTTAATCATCGCCGATAAAACAATATTTTGCCAAACTATTTTGCGTGTGTATTTAGAGATTCTGATGCCATCAATAATTTTTCCTGGATTATCATTGGCGATTACCACATCTGACGCATCAAGACTGAGCGAACTACCATTTAAACCCATACTAATCCCCACATCAGCCAAAGTTAATGACGGAGCATCATTAATACCGTCACCAACATAAGCAACAGTTACCCCAGTAGCTTTAATTTTTTCAATTTCCTTAAATTTTTCTTCAGGCAAAAGTTTGGAATAAGCTTCTTGAATCTTTAATTGTTCTGCCACCTTTTGCACAGTTTCTTGGTTGTCACCGGACAACATAACAGTCTTCACACCCAAAGCATTCAATTGACTAATGGTTTGTAGAGATACTTGTTTAACCGTATCTTGCAAAAAGATTTCACCAATTAACGCGTCGTTACAATAAACTTCAACAACGGTCGCTTTTTGTTCTTGATTTTTACGCCCTACAAAATAATTTTTTCCTTGATATTGATACTCAACTCCTCTGCCAGCAATTTCCTTAACTTCTTGCAATTTTTCCAATTTTTTATCACAACCACTCACAATCGCTTTGGCAAGTGGATGGTTTGAATATTGCTCGCCCAAACTTGCTAAATAAAGGATATCATCTTTTGTATAACTATTATTTTTTACTACAACATCAATAATTTCGAATTCCCCCGTTGTTAGTGTTCCAGTTTTGTCAAAAGCCACAACATCTATTCGAGCTAAAACATCTAAATAATTAGACCCTTTAATCAAAACTCCATTCCTTGATGCATTACCCAAGCCCGAAAAATAAGCTAATGGGACAGAAATGGCGAAAGCACACGGGCAAGAAACAACCAAGAAAATCAAACCGCGGTACACTGCCGTATTGAAATTTTGCGTAACTGCCCAGACTAATCCCCAAACAACAAACGACAATACAATAACCCCTAAACTATACCACTTAGAAATTTTTGCAATTACAGTTTCCGCTTTAGCCTTTTTATTACTTGCATTTTCAATCAAATCAACAATTTTATTAACTGTACTTTTTTGGTATTCTTGCGTTGCTTTTATCTGTAAAACCCCATCAAGAACAATTGACCCCGATAAAACACTATCACCCTTAGTTACTGACTGCGGTAAACTTTCTCCAGTCAAACTTTGCGTATCTAAAGAAACATTTCCAGATTCGACTATACCGTCAACAGCAACTTTTTCACCTGCACGCACAACAAGTATATCTCCGACCTTAATTTCACAAGGCTGTACAGTAATTTCTTCCTGTTTATCATTTAGTATAACCGCAAATTCTGGTTTAATATTGGTCAAACTTTCAATTGTTTTCCTTGACTTGCTTAATGCAATGTTTTCCAATAACTTACCAACCGAATATAAAGCAATCACCATTAATCCGTCAAAATGTTCCCCCACTAAAGTTGCACCAACAACAGATAATGTTACCAAAAAATTTTCATTAACAATGCCTTTGATTAATAAATTAAAAGCCCGGTAATATGTTTGATACCCCATTAACAACGCACTAGTCACAAACATTAACCAATACAAAACGGGTGACACATCTAAAATAAAAGCTAAACACCCCAACAATAAACCACTTAACAAACAAAACAAATTAACCCATAGCTTTTTATTATTAGTTTTCTTGTTCTTTAATATAATTGTGGCATTTGGTTCTATTTTAGCTGTTAAATTTAAAACATCTTTGATGGCAGCATCTTCGTTGTTAAATTCTAATTCTAAATTAGATTTAATAAAATCTATTTTTGCAGAATTTACAGTTTCTAATTTTATTAATTCATTTTCTAAATTTTTAGCGCAATTTGGACAAGTTATACCATTAATTTTATATTTCTTTATCATTTTCAGTCTCCCTAACATGCTCCAAGGCAATATCAAATATTTTTTTTATGTGGTCATCAGCAAGCATATACCATACTTCTTTACCAATTTTTCTACTCTTAACCAAATTTAATTCTCGTAAATTTCTTAATTGGTGTGAGATTGCTGATTTTGTCATGTTTAAAATATTTGAAATATCACAAACGCACAATTCATTTTTTTCTAAAACAGAAATAATTTTAACGCGCGTGCTATCCGAAAAAACCTTAAAAAAATCCGCCACAGTCAATAGCAGCCCTTCATCTAACATTGTCTGTTTTGCCTGCTCTACTTTTTCATGATGAATAATCTCACAATCACAACAATTTTCACTATTTCCCATAAATCTCCATTGCTAACATAATTGAATGCCTATTCAATTATTATTAATATAATTGAATACTCATTCAACTGTCAAGCATTAAATCTTAAATAAAAAAACACGGCTGCGACACCGTGCTTTTTAAGAATTTTAATTAATTATTTAGCATCTACACCAATATAATCAAGATACCATTCCGGAGCTGAAATATTCGCAGTTGATTTTTTAGCAACAATCACTGCTTTGCTTTTCACATACATAGAAGGTTCAAATGCAACATAGCTGAATATAATTTCGGTTATATTGTTTTGTTTGTCGAACTCGACTAACAGTTTAACATAGGCCTCTGCATAGGCCACTGCTAAATGTGCTTCCGAATACATTGCTTCAAATTGTTTAAGATAAAATTCTGCATATTCTTCAACATCCTTGTTTCTCATGATACAAAGATAATTAACTAATCCTTGAAAACCATTTTTAAATACTAAAGTGTATCCATTGGTTGTTACTTCTTTTGTTACTTTATTTCCAAAAACAAGATACAAAAAATCATCAGCAAAAAGTTTTTTTACTACATCAGCTTCAGTCGGAAGGCCAACTTCATCAAGATTATCTGCAACGACAGAAGAATCTTTATAAGTATATTGAATATCACCAACCGTATAATGTTCACGAATAGAGTGCTCGTCATACAATAAATCATTTAATTCGTATGTCTCATACACTCTGTCATAAACCCCATTTTCACAGGTCGCAAACAGCGAAGTTTTTTGGCTAGCTATAAGCTCATTGGTATCTGGATTAAAATCACGAAGAACGGATGCAAATTCAAAGTTACCCCATTTTTGGAAAGGGTCTTTGTTAATTTGTCCTGCTTTATTTTGCAAAGCGCCCAAAATAGCACTTTCTGCTTCTGTTAAAGAAATCGTGATTTGGGTTGTTTTTTCATCATCCCCCGCATCATCCTCCCCCGCAAAATTAAAACTGCACCCCACGCACATAACAGTACAAACCATGAATAACATCACGGCACAAAAAATTGATTTAAATTTGTTCATAATATGATTATGTTACAGAAAAAGAAAAAAAATCAAGCAGTTTTTTTTACTTTGCCAATTTTTTCCAAATCCACTAACTAAATTTCTCATTACCCGCTTAAAAACCAGCGGATAGTAGAGCACCCACCACTGTTCCACGAAACAGATGAGGATAAACACGGTGTAAAATTAAACTGTACATCAACAAAATGCCTATTACTTACAAATAAACATAAATCACACTATTATTTAGTAATCTTACCATTATCTGAAAAAGCGGACATTAAAGCGCTTCAATCATTCACAAATGAAAAAAAGTTAAGTTTTACCGACGCAGAAACAGTTGCGCAGGTCCTTAATGTTACAATCGGGTCAGTTTCCTTGTTAAGTTTATTTTTTGCCGACAATAGCAACCTGACCGTTTTATTTTCAAAAACTTTACTCTTTGCTGGCAAAGTCGGTTTTCACCCAAATAAAAATACTGCAACAGTTATATTTGACGCGACCAACATCAAAACCATACTCGATGCAATTAAAATAAATTGGCAAGTATTATAAATACTAAACCTAAAATTACAGCTATCTCAACTCAAATTTCTCTATCTTCAATTTGCATCGAATTTTTTGCTTGAAATTCATTAATTGATTTATCATTATCATCAATAATTTTCATGCTATCCAAAAGACTAGAATTACCACTCTTATATTTTTGCATTTCCAACACATCAAGTTCAGGTAATTTAATTTTAGATATATCTATTACATCCATAAATCCTCCGCTTTCGCTCTACAAATATTATAACATTAATCAAAGCTAACAACAATAAAAAAACCGCTCTTACGAACAGTTTACAATTATTACATTTCTCTGCCATTATCTTTTACAAAATACTCATATTTTTTTTTCTTTTTTTGAACGCTCTAAACGCTTTACCAATAAGTCTTTAATTTCTTGTTCTTTAAATTTTTCTTGCGATTTATTAAACGCGTCCAGTGCATCTTTATCAGGACCCTTAAAATCTTGAGGTTCTGGCTTATAATTTAAAACAGCATCACGAAGTTTAGAAATATCTACACCATTCAATTTTTCCTTTACCTCTTCGTTAAAATCTTTTTTAATACCCATTAATTTTTAATTCCCTTTTTACGAACCTAAATAAGTTTATCAAAAAAATCAACACTTTTTCACAAAACAAGTAAAAACACAACAAAAAAACCGCCCTTACGAACGGTTTTTTAATGGAACTTGCGTCTACCTAGATTGTCGGGCCGTCTCCAGCCAGATATTTTCGGCGTTTATGGTCTTAACTGCTGTGTTCGGAATGGGAACAGGTGTTACCCCATAGCAATAAACGCAAGTAATGGTCGTGAACAACGACAAGCACTCACTGCAAATTGTAAAAGCAAAACATTCTGTAAACGCTTGCTCCAAAAGAACAAGCCCTCGACCTATTAGTATCACTCAGCTAAACACATTACTATGCTTACACATGTGACCTATCAACCTTGTAGTCTACAAGGAGTCTTACATAATTGAGATATCTCATCTTGGGGCAGGTTTCACGCTTAGATGCTTTCAGCATTTATCCTTTCCGCACATCGCTACCCAGCTATGCAGTTGGCACTACAACTGGTGCACGATCGGTGCGTCCAACCCGGTCCTTTCGTACTAAGGTCAGATCCCCTCAAATATCTTACGCCCACGATGGATAGGGACCAAACTGTCTCACGACGTTTTGAACCCAACTCGCGTGCCACTTTAATCGGCGAACAGCCGAACCCTTGGGACCTTCTACAGCCCCAGGATGTGACGAGTCGACATCGAGGTGCCAAACTCCCCCGTCGCTGTGAACGCTTGGGAGGAATCAGCCTGTTATCCCCGAGGTAACTTTTATCCGTTAAGCGACGGCAATTCCATACTCTACCGCCGGATCACTATATCCTACTTTCGTAACTGCTTGACTTGTAGGTCTTGCAGTAAAGCTCCCTTATACTATTGCGCTCTACGCATGGTTTCCAACCATGCTGAGGGAACCTTTGAACGCCTCCGTTACTGTTTAGGAGGCGACCGCCCCAGTCAAACTGTCCAGCACACACTGTCCACCACCCGGATCACGGCATGGTGTTAGAATCGGAGAAAAGTCAGGGTGGTATCCCAACGGCCGCTCCATGATGGCCAAAGCCACCACTTCAAAGCGTCCCACCTATCCTGTGCAAACTTTTCCCCAAAACAATATGAACTTACAGTAAAGCTCTACGGGGTCTTTCCGTCCAGTCGCGGGTAATACGCATCTTCACGTATACTGCAATTGCGCCGTGTCCCCTGTCGAGACAGTGCCCAAGTCATTACACCATTCATGCGGGTCGGAATTTACCCGACAAGGAATTTCGCTACCTTAGGACCGTTATAGTTACGGCCGCCGTTCACTGGGGCTTCAATTCAATGCTTCGCTTGCGCTAACAAATCGTCTTAACCTTCCAGCACCGGGCAGGCGTCAGCCCATATACTTCCACTTGCGTGTTTGCATAGACCTGTGTTTTTGGTAAACAGTTGCTTGGGCCATTTCACTGCGACCTACCAAGTTAATGGCAGGCACCACTTATCCCGAAGTTATGTGGTCAATTTGCCGAGTTCCTTAACAAGGGTTATCCCGTCCGTCTTATGATTCTCTCATCACGCACCTGTGTCGGTTTGCGGTACAGGCACCTTCATGCCCCTTAGCAGATTTTCTCGCCAGTGTGAATTCATGGATTTCCTTACTAAATTTCATTACCGATTTAACTCATGGTTTGATAACCGGGCGTACTTCACTACCCAATCCCACTTGTTATTTCGCCCGAGATTTCCATCCCTCGGGTTCCACTATCCTCCTGTGTCCCTGCATCGGTCTTTGTCGCATGACGGTGGTGCTGGAATATCTACCAGCTGTCCATCGGTTACGCCTTTCGGCCTCGCCTTAGGTCCTGACTAACCCTGGGGGGACGAACCTTCCCCAGGAAACCTTGCGTATTCGACGGTGAAGATTCTCACTTCACTCTCGCTACTCATGCCGGCATTCTCTCTTGTTTGCAGTCCATGACTCCTTACGGTATCACTTCAGCCCGCAAACATTGCTCCTCTACCGCTTAACCTTACGGTTAAACCCTAAGCTTCGGTAATGTGTTTTAGCCCCGGAAATCTTCGGCGCACAATCACTCGACCAGTGAGCTATTACGCACTCTTTAAATGAGTGGCTGCTTCTAAGCCAACGTCCTGGCTGTTTTTGTGATTGCACATCCTTTACCACTTAACACATATTTAGGGACCTTAGCTGTAGATCTGGGCTGTTTCCCTTTTGGCAATGGGGCTTATCCCTCACTGCCTGACTGCCACACGCATTTGATCGGTATTCGGAGTTTGATAAGGTTCAGTAGATTGTGACACCCCCTAGCCTATTCAGTGCTCTACCCCCGATAAAAGATCGTGTAACGTAACTCCTAAAAGTATTTCGAGGAGAACCAGCTATAACCCAGTTCGATTACAATTTCCGCGCTTGCCACAAGTCATCCCCGACTGTTTCAACAGGCGTGGGTTCGGACCTCCATAGCGTGTTACCGCTACTTCATCCTGCTCATGGCAAGATCACTGGGTTTCGGGTCTACGTAACGCTACTCTATTTCGCCCTATTCAGACTCGCTTTCGCTACGGCTCTGTGTCTTAAACACTTAACCTTGCAACGCAACGTAACTCGCCGGCCCGTTCTACAAAAAGTACGAGGTCAGCCGCATAAGGGCCTTCCTCTGCTTGTAAGCATACAGTTTCAGATTCTATTTCACTCCCCTCCCGGGGTTCTTTTCACCTTTCCCTCACGGTACTATACGCTATCGGTCAATTGGTCGTATTTAGCCTTAGGAGATGGACCTCCCGCATTCACACCGGATTTCTCGTGTCCTGTGCTACTCTGGATACTGCTCGGTGTTTTTCGATTTCGACTACGTGACTATCACACTATTTTGTCCACCTTTCAAGGTAAGTTCGTCTATCGTTAAACAATCCTAAATGCAGTCCTAACCCTTCCGAAGTTACCCCCGAAAGTTTGGGCTCTTCCGCGTTCGCTCGCCACTACTAACGGAATCATTTTTTTATTTTCTTTTCCTCTGCTTACTTAGATGTTTCAGTTCAGCAGGTTCCCTTCGCTGCAACTATGAATTCATTGCAGGATACTTGGGCATTACCCCAAGTGAGTTTCCTCATTCGGCAATCCACGGATCACAAGTTATTTACACTTACCCGTGGCTTATCGCAGTTAATCACGGCCTTCGTCGGCGCCAATTGCCAAGGCATCCACTATACGCTCTTAATAGCTTGATCTTTAAATTTGATACATGTTTTTGGATTCCTAAGAATTTACAGAATTTGCATGAGTTTTTGTTAATTTAACTCAGCGTAATTGTAGTTTAATGGTTTAAAATTAAATACGTATTACACCTATATCATTCAGATATTTGTTTTACTCTTACAATATGCAGTTGTCAATGTCCACTTACTATCCACGGTCGCGCCGCAAACAGTAAGACTACTATACCTAATAAAAAACCCGCTGTCAAGGGTTTTTTTAAAATTTTTGTCATTTTTTTAAATACTTTTTTGTTGCTATTTTAAGCCAAATTTACCTATAATGACCTAATGAAAAAATTCATACAAAAGTTCACCCCCCCCCGCAGCTGGCTGAAATAATGCGTTTTCTTATTGTTGGCGGCCTTGCAACAATCATCGATTTCTTAGCCATGGGAATAACACTGTATTGCTTTGACCCCAATCTGTACCCACACTTCTATAATGTATGGATCGCCGGCGGAAATCCAACAACACTTGCCACTATTATCGGAACTGCAATCGGATTTATAGCCGGGCTAATCTTTAATTATATTTTTTCAATTATTTTCGTCTTCCAAGAAAAAGGCAACTCACGCTCGGCCAAAGGATTTGTTTTATTTACCCTACTCTCACTCGGCGGCTTACTCATTCATATAATCGGTATGTATATAGGATATAACTTATTAGGCATCAACGAGTGGATTTTAAAAATCCTATTTACATTAGTTGTTTTGGCATATAACTACATCACGCGCAAACTTATAATTTTTAAATCCACCCAATCAGCTTCTAACCAAAAAGCAAAACAAAAGGGAAAATTATAATGGACCAAAAACAAACCAACACAAAATCATTAAGTCTTTGGATTGTTTATTTAATCTGTCTCGGTTTTTCCACAGTCTTCTTTTTATGCTTTGGCTTTAATTCACCTATTCATACTTTTAACACAGATCACGACTATCAATGGTTTATGACTATGGGCAACGGACTAGTTCACGGCAAAATTCCTTACCGCGACCTATTTGAACAAAAAGGCCCTATCGTTTATTTTGTTACCGCCTTTTGCTGCCTTTTCCCAAATCCAGGAATTGTGATGTTATTCATTGAAATCATATCCATGAGTTTG
>JAZSRL010000009.1:0-153229 GCA_045538455.1 Clostridia bacterium | reverse complement strand
TTCTTGTGATTGAAATACACTTGCCCCTGTATCAGTTAACCTTTGTTTTTGTTCTTCAGTGAATTTTGTTTTATTGTATGTAAATCTTCCATATAAATTTACTTCATCTTTATCATTACTTTTACTGGATGGCATCTTCCCATTATGTACTTTAAGCCAATCTATCACATCCGATACAAGCTGTTCAATGCCTTCTTCTTGTGATAGAAATACACTTGCCGGAACCCCTGCATCAATTAACCTTTGTTTTTGTTCTTCGGTGAATTTTGTTTTATGGTTGTTAAATCTTCCATATAACCTTACTTCTTCTTTGTCATTACTTTTACTGGATGGCATCTTCCCATTATGTACTTTAAGCCAATCTATCACATCCGACACAATTTGTTCAATGCCTTCTTCTTGTGATTGAAATACACTTACCCCCGCATCAATTAACCTTTGTTTTTGTTCTTCGGTAAATTTTGTTTTATTGTTGTTAAATCTTGCATATAAATTTGCTCCATCTTTGTCATTACTTTTACTGGATGGCATCTTTCCATCATGTACTTTAACCCAATCTATCACATCCGACACAAGCTGTTCAATGCCTTCTTCTTGTGATAAAAATACACTTGCCGGAACCCCTGCATCAATTAACCTTTGTTTTTGTTCTTCGGTGATTTTTGTTTTATTGTAGTTCAATCTTTTATATAACCTTACTTCTTCTTTGTCATTACTTTTACTGGATGGCATCTTTCCATCATGGCCTTTAACCCAATCTATTACATCCGACACAATTTGTTCAATGACTTCTTCTTGTGATTGAAATACACTTGCCCCTGTATCAGTTAACCTTTGTTTTTGTTCTTCAGTGAATTTTGTTTTATTGTATTTAAATCTTCCATATAAATTTACTTCATCTTTATCATTACTTTTACTGGATGGCATCTTCCCATCATGTACTTTAAGCCAATCTATCACATCCGACACAATTTGTTCAATTTCTTCTTCTTGTGATAAAAATACACTTGCCGGAACCCCTGCATCAATTAACCTTTGTTTTTGTTCTTCGGTAAATTTTGTTTTATTGTTTTTAAATCTTCCATATAACCTTGCTTCATCTTTATCATTACTCCTACCAGATGGCATCTTCCCATCATGTACTTTAAGCCAATCTATCACAGCCGACACAATTTGTTCAATTTCTTCTTCTTGTGATAGAAATACACTTACCCCTGCATCAATTAACCTTTGTTTTTGTTCTTCGGTGAATTTTATTTTATTGTGTTTAAATCTTTCATATAAATTTGCTTCATCTTTGTCATTACTCCTACCAGATGGCATTCGCTTATTGTCGTTTATAAAATTAATTACCGCTTGCACAATTTTTTCACATTTTGCTTCCGGAGAGATCGCATCGTCCAATAAACTATTCAACGAATCAATTAATTCGTTTGGTTGTTGCAAATAATCAATAATCTTAAATTCATCTAAATTAATTTCATGACCTTCAGCATCACGACCACCATTTTTTATTTCTCGGTATACTTCACGGATACTGTCAGTACCATGAATATTATTGACAATGTCAAAAATCACTGGGTGTTGATTATGCCCAACGGACAAGGCACGACCTAATTGTTGTAAATAAATAATTTTAGATTCTGTCGGTCTTAACATAATTACACCATCAATATCAGGGACATGCACACCTTCATTTAACATTTCAATTGAGAACAATAATTTAATATGATGGTTTTTGGATTTATTAAAATCGGCTAAATTGCGTTTATTTGCTTTACGCCCCTGTTCTGAATAAACTGAGTACATATCAACATCGCTGTTAACATTTTTTAACCAATCCTTTGCTTCCTGCATCATTTGTTGCATATGTTTTTGATCACGGCAAAAGACAACATATTTACCTTCCTTATTCGGAATATGTTTTTCGAACACTGTGGACAATCCTTCAGATTTTTCCAACATTCGCTTAGCGTCTTTTAATTGTTCTTCATACGATTTTTTTTCTTCAATATTTTCAATACGGTTAATTTTATCTTGAATGCGTTCAATATCTTTATCAAAAGAATAAGCAGCAGAAATATAGGTCGGCATCGGTAAAATACCATTTCTTATTGCATCGACCAATGTGATTTCGGAAGCAATATTACCGTGAAATAATTCTTCCGCCATATTTTTGTTGTTATCCAAGTATCTAATTGGAGTCGCACTAATCCCCAACACTTTGGCATCAGCATTATAGCCGATTACTTTATTAATGCTTTTACTCCATTCTGGTGCACCACAACGGTGAAATTCGTCCAATACGATATTATCGACCTGTAATTTTTTCAAATCCTTATCTGACTTACGCATCAGATTCGAATAAATAGCAAATTGCAAATTCGGAAAATCTTCTTTCAAGCTTAAACCTTGCGACTTAACATGCTCTTCAAATTGGTCAAGAATTTCATGAGTCGGCGCAAGGAAAAGACATTTTTTGTCCTTATTATCAAACAACCATTTCATCGAGATAAAAGATTTACCGGTACCAGTAGCATGAACAATGGCAACATGATTTTCGTGTTCAAACATTGCCTTGACTTTTTCATAAGCTTTCTGATTGTGTTTATATAATTCTAACCCCATATCATTTTATTTTATCATACAAAAACTACCCATGCAATCATTACATAAATTTTCTTGAACTGTTTTTATAGACTATAAAATATTTTACTTAAACTTTTGCCAATACTTTTCGTAGCAATATCTTTATCTTTGAATTCAGAGTATATACTTATAAAAGTATTAAAATAAAAAGAACCCGAGTCGAATTCGAGTTCTTTTTCCGCAAGTTTCAAACTTCATTGACCTTCGCCGAGCTAATTTTATCTAATCGCTAATTATTTCTTTGCGCGTTCGCCAATAATTTTTTCAGCAACGCTCTTTGGAACTTCGTCATAGTGATCAAAGACCATATCGAATGTACCACGACCTTGAGTTAATGAACGCAAGTCAGTTGCATAACCGAACAATTCCGACAATGGTACCATTGCATTAATAACTTGAGTACCTTGACGGCTGTCCATACCTTGCATTTGACCACGGCGTGAAGAAATGTTACCCATAACATCACCCAAGTATTCTTCTGGGGTTTCAATAACCATCTTCATAATTGGTTCCAACAAGACTGCATTTGCGGCACGAGCACCATCTTTGAAAGCAATCGAACCAGCAGCCTTAAACGCCATTTCCGAACTATCGACATCGTGGTAAGAACCATCATAAACTGTAACCTTGAAATCCACTGTTTCGTAACCAGCTAAGACACCAGAGCGTTTTGCTTCTTCAATACCTTTGTTAATTGCTGGGATATATTCCTTTGGAATGCTGCCACCAACAGTTTTATCTTCGAAGACATAGCCTTTACCTGTTTCCAATGGTTCCATAATGATTTTACAATGACCATATTGACCATGACCACCAGATTGCTTAATGTATTTACCTTCAACTTCAACGCGTTTGCGGATAGTTTCACGATAAGCAACTTGAGGTTTACCAACATTAACATCAACCTTGAATTCGCGACGCAAACGGTCAACCATAATATCCAAGTGCAATTCACCCATACCAGCGATAATTGTTTGCGCTGTTTCTGGGTCAGTAAATGTTTTGAATGTTGGGTCTTCTTGTGACAATTTAACCAAAGCTGCAACCATCTTGTCTTGCATTTGTTTGTTTGCAGGTTCAATTGCGTTTTGAATAACTGGTTCCGCAAAATTCATACTTTCCAACAATACTGGATTCTTTTCATCACACAAGGTATCACCTGTTGTTGTATCTTTCAATCCAACGATAGCACCGATATCACCCGCTACCAATTCATCAATTTCTCGGCGTTGGTTTGCATGCATTTGCACGATACGACCAACACGCTCTTTTTTGTCTTTGGTACTGTTATATACATAACTACCCGCAGTCAATTTACCACTGTAAACACGGAAGAAACACAAACTACCAACAAATGGGTCAGTCGCCACTTTAAATGCTAAACCAGCAAAAGGTTCGTCATCACTGCTCTTGCGTTCGATTTCGGTTTCACCGTCCATGGTTGTACCTTTAATTGCAGGAATATCAATTGGACTTGGTAAGTAATCAACAATCGCATCCAATAATAATTGAACACCTTTGTTTTTGAATGAAGAACCGCATAATACTGGTGTGAATTTTAAAGTTACGGTACCTTTACGCAAACCAGCACGGATTTCTTCTTCGGTGAATTCTTCACCAGCAAAGAATTTTTCCATCAAGTTGTCATCAACTTCAGCAACTGCTTCAATCATATTTGCACGCAAGCGTTTTGCTTCATCCAACAATTCTGCTGGAATTTCTTCTTCCAACATATTGGTTCCCAAATCATTGGTATAAATGATAGCCTTCATGGTAATCAAATCGATAATACCGCGGAAGTCTTTTGCAGCACCAATTGGCAATTGAATCGGCACTGGATTCGCTTTCAAACGATCACGCATGGTTTGAACCGCGCGCAAGAAGTTCGCATCGTCACGGTCCATTTTGTTAATGTAAGCAATACGCGGAACTTTGTATTTGTTCGCTTGACTCCAAACTTTTTCACTTTGTGGTTGAACACCAGCACGCGCACAGAAAACAGCAACACTACCGTCCAAAACTTTCAAGCTGCGTTCAACTTCAACGGTAAAGTCAACATGCCCGGGTGTGTCAATAACATTAATGCGGTGATTTTTCCATGAAACAGTAACGCAAGCAGAAGTAATAGTAATTCCGCGTTCTTGTTCTTGCACCATCCAGTCAGTAGTAGCTGCACCGTCATGCACTTCACCTAATTTGTGAGTGTTACCAGTATAGTACAAAATACGCTCTGTAGTTGTGGTCTTACCAGCGTCAATATGCGCCATAATACCAATATTACGATAGTCTTTTAATTCGGTCGTTCTTGCCATAATTTAATTTTTTCCCCTTTCAATGTTTTTTTTACAGTCAAACGCGTCGGTGTGGTTAACCGACGCGCGAATTGATTTAGCTTACCATTTATAATGTGCAAATGCTTTGTTTGCTTCAGCCATACGATGCATTTCTTCTTTCTTTTTGAATGCACCACCAGTTTGATTGTAAGCATCGAATAACTCTGCAGTCAAGCAAGCTTCCATACCGCGTTCACTGCGTTTACGCGCAGCATCAACCAACCAACGAATCGCCAAAGTTTGACGGCGAGCTGGACGCACTTCGCATGGAACTTGGTAGTTACTACCACCCACACGGCGTGCTTTAGTTTCCAATACAGGCATTACATTTTCCATCGCTTGATTAAAAGCGGTCATTGGTTCAACATTAGTTTTCTTTTGTAAACCTTCCAAAGCACTATATACAATACTTTGAGCAATACCTTTTTTACCATCCAACATAACTTGGTTAATTAATTTAGTGACCACAGTCGATTTATAAATTGGATCTGGCAAAACTTGTCTTGGTGTAATTCCACTTCGTCTTGGCATTATTTCTTCCCCCTCTTCGCACCGTATTTAGAACGGCTTTGATTTCGTTTTGCAACACCAGCACAGTCTAATGCACCGCGAACAATGTGATAACGCACACCTGGCAAATCTTTAACTTTACCACCACGCACTAAAACCACGCTGTGTTCTTGTAAATTGTGTCCTTCACCACCAATGTAGCAAGTACCTTCTTGCTTGTTTGACAAACGCACACGCGCAACTTTACGCAACGCAGAGTTTGGTTTCTTTGGTGTTGTAGTTTTTACTTGCAAACAAGTACCGCGCTTTTGTGGATTTTGTTCCAAAATCGGCGCCTTACTCTTGCTAACGGACTTTTTGCGTCCTTTTTTGATTAACTGGTTAATCGTAGGCATAGTTTCTCCCTTCTCTAATGTTATAGATTAATTATTCTATATTTTTTTTAATTTTTTGTCAATGTAGATTTTTAGCTTTAAAATGTATGAAAATTGTTTAATTAATTATTTTCACGATCTTGAACATCTTCTTGGACTTGATTCACTGTTTGAGTTTGACTAGCTTCTCTCATGCGTTGATAAAGAGCAAACGCTTGTTGGAATTTTTCATCTCTAAACAACGCCTTGTCTGGATGCAACTCTGCAACCTCTTTATTAGAGCCATTTCCTGGCAAGGTGATTAAACGATCTCCCTGTAAAGCGAAACCCTTTTTTAACTCATCCGAATTAATTTTCATAACATTATTATAACACAAATAATTTCTTTGACAAGTATGAATTTTTTGCATAAAATTAAATATATGAAATTCACCTACCCAATGGTATTCATTTTTAATGAGGACGAAAGCGTTTACAATGGTTACATACCCGACCTTACTTTATACTGCGAAGGTGAAACTTTAGAATCTGTTTATGCCAGCGCCGAAGAATTAATCAAGTACTACTTTGAATTAGCTGTCAAATACGACACCGAAATTCCGACTCCTTCCCCTATGGAAGAAGTGTCCCAAAAATGGACAGGCTACAAAGTATCATTAATCACCGCCGATATCGCCGACAAAAAATAATTAAGCTTCAAAAAAAGGGTACCACACCCTTTTTTTATATTGCTTGTTATTCCGGCATAAGTTCTACACCAATTTCAAATGTCTTTAAATTAATAATTAAACGGTAAGTCCCAGCCTTTCTAAAATAATACAAACCATCTTTGCTAGTAGACTCACGAAGTAAATCCAAACTTTCCGCAGTCGGAACTAAATGATATTTTTGGTATTCTGCATTATAGATTTCAGGCAAATTTTCAATAACAATTTCTGTATTACCTACCACCTGACTTACAACTCGACATTGGAACTCAAATTCATAATTAACATCTTCATTAACTAATTCCATTGCAACTAGGTCGCTGGTAAAATTTAAATCTTCATCAACATACACATATGCCCCATAACCATTCTCATCAGCTGCCACCAATTCCGCGCGTACAACATAAGTTTTTGGGTTAAGATAAATGTTGTATTGTCCACCAATCATAAAGTAAACATTTGTACTTGGCTTTTCACCATTCTTATAAAGATATTTATTTGCACAGCTTTCTTCTATTGTAGTTTTATACCAGCTGGTATGTGTCAATGTGCTATAAAAACCAGCCGGCTGTCCAACATCAAAATGCATTCCCATAAGCGCTAATTCATCACCCACCACCTGCATTTCAGCGAACTGCAATTCTTTTGCACCATTTACATCAACCAAATAACCAACTTCACAATCTTCAATTTCTTCATAAACCGGAGTCGTAACCTCACCTAAATATTCAATATCAAAAGCCTTGGTCACAATATCAAAAACTAATTTATATTTCCCCGTCACATTCACATTAATTTGAATATCTTCACCCATTTCCTGCTCAACAGTAACATAATCCAAATCAGATTCATCACTTAACCGACACCAAATATATTTGTTATCATTAGTTGTCATGTAAAAATAATCATATTTATAGAGATACAAATCATTATAAATACGCTTGTTTTCATCTTGTGGGTCCAATTCAAAGGTGCGGTCAATCTTAAAAGAACCATTGATTTCGGTTACCAAGTTTAATCGCTTTGACCGATACAAATTATCTTCCCCCGCATCAATTAAATCATCTTGATTATTAATTTGTGGCCCGACCAAACCAGGAACATCACTACCGAACAATGAACAAGCTGACAAAACCATCATCAACGGTAACATCAAGACCAAAGCTAAAACTACCCTAATTTGTTTTTTCATACTTCCACCACCTTCTATATTTAGCATACCACACCCTTCTCCAAGATAACTAACAAAAAAAAGCAACCCACATGGAGTTGCCTTTTTTAAACTTGAACCGTAGTTGCAAAATTATTTCAATTCAACGGTTGCGCCAGCTTCTTTCAATTGAGCTTCAATTTTCTTAGCTTCTTCAGCTGGAACTTTTTCTTTAATTACCTTTGGAGCTGCTTCAACCAAAGCTTTAGCATCACCCAAACCTAAACCTGTGATGTCTTTAACAACTTTGATAACATTGATTTTGTTTGCGCCGATATCTTTCAACATAATGTCGAAGTCAGCTTTTGCTGCCGGAGCATCAGCTGCTGCTGCACCAGCTGCTGCTGGAGCTGCTGCAACGCTCATAGCTGCGGCACTAACACCAAATTTTTCTTCCAAAGCTTTAACTAAGTCAGCTGCTTCTGTTAAAGTTAATTTTGCGATTTCTTCTACTAATTCTTGAGTATTCATAATTTTTTTAATTTCCTTTTAATTTTTAATTTATTTTTTGTCTTTTGCTTTTTTAACCCAACCGGTTATTCTGCTTATTTCTTTGCAGCATTAATAACCATAGCCAAGTTGCGTGGAACCGCATTGATAACGGTAGCAATACCACGCGCACCACTGTTGATCAAGCCCATAATTTGAGCGATCAAAGTTTCTTTGTTCGGCATTGATGCTAAACGAACAACTTCGTCTTGTGACAAGACTTGCTTGCCAATCAAACCGAATTGGAATTGCATTTTATCTTTGAACTTTGCGTCCTTAATAATTTTTGCTGCACTAACTTCGTCACCATTTGAGAAAGCAACAGAAAGTGTTCCATTCAATTTGTCGTCAAGTTCAGTAATCCCTAAATTATTCAAAGCAATACGAACTAAGTTATTTTTGTAAACATTATAAACAACATCTGCTTCACGGAATTTGCGGCGTAAATCTGCATCTTCCTGTGTATTTAAGCCTTGATAGTTCACAAAAACAACGCTCTTCGCATTTTTCAATTTGCCTTCAATTTCTTGAACGGTCGCAATTTTGCTTTGAAAATTAGCATTACTTTGCTTTGCTTTAACAGCCATTTAACCTCCTTTTAAGGAAAGTAATAGCACATACGGTGATTTATCAATTACCTCGGCAAGATTTCCACTTTCGCTACTTGCTTTCTTCGGCTATTAAATTCTTACCCAAGATTACCACACACACGGCGAATTGTCAACCGCGCTTTTGGCAAAACAGTTGAAAAAATTCTTTTCCCATGCTAACTTATTGCATCAATATGAAAACATTTTTAGTTGTTGGTCTTGGCAACCCCGAAGGCAAATATTTTGAAACTTGGCATAACTTGGGTTTCAAGGCTGCCGAGCGTTTTGCTGGCGATTTACCATTTACGAAAAAGGGTAACCAAATGTTAACTAATACCCATATCAACGGCAATAAAATCATCATCTTAAAACCGTTAACCTATATGAACTTATCCGGACAAGCTGTTGTTGCTGTTTGTCGCAAATTTAAAATCCCCACCGAACAAGTCATTGTTTTCGTTGACGATATCTATTTAGACATTGGCACCGTGCGTTTGAAAAAAAGTGGTGGCGCGGGCGGACACAATGGTCTTAAATCCATTAACGAATTATTACAAGCCACCAATTATACGAAAATTAAAATTGGTGCAAAACCAGCTGACGATATCAAAGGCAACACTGCTAACTATGTTTTATCCAAGATTCCCGCGGAAGACCGTCCCACGATTGACGCCGCTTTGGATACCGCGGTCCAAATTGCACATGATGTAATTGCAGGTGTGAAATGACATTAACCGTTGGTCAAACTATTTCCATGAACGAAGTTAAAGCGTCTTTACACGACCAAGAATTTTCTGTGCATGGCGACATTATTGATGTCCACTTACCCGACAACACGCAAATTGTCCGCATCATGTTCGATGATGATATGATTGAAGACTTACGCTTAATTGATGCTAATACACGCGCTTTTATCAAAAAATTACCTTTGGTCAATTTAGGCACCGACTTGAGTTTCTCTTTGGCACTGGACATTTTAAAACAAGTCTGCCCCGACCGCGACTGGTCTGGCGTTTCGGCACCCACCGCCATTTTACCCAACTACAATAACGCAGTTTCCCTACTCGCCGATGAATTAGCCACCATTAAAAATCAAACGGTCTTGCTTTTTGTCGGCACCAGCAAAACCGCAGAAAATTATTTGCGTAACCGTAAAATTGACTTTGTCTTAACCAAAGGACAAATTTATCCCAACTGCATTAATATCTTACCCAAAACCTTCCCCCTTTCCTGCCAAGTTGAAGATTTACTCATTTACAGCTTAACCGACAATAATCCAGGTAAAAATGCGGATACCGCTACACTACTGACTAAAACCAAAAAAGAATTTATTATGCCCTTGGTCGGCGAATGTGTAGTTCACTCCCTGCACGGTATCGGTCGCTTCATGGGTATCAAAAAACTCGACTTACTTGGCGATGGTAATCTGTCCGACTACCTAACCTTGCAATATGATGGTGGCACCATGGTCTATCTCGCCACCGACAAAACCGATGTACTTTCTAACTATGTTGGGGAACCAACACGCCTACACAAAATAGGGGGGCAAGACTTCGCCAATGCGAAGCAACGGGTTCGGCGACGCCTGCAAGAACTCTCCTTCAAATTAAGTGACTTATATCGTCAACGGGCTGGCATCAAACGCACACCCTACGAAATTTTAGATGACAATAACGCCGCTTTCGCCGCCAGCTTTCCTTATAATTTAACCACCGACCAAGAAAAAGTCATGCAAGACATCTATACCGACTTAACCAGTCCACGCTTAATGGACCGCTTGGTTTGCGGCGATGTCGGTTATGGCAAAACGGAAATTGCTTTCCGCACCGCTTTCAATGCGGTCATGAATGGCTACCAAGTCGTACTCCTGTGTCCGACCACAATCCTGTCTATGCAACACTACCAAAACGCAGTGGCTCGTTTCCAACAATTCGGCATTCGCGTTGCCGTTTATAACCGTTTTATTACGCCTAAACAACAAGCCCAAACACTCGCCGATTTACAAGAAGGAAAAATTGACATTATTGTCGGCACTCATAAATTATTATCACTTACCCAATCCAATTTCCATCATCTCGGATTACTCATCTTAGACGAAGAACAACGCTTCGGCGTCGAAGCCAAAGAAAAAATCAAAAAGCTGACACCCCATGTCGATGTGCTTACTTTGTCCGCGACCCCAATCCCCCGCACACTGAATATGTCTCTAATGGGACTGCGTGATATTTCCGTTATCACCACACCACCCAAAGACCGTCTCCCCGTTATCACACGCGTTGCCGAATTTAGTTGGGAACTTTTATGGAATGCCATTGACGAAGAACTGGCACGCCAAGGTCAAGTCATAATACTGTATAACACAGTCAAAGACATGGACAAATTTGCTGCGAAAATTGCCGCACGCTATCCCGAGAAAGTGGCTTATGTTCACGGCCAAATGCCAACTGCCCAAATCGAACGCACCATCACTGCCGTTTACGAACGCGAAATCGATATTATCGTTGCTTCCACAATTTTGGAAAACGGTATCGACTTAACCACAGCCAATACATTGTTTGTCATTGGTGCGGATAAATTGGGACTAGCCCAAATGCACCAATTGCGTGGTCGTGTCGGACGCAGCACCACCCAAGCTTATGCTTACCTAACTTATGCGCGCGCCGAATACACCACTGACAAAGCTATGGAACGCATTAACGCGATTAAAAACTTTTATTCAACCGGCGCCGGCTTTAATATTGCCATGCGCGACCTAGAAATCCGTGGCTCTGGCGAAGTGCTGGGCGCCAACCAAAGCGGGCATATCGAAGAAATTGGCATTGAAGCTTTCGCGCAAATCTTATCCGAAATTGCTGCCGAAAACCGCAACCGCCAAAACGAAACTCCCTCAGAAATTTAATTTAAAAATCGTCACTCGCCTTTATTGACGAATAAATTCCAAAACATAAGCATCAATTGTGTCACGGTCGGTTTTGACTTTTTCACTAATCGCCACACCACCAACCACAAATACTTCGTGGTCCAAAGCCAGAACTGGTGTGGTCGGTCTTAAACGGGCTGGTACTTTTTTATCCGTTAAATAAGCATTTAACTTCTTGGTACCGCCGCCAATTTTTTCAAACATATCACCATCTAAACGGAAACGCCATTTTGCTTTACGCGGCAACTTATCTGCATCGACAACACATAAACCGCGTTGAATTGCTAATTTATAACTAATGGTTTTAGTAATCGAAATTGTGCCAAAACCTTCCACCAAAGTCTTACCTACGCGGAAACTATATTCTTTAAATTCTGGCCGATTTTCGCTGCGCACCAAGCTAATATATTCATATTCTTTCACCGCGTAAGCATTGTGTGGCAAAGAAACTTTTTCACCGTTCAAACCGTCCGCGCTTAAAGCCATAATCGCGTTAATATGTTTAATTTCAATATCAATGCGTAACCCCAATAAACCTAAGCCGTGATAAATCATACGCGTCACAATCGCATCAGGCAAATAAAAACGATTTAAAGGAATCCGCACCACATTACCATCACGCACTATCCCATTCATATCACATTGGTCGGTAATGAACTTATTGTCGCGTGCCGCAATCTTCCCGAACGAAGCCAAGTTCTCCGCCGCACCACGCCATTCACGCGTAATTTCTGGCAACAAAACATTCCGAATATAATTACGGCGATAAGCGTTGTCATCATTCGTTTCATCATCTACATGCGGAATTGAATTGCGATAATTGTAAGCAATAATATCCGACTTCTTGGTTTCTAAGAACGGACGGATATAGAATCCACGCTTCGGTGCCATCCCCGAAGCCCCTTCCAAGCTGCAACCACGGAATAAATGCATTAACACAGTTTCGGCTTGGTCATTCAAATGATGTGCCAAAGCAAATTTATTTAACTTGTATTTTTTTACAGCTTTTTCAAAACATTCATAACGCAACTCACGCGCAGCGACTTCTAACCCAACCTTGTGTGTCGTAGAGTATTCGGGTGCGTCCACGACATATTTCACAAATGGTATCCCATTATCATCACAGTATTTTTTTACAAAACGCATATCACGGTTCGCCGACTTACGAATCTTGTGATTAACATGTACCGCCAAAATCTCAAAATCTAATTGTTGGGCCAAGTTATTAAACAACGCCAACAAAGCCATTGAATCTTCGCCACCAGACACACCAATCCCCACACGGTCGCCCGCATTAATCATATTATGGTCTGTCATATATTGAATAACTGTTGCTTCCATCAAGAGCAGCTTATCATATATCCGCTTGACAATCAAGAGTCTTGGATATATTATATAAGATAAACAAAGACAGCCGCAAAAGGTGTCTTTTTTTTAAGGAGAGAAAAATATGGCAAACAAAAAAGGTAATCGCGTTCCAATGGTATTGGTTTGTACAGAATGCAACCAACGCAACTACGACACGGAAAAAAACAAAAAGAATGATCCAGAGCGTAAAGTGTTGACAAAGTACTGCCGTTTCTGCCGCAAACACACGGAACACAAAGAAAGCAAATAAGGAGGCCGCATGGGTTCAAAATCGAAGCGCAGACACGCACAAAAGCAATACAACCGAGCTCAAAATAAAGCTCCTGTGTCCGCAGCAGCCGATTCAACGGTCGAGAATGTCAATGACAATGTTGCAACCGAAAACTTGTCACCCATTCTGACACCGAAAGAATTGCGCAAAGCTGCAAAAGAACGCGCAAAAGAAGAAAAACGCTTACAAAAAGAAAAAGCTAAAAAAGCGGCGGACAAGCCAAAAGATAAAAAAGACAAGAAACCATTTTTCTTGGTTCGTTTCTTTAAATGGCTTTCTCGTGGTATCGCTGCTATTTTTAGCGAATTAAAGAAAGTCCATTGGCCGACATTCAAACAAGTCATAAAATCTACTGGAATCGTTTTGGGGATTGTTATCCTTTTCGGTATCCTTTTATTAGTTATGTGGATCTTGTTCGGCTTACTACATTATTTATTAGTGAACGGAAGCCTTTCCGGCTGGACACTCTTTTAAGGAGGAATTATGGAAGAGAATACAAATTTGACAGAAAACAATATCGCTCAAGAATTAAAAAACGATATGCCACCAGAATTGAAAGTCGCTGGCAATCAACGCCGCGACAGCGAAGCTCGTTGGTATGTATTACACACTTTCAATGGTTATGAAGCTGTTGCCGAAGATAACTTAAAAAAAGTTGTGGAAAAATATCACTTAGAAGATCGCGTTTTGGAAATCTACATTCCAACCGAAGATGTGATGACTGAAAAGAAAGACGGCACTAAATCAATCAAGAGCCAACACAGTATGCCAACTTACATTTTCGTAAAAATGATTTACGGAGATGATATCTGGCACACCATTACGCGTACGCGTGGTATTACTGGTTTTGTTGGTCCAAAAGGTCGTCCACTTCCCTTGTCAAATGCTGATGTCATGAAAATGCGTTTAGAACGCAAATTAAATGCGAAAGTATCATTCGAAGTTGACGATGTAGTAACCATCATTGACGGACCATTAATGGGACAAACCGCAAAGATTACGAATGTCGATGCTGCCAACCACAAAATTACAGTTATCGTTAATATGTTTGGCCGCAGCAACAAAGTCGAATTACATACCAGCCAAATTAAAGCATTGGAAAACTAATTCGCAAAGCGCAAACAAAAGAAAAAAGACATACGCTTGTATGTCTTTTTTTTACTGACCAATTGTAGTTTCTATTTCAAGGTCGTTATAGCGGAATATTTTTAGGATGTCGTCCAAAGACACTTTTTCTACATCTTTTTCCGCAATCGACCTTCTGGTGCCACGGTGATTAAAGGCGTGATAAATGCGTTTCATTTTCTCCGCATTCATGCGTGTAAAGATCATCGCATGTAAATCTTGTTTATCTTTATCTCTTAAATTATTTTTACCTTTCCCTAGTTTTGAAACAACAACAACTTCTGGTGATATAATTTTCATTCGACTTTCATCACTCAAGCATTTTGTTATACATAAGTCACCTTTTTCAAAACCAACAATATGACTTTCTTTTAAGTCGATTTGATCTGGCGTTTCACCAAAACTGTAAGCATAAATGTCGATTGCCGGTTCTTTTGTTTGTTCGTCTGTCACGGCATTGTACGGATAAAACCCGACCGGAAATCCGTTAATCCGTGCCGTCACCCCATGGTCGCGTGTTACACCTTGATACGAAAGAGAATCATAGCGCGCATCATAAAGATTGTGTTTTTTTAAATAATCACGCACCGCTGTCATATCATTTTCATCAACCAACAAATCTGCATCACGGTGTTGCCTTTCTGAATTTGTTTCAATTAATAAATATGGTGCTATTCCCCCACCTACGATTAATTTATCAGTTAGTTCAGGTGCAGCATTTAACTCACTTAAAATCTTATAAACTTCCTGAAATGGTAATGCATTAAAATCTTCTCTTAAGCTTGACATATATCCTCGCAATTTTGTTTTACGCCGAAGCCAATGGCTTTACAGCAGTTTTGTTTTTTGCTGTGCTATTTTTTTTCGCAACGGGTTTGCTTTCGCTAACTTCGTCCACAGGCGCTTTCTCCGCGTGAATAATTTTCGGCTTTGCGTTCTTGTTAATGACATCGGCATCAATTATGATTTTATCAATCGTTTTATCCGCTGGCGTAGCATACATAACATCTAATAAAGCATCTTCCAAAATTGTACGCAAACCACGCGCGCCTGTTTTTAATTCTAAGGCCAAGTCCGCCACGCGTTCAATCGCATCTTTGGTAATTTCCAATTTAACATTGTCCAACGAAAACATTTTGATGAATTGTTTGGTTAAAGCATTCTTCGGCTGTGTCATAATTTTGATTAACGCTTCTTTGTCTAAAGCTTCCAAGCCAACCATCACGGGTACACGGCCCACAAATTCTGGGATAATACCAAACTTAACCAAGTCAACCGGACTAACTCTTTTAATGTCGGTGATTGCGGCAGACTCATCTGTATTGTTTTTCAACTCGGCACCAAATCCTAAACCAGAACCGTTCAAACGCGCCGATACAATTTTTTCCAAGCCAACAAATGCACCACCCACAATAAATAAAATGTTCGAAGTATCAATTTGAATACATTCTTGACTAGGGTGTTTGCGTCCGCCTTGTGGTGGCACATTCGCTACCGTGCCTTCAATAATCTTTAACAAAGACTGTTGTACGCCTTCGCCTGACACATCGCGCGTAATACTACGGTTTTCACCTTTCTTGGCAATCTTGTCAATTTCGTCCACATAGACAATTCCGCGTTGCGCTTTTTCCACATCGTAATCGCAGTTTTGTAATAACTTTAATAAAATATTTTCAACATCTTCACCCACATAACCAGCCTCGGTCAAAGTGGTCGCATCGGCAATCGCAAACGGCACATCTAAAATCCGCGCCAAGTTTTTGGCTAACAAAGTCTTCCCTGACCCGGTTGGCCCAATCATCAAGATATTGCTTTTTTCTAATTCGACATCATCCGGTTTACGGTCTTTCTTTTTACTTTGTTTTAAATATTGATTGTAATTAATACGCTTGTAATGATTATACACCGCCACCGACAAAGTTTTCTTCGCTTCGTCTTGACCAATGATATATTCATCTAATTTCGCTTTAATCACTGCGGGTGGTAATAACACCAAATCCGCAGGCGTTGTATGCTCACGATGAGCCAATAACACATCAGAACAAGCTTCAATACAATATTCGCAAATATAGGCCGACCCAGTTGGGCTGCCAATAATTTTCTTTACTTCGCGGCTACTGCGTCCGCAAAAACTACATAAAGCGTTCATAACACCTCCTCGGAAAATCATATCTATTTGTTAGTTTCCCATAGACAGATATGATTATACCTGCCAATTAAGCTCTTTTCGTAAAAACCTTATCTACTAAACCATATTCTTTGGCTGCGGTTGCTGTCAAATAATGGTCGCGTTCACAATCTGCGGTTACCTCTTCCAAAGATTTACCACAGTTTTCCGCTAAGATTTTTGTCAATTTTTTCTTCAAATGTAAAATGTGTTCAGCTTGGATTTGAATATCCGTGGCTTGACCTTGGGTACCACCAAGTGGTTGGTGAATCATAATTTCACTGTTCGCTAACGCAAAGCGTTTTCCTTTGGCGCCAGCCGCCAACAAGAACGCACCCATCGAAGCCGCCATTCCCACACAGATGGTAGAAACATCACACTTGATATATTGCATTGTATCGTAGATGGCAAAACCGTCGGTTACCGAACCCCCTGGGCTGTTGATGTACAAAGAAATATCTTTGTTTGGGTCTTTAGCTTCCAAGTAAATCAATTGCGCAACTACCAAGTTCGCCGATTGAGCATTGACTTCCCCATTCAAAAAGATGATACGGTCTTCCAAAAGACGACTGTAAATATCGTAACTGCGTTCACCGTTTGCGGTTTGGTCAACTACCATTGGAACTAGCATATTTTGTTCTCCCTTTTTAAGAATATAGTCAAATTCTCAAATTGTTTTTGTCGGTCTTTGTCGGACAATTGTTCTTTTTCGACAATCGCATCCATCACCAAACGCATCTTCACTTGCTTTGCCGCAATTTGATGTTGTTCATCGTGAATTTTTTCCACCGTTGTTCCCATGTATTGCGCATAGATTTCCAAGCTTGCACCTTGTGCCGCCAACTTGTGTTCCATGTCGTGAATCATGGCATGAGCATAGTCGTGAATCATTTTGTCAGGAATTTCCACTTTTGCGTTATCCATAATTGCTTCAAACAATTTTTCTTCGTCCGCGTATTCTGCTTGCTTTGTTGCTTGGTCGGTTAATTTTTTCAAGATGTCATCTTTCAAAGCTTGTAAGCTGTCAAATTCAGAAACTTCTTTCGCAAATTCATCATCTAACTTTGGCATTTCTTTAACCATGATATTGTTCAAAGTTACTTCAAATTTTGCTTTTGCGTTTTTCAAATCTTCTACATGATAAGTCGCTGGGAAAGTGACATTCACATCACGGCTTTCTCCAATTTTCAAACCAATTAATTGTTCTTCAAAATTATCAATGAAACTGTGGCTGCCAATTTCTAATTCATAATTCTTTGCGGTACCACCGTCAAAATATTTACCATCGACACTACCACGGAAATCAATCACCGCAATATCTCCATCGGCAACAGCGTGTTCTTTGTCTGCTGCGACTTGCTTCGCGCGTGTTTCTTGTAAGCGCTTCAAGTAAGCATCAACATCTTTGGTGCCAACTTTCACTTCAGTTTTCTTAATTTCCAAACCAGTGTATTTTCCCAAGGTAACTTCTGGTTCAACATCACACTTTGCAACTAATTTAATCCCACCATCTTCGGTAAAATTAAAATCCAAATGTGGATAGTCAATCAACTTTAATTCGTCACCAAAATTAGCGGCAAATAAATCTTGAATTGCATCTTCGATGAAGATACCAGCACCGTATTGTTGTTCTACCATTTTGCGTGGAGCTTTACCAGCACGGAAACCGGCAACTTTGTATTTTCCGGCATTCTTTTTGTAAGCACTCTCAATGGCTGCATCCCATTCTGCTTTGTTGAAGGTCATTTCGACCGTAGCTTGATTTTGTTGTTTTGTTACTTTTTTATCCATAAGGATTATTATACCTTATTTACAACCCTAATAGCAAGGAAAACAACGCAATAACCGCAGCTACCTTAAAAATAATTATGCCGATAAATCCCAACTTGCGGCGGCGTATGTATTTTTTTTCGTCTTCGCTAAATGTCGAAGTCATTTCCACCGCTTCCCCGGCATCTTGCTTTTCGTAAATTTCTTTTAAATGGTTGTATTGCATATCACGGACTTTTTTTAAAAATAAATAACGCGTGTACATACTATCCCATAAAGTACCAACACCCGCCACAACCAAACTAATTAATGTAAGATACCAAACACCAACTCTCAATTCACGCAATGCAAAATAAAGTGAATGGTCTCGCAGATGCGGCAAGCTTAAATGCAGCGTTGCCAAAACGATTAAACCAAGCGTAGCCACCAAACCACCAAAAAAGAAAATTTTACGACCAGTATTAGCCGTAAAATAATTCTTTATTTTGGTAAATGCATTTTGGAAAAAATGTTTCATTTTTATTTAAAACGAATATTCATATTGCCCAAAACCAAGAATACCACGATTAAAACAATGGCAACGACCCAAATCGCCAACCACCATCCTCCGCGTCTACGAGCGTAGCCGAATGAGTGACATGCAACTACAATGTAAGCCAAAACTTCTGCCAATAGTTTTACAGCACTAACAACTTGTGCAGTTAATCCCACCATTTCAAAAATCCATGAAATTAACAATACAAGGCCAACGCCAACAATTGACAAGTATGACAATACATTCAAAAGCCCACTTCTTGTTGATGACATTTGATTTTACCTCCTATACTAGATGATAACATTTATCGCGAGTATCGGCAAACTCTTTTGTCGGCGCGATTTCTAGGTGCACAAGTTGCCCAGTTATCGGATGCACGAAATCCAAACGCACCGCTTCCAGCATTTGCCCCTTACCACTATTATATTCCGGATCACCCACAATTGGATGATGAATCGACTTACAATGCACACGAATTTGGTGTGTGCGTCCTGTTTCCAAAGTGAATTCACATAAGGTGTGTCGTGCATAGCGCTCCAAAACTTTTAAATGCGTAATCGCACGGCGCCCACCGGTTTCCGTGACCGTAAAGATAGTACGATGGTTCGGGTGGCGTACAATATTACGGTCAATCGTCAAATCACTGTCAACTTTCCCCTCGACCAAGCCCCAGTAAGTTCTTTGGATACTATGTGTCTCAAACATTTTGGCTAAGGCACTTTGACAAGCCACCGTCTTCGCCACTATCAACAAACCCGCCGTATTTTTATCCAAACGATGTACAATGCCCGCTCTTTCTAAATGACCCTGCCCACGACCTAACAAAGCATTTAAAACCGTACCATTCTTAATTCCAGCCCCGGGATGCACCACCATGCCCCGTGGCTTATTAATCACCAGTAAATGTTCATCTTCATAAACAATATCCAAAGCAATGTCTTCTGGCTCTGCGGTTACGGATACGGGTTGCAGTTCCCCTTCTACTTTATCAGTTTCGCGTAAGTCATAACCCGCCTTCACCACTTGACCATTTACGGTAAAATCACCGCGCTTAATGGCCGCCACAATTTGACTGCGCGTGACTTCTGGATACAAATCACATAAATATTTATCGAAACGCAATTTGACCTCCCACCATTATGGCACCGGCAATAATCGCCATGTCTGCCAAGTTATTTTTAAAGAGTACAAAATTAATAAAGTCATGTACTGCACCGCCCGTCAAACAACGGTCAACCGCGTTGCCAATCACACCACCAACAAACAAAGCCAAACCAACTGTAAACCACCATGAATGACGGCGTGACGAACGACAATACCACACAATACAAAACACCACTAACACTGCCGACAAAACCACAATCGCAATCCATAACCAAGGCCACTGCGCACCCAAGCCCCAAGCTATCCCTGTGTTCAAAACACCATCAAAAATAAACTTTGTACCTAAATCCACGCAGGCAACTGCAATAATGATACCGGCAAAAATACCAATCATTGACCAACCTTTTCCAACATTGAAACAACAATCGGACGGCGGTTAAAAGTTTTTTGGAAATAACTTTGTACATCCTTGCGAATTTGATTGCGTACATCATTCGCATCATTACCATTGAATGGCATCTTTTCCAAAGACTCTAACACCACGCCACGAATATCCACAATGACTTTTTCTAATTCATGCGCGTATGCTAAACCTTTCATAATAACATCTGGGCCCGACAATAAATCACCCGTCTTACCATCATAACCCAAACCAATCACACAAATCCCATCTTCGGCTAAAGCTTGGCGGTCACGCAAAACCGAACTATCCACATCACCAGCGCCATATCCATCAATCAAGCGCGAACCATGTGGCACCGAACCAACTTTCTTCAAGCCCGTTGCCGACATTTCCCAACATTCACCTAACTCAGCCATGTGCACATTACGCGCCGGCATCCCCATTTTTTTCGCCAAGTCACAGTGCTTCTTCAACATCTTGTATTCGCCGTGAATTGGAATAAAATTACGCGGACGCACCAAAGCATGAATAATTTTGATTTCTTCCTGACAAGCGTGTCCCGAAACATGCACAGCCGCCAAACGCTCATAAACAACTTCACAACCACGATGCACCAAATTATTAACCACATCGGCCACCGCACCTTCATTACCCGAAATCGGTGAAGCCGAGAAAATCACCGCATCACTGGGCCCCAAGTTAATTTGCGGGAAATCGCCATTCGCCATACGACTTAACGCCGCATTGGGTTCCCCTTGACTACCCGTTAATAAGACCAACACTTCTTCATTCTTAAAAGCATTAATTTTGCTGATTTCAATAATGTTTTCTGGACGCGTTTTCATTTCGCCCAATTTAATCGCAATATCACTCACTGCTATCATACTGCGTCCCAAGAAAGCCACTTTACGCTTGTACTTTTGTGCTAAGTCCAAAATTTGTTGCATACGGTGTACATTTGATGCAAATGATGTAATAAACATGCGTTTGTCTTTGTACTGCGCAAACAACTCGTCTAAGCGTTCACCAACTGTGGTTTCACTCATGGTAAAGCCCTCACGCTCAATGTTGGTACTCTCACATAACATCAAAGACACGCCACGGCGTCCAATTTCACCAATGCGCGCCAAGTCAATCGGTTGATTGTCAACTGGCGTCAAATCAATCTTCAAATCCCCCGTGTGGAAAACCGTACCCAAAGGCGTGGTAATTGCCACCGCGAAAGCCCCCGGAATCGAGTGATTCACATGAACAAACTCAACCGAGAATTCACCAATCTTCACCACCGCGCGCGGACGCACAGCAACCGCTTTAACTTTCAATCCTGAATGTTCACGCAATTTATGTTCAATCAATCCCAAAGTCATACGGCTGGCATAAATCGGAGCCGGCACTTCTTTCAAGGCGTGTGGCAAACCACCAATGTGGTCTTCGTGACCGTGAGTAATAATGTACCCTTTAACTTTGTTCTTGTTACGAATCAAATAGGTGATATCTTGCACAACCATATCAATCCCCGGCATTTTCGCACTATCCGGAAAGCCAAGCCCAGCATCAACAACAATCATGTCATCGCCAAATTCGAAAACGGTCATATTTTTACCGATTTCACCTAAGCCCCCCAAGAAACTAATTCTTAAATTTTTGCTCATTTTTCTCTCCTTACTATCTAATTTAAATTCACAATTTTATTGTAAATAGCACTTTTGTTGAGTTCGGTTGTGCGTTCATTGTGGATATTCAAACGGTTGCGCACAATCTCATAAATTCCCAGTTGTTGAAATACCGCGAAACAAAAAACAAACTGGAAGATGTTTTTCTTTGGTAATGTGATTTTGCCAAACAATTTTAAAACCGATGGACAGTAATTGTTTTGGCTCACTAAGTTTAGAATTGCTTTATAATAATCAATAAATACCGACCTGTCAATACTTAAACTATGAATTACTTCTTGCAAGTTTTGATCTGGCGCTACCGCTAAATCATCATGTAAATATCTTTGTAAAACCAACGCTTTCTCATCATCGTTAATCGCAAACGGAATCACACATTTGACGACAGCTTGTGGTGCCGCACCTTCATTGTGCTGTAATTCAAATATCACACTCTTAACACACGGTGCTGCCAAAATTGAATTAAAGGCTGCACCGCCAAAGAAAATGTATTTTAATTGCCCACTATCAAATTTGGTATGCGTTGGGTGACTTGGCAAACTTACCGCACGCGTTTCACGCATAACCGTCATTAAAACCGGTGCTGGATTACCACAACCCGTCGGCTCCAACATCGCCACTTCTTGGAAAAATTGTGGATTTAATTCGCTTTCGCTAATTTCAAAATCATAATACTTACAATTTTCCGCAGTCTGTGCCGCCGCTGCTTCGGTCACAATTTTTTGGAAAAGAGTACGGAAAGCTTCAAACTTAGTGACCGGCAAAGACATTCCCGCCGCCATTGCATGACCACCAAATGTCGATAAACATTCCGCCGCTTTCGTAATACATTCGACTAAATGAATACCGGCAATACTGCGACCACTGCCTTTATATACTTCACCTTTACCGCCTAAAACGATACACGGACGCCCGTATTTTTCAGCTAAGCGTACCGCCACAATTCCTAAAACACCACTTTCCCATTCTGGTTTCGCGACCACAATCGCACTGTCATTTTGTAAACCTTCTTGCTCAATTAATTGAACACATTCATTAAAAATCACCGTGCATAATTCTTGGCGTTTTGTATTCATATATAACAGGTTTTTAACAATGCGTTCCAAGCGCGTTTCATCTTGTTCCAAGATAACATCCAGTCCACGCTTCGCATTGCCCATGCGCCCACTGGCATTAATCTTGGGCCCCAGACGGAAACTTATATCCCCGCTTTTAATTGTTCCACGGATATTACAAGCCCGCGCCAAAGCTGTAATTCCCGGCACAGTCCCTTGATTCAACATTTTTAAACCATGATGCACAATAATGCGATTTTCATCGGTCAAAGACACAATGTCCGCAACTGTTGCAATCGCACAAATATCAAAATAATTTTTCGCAACTTCCAAGCCTTCCATCGCTTGCACTAACTTCAAAGCTACACCAGCACCACATAAGTCATCAAATGGATATGCTTGGTCGGTAAACTTCGGGTCCACACAAATACAGTTCGGTGTTTGCTCTGGAATCGCGTGGTGGTCAGTCACAATACAATCAATTCCTAACGATTGCGCATACTTAATTTCTTCCGGACAAGAAATTCCACAGTCAACAGTAATTAATAACTCCGGTTGAAATTTTTCATGTAAACGACCGATTAAATCTATATTTAAACCATAGCCATCAGCATCGCGCTCGGGCAAGAAATAAGAAGTACGCACACGCTGTGTCAATAAGTATTTATACAAAATGGCAGTCGCACAGATACCATCAGCGTCATAATCGCCGATGATTAAAACTCTCTGTTTTCGGTTAATAGCGTCGCGCAACCTTGCCACCGCTTCCGGCATACCCTTCAATAACATGGGGTCATGCAGTTGGTTCGGGTCGAAGTTAAAAAATTTGTCTGCCTTCTCTTTGGTGTCAATACCTCTTTCAATTAATAAACGGATAAATTTTTCACTATACCCTGATTGGTTGAACGCCGCCAGTTGCCGTGGGGTTAACTCCCCGCACCTGACTTTGTATTCCATGCCACACACAAATTAACATAATTTTAGTTGTATTGCAACCAAAAACCGATTAAGCTGCTTATATGGAAAACATTAAAATTACCGCAGACAGCACTTGCGACTTACCAGACGACATTTTAAAAGAACATGATATAACAACCATACCAATGTACATCTTTATGGGCGATAAAGAAGGTCGTGACCACCCAAACATTGCAGAAGAAATTTATGCATACTTCCGCGCGACTAAAAAAACTCCCAAAACATCGGCGATTAGCACTCCCGAATACAAAGAATTTTTTACAGCGCATAAGCCAGCAGGTGGCAGCTTAATCCACTTTAATATTTCCGGAGAAATTTCTTGCACCCACCGTAATGCCGTAGCCGCCGCCAACGAAATGGAAAATGTTTATGTCATTGACAGTCGCTCTTTGTCAACCGGCACCGCAATTTCCATTTTACGCGCAGTCAAATATCGCAGCCAAGGTCTCTCTGCCGCCGAAATTGTGGAACGCGTTCAATCAGAAATTGACAAAGTCCAAGCCAGTTTCATCGTCGACGACTTAACTTATTTACACCGCGGCGGCCGTTGTAGTAGCACCACCAAATTCTTTGCCAGCATCTTACGCATTAAACCACAAATTCTACTTAAAGACGGTAAAATGGAATCCGGCAAGAAATTCCGTGGCAATTTGAATTTCTGTGTGAAACAATATGTGGATACCGTTTTAAACGAGAACCCCAATCCAGATTTATCTGTTTTGTTTATCACACACACCAAAATGGCAAACCCACAAATTGTTGAAGACATCAAACAACAAGCTTTAGCGCGTTATCCTTTCGAACAAGTTATCGAAACTATTGCCAGCGGTACTGTCACAGCACATTGTGGCGAAAATACCATTGGTATTTTATTCGGTACAAAATAATTACGCATATTTTTCTACCATAATCCGCACGCTACCGTTATGGCATCACGCAAAAAAACCAAAGTCCCTTTAATTATTTGCATCATCGCAGTAGTAGGGGCTTTTTTGTGTTTTACTTTCGGAGAAAAATATAATCCATTCTTTTTATGGATTGCATTAGGTTTAGCCGGTTTAGCCCTTTTATTTTTTCTTATTACCTTGACCCGCTTCCTGCGTAATCGTTCTATCACCAGTGGCTTACTCATTACTACTACCGCCGCTACTGCAATCTATTTTGTCGCTAACCGTTTTATTCAAACCGCCGTACCGCGTGTCGCAGGCAACCTGACCGTTGCCGGAGTTGCCACCACCACCGCCACCGAAACAAACGGCTGGTTTACGCCTTTGTTCTTTGCGCAAATCGGCTTATTCGCTTTGTGGTTTTTAATTATTTTATTTATTATTTATGTTTATGTCCGCCCCATTAAACGCATTGACCAACTTCTCGGGCAAATTATTGACGCCAAAGAAATCAAAAAACTCAAACTGGGTAAAAGTCGTCAATACGAAGCCATCGCTGCCAAGCTGCAAGTTCTCGCCAACGAGCAACACGCCGCAGCCTTAAAAAAACGCGCCCGCCAAATTCAAGCCCGCAACCGTACCACACTCAAAAAAGACATCGTCGATAAAATTATCAAAGAAAAAGATAAAATGCCACGCTCTGCCAAAGCCGAAGCTAATGGTTAAGTTTATTTTCAGCAAAGTCTTGAATTGTTTGCATCAGTTGATTGTACACCGGTTTTACATTTTGGTATAAATCTACCGCACGCGGTAAAGGCACTAAACCACTGCGCTCCATCACAAACAAATCTTCGCATAAAGCCCGTTGCAATTCGTGGATATTGTAACTCACTGTCGGTTGACTCACACACAATTTTTCTGCAGCCTTACTGACACTGCGTTCTTCAATCACCGCAAAAAAATATTTGTATAAGTTTAAATTAACTTCGGTTAACATGGCTAGTATAGAATAATTCTATATCCCTTGTTTGTAACACTACACTTTGATACATTTTTATACATGAACGAAAATGCAATAACAAAAACATTATTATCGATCTGGCCAGGGCTAACCGAATACGAAACGATGTTAGCCGAACGCGCCCACAACCATGCACTGTGCAGTTGCAACACACCACTGTTGACCAACCGCATCATCGACAAAATCATTGACCTCAATGTCAAACAACAAACCATTCACAATCTGGCTTTACGCTTGAACCGCGTCATTGATAAACTACCAACCGATACCCAAGCCGTAATTCGCAGTTACTACCGCAACTACGGCATCGCAGCAAATATTCCCGCCCAAGCCAAGCAACTAGGTATCGCGGAACGCACATTTTATCGTCACCTTGATCGTGCCACAGCCCACCTTAGCCGCCGATTAGACGACATCGGAATTAATTTCTTTACTTGGCAAGATTTACTGCACCAACACCCGTGGATTAAAGACAGCTTTATGCGTCAATGCCAACCAAACCAGCCGCGAAAGACTCCGCGTCAAAAGGCACTAAATCATTAAGCTGTTCGCCAACACCCACATACCAAACAGGTAAATCAAATTGTTGCTTAATGGCAACTACAATCCCACCTTTCGCCGTACCGTCTAACTTCGTCAAAATAATACCATCTAAGCCGACAGCTTCATGAAAATATTCTACTTGACTTAACGCATTACCACCCGTGGTCGCATCAATCACCAATAACTTACGATAATTAGCTTCCGGCATCACCTTACCAACCACCCGGTCAACTTTTTGCAACTCTGCCATTAAGTTCACTTTGTTATGCAAACGCCCCGCCGTGTCAATGATGGCAACCTGCTCACCCTTGGCTTTCATCGAAGTCAAAGCATCAAAAACCAAAGAAGCTGGGTCCGCGCCAGCACCCTGCTTCACAATCCGAACATCCGCGCGTTGACTCCATTCAACTAATTGTTCGGTCGCAGCCGCACGGAAAGTATCACCCGCGACCAATAACACCGACTTCCCGTCATTTTTTAACAAATTCGCTAACTTGCCAATCGAAGTCGTTTTACCCACACCGTTAACACCCACCACCATCAGCACGGTTGGGTCCGTCATTTCTGGCGTTTCATTTTCCAAAATTTCCGCAATGCTGCGTACCAAACGCGCTTTCAATTCTTCTTCGGTTTTAATTTTTTCAACTTTTACCGTCTGTTTGATATCTTCAATAATTTTTTGTGTTGCCGACACACCAATATCCGCACTAATTAACACGGTTTCCAAATCTTCATAAAACTCATCATCAAAAGTTTTATTAAAGATTGCGGCAATTCCGTTCGTGACTGCCGCGGCTGTTTTCTTTAATCCGCTAAAAATTTTTTTAAAAAAACCCATTACTTATCTCCACTGGCCAAAGCCATTCTTCTTTGATATTTCGGATCTGGATTCATGGGTGTATCCAAAAATGTATCTACCGCAGTTAAAGCCACCGGCGTATCCATGAACCGACCTCCCAGACATAACACATTGGCATTATTATGTTCACGCGCCAAACGCGCATAGTCCACACTATGTACCAAAGCCGCACGAATGCCGACATGATGATTCGCCGCAATGGAAACACCAATTCCCGTCCCGCACACTAAAATACCGCGGTTGTCGCTGTCACTTAAAACACCATGCACTACTGGTGTCACAAAGCTGGTGAAATCATCTTCGCTATCAAATTGAGTATTTCCGCAATCGACATAAGCCAATCCTTGTTTTTCCAAGTGAATACGAATCGCTTCTTTTAAAGCAAAACCGCCATGGTCACAACCCAAATAAATCATACTTTATGGTATCACGGGGTGCGGATTTCGCAAATCAAAAATCTGGTGATAAACACCTTCTAAATCAAATAACAATTTTTCGCATACTTGGTCATACATATCTTGGCCATATCCATAAGGGTCATTGTAATCACGCAAATCAAAAATATAATCATACTGCTGTTGCATTTTAGGTAAATACTGACGCGCTATATGCGGCTTTTTCGGCACTGGGATTTCCTTGTTTTGCAAAGCAATAATCACCTGCGGCATCATGTCCGAACCCACCGCGGCCGCCGTTCCTGCACTGCGTACCACCACCCCCGTGCGACGATGCTTTTTGCAAATGTGTTTGAAAATCACTTCCGCCATCGGACTACGACAAGTATTTCCCGCGCAGACGAATAAAATTTTGGTTTTAGGCTTAGGTGTTTTTGTGTTTTGTGTACTCATTATTCTTCCTCTATTTTGGGTAAAACCGGATACTTATATTGCCCGAAAACAACCGCAAAGAAATCCCAGACCCATAAAGTTAAAGCAAAAATACCTAATAAATCCCCAGGGAATAAATATGTCTGACTTTCAAATAGATAGCGGATGGCATTTGGTTCTGCTTCGCCCAACATCGGCGGGAAAATAATCAAACTCACCAAGTAAGCCACTGTCAACAATAACATAATGGCGCCACGCAAATAACGCTTCGCAATAAAATTATGTACGCCAAAGAAACCAAACAGACTACCCAAGACCATTTTCCAATAAGGCATTGACGCCGGTCGCACCTTAGAAAATAGCACTTCGTGTCGATAAGGCGCCGTCAATTCTGCGTTGTAAATTTGGTCTTTAGTTAATCCACAGTTTTTACATTTGGAAGTTGCTTTCGGCATTTTGGTTTGACAATACGGACAACGCATCTCCGTCATAAAGAGACCATCTAACCGTTCATCCGCTTGTACGCGCTTACTCAAAGGTTGGTTGCTTTGGTTCGTTGTCATGAATCTTTCTCCTGTTAAAGTATGACCTAAAATAAGAAATTCCCCAAATCAAAAATCCACCCAAAAACAAAATCCAACAAACACGATACCAATCCGCTTCTTCTTCATTACGCCCAAATAAATCTTTATCTTGATAATTCTTACTCGGCTCAACTTCATATTCAATGTCTAATAACGGTTCACTAATCTCGTCCGCTGCAAAAGACGCCATACTTAAAACACCATAACCAAAATAGTCGTCATGTCCGGCTTCCCCTTTGTCCGCATAAGTAGCTGCTGCCGCCAACAAAGCTTTATGTTGGATTGTCATGAAATCCTTATCTTTGCCTTTCGTATCCCAAGCCGTTAACCCAAAATCTGTTGCATTGGTTTTACTTACATCGCTCATTAACATCGCATAACATGCGGTTACAAACGGAGTTGCCATACTGGTGCCTTGCTCGCGTAAATAATACACATCATTTGCATCTTCCCGTACATACCAACTTTTCCCACGATAAGAATATTTATAATAATAACCAAACTCATCATGATATTCTTCAACACTGCCCGCCGTATTCAGTAAATTAATGATGTTTTGACTGCATGCCGACCAAATATTCACCCCCGGTGCCGCCAAACTAATACAGTCATTGTGATACGAAAAATCTGCCAAAGCATACTCAACTTGCGTATTGTTATACGCCGAGACAGACAATACTCCGTCACAAGCACCAGGCAAAGAATAATATGTATTGCGCTTATTCTCTTTATTGACAATATTACCTGCCGCCACAATCGGCAAAATATCATATTTGATTAAATGATCAATGTAATCTTGATAACCGGGATAACGCACATTATTTTCGGTATATCCATACTTCATATTCTGAAAATCCGCCATATCTTCTTCATTCGTTTTATCAAAACCACTAACGGTCCCTAAACTCATATTCACCGCAACAATATTCAGTTGGGCGCGTTCCGCATTGCAAACTAAACTTGCATCTTCATAACCATCTTCGTTAACTAATTTAACCGCAACACCTCTTTTCAATGCCACTAAATACCGTATTGCATTTTCCAACGCAAACTCATCAATCACATTGTTAGTAATTCCATCCATAATTTTAATTGGCAAAATTTTAACATTATTCAAAGTTAAATCCGCCAAGATACCCGCCACATGCGTGCCATGTCCATTGCTATCCACATTCCAATGATTAGCAATCACCGACATGGTGCCACCACGACTAAAATCCATGGCATAGTTTTCCAGTATTCGATTTTTAAAAACCGGATGATTTGGATTTAAACCAGAATCAATCACGGCAATGACAACATTTTTTAAACCACGCTCCGCTTGTACCGCTGACAAATAATCATTATAAACTTTAATGCCCAAAGATTCATAAACACTTTGATCAGCTATACCTTGATAATTAAAATAATCAAAATAATATGTCTTAGATACCTCACTTGGCGCATCTAAAGTCTGTACCGACAAAGTTACAGCTCGCACCGCAGGTTGTCCCAAAGACAAAACCACCAGCAAGGCAATCAGCAAGAACCTATTTGCAAAATTGCGAAATTTCATATATCCTTACTATATTATGGCAGAACAAGAAAAAAGTAAAGCATTGCAAGCAGCCTTAGCCACCATTGAAAAAATTTATGGTAAAGGCGCAATTATGAAAATGGGTGATGGCCCCGTTGTGCGTAATGTCAAAGTTATTTCGACCGGTTGTTTAACCTTGGACCATGCGTTAGGTATCGGCGGTATTCCCCGCGGACGCATCACGGAAATCTACGGACCAGAATCTAGTGGTAAAACTACCGTTTGTTTACATGTTGTTGCCGAAGCACAAAAAATGGGTTTAACCTGCGCTTATATTGATGCCGAACAAGCTTTGGACCCCATCTACGCCGAAGCCTTGGGTGTTAATGTTAAAGACTTAATTATCAGTCAACCCGACAGCGGCGAACAAGGTTTAGACATTGCACACAAATTAGTTGAATCTGGTTGTGTTGATTTGATTATCATCGACAGTGTGGCAGCCTTAACTCCACGCGCCGAAATTGATGGCGATATTGGCGATGCACACATCGGTTTACAAGCCCGCTTAATGAGTCAAGCTTTGCGTAAATTAACACCAATTATTAACAAAACCGAAACCGCTTTAGTTTTCATTAACCAATTACGCGAAAAAGTTGGCTTGATGATGCCGGGTCAAAACCCAGAAACTACTCCGGGTGGTAAAGCTTTGAAATTCTACTCATCAATGCGTTTAGATGTCCGCCGTATCGGCAGCGTCAAGCAAGGCGATGAAGTTATTGCGAACAAAACCAAAGTCAAAGTTGTCAAAAACAAATTGGCTTCACCATTTAAAATTGCTGAATTTGAAATTACTTTCGGTAAAGGTATTTCCAACGAAGGCTGCATCTTAGATTTAGCGATTGCCAATGATATCATTCAAAAAGCAGGCAGCTGGTTTAGCTACCAAGGCGAACGCATTGCCCAAGGTAAAGAAGCAACAAAAGCTTGGTTAGACAGCGACCCGAAAATCAAAGAAGAAATTTTAAACCAAGTCAAAGCTACCTTTACGAACGGCAATACAGCACCAACCGAAGCCAACTAATACTGTTCGGGTAAATCATTAATAATCAACAAGATATCCCCTTTGCCGAGCCATTGGGGATATATTTTTTTTGCGGCTTCGCGATTAGGCACATAAACCACATCACCGTCCCAATCCGCTAAACCTTGCTCAAAATAATCACGGTTTACTTCACCGACCACAATTACAGCATCGGCTACGGTTTTTAACTGTTGACAAAAAGTAGCGTGCGCTGCTGCCGCGTTGGAACCTTGTTCCACAAAACCAGGCGTTTGCACAACTTTGCGGGTAGGATATTCACGAATAACCGCCAAAGCACTTTGCGCACTGACTGGATTCGCATTGTAACTGTCATCAAAAATAATAATGCCATTTGGTGCAATAATGCGTTCCAAACGATGCGGTGTCGGTTGTAAGTTTTTAACCACACTGCGTATATCTTTATCACTCACCCCTAAAGCTCGCGCCAACGCTGCCGCCATTTGAATGTTTTTTTGTTGATGCTGCCCCAACAACGATGTCACAAAAACTGGCTGCTCCGCCGCTTTCACCAATGTTAAGTGTGGATGTTGTAATGCTCGACAGTATTCATTGTCACCGTCTGTCACCGCCACAGCATCGGCAGGTAAAGCTGCAAACAATTCGGCTTTGGTTTGCGCCACCGTCTTAATATCGCCAAAGGTTGCCAAATGACACGCGCCAATACTGGTAATAATGCCATGTTGCGGTTGCAATAATTCACATAATTCGCGGATTTCGCCACGGCGCCGCGCACCCATCTCCATAATCAAAACTTGAGTGTCCGCCTTTAAATCTTCATTAATTGTACGCGCAAATCCCAAAGGCGTATTAAAACTGGCCGGACTAGCAACCACACGGTACTTCACGCTTAACATCTGCGCTAAAATATTTTTAACAGTGGTTTTACCGTAACTTCCTGTGATACCAATACGAATTAAATCTAAGCGCTTAGCTAATCTCTGCTGCGCTTTGCGAATAAATTTTTTTTGCATGCTTTGTTCATAAGGTCTTAACAACCAACTCGCTACCGCCACCGTTTGCGCTAAACATAACAACGGCAACCCCAATCCAACCATACATAATAAGATAGTTACCACACGCAACCGTTTGATACGCGCCGTTACCTTAACCCGCCCCTGTGTATTTTTTGGAACCAAATCCCAATACGCGCCACTGTCGTACCCCACCAACTGCATCTTATATAAAAGTTCATGCATTCCGTGCCACATCATTACTCCTCCATTCGTGTTTGCGCAAAAAACGCATCACATCATTGATAAAACGCGCACTGTCTTCTAAATAGGCAAAATGCCCTTTGCCGCGATAACAAATTTTTTCCGCGTGCGGCACCAACCGCTGCCAACGGCGCATTTGACACAACGGAGTATCTTTGTCCCGCGTCCCCCAAATTAATAAGGTTGGTGCCGTAATTTGTGCAACTTCCGCTGTTAAATCCCGATGAATGATGTTTTGAAAAGTCCGTTTTCCGTTAGCGTCCAGCTGACGATAATCCCGACTGCCACCTTGTACCCGCACTCCGCACCGCCGCAGCAACCGATACCACTTAACTTTCCACCATACGCGAAAAGACCGACAGCGCAAACCCGCACCACCCGTAATAATAATTTGTGTGAACAATTTCGGATACCGCACATTCATTAGCGCCACCAACCGCGCCCCAAAAGAATGAGCAATCACAACACAGCGTGTCACATTGTATTGCCGAAGATAATTTTCCAAATCATCGACATAATCGTCCAAAGTATAAACTTCACACGGTGGACAAAGAAAACTGGGTGTCAAAACTTGACAGTCCGGAATTCTTGCCAAATATTGACTAAGCGGCGTAAAACTATCTGCATTACCACCCCAACCGTGAAGCAACAAAAAAGTCCGCATAATGTAATATATGAATTGCACCACTTATTCGGTTTTTCTATTACACATACGGACTTTTTTATTTTACGCTTAAATCATCAATTAACTTTAATGAAACTTTGACCCAATGATTTAATACTTTGAGCGCCTGGAATAGCATAACCCAAACGAGTTTCTGCTAATGTTTCTTTGTTTCCTTTGTGGAAATCATCAGATTTAAGTTTCGCTAATTTTTTTGAATTTTCCGCTACTGCCATACGGTTCTTATAACGCAAACGACCAAAAATTAAATTATCTGTAAATTCAATAACTTCTGCTGTGTTAATTTCGTCATATTCGTTATAACCTTTTGACTTAAACGCTCTCACAACTGAACTAGAAATTTCATTCTCAAATGAAGCTAAAAAATCTTTATTCGCTGCCAAATCTGATTTTTTAAAATCTTCCGTTAAGTTTTTTTCAATTAATTCTTTGACAATACTACGAATGACTGATTTTTCTTCCAAACAAATTTTATTTTCATAATGTTTCATGTTTATTTCTCCTTATTTTTGAAATTTGTTAATTATTGCAAAACTGATGACAAATTTTCGTAATTCATTGATTACTTCAAAAATTATTTTTCGTTTACATTGTTTGATTGTATGTTTTTATTTGGTTGATGGTTCTTTTTCACAGCATCTTTGTGAAATGCATCTTTTACTAAACAACGCAATTTTGGTGTACTTGCAGTTTCAAACATTGCTTGAATTTTGTCATCTGCAGCCATCAAATCTTCCATCATTTCTGCATCTAAATCAAATTTTGCCATAATTATCTCCTTTTGATACTTTCATTATCCCATGCCAAACTACCCAAAGTCAATAGGTCTACCTACTTTTCTTCAACAAATTATTTCCTAAAACATGATTACATTGAGCGTTCTTCGTAATTACCATTCCTTAATTTTTTTTGATGAAAGACTTCACAAACATAATCCGCAGTTTGTCCAGTTGTCGCATTTAAAATATCTTCTGACAGCTCACCTGCCTCCGCAGCATAAAATAAGTCATAAAATTCCCTTAACAAATTGCTTTCTTTTTTGTGAATTTTTGAAAATAGATCTTGCCTAAATGCTCTTTTTTTACTTGCACGCTTAAAATGCTTGTTTTCTCTAATGTCATTTCCCATTTTTAAATTTCCTTTTGTTTTTATTTTGTTTTTCTTGCTTTTCGATAAAAAATCACAAAGCCGCGTTTTTGACAAGATTTCCATTCTATCACGAACTCAAAACTTCCGTCAACGAACTTTACTGTTTCACAATAAACTCACCATTATAGAATGGTTGCAAAGCAAATGGATCTACCGTTTCACCCGCTTGATATTTACGCATCGCTTCTTCTACATCTAATTTTTGGGTCAAGGCAATGACTGGAATCTTTTGCGCGTAAGCAAAAGCTTTGGCCACCGCTAATCCAACACGAATTCCCGTCCATGACCCCGGCCCCGTCACCACAGCCACCGCATCAAATTTAGGAACACCTAATTCACGAATCAAGCGGTTTACATTTTTATCATGTTGCCTTTGTTCGTCACAAGTTTTGGTCACCGTAATTGCACCGTCTACCGCCAAAGCGACAACTAACTGGGGTTGTGTACTATCCAATAACAGTAAATTCACGCTCCCCGTCCTCCTTGACTTCAATGGTAATTTTAATGGCATTAGGTATTTGCAAATCATTTGGCCATTCAATAAAAACATAGTTACCGGGTACACATAAATCAATCAAACCCGTCTCTTGCATCACCGCCTCAATTGTTTGGTTTTCGTTTTCCCATAAACGATACAAATCCGCATGAAAAATATTTTCGGCGTACTGGTTAATAATGGTAAAAGTCGGACTGGCTGGCATCGCATCGGGACACAAAGCGCGCACGACATCACCCACAAAAGTGGTCTTGCCGGCGCCCATAGCACCATGCAACAACACAACACCACCATTACTTTGTTGTAGGCGGTGTGCTAGTTGTTGTGCCCATACTTGTGTCTCCCGACGGTTCATGTTTTATTGTATCAGATTTTGTCGGCGGTGCAAAGCGGCTAATTGCTGCTAAGGTAAAAACCAAACATGCTACTAATATATAATAGACTTGAAACTTGACCACATAACTGGTCAACAGCAAAATGATGCCCGCAAAAACTAACCCTTTCGTCCGTTCACGCGCAAAGGCACGCCGCCACAAATCCCGTAAGACAATACGCCAATTCCGCCGCGTTTTTTTCGGCGCGTTCCGCCACGCTTGCCAGAACTTCCGCCCCGCCGTCAACTCATAAATAACATTAATCCCGACCGCCAAAAATAACGCCCAAAACAGCTGTCGCAGCAGCAAATAAACGACGATAAAAATAAAAAAACCACGCACAAAAATGTTAGTAATGTAAGCAGTTCGGCTCATCAAAATTTATTATTGACAATGCGTTCTGTAAATAGCATAATAACTCAATTTTTAATGCTATTTAGCAAAAAATTTAAACAAAAAGGTAGGGTTTTATGCAGTGGCAAAATTCACAGGAGAAAAAATTATCGAACTAAAAAATGTCGTAAAAATCTACGACAAAGAGAAGGCCGTTGACGATGTTTCCTTATCCATTAAAAAAGGAGATTTCGTAACCATTCTTGGTCCATCTGGTTGTGGAAAGACGACAATCTTGCGTATGTTGGCGGGCTTTGAACAACCAACTGCGGGGGAAATTTATTTGGAAGGCGAAGATGTAACATCAGTACCTCCCCACAAACGCAATATCAACACGGTTTTCCAAAAATACGCGTTGTTTCCACATTTAAATGTGTTTAACAATATCGCTTACGGTTTAAAATTGAAAACCGTTCCCGATGCAAACAGCAAAAAGGGCTATCGTTTGCTGAGTCAACAAGAAATTGCTGATAAAGTTAATCGTGCCTTACGCATGGTGGACTTAGAAGCTTACGGACACCGTGATATTAACAGTTTATCCGGCGGTCAACAACAACGCGTTGCAATTGCGCGTGCGATTGTTAACGAACCAAAAGTTTTACTTTTAGACGAACCATTATCCGCACTTGATTTAAAAATGCGTAAAGAGATGCAAATTGAATTACGCCGTTTACACAAAGAATTGGGCATCACTTTCATTTTCGTTACTCACGACCAAGAAGAAGCGATGACCATGAGTGACACCATTGTTGTCATGCGTGACGGTCAAATTCAACAGGTAGGAACACCAAAGAAAATCTATGACGAACCACAAAATGCGTTTACCGCAGACTTCATTGGCGAAAGTAATATTATTTCGGGCAAAATGATTAAAGACAACTTAGTGGAATTCTTTGGACACCAATTCCCTTGCACCGACAAAGGTTTTGAAGCGAATGAACCAGTTGATATTCTGATTCGTCCAGAAGATATTAAAATTAACCCCCGCGAACCACAATTCGAAGGCACAGTCATGAATGTTGTTTTTAAGGGCACATTCTACGATATTACCGTAGTTTTGGATAACTACGAATTGTCGATAAAAAATACGAAAACTTTCCCGATTGGCGAAAAAATTATGATGAGCATTGCACCCGACGGCATTCATGTTATGCCGAAAGACTGCATTACTAACGAATACAAAACTGAAATCACCGGCGAAAACACCATTTCCATTGGTGACACCGATTTTGAATTTATCCCAGCCGCAGGTGAAACTTTCAACAAAGGCGACCGCGTAATTGCGACTATCGACTTTGACAAAATTGACTTAACTGATAACGAAGATGAAGGACAAATTAGCGGTAACATTACCGACATGATTTATAAGGGCAAATACTACCAAGTTAAAATCTGGTTAGATAATGATACGGCATTAATCGTGGATACGCCGTACGACTGGAACACCGATGACCGCGTGGGTCTAGTAATTAAAAAAGAAGACATTAAGGTGCGCCACGATGAAAAAGAATAATTTTAACTCACGCAGTTTATTTGCCCTTCCTTATCTCATTTATATGTTCATCTTTGTGGTCGTTCCCTTGTTTATGTTGTTCGGCTACGCGTTTTTCGGCGAAGGTAGTTTCTCTTTTGCCGAAGTTTCGGCTTTCTTCACCGACAGCAGCCAATGGGCCACAATCGGACGCAGTTTGCGTATTGCTTTAACCGCTTCCTTGGTTTGCATCTTGATTGGTTACCCTTTAGCATATACCATTGCCAAAATTCGTTCCAAAACCGCACAATACATGGTTTTAATGGCTTTGGTCGCTCCCATGTGGATTAACGGTTTGTTACGCACCATTGCTCTAAAAAACTTGGCTTCCTTGGTTGGTATTCCTGCCGGCGAAACTTTGTTAACCTTGGGTTTAATCATTGACTACTTACCTTTCATGTTAATGCCAATTTATTTGGTTATTACTGGTATCCCTCATTCATATTTAGAAGTTAGTGCCGACTTGGGGGCTTCCCCGATGGTAACCTTTTTCAAAGTCGTTTTACCTTTGTCAATGTCGGGTATCATTAGCGGCTTCTTAATGGTCTTCACCCCAGCTGTTTCGACCTACTACATGAGTGAATACTTGGGCAACCAAAGTACCTTTATGATTGGCGAACAATTAAACATCATGTTCACCAAAGACAACAAATCCGGAGCAGCTGTCATAGCTTTAGTCTTGTTAGCTTTGGTCGGCTTGTCTGTTTTCATTACAAACCGCCTATCACGCATCGGCAACAATAAAAAAGAAGGAGGTCTGGTGTAATATGGGAATGACATTAATCTTAGCCGTAGCGGCAATTGTTTATTTACCAATTCTTTTACTCATCTACTTATCATTTAGTAACGGGTTAGAATTCTATGTTGAATTGTTTACAACATCAGAATATATGACCGCTATCGGTAATACTTTGTTAATTGCCGTGGTCGCTTCGTTGATTGCGACAATTATTGCTTCCATGGCTGCGACTGGAATTTTGTATTTAGGCAAACGCACCCGTGCTGTTACCATGGCGGTGAACCAATTACCGGTTATTAACGCCGATATCGTTACTTCATTTAGTTTAGTGTTATTATTTGTTAGCTTGGGCTTAACTAACTTCGGCTTGTTAAAATTGTTATTAGCGCACATCTTAATTGCCTTACCTTTCTGCTTGTTAACCATTTTACCTAAAATGCGCCAACTTGATGCGAACTTAATTGATGCAGCTTTGGATTTGGGCGCTTCCCCATTCAAAGCTTTTACCAGTGTCATTGTGCCACAATTAGTCCCAGCCATGATTCAAGCTTTCTTGTTAGGCTTCACCTTGTCTTTGGACGACTTTGTTATCACACAATATAACAACAGCGGTGTTCCAACCATTTCGACCGTAATTTACGGAGCCATCAGCCGTCGCGATATCCCCGACGCGTTCAAAGCCTTAACCACAATTATCTTTGTTGTGATTTTATTGGTCTTGGTTGTGATGAACTTCAATGCCGCTCGCGTCCGCAAAGGCATAAAATTAAATAAAAAAGTTGTCGCCGGCATTTTAGCGGGCATCCTATTATTAACCGGTGCCGGAGTTGTTCCGGTCATTGCTTCCAATTTAACACCACGCGAAATGGTCTTAAAAGTTTATAACTGGGAAGACTATATCGAAACCGAATTATTGGATGATTTTACCGAATACTACCGCGAGAAATTAGCAGCAGACGGAGTTAAAAATGCCAATAAATTCCGTATCGAATACCACACTTTTGCCGATAACGAAGAATTGTACAGCAAAATTAACACTCAACGCGCCGATTACGATTTAATTTTCCCATCAGAATACATGGTCGAAAAAATGGCACAAGATGGTTTACTCCGAACCATTGATATGACCCGCGTCACAGATGAACTTGACGCCGCTATCATGGACCGTACCAAACCATTTACCACCGTTTACGACGCAAACAACAATCCCGTTGCCGAACAAGCTTGGGCAATTCCTTATATGATTGGTACTTTGGGTATTATGTATGATACCCGTGTTATTGACTCACTTGAAGCAACCACTCATATTTCTGTGGAAATGTTTGAAGAAAAACTTACGCAATACGGTTTTGGTGTTCTCTTTGGTGAAGGTGGTACTGACAAGTTTGAAGGCCGTATCACCATGAAAAAATCAGCGCGTGACTCGATTGCCATTGCTATGATTTACAGCGCTCAAAAAGAAAATAATGACACCGGATTAATTGATGATGCTGTTTATATGAACGATGACCAATTTGACGATGCTGGAAACTATGATAACAGTTTATTGCAAGACATCATCAACATGACCGGCGACTACAGCATTGATGACGCGCGCAAGGTACTGTTAGAACAAATTACCACGATGGATCCGACCTACGAAAACGATAACGGTAAAAAATCTTTCGTAGACCCCAACAATAATGATTTTGCTTACGGTTTATTCTGGAGTTGTGATGCCGGCTTAGCGATGTACGAATTAATGGAAGCAAATGCCGAAGACGAAGACTATGTTAACCCACTCCGCTACTACGCGCCAAATGGAACTAACTTATGGACCGATAACTTTGCTATTCCAACTTACGCGAAAAATCTGGACGCAGCTTACGAATTCATTAACTTTATGTTAGACGCCGAAAACGCAGCAGCAAACATCGACTATGTTGGTAGCCAAATGGTTGCCGCTGGTGAAGCTATCGATGACATGACGGGTTGGGAATATGCAGTTGACGAAGATGGCAACCAAATCTTTGACGAAAATGGCGACCCAGTTATCGAATACGGCGACTACTATGTCCCAGAAAATTTAAAAAACAATATCCCTGACAATGAAGAAGGTATCTTCAACCCCGATATTAATTACGCTTGTACCGTCTTCCCAAACGCAGATAACTTAACTTTTGCTGCTGTCATGAAAAACTTCGACAAAGCAAAAGAAAAAGCCGTAACTAATTTGATGGTTGAAGTTCAAAATAAAGCTGCACAATTAACCGAAGACGACGGCAGCGTAAACATTTTCTTGATAATCATCTTGTTACTCGCGATTGCTGCATTCATTTGGTGGTTGGTTTACGCCTTAACACATCGCCGCCCGCGCTTCGCCCCAACGACCATAGCACTGCCCCAAAATGAATAAGCACAACTTGCAAAACATAAAAAAAGAACTCTAATTGTTAGGGTTCTTTTTTTGTTGCAAGCACTAAACAAAATAATGTTATTTACTTAAATAAGTATTTGGTTGATGTTGGTCCCAATATTTAAGATTCTTGTAATTTTTTTTGAAAACTGGTTTACCGTCGCTTGTTTGTGGTTGATGATGATCCCAATAATCATAGTTAATTTCTTTTGCTGGAATATTTTTTCCATCATTGGTTAACGGTTGATTAAAATCCCAATAGCGTAATTTTTTTTCGTCCACAATAACTTCATCATGACCGTTGGTTACTGGTTGATGATTGTCCCAATATTTTAACTTTTCTTCATCAATTTCCACAATGTCAAAACCATTTGAAACTGGTTGATGTGTATTCCAATAATTCTCTTTTGCTTTTATCAATGCTTTGCCATAAACACTTCTTTTGGCTTTCGCAACCATTTCTTTGTATTGAGCAATTTTCACCATTACTTTGCGGTTCATTTTTCTGTATTCAACTTCTGACATTTTCATATTCGGTGTTGCTAAATTTAATTTATCGATTGTTTCTTGGTTTTCGCAGTAATAAACATAATCACGCGCAGCTGCCCAAGTTTGATAAATGTCTTCCAATAAATTATTAATTTCAGCGAACATACGCGGTGCAAAGAATTTCAACTTTTTTACAGTTTCTTCATCTAGATATTTATTTAAATGGTATATATTGGCAAAAGTCTGCCTACGCACTTGGTCACGCCACAAATCTGCGTTCTTTTCTATCGCTGGTTCGTAAGAGCGTGCGTTAAAACACAAGAAACGCATTGCTTTTACAATTTTGATGCGGAAAATTTTATCATAGTCCGGTTTGTTACGATATATTCGTTTCTCATAATCATGCACTTGAAAATCATCAATTTTAGCATCTTTTAAAATCTTTATGTATGCCTTTACAACATTTTCTTCATATTCTGCGCGTTGTGCCTTAAAATTAGGCGACTGTGTAATGTATGACACAATCGTTTGTGGAGTTATATATTTCAAAACCTGCACAGTTGGGTCTTTTTCCTTTTCATTAAATTGCATACAACGCACTTCATTTAAGCAAGCCAAAATATATTGCACTAGCCATTTATTATCACGCGTATGAAACGGCAAATGTTTCACATCATATTTGTCCAACACATCTCTTTCAAAACGGTTCAAATGAACTAATGCTTGTTGAACATTCTTTTCGCTTGCAAAAAATGATGACAAATAACTATCTAAAATATTTTGGTCTTCCTTATTTAAAACTAAACTATTTACAGAGAATTTTTCTTCTTGTAATTGACTCAATTTTTCCATATTCAATTATAAGAAATCAAACAACCCAAAGTCAATATTACCACAAAAAAAGTTACACAATTTTTACTGTTCTTACTTTTCGCGTTCTAAATTAGCGTCACGCACATGCTTTTTGGCAACACAATTTGCAAGTTTAATTTGCGCGTTTTTGCCATTCACATGGTACCTGTTAACACTTTCTTCATCGTCTGGTTTAATTTGCCCAATTATATTCAAAAGTAAGCGCTTGTACTCCAAGAAAGTCGCATTCGTTTTTTTCATTAAATTTACAGCTTGACCTTTGGATATTTTCATATACGAAGCTCCACCACCCACTTTATCAATTGCCGCTTTATGTGCTTTATAATATTTTAAAGCTTCTAATTTTTCCCAGTTTACCTGAAACTCATCTCTCGCTTTTTCCAATGCAAGTAATTCTTTGCGTAAATAGGAATAAATATACTGACTATTTTGTTCCAGCATCGGTACATGCTCATACAAATTCGCAAAAGTATGTTTTTGCATCCGTGCATACCATTTTGAACGATTCTTTTCAATTCCCAACTCAATAACATCTTCTGGTAAACCTAAAAAACGCATTGCTTCTGTGATACGATATCGGAATAAAGTTGAACAGTGTTTATGACTTAAAATAGCTCGTTTTTCTTCCGCAACCGTAAAGAAATCATCGCGTGTATTATCACTTAACAACGGGATATAACTCGCAACTAAATTCTGTTCATAACAATCACGCGCCTGAGTGAATTCAACCGAATTTTTCATAAACTGCATCACATCAGCAAGACCGACTACGCCCAACATACGATAAGACGATTTTTTTCCATCGCGGCTAGGTTTTACTTGCAAATCATGTACTAACTTAGCAATATAATTTGCTAACCACACATTATCACGCGTATGGAATGGTAAATACTGGGCAGTGTATATTTGGTTGTCCATCTTATCAACCATTTTTAATTTTTTTAAATCATCTGCTGGAAAAATTTTAGGTAACAAAGCGGTTAGCTTTTGTTCTAAGGTTTCATCCATTGATTGGGTCTGGTTCAAATTTTTGATAATAAAATGTTTTAATTTCATATGCAATTATAACTTTACGCATACTACCATGTCAATATACACTAAATTTCTTTATCATTTTTCGATACCATTTTGGGTTTTATTTGTTATTTGTTCTATTTTTTGTGTGGCATCAAACAACATACATTCAAAAGTAAATTGCATTGATTCAACTTCTTTTTCTAATTTCGCCGCTTTATCTTCTGAAATTAACATATGTGAATTAGCTGTACCTAATTGATCAATAATCCTTCTATGTTGTTGATAATAATCATATTCAGCTAACTGCGACCATTTTTCATATAATTGTTCACCCATGTTAACTAACTTAACCCATACAGGCGTATTATGACGCGCCATTAAACCTTTGCTTCCGGTCAAATTTCGCATATCATATTTTCGAAAATTATTTAAGAAAGTCTGAAAGCGTGCATTATCACGCCATAAATGCGCATTTAATTCAATTCCTATTTCCGCACGAAATTTATCCATACCCAAATGCTGCATCGCCGCGACAAAACGGTCACGCAAAAGACGCTCATACTGTGGGTGCTGAGCATCAGCAATTTTCACGATACTCTTGGCAAAAAAATCATCTTTCTTATTATCTTGGGTTAATTGAATATAGGCACCGACTAATTTTTGTTCATACTGAGAACGCAATGCGTCAAACTTTGGTGAAGTTTCAACATAATTACGAATATAACTAAATGGAATTTTTTTTGTTAAGGCTGTTTGTTCTTGTGGATTTAAACGCGTTGTTTTCAAACTTTGCAAGTGATTATACGCCATTTCTAAATATTTTGCTAACCAATTGGTATCACAGGTATGGTAAGCTAAATACCCCTTGTTATAGGATAATGTATATGATTTATCTTTTCGTGTGATGTTTTTTAGATTATCTAATATGTACTCTTCATTCGGGAAAAGTGTTCTTAGGCATTCATCTAACAAAACATTGAACTTTAAATGGGTTTGGGGAAATTGCTTATCTTGCGTATAACTCAATTTCATAGCGGCAGTATATATGAGCGCAACTTTTCTGTCAAACAAGACTACCTAAATTTATTCAGGCAATTAAATATTACTTTTCCCGTAATTTTGTGATTCAATTTCTTGAACTAATTGTGCGGCCTCTTTCAATAATTTAATATATTCAAAACGCATTGAACTCTTTTCATCTCTTAAACGATAGACTTTATAATCAATCAACTGCATTGCGGGAGTAATGGTACCTGCTTTATCCACAACTCTTTTATTTTGTTGATAGTATTTAACTTCCCGAACAGCCAGCCAAAGATTCATAAAATCAAATTCTTTATTTACAAATTTTTCCCAAGCCTGCGGATTATTTTTTGACAATAATATGCGTTGGTCATCGTTCAGCGCAAATTGTTTAAAATACGAACTATTTTGCAAACGATTCATAAAAGTCTTTTGCATCACACACTTACGCCACATATGCGCACTCTCTTCCAAATAAAGATTTACAATTGAACTGTCGATACCTAATAAACTAATCGCATTAACAACTTTTTCACGGAAGACTTCATCAAAGTTACGCTTTTTTTCATATTTTTGTTTTTGTTCCGCTTTTAAGTAATAATCATCACAACATTCATGCAACCAGTTATTGATATAACCACAAACTAAATCTTTTTCATATTGATTACGGCGCGCAATAAAATTTGACGAGGTTTCTACATATCGTTTTAAAGTATTGTAAGGAATATCACTTAATACCGATAACCGCGGTGTTTTTTGAATTTTGTCCATAATGTAGTTAGTCAACCATTCAACATCACGCGTGTGGAATGGTAAATGAATTACATTATAAACAAATTTATACTTACGATCTTGCATTGATAAATTACTTAAATTTTGCATCACGAAATTCTTTGCTGGGAAAAAATCTCCAAAATGTTTATCTAATTCTGTTAAATATTTTTTTTCATTTAGCTTTAAATGAATATGATTAAAACTGTTTTTTAACTTCTGTTTTATTTGCATCATGCATTATAGACAATCCAAAATCAAAAGTCAATATTCACACAAAATTAAAATGTTTTAGTTTCATCTTTTCTGTAATAATTTCTTCTGTACCCACAGATATATTCTAACGCTTGAAGTTTAGAATATAATGATATCGCCTCTTTTAAGTTCATTTTCATATTTGGTGTCGCTAGACCTAACTTATCAACCGTTTTTTTGTTTTCTTGATAATACTCAAATTCACGCAAAGACTTCCAAATATTATATAAAGATTTTTGCTGTTCCGATAATTTTGATAAAGGCAAAAGACACCATGCACGCTCCGCATAAAAATTTGGTTTACTATCTTGTTCCTCAATCAAACCATCTTCAAAGCGATAACCATGACGCACATAATCCCGTATCCCACAATCTGGATAACGATTTAAAAAAGCCACGGTCATGACCTCATCACGCCACAATGCCGCATTTTTTTCCAACGCATACTCAATGCTTTTTGCAGATAGCCCTAATTTATTCATCGCGGATTTCACTTCATGACGGAAAACTTTGTCATAATTAATGCTGTTACGCAAAAAATATTTAGTTTCCATGTCCGCATAAAAATCATCACTTTTAAAATTTTTGTATTCATTTAAATAACAACGCACAATGTTTTCTTCATACTGGTCACGAGCCGCTGCAAATTTTGGTGAATAAGCAATGTATTTACGAATAGTCTCATATGATAAATTTTGTATCTTAAACTTGCTGCCAAGATAAACTTCCAACCAATCATCATCGCGCACAAAATAGGGTAAAAAGTCTTCTGATGTAATCCGCTTATCCGCGCTTAAAACATCCGCTTTTTTAACCGACTGCAACATTTTGATATTTTTTTCAACAAAAGCAAGATCTGGGAAAATTTCTATTAAGTGACGATCTAAAAATTGGGCATCAAATTTTTGTCCAACTTGTAAATTCATCACAAACTGTTTCAGTTTCATCACCAATTATATCCCATTACTTTTCATAACTTGGTTGTTCTAAATCTTCCACTCCGAACAACTCTGGTTGCCTTTCCCAGTTCTCATATAAATTGACTCGCACACGGAACTCGTGTTCTAGGGACGCAACTTCTTGTCTTAATTTTTCAACTTCTTCATCCTTTAACTGCATTTTAGGTTTTATACCTAACCGATTAAAAAGAATCCAGTTTTCACGCTCATATTCAAATTCACGCAACATCATCCATTTTTTATATAGCTTATCTTCAATTTGATCAATTTCTTCCATTTCAGGTGGACGCTGTTTATGTTTCACCCAACCCCTTGGTTTGTACTTTGTGTAATTATTCGAAAATGTATGCATCTGTACTTCTGTTCGCCAAGATTTAGCATTGTCTTCTAAAAATTTTGCAACTTCCAACCCTGATAACCCCAACGACTCACCTACTTTTATGAAATGCGCACGAAAATCTTTATCATAATTGATACTGTTATATTGATACTCTTTGATTGCGCCAAAAAACTTACTTTCCGGATTATAACGCAAACATGTTTTTAAACAAGTTTGCAAAACTTCTTTAATGTACTCATCGCGTTTTTTCCAAAAATCTCTCGAACGAGCCAAATAATTTCCCAGCGTTTTGTGACTGATGGCAACATCGCCTTTTATCTCACGACCCCAAAAATTTAGTCGCTCCATAATGTACTGATTAATCCATTCAGAATCATGTAGTTGTAACGGAAAATCTTGAACACGAAATTCACGAATTGTATTGATTTCCTTTCGGCGCGCTTTGATATCTTCAATAGCTAACACATGATGCTTTACATCACTAATCGACGGCAATAATATGTCAAGATTCCCGTCCATAATGATAAAGGCGTTTAATTCCTCATCCGAGAGATTTAAGTAAGCATACTTATCCCTTAAATATCCTGCAATATCAGGAATGTTATTCATGTTTCTATTATAATTGTTGTTAAACCACTAAGTCAAGATTAATAAAGAAATTTTCATGAGCAACACAAATCATAGGCCATTTCTTCCTAAGCCCGTGGTAAATTCCTTTGCATATAAAGAACAAGCAATTTGATTAAACATAACACATTCACTTTTATAGGCATTGCTTCGTACTACTTGTTCTAATTTCGACGCTTCCTCCTGTGACATTTTCATGTTTTTTGTTGCCGTACCCATTCGATCAATCACTTCACGATGTTTTAAATAATATTTATATTCCCGCAACCGAGCAGCTGCTGCCATACTTTTAAATTCAGAATTGAACAACTCTTTGGCCACAGCCGGTTCATATTTTTGTAAAGCACAAAACTCATCTGAATGTAATCCACTTTCGTTCATTAAGCCACGACAAATTGCCGGCATCAACCAAATCGACGCACTAAGTTCTAATCCTTCTTCAATACTTTTTTGTGGTAATCCCAAAGCAACCATCGCATCAATCACACTTTCGCGGAAAACATCTTCATAATTTGTTTTTTGCACAAACTTTTTCTTCTCTTCTTCTGTGTAATAGAAATCATAACTTTGACCTTTGACCCAGTTGTCAACATAATCTTTTACTAAATAATGCTCATAACGCGTACGCATCGCTTCGAACTTAGGTGATAATTTAACATATTGTAAAAAGCTTCGTTGATCAATCGATAAAATCGGCTCATAAGCCTCACAAGTACTCCGTTTACTTTCTTCTTCGCGTTCAGTCAAAAAGATTTGTGCTACTGCTTGTTCTAAATACAAAGCCAGCCATTCGTCTTCGCGCGTGTGAAAAGGCAACGAGCGTGCATGCAAAAGAACACGCATATTTCTATCAGTTAAATTTTTATGATACATCAACCCTTCGACCTCTGCTTTCGTCGGGAAAACACTACTGACATACCGATCTAAAAACTTGAAATCAGTAAGCATTTTTTGATCTTTAATCATTATATCTTCGAACTTCTGTTTCAATTTTTTAAACTTCATTTGCCCATTATAGCGTTTCAACTTTATCAAAGTCAAGGTACACAAAAAAAATAACGATTTTCACCGTTACTTTTTTAAAATCAATTTTCGTTAGTTTTCTCATCATCACAACCAAATCAATAAATACATTCAACACCACGGAGTTCCATTTCGTGATAATCTTCCCAACTTTCAAGTTGTTTACGCATAAATGCCGCAGTTTTATCTTTCATTAACATTGATTTAGTTGGTCTCCCGTATTTTTGAACTGAAACTTTATGTTCATTAAAATATTCGTGTTCACGCAAAGCCAACCATTGATTCATATAGCTCTTTGCCTTTGCATCAGTTGTGTTGAAATTATATTCTTTGCGGAAAGTCTTCTTATAATTATTTTGAAAAGCCAACTTCATAGCGTCCTTGCGCCAATAACGAGCTGTGCGCTCGATTCCAGCTTCAATTGATTCATCTCTAATGTTTAAAAATTGCATCGCATTCTTCACTTTGTTGCGGAAACCCTTGTCGAAATCAACAGAACAACTCATTGCCCATTTTTGTTCTTGCTTACAATAAAAATCATTAGCACAGTTATTCGCTGTCCAATTTTGGATATAAGCCATAACAACAGCTTGTTCAAATTCACTGCGCTTTGCTTTAAACTTAGGCGAGATTTGTACATATTTTTTCACAACATTAGTTGTCAAGCTGTTTGCAAAATTTCTTTGCGGATTTTGATAAACACCGGTAACAAAATTATTCATTACATAAAATTGTAAATAATCTGCTAACCATTTATCATTTTGCGACTGCACCATCATACTTTCCATGTTATAATCTTTGTTCTTTTGTACGCGCAATTGTAAAACTTTTCTGATATCATTATCGCAAAAAGTTTTTAAGCATTGTTCAATAGCGTCCATTTTGGGAAAGAAATTTTCCATAAAAGTATCTAAAACTTGGAAATCCGCTTTTTCAGCCTTAGTCAACCCCATTTGATAAAAGTTTTCTGATAATTTAGTTAATTTTTTCATAATGTATTATATATCTCCTCTCTTTAAAATTCAATATTCAAACCGATTTTTTCTTAACAATTCTCGTAATTGATTTCCTTTGCTTCCTGTACATATTTCAAATAAGCTTCATAAGCTAAAACATCTCGATGTATTTCGGCAACTTTTGATTTCGGCATTTTCATGGCTAAATTTACTTTTCCATATTTATTAACTGCATCTTTGTGTAGGTTATAATATTCCTTGTTACGAACAATCATCCATTTGTGTTCATAATTTTTTAAATCAAAATTTTGGGTTTCAAAATCATATTCTTTGCCAAACATTTTTTTATAATGATTCTTAAAAGATAATAACATCGCAGTGTCACGCCAATAATTATTATAGCGTTCAAGACCTGCTTGAATATTTTCATCAGGAATATTCAAAAACTGCATTGCCGAAACAACATTGTGACGGAACAGGTGGTCAAAGTTTTCGGATTGAACCATGTCTTTTTTGCGTTCACTTTTGCAGTAAAAATCATCTTCACGAACATAGGTTACCCAATTACTAATGTATGAACGCACTATATTTTGTTCAAACTCATCACGCAAAGCTTTATATTTAGTTGCAAATTTAACATACTTCTCTACGGCATTTAACGGCAGTTGAGCTTTTTTTTCTTCCGTAGCTTTAAATTGCCCATCTGTAAATTGATTATGCTCATAATAATATGCTAAATATTGAGCCATCCAAGCGTCATCACGCGAACGGAAAAACATATTAAACAAGTTGAAACCATCGTCCTTTTTTAAACGAATATCTAAGAGGTTTTTCATATCCTTGTTGCCCAACTTTTCTAAACGCGTCAAGATAGAAACAGTTTGTGGGAAAAATCCCTCAACATAAAGGTCAAGCGTCTTAAAGACTTCCCTTTCTTCTTGCGTCAATCCCATTTTCGAAAGACGACTTAATAATTTACTCAATTTTTTCATCGCATATATTATAAAATAGCAAAATCCCAAAAATCAAGATCCACCCCACAAAAAAAAATCAAATTTTGCTTTTTAACTTTTCATAAAAAAACAACCTTTCAGGTTGTTTAAATTCATTTTGTCAATGCTACAAAAAGTCTTTTTAAATCAAAACTACACCCCCAGTATATAGATTCTATACTTTTTCTCCACCGCGAATTTCAACCAATTTAGTAGCACCGAATCTGCTTCAATTTGTTTTAATTTATTATAGATTTCTTTTAATTGTTCTGTGGTATAAAGATTAATTCCAAAAGGATAAAACTTGTTGCTCCCGTCAGGATTTTTAGGTCTATCAAAAATAGCAGAATAATTATCTTCAAACTTGTCTATATCATCAGATTTAACAAATATCGAATCTTCTTTAAAGTGTTCAATGCTCTTTAATTTTAATAGTTCTTTATCAGAGATTAAATTGTTTTTTATATATTGCAATTCTAAATAATCAGAAGATTTTAAATCTGCACTCTTTATAAACATATTTACCCCTTTTAAACGAGACTTTTTTTGTATGTATATGGTGCGGCCGAGAGGGCTTGAACCTCCACATCTCGCGATACAGGATCCTTAGTCCTGTGCGTCTGCCAATTCCGCCACGGCCGCGTATAGTTATCATACCAAAAAACGCGGCAGCTGTAAAGCACGGTATTACGAATTAATTGGACTGCGACGCACAACTTTCTGCACGGTTTCCCAATAGCTGGCTTTACCAACTTCACTATTGACGCGTACCGGAATTTCCGCCACCACTTTGCCATTGTCAGTTACTAACACTTTTCCCAAATTATTTTGCGGACTCAATGGCGCCGCCACCGAATCTGGAATTTCCAATGCCAAAGCCAAATTGTCGTCTTGGTTTTTCGCGGTCAAATGATAATAATTGACAGCAGGATACAAATCAATCTGTTCCGCGACCGCGTTTTTTAAAGCGACAGTTTTCAAAGGCTTACTCGCATCGACAACTAAACGGTTTTCAAAATTTTGGCACGCATAATCTAATAAAGCACTACTTTCATTAAAACGCGTTTGACTGTTAGCAGCCCCAATAATCACCGCAATCGGTTGCAAATCACCACGCTTCGCCGCTACTGTAATACAGTGTCCTGCTTCATTCGTAAATCCAGTTTTACCGCCCAAACAACCTTGATAACGACGAATTAATTTATTTGTGTTTGTTAAACCTGTAATACGACCACTCGGATGTTTTAAATCATACATCCATACATGATTAAAATCTCCATAATGTTCCGACTGCATAATTTTTTGATACAAAGTTGCCATATCACGCGCACAGGAATAAGCTCCCGTAGCTGGCAATCCCGTACAATTCACAAAGTTCGTATCTTTACAACCTAAATCTTTGGCAAAGTTATTCATCTCTTGCACAAAATTTTCGACTGACCCGCTAATGTGTTCCGCCATCGCAACACAACTGTCATTCGCAGAAGCCACCACAATGGATTGAATTAAATCACGCACCGAATATTCACTTCCCGCATCTAAGAAAGCTTGGCTGCCACCCATTGAAGATGCGCGTTCACTAACCATGACCATATCATCCATGGTAATTTTACCAGCATCTAAAGCTTGATAAATGACACCCAGCGTAGCCACCTTCGTCATGGAAGCAATGGGTAAATGTTGGTCTGCATTCTGCGCATAGAGAATTTTACCACTATTAGCTTCCAACAAAAACGCAGCTTTGGCAGTCAATTGCGGTGCGTTTGCAAACTGCGGCACGGTTTCGGTTTGTTCCGTCACTGTTTCGGTCACCAACGCAGCAGCATTTACCGTTTTGTTTTCGTAGCAATCACGGCAACACGGTACACCAGTCACCGCACTTAATCCGCAAACGGCACTCATCGCCCAAGCCGTCATCAAAATTTTATTTGTTTTCATACCTTTATCATGCGGAATTTTAAACCGCTTTATACACAATTTTTCCTAAAACCGTACAAAAAACCAGATATTCAAGAAAACCCATCACCACTGCCACACCAATCAAACAGCACGCTCCGCGAACAATGCACCCCCATTCCCGTTTTCCACGACAAATTCGACAATGACAACCCCACTGGTACGCCCAAACCAAACCAACAAATAAAATTGCCGTTACCATCATCAGCCACACAGCATAAAACACAATTACCAATATGGCGGAAAAGCTGTAATAAAAAAACACCCACCACAGCGCAACACTGAACCAATATCCGTGCATCAAAACAATGGGAAACAGCACGCACCCCGTCCATCGCGACAATGCCGCAAAAACGAACACCACCAGCACCGGTGCCGCCAACGATAAAATGCGTTGCCATACAAAACTTCCCATACCCACACCAATCGCAGTCGCATTCAAAATATTTCCGTCAATTAATTGATAATTAATGTTGTCGACTTCCACATCACCAATGCAAATAGTCACAATTCCCAGTACCGCACCCAAAACCAAACATACCGCCAACCAACACATTGTCGCGCGGTAAGTTTTCCATTGCACGCGTAAATAATCAATTAATCGGCACCACCATAGCGCCATCATAAATAATTTATATGTTTTTGTAACACAATAAATGCAAGATGAAATCTTTACGCAGTTTACGATTTTGGCGCGGAATTAGCTTTGCCCTCACAGCTTTCGGCATTTACATGTTTTTAATCATTCCTTTTGTGCAAGGTATCACAACACCGGCGCGCATTATTTTATCGCCCAGCGAATATGCACGGCAAGCCGATGTACCGCCCGATAATCCGACCGGTTCGGATACGAATGAAGAAAAATACATTACCGTCAAACTACTGGGCTTCATTCCCATCAAAAAAGTCATGGTTGATATTTTACCTTTTGATACAATCTTAGTTGGCGGTATGCCCATTGGTATTACCGGTAACATTGAAGGTTTACTGGTCACTAACAATACCGCAGATAATGTTTTACAAAAAGGCGATATTATCAAAAGCGTGGACAACATTCCAGTCCAAACTCACGCCGATTTTCTCGCAGCTACCCAAAAAAAAACTCAGGCCACATTTCATATTATCCGCAACAGTACCCCATTACAAAAAACTGTCAACTTAAACCAAATGATAAACCTGCGCGATACCACGAATGGCGTCGGCATTTTAACCATGATTAACCCCGAAAACAACCAATTTTCTGCACTGGGGCACCAAATGGCAGACTTCGAAACCAACACCGCCGTCGATTTATGCGGTGGCGAAATCCGCACCGTCAAAACTTACGGCATCATCAAAACGCAAGGCAAGCAAACCGGTATCATTCAAAGCTCCATACAACAAAACACGGCTCCGCAAGGCAGCATTACCCAAGGAACATCTTTCGGCATCACTGGTTGTCTCACACCCGACAGCTCCATTCTGGATATGGCAACAACCACCATGCCGGTAGCTACTCGCTACCATGTCCACCCAGGCAAAGCCACTTTACGCACATCTTTGGACGGTAACACGGTGGAAGAATTTGATTGCGAAATTTTAAAAACACGCTACCAAAACCGCCGCAACGATAAATCTATGGTCATTCGTATCACAGACCCCCGCTTATTATCCGCAACCGGCGGCATCGTTCATGGTATGAGCGGCAGCCCCATCATTCAGGACGGACACTTGGTCGGCACTTTAACGCACGCACTTACTCACGACCCAGCCAAAGGATACGCGCTTTACATTGATTTTATGGCTTATTAACAAATTAAAAAAAGTCCGTTTTGGACTTTTTTTGGTTTAAGTTATTATTTTTTACCACTGGCATTGCGTTTTGCAATTTCCGCATCCAATGCTAACCCAATGGCTTCCAACGAGAAATCATCTTCGTCTGGTTCCACAATTGGTGTATTTTCATCTGGAATCGGTGCTTTCGCCAATTCTTGAATTGGTGTGCTAAAATCCATATCAACATCAAAAGATTCTTCGCCTGGTGTAACTGTTTCGGCTTGCATTGGGACATTTTGAACAGGTTCCGCCGTAATAGTACCAAGTTCCGCTGGATTCACATCTTGACCTGCGCTCAAAATTTCCATAATTTCTTCATCAGTAAATTGGAATGGTTCGCCCTTTTCCGCAGCTTCGCGTTCAAGGCGTTGAATTTCTCCAACCGTCATATCATCAATAAATTGATTTAAAACCGCAGCTTTTTTATCTTGCGTTACCGCGCTGTCTGCCATATCATCATTTTCCACTCCACTTGCTGACATTTCGATTTGATGCGCGGTATCATCAACAGGAGTTGCTGGTGTTGTTGCCGGTGCTACTGGTTCAGATGGTGCAATCGGTGTTTCAACGGGAGCCACAGTTTGTGTTGGTATCGTGTTTTGTTTTGGTACCGCATCAAAAGCCGCTGTCACTTCATTGCGTTTTTGTTCCATTACGAAAGCACGAATTTCTTCAACTTGTTCTGGGCTTAAATCGCCTTTCGCCGTATAAAGCGGTTGTGTGTTTTTACCAAACTTATGCGGATAAGCGTCAACCACAATAAATGGCTTTGTAATTGTAATAAAGTTCGCACTGTTCTCTTTCAAAGCCACGAAGATTGCATCACGATAGAGATTTTTTTCACGAACAAAACGCGACAAAACAAATGCAACAATTAATTGTTCAACTGGCAAAATCAAAGCCAAACCCGCACCAACCCATATCATTTTTGTAACAGTGAGATTGACCCATAAAGCAATTCCCGCGACTAATACAGAAGCTACAAGTAATAACAGCGAAAAGATATGAACTGGTTTTTGCACAAACGAAGCATCATATTCTTTGCGCGACATTACACGCACCCCACCGTTTTTCAAAACTAAAGGGTATTTACAATCTACGCCTGCGAACTTTTGTAAAAAATCGCGATACAAAAACAAAGATTCACGCTCTTTAGCATCTTCTGGAATAAACTGCGCACGGCGCCACAACTTTGCAATCGCCGTCAAAGTATCCGCGCAAAAATTTTTATTAACCGCAATACAGCGGACAGTATTCATTGCCCAAAACACTAAAACGATGCTCAAAGCAACTATAAAACCAATTAAAATTAAATTATAGTAGTTTTCCATCAAGTTCCCCCAAACTTTACTGTAATATTTTAAAGGAATTTTATTTTATTGGCAATCAAAAAGAGTTTTTACTCCATTTCCCCTAAAATCACGATTTCGGACTCTAATTTAACACCGGTAGCTGCTTCTACTTGCTGTTTCACATGGTTTAAAACTTGCCACACATCACGACAAGTGGCACCACCCGTATTCACTATGAAATTACAATGACGCGGACTTACCTGGGCACCACCAACCGTATAGCCTGCCAGCCCTAACTTTTCAATTTCACGCCCCACAAAAAAATTATCGTAAGGTCGTTTAAAAACACTTCCGGCGCTGGGCTCATGAGGGTGACGATTGCGCTTAGCCACAATTTCGCGCATACGGGTCGCAATTTTTGCCGGTTTATCATGTTTTAATCGTAAATATGCGCCGATAATTACAGCCGGTTCTTCCATAAAACACGAATGCCGATAACCAAAGTTGATTTGGTGGTTAGTCAAAGTTTTAATTTTTCCCTTTTGTAACACATCAACCAAAACAACAACATCACTCATGCTATGTTCAAATGCACCACAATTCATATATACTCCACCACCAATTGTGGCTGGTATCCCTGTTGCCCATTCCAAACCACTCAATCCATGTTCGCGCGCGTAATTCACAACCGCGGATAACTTCGCCCCAGCATCAGCATACACAAAAACATCATTGTGTTGAATGGTTTGGAAATTAATTTTAATTACTACGCCATCGTAACCTTGGTCACTGGCTAAGACATTGGCCCCCAACCCTAATACAAAATACGGGCGTTCCAAATATTCCAAAGCACTTATCAACTTTTGCAATTTTTCTTTACTTTCCACCAGCACAAAAAAACGCGCTGGGCCGCCAACACGGAAAGTCGTCCACCGCGCTAATGGCTCATTACGCTTTACATTTTCTTGACCACAAATATACTGTAAGTAATTTTCTAATATCGCATCCACTAATTTATAGATATGCCGCTACCATGGCGAAGTATCTTCATTTGTGGACCTTCTTTTGTCTTTTCAAATTGCACCAAAGAACTGGCCACTTGTTTCAGTTTTCGTCCCCGCACCACCGCCACATCTTGCCCGTCAAAAACTTGTACCGCTTGTCGCCATGATTTGATAACAGTTTCCCCATGTTTATTCGCACTGGTCGCAATTAACGGCACACCACACGCAAACAATAAATGGCTCAGCCAACCACTGCGCACAACCCGCACCGCTTGACCATGGATAATTACCGTAGTTCTTTTTTGACGCAACATTTTGCGTTCGGCATCGGTGACTTTGCCGCAATATTTTTCTACCGCCGCCACCGAAGGTAACAACCAAATCAATTTGGCATTATCGGGTTTGCCTTTCAGCGTTTTAGTTTTTTGTACGGCTGCCGCATCGCAAGCGCTACCACCGATACCCCAAACCGTATCGGTGGGATAAATTATCACGCCGCCGTTTTTCACATAAGCAGCAATTTTTTTAATTTCGTGGTGTCGGAAAGTTTTCAGCATAACCAACCCTTTTTACCAGCGATTCAAACGCGCTTTAACTAAATCATTTCCCAAGATGCGGCAAATTGACCACAAATCTGGTGTATTTGTTTTACCTGTTACAGCTAAACGAATTTGCGCCGCCAAGTTGCGTAAACTGGGTTTATCTGGTGCCATATCTTTAATTTTTTGCCACCAAGTTTCTTTATCATCATTGGCATCATAAATTGATGCATATTGTTTCAATAATGCGCCGTCCAGGTTTTGACCATCGACTTGAATTTCATCCCACAAATAACTGTATAACTCTGGTAAGTCTTCAAATTTAGTCAAATCTTTACGCGGGCGTTCACCACCGCGTTCCACCCCTAACATTGCTTCAATACGCGTTTTAATGGTCGGCGTAATTTGCGGTAACTTTTGCCAATTCCAAGCGTTAAAATATTTTATCATAGTTTCATGGTCGTAACGCGCCCAAACATTTTTGGCGATATCATTAAATTTAGGTAAATCAAACAAAGGATTATTGGTTCCAATTTTATTAATTTTAAATTCGTAAGCGGTCAATGGAGCCAATGGATTAGCTGTGCGCCATAATTCAAAGTCACTATTATAAATGGTCAACAAATACTCAAATATCGCATCGCGCGGATAACCAGCATCAATCAAATTCATGACCAAAGCTTGCGGGTCTTTGCGTTTAGATAATTTTCGTTTCTTACCATTGTCTTCGATATTAATGGTCGGCATATGCAAATATTGCAAACGCGGAAATCCCAATAAATCACACAACTGCATATGCTCCGCAGTTGAAATCAACCATTCTTCTCCACGCACAACTAAAGCTGTTCCCATCAAGGTATCATCGATCACATGCGCAAAATTATATGGTGGTAAACCATTCGTTTTCAAAATAATGGGGTCATTGACTTGTGGCAATAAAGCAATTTCACCACGCGCGGCATCAACAAAAGTTATGCGTTCGCCCCAATCTTGATAGCCAAAGTTGGCACGAATCACATACGGCTCACCCGCCGCAAGGCGTTTTTGTACTTCATCCGCACTTAAATGACGGCACTGCGCATATTTTCCGTAATACCCCGTTGGCTCATTATTTTTAATTTGCGTTTCGCGCATTTGCGACAAATCATCTTCGGTACAGAAACAATAATAAGCTTTCCCTTGTTGGACTAAATCATGAGCATATTTTTGATAAATTTCCGCACGCTCACTTTGCACATAAGTTTCCGCAAACTTAATGCCCAAATAATCAAAAGTTTGGTTCATCTTTTCAACGGCATCGGCAACAAATCTTTTACTGTCGGTATCTTCAATACGGAAATAAAAGCGCCCCCCATTTTGGCGAGCTAAATAACTATTCACCAAAGCCATACCAACCGTACCCAAATGGACATAGCCAGTTGGACTGGGGGCAATACGATAACCGTTCGGTGTTTGGTTAGAGTGGTAATTTTTCATTACGCAACTCCGTTACTTGACGCAAGCATTCATTAATGACTGCAATTACTAAATCTTCCGTTGTTTCCACATCATCTGGGTCGACAGCTTCCGGCTTAATATGTAAATCTAATAATTCATAAGCACCCGACATGGAAGCAGTAACCATACCACCGCCAACTGTGGCTTCCACTGCCGTTTCTGCCAACTCTTCTTTGGCTTGTTCCATCTTTTTTTGCATGGCTTCGGCTTGCTTCATCAAGTTTGCCATTTGTCCATTGTTACCCATTGAAAAATTTCTCATAAAAATAGTTTACACGATTTCGACTTTATCGCCAAATATTTCCTTCAAGCGTGTGACATATTCATCACTGCCGGCTTGTTCAATTCGAGTTGCATCTTGAATTTGAATTTCGGCTTCCCCATTGGTCAATTTTTGTATATCCACCAAGTGATGTTTGAGCATACTTTTTTCGCTTTCATTATGTGCTGGTAAAATTATCTTGCCATCACCAAAAGACACATCATCTAAATTACTCAACAAACCAAATAAGGCAAATTTTTTTTCTTCCCGCAAACCGCGTAAAACTCTTACCCAAACGGCTTCTAAATTTTGTTCCGCCATTAAGCCCCGCAAGCCACCAAAGCCGCGGTTTCAAAGTAACCGTGTGGGTCATTCGCATACTTTAAAGTGGTTTCCAAATTTGCAAAAATGCGCAAAGCATTTGCTAAACGCGGATTAGTTTGTTGTACATACGCATCTTTCAAAGCGGTTAAAGTCCCCGCCATAATGCGTGCCGTGCCAGTTGAACTGTTAAAAATTTGATTGACTGTTTCGCGCACACCTTTGGCATCATTTGCTACAATTTGCGCCACCAAAGTTTGAAACACTTTTGCATCTAACCCACCGACCACATGATTAATTGCTGCCACTGTAATTGGGTCTTTGCCGCAATATGCTGCAACAGTATCCGCGAAAGACAACGCATCACGCACACTACCTTGACCTTCTTTGGCAATCAAAGTTACTGCTGCATCATCGGCGGTAATTTTTTCATTTTGGAAAACACCCTTAATAACTTTTTCCAAATCTGCTAAACCAACATTTTGGAAATTAAAACGCAAACAACGACTTTGCACAGTCGGCAATAATTTATGCGGTTCGGTCGTTGCTAACACAAAAATGACATGAGCTGGTGGTTCTTCCAAAGTTTTTAACAACGCATTAAATGCCGCACCCGAAAACATATGAACTTCGTCAATAATATAAACTTTATATTTCCCGACCACGGGTGGATATTTGACACTTTCAATTAAATCGCGCACCGCATCAACACCATTGTTACTTGCCGCGTCAATTTCAAAAATATCCATACTTTTATTCGGATTTTGACACCAAGCACATTGACCACAAACTTTTCCGTCTTTGAAATTTTCACAGTTCACAGCGTCCGCAAAAATTTTTGCCACCGAAGTTTTCCCCGTTCCGCGCGTACCGCAAAATAAATATGCGTGTCCAATTTTTTGGCTGGCAATTTGATTACTTAAAGTCCGTGTAATAAATTCTTGTCCCACCACAGCATCAAAACTTTTAGGACGATAAATACGGTAAAACGATTTTACATTCGAGTTCATTCTTCGCGTTGCCTCTTCATAAATTCAAAAGCTAATTCACGATACGCTTTCGCCCCCGGACATTTGGCATCATAAATACAAATTGGCTTACCATAACTTGGTGCTTCAGCCAAACGCACATTGCGTGGAATTTTCGTATTGAAAACTTTACGACCAAAGAATTTCAAAAGCTCGGCTTGCACTTGTTGAGTTAATAAATTATGTGTCATCATAGTGACCAACACACCTTCAATATCAATATTCGGATTTAACCCTTGTTTCTTAATCAAACGAATTGCGCGCACCAATTGACTGATACCTTCCAAAGCAAAGTATTCACACAAAATTGGAATGATAACAGTATCGGCCGCGGTCAAAGCATTCACCGTCAACAAAGTCAAAGTCGGTGGACAGTCAATAAAAATGTAATCATAACTGTCGCGAATTTTGTTCAAGCAATTACGCAAAATTTGTTCACGCCCACTCATACGCACCAATTCAATTTCGGCTCCAACTAAATCTTGGGTACTGGGCAAAACTTCCAATCCCTTAACAGAAGTCAATTGAATTGCATCGGTAGGATCCACTTGATCACACATCACATTGTATACCGAAACAGTCTTATCGGTAACTTCCACACCGACACCACTGCTGGCATTATGCTGTGGGTCAAAGTCCACAATTAAAACTTTTTTTCCTAAGTCGTGTGCTAAGTATGCAGCCAAGTTGATACAGGTTGTTGTTTTACCAACCCCACCTTTCTGCAATGCTACTGCCACAATTTTTCCCATCTTGATTGAACTCCTTTTGATTTTAACCCTTCTACTATACCATACCGCCACAATTTTTACCAGTTTTCTGCCACATTTTCCCAAAAAACACAATATATAGCGGTATTAATTAATAGATGTATACTATATCTTGTGGTTTTTTAAATAATTAACCACTCTTTCCAACTCTTCCGCACTGTAATAGCCAATTACAACCTTACCGCGTTCCAAAGTACCATCAATTTTGACCTTGGTTCCAATCGCGCGCGACAAGATTTTTTCCTGTTCGCGGATTTCAGGAGCTTTGGCTGGCTTAGATTTATTTGCAGCAAAGACCGGCATCTTACCTTCAATCAAATCACCCAAAGCACGCACCGACAAACCTTCACTCACTGCGCGGCGTGCATAATCTAATTGTTTTTGTGTATCACCCATACTCAGTAAACGAATTGCGTGTCCCGCCGTTAATTGTTGATTACTAATCATCTGTTGAATTTCATTTGGTAAACTTAACAAACGCAACGAGTTAGCAATTGTACTACGCGGCTTTGACAAGCGTTCAGCCACTTTCTCTTGGGTCAACTTATGCTCGTCCATTAGCCTTTTAATACCCAAAGCCAATTCAATCTCATTCAAATCAGCGCGTTGCAAGTTTTCAATAATCGCAATTTCCGCAACTTGTTTCGGATTAAATTTTTTAATCACGGCCGGAATTTCCACCAAACCAGCCATACGCGCTGCACGCCAACGGCGTTCACCAGCTACAATCATAAAACGGTTACCCACTGGGGTTACCAAAATTGGTTGAACTACACCATAAGTTTGAATACTTTCTGCCAATTCACGCAAAGCTTCTTGATTAAATACCTTACGCGGTTGATCCAAATTGTTATCAATCATTGCAATCGCAATTTGTTGAACACCATCTTCGTGGTCATCTTTAGATTGTTTTCCTTGTTCTACAGATTCATTAATTGGTGTTAATTCGTCATCCAGAACAATATCTCCAAACAACGCGCCTAAACCTTTACCTAATTTTTTTTCTGCCATATTTTTATTGTAATTGGCTTTTTTAAAAAAGGCAATCACAAATTGTTTAACGATAAACATTTTAAAATAGATAGATATTACATATTAACAATTATTTGCTTGGCACTTATTAACAATGATTATGTAAACAACTATAAAACAAAAAACAATAAATAAATTCATAACTGATAAAACTGTCATAAACAAGATAATGATTTTATTTACATTTTTCATGTAAGTAACATTAACTGCTCAAATTGTTTAACGATAAACATTTTTCCAACACACAATCAACAACAAGCCATCTATAAAAATTTATCAAATATCGGACCAATATTTACCACACTCATCATGCACAAATTATTTAACGATAAACATTCAGCATACAAACCTATTTTGTATAAGGTAAACTCCAAATTGTTTAACGATAAACAATTAATTACCGTACTTATCATCCATAAATTGTTTGACGATAAACATTTAGCAAACAAATCGATTTTACAAAATAAATTCCAAATTGTTTAACGATAAACAATCGAACTTTTCCACACCTTGACACGATAAAAAAAACAGAGTTATAATAAACACATGAAAGCAGGATTAATTGCAGACATAATTGTTGCGGTAATTATTATTATCAACATTGCAATTTGCACCAGATTTGGTTTTGTGCGTTGCGTATTAAAATGCTTTTCTACCGTCTTAGCATTTACCGTCGCAATGTTAACTGCGGCACCCATTGCCAATTTCCTCGACAGCAAGTTTGGTTGGTACGCAGCCATAGATAAATGGAACATTCCCTTTATCAGTGAGCAAACACTTCTAAAATTAATTGTCGGGATTGCCGTGTTTGTGTTAGTTCGTTTAGTTTGTATCTTACTCGACAAACTACTAAGACACCTAAAAGAAAAGCTGCATGCCATCAACATTGTTGACCGCATCTTTGGTTCTGTGTTCGGCATCATCGCAGCATTGGTCGAGTTGTCATTAATCTTCATGTTAATTAATACTTTTGGTTGGCAATCAGCCTTATCTTTAACAGCAGACAGCGGTGGATACTTTGCTTATCGCTTATTCGATTTTTGCCGCGACCATGTCTTCAATATTATCGGTTCAATTTTTGCAGCAGCATCTGAAGCTATACCACAATTCTAAATTAAAACTCAATTGTTTAACGACAAACAATTTAATAAATTATTAACAGAAAGCCAAAAGTTATTTACAATTAAAATGTAAGTAACTTTTTTTATTGCGGCCGAACAGCGCCATGTTTAACCTGAAAAATTTTACCAACCGCCGGAGCATCAGTAGCAGTAATAACCACTTGTGTATCCGCAATGGCGGTTAGCAGTCTCGACTGACGACTGCTATCCAGTTCACTAAAAACATCATCTAAAAGTAAAATCGGTTTTTCACCAGTCAACTCTGCGAACAAATCCAACTCCGCCAATTTAATCGACAGAGCCACGGTGCGCTGTTGTCCCTGACTCCCGAACATACGCACATCTTGTCCATTAATCGTAATCGCCAAGTCATCGCGGTGCGGTCCGACCGTTGTGGTTCGCAAACGCAAATCACGCTCACGCGCGGCTGCTAAGTCGGCGGCAAAATCTGCGCAAGTCTCGTAAGCCACGGTAATTGATTCTTGTCCACCTGTTAAAGCCTGATGCTTAGCCACCACATAGGGCATCAACTTTTGGATAAATGCTTGGCGTTTTTGGATAATTAAATTTCCTTGCTGAACTAACTGCTGATCCCAAATATCCAATTCCCGCAAACCGCAACCGTTTTTTAAACTAGCGTTACGCTGTTGCAAAATTTTATTATAGCGGGCGAGTGCATAAAAATAACTTTTATCAATTTGCGATAAATCAATATTCATAAAACGCCGGCGGTCGGCGGGAGCTTCTTTCACCAATTTTAATTCATCCGGCGAAAAGAAAATACAATTAATCTGTCCCATCAATTCCGCAACTTTCGCAATTGGTACACGATTAATTGCAATGGATTTTTTTAAACCTTGACCCAACTGTATTGCAATTTCCACATTGCCGAAGCGTTTCGTTGCCATAACTTGTACTAACGCGCGGTCTTGCCCAAACTGAACCATCTCATTATCACGAACAGTGCGCCAACCGCGACCAACACAGGATAAATATATTGCTTCCAATAAATTAGTTTTACCTTGCGCATTTGGACCCACTAAAACATTAATCCCTGCATCTAATTCCAGAGCAGAGTGGGTATGATTCCGAAAATGGTCAACCACCAATTTAGTAATGCGCATGATTATTAATAGCATACAAAAAAAACCGCAGCAACGCCACGGTTTTTTCGGCTAAATTTTTTAATTAATTATTTAGCAGCTTTTGCTTTAGTAGCTTTTTTTGCAGGTGCTTTTTCTTCTGCAACAGCTTCAACAGCTGGTTGTTCAACTGGAGCAGCTTTTGCTGGTACAGTTGCCATTTCGATGAAACGAGTTACACCTTTAACTAATGGATGTAAAGCGAAAACAAAGAAAGGAACCCAGATTTGATAGAAAGAAAGCAAACCTTCAATACCGCCAAAGAATAAAGGACTATCTTGGAATGAAGCAGTAATGATGTAAGCCAACATAGCAATTGTTGCAACACCACCCATAATCATATAAACCAAGCTAACTGCTTTTTTGCTGCAAGTTACTGATTTAACGATAGCAATAGCGATCATACCCAAGAAAAATGCCAAAGTCGCAATTAATGTTGCAATCATACGGAAATTAACAATTGCAGAAAATGAAGCATCTACACTGTAGAAATTTACCCATGCAACAACAGCAAGCACACCACCTACTAAGTAAAGGAGTGCTATAGAAAGTCGCGACCAGTTCTTACGAATAAAATCCATGACTTATCTCCTTTTAATTTGGGCGTATCCCAAAAAATTTTTACATAAAGTAAATCTAGTTCAGTATACCCAAGGATTAGCTTTACCACAAGTCATTTTTCACAAATTGAGACACTATTTTTAGTATTTGACACCGACAGCGGACCATGTGTTAAGCTAAAACAAATGCAAAATCACAACTTTACATTACCCAATTTTAAAAACAGTATTGTCAATGTTACCGCCACCATCTCACAGTTTCTTGGTAACCAACCACAACACACAACTTTACCCGCTTTAACAAAAAAGCTTGACCCTAAGTCGCGCAATGTCATTTTCTTGGTTATTGATGGTATGGGCGCCAAAATTCTTGAAAAAAATTTACCCGCCAAAAGTTTTCTGCGCCGACACCAAATCGCAACCGTAACTTCGGTCTTTCCATCGACAACCGCGGCCGCCACAACTTCGTTAGTCAGCGGTCTCACACCCGCCGAACACGGTTGGTTAGGTTGGGTACTGGATTTTGACGGAGCAGTGGTTGAATTATTCCGCAGCCGTAACTTTTACACAAAAACATATTTAACCGACCGCGATTTTGTCCGCAAAACCTTGCCATATCCAACTTTTTGGTCGTCTAAAACGCTCTCACGCAGAATTTTTACCTGTATGCCAGAAATTTCCTACAAATATCCAACCCCAAATCAAATTCTATATCAATCATCACGCGAAATGTGGCATAAATTGCATCAAACTTGCAATACACCAGAACCAAAATTTATTTACACATACTTCCCAGAATTAGATTCTTTAATGCATCACCATGGCACTCAATCACATAAAGTCCGCCATTTTCTGCGAAAACTGGACCGAAAAATTGCAACTTTTGCTCGCCGTCATCCCGATACGCAAATAGTTATTACCACCGACCACGGACAAGTCGATGTAAAAGGTTATGCTTATCTTTGTCATGATACAGAACTGCAAAATTGTCTAGCACATCCGCCCGCTTGGGATTTCCGTGCTACCAGCTTTTCCGTTAAACCCGGTTATGAAAAACAATTTTTACAAGCTTTCCAAAAATACGCCGCCGACTTTGTTTTATATCCATTCCAAGACTTAATTGACCAAGGCTTATTCGGCGATTTTTCACAACACCCACAAAACCGCCAATACTGCGGCGATTATTTAGCTATCGGAACAGACACCAATAAAATTATGGTACTCCAACATCCTGGCAATCCTAAAAAATTACACCGCGGCACCCATTCCGGCATGACAGCCGATGAAATGTTGGTCCCCGTCATTGTCGCAACAGGGAAGGAGTAATCATGCCCGAATTACCCGAAGTCGAAACCGTACGCACTGTCTTACTACCATATGTAGTGGGTCAAAAAATTACCGATACAACAATTAGTCTTCCCAAAGTCTTAGCCAATATTAACAGCCAAGACTTTATTACCAAAACCAAACAGCGAACAATTACCCATTTTACCCGCCGCGGTAAATTTTTAACTTTACATCTCGACAACGCGGCTTTCATTGTGATTCATTTTCGTATGACCGGCACTTTAACTATCGAAGACAAGGGAACTGTCTTAGATAAACACACTCATGTGATTTTAACTTTTGCCAATCAACAACAACTGCGCTTTATTGACTCCCGCGGTTTTGGTCATTGGTGGTATTTCGATGCCGGGCAAAGCGACAGCAGTGGACAATTACTACTCGGTCCCGAACCCGACCAAATTACTTTCGCATATCTCAAAGAAAAACTAACCAAAAGACAAACCGCCTTAAAAACTTTACTTTTAGACCAACATATTGTCGCCGGCATCGGCAATATTTACGCTGATGAAATTTGTTTCCGCACGCAAATCCGACCAACTCGCCGCGGTAACAGTCTTACCGACAGCGAAATCCAACGCCTGACCACCGCAATTCCCGCGGTAATCCAAGAATTTATCCAAATTCACCGCGTGCCATTTGATGTTTACCATCAAACCAAAGGCACCAGCTACCAAAAAGACACACACCGCGCCGTCTACGGACGCAAAGGCCAACCATGCCAAAAATGCGGACACCCCTTGCAAGGCACCCGCATCGGACAACGCAGTTCGGTTTTTTGCGAACATTGTCAAAAATAATTACTTTTGATCGTCAATTTTTTCAAAGAAAGCTAATCCCACGCAGTTTGGACCACCATGTGCACCGACAATTGGACCAATTTCGCGTTTTTCCGTAAAATCAAATTTGAAAATTTGCTTGAAATCCTCGGCTTTCGCGCTGTTGTGAATGTGACCATAATAAATTGGCATCGAAGTATCGACATTTTGCGTAAATCGCATCATCTGCCGTTTCGCTAAATTATAACCAATCCCTTTGCCAACCATTTGCAGCTTTTTATTCACCACACCAATGATTGGTTTTAAATGTAATGTATCCGCCAACAACCCTTTCATAAAACTGATGCGTCCACCTTTTACCAAATATTTGGTCGTATCGGCAATAAAATAAATGCGCACGCGTTCGCGTAATTTTTCTAGGGTAGTGGTCAACTCGTCCAAAGTCACACCAGCATCAATTAATTTTTTAGCTTCCATTACCAACGCGTAATAAGCCAAAGTAAATGTTTGCGAATCAAAAATCACTAAATTAGGGGAGTTCAACTCGGCGGCAGCTTGCGTTAAACTGTTAAAAGTTCCCGACAAACCACTGGAAACCGACATCACAAAAACTTGGTCACCGGCATCTAACAAAGGTTTGATTACTTGCACATAATCATGCGCATTAATTTGCATGGTTTTGGGTGCAGCTTTGGCTTTCGGCAATAAATCGTAAAAAGTGTCATTGTCTAAATTTTCACCCGCCAAGTATTCCTTATCATCAATCATCATGCGCATCGGCATCGAGATAATTCCCATTTTTGCGGCTTCGGCTGTCCCAATTTCACAGGTACAGTCTACAATTAATCTAATCATATTTTAAACATAGCATGAATTACACTAAATATGCTAGCAAAAATCACGCCAATCCTTAGTTATTAACACGAATTGCGCCGTTATCGCACTTGTTTCCCCAAGAATCAATCAACTTATTATCACGATAAACACACATAATTTCACAATGGTTCGCACATTTCGGACATTCAAACCCTTTGGTCTTGAAATCCAGCGCAGTAATATTAAAATCAAAGTCGCGTTCAATTCCCGATTTCTTCGCTAAAATAGCCACACCGAAGGCCCCCATCAAATGACCATTCGCATCCACCGTAACTTCGCAACCAACCGCGTCTTCAAAAGCTTTTTTCACACCAATATTTTTGCTGACACCACCTTGGAAAACAATCGGTGCTTTGATGCGTTTGCCTTTACCCACATTATTTAAATAGTTAGTTACCACTGCTTTACATAAACCCGCAATGATGTCTTCTTTTTTGTGACCCATTTGCGCTTTATGGACCAAATCACTTTCGGCAAAAACAGTACAACGCGCCGCAATGTTCGTCGGTTGCTTACTGGTCAACGCAATCGAACCAAAATCTTCCACCGAAACACCTAAACGATGCGCTTGACTGCTTAAAAATGAACCCGTACCCGCGGCACACAAAGTATTCATCGCGTAATCCACAACATAGCCATTTTCAATAATGATAATTTTACTATCTTGGCCACCAATTTCAAAAATTGTATTGACCCCTGGATACAGAGTAGTGGTTCCAATTGCGTGTGCCGTAATTTCATTTTTCACCACGCTGGCATTCGTTACCGCACCAATTAATTTACGCGCACTTCCAGTCGTACCCACTGCGACCACTTTGATGTCTTTCCCTTTGATTTGTTTTTCCAAAGATTTTAACAAACGCTTAACCGCATTCATCGGATCGCCTTCTGTCCATAAATAATCGCTGGCAATAATGGTGTTTTTTTCATCTACCACCACACCCTTGGTCGAAATCGACCCAATATCAATTCCTATGTATCCTTTTTTCATGCTTTTTCTCCTTTTCCTGTGTTTTTGCGAGCTATAACCATATCATAAAATGCTTCTAACCGTGTTTTAATCCCCGTTTCACTGGTTTGCGAATCAAAACTGAAATTTAAAATCGGAATACGGTAATCATTACTGATGTTTTGCAAAATCGGCATCGCATCCACTTCCGGCGTACACCCAAATGATTTCACCTGAATTACACCGTCCATACCTTGCTTCACATAAGACAACGCTTCGGCAATGGTAAAAGTTGCGGTTGCACCTGGATTAAACTTCGCGTATTTCTTCGCGTAACGATGACGCTTTTTCCATTGGTTGTGAATCAAAGTATTCGTCAAATTCATATCGCGATAAACTTCCATACCCATAGCCGCCAACTCTTTTTCCATATAGTAATTACTAAACGGTTCTTGCACTGTATAGTAATCACCAACCATACCAACTTTCAAAGTTTTTGCTGGTTTGTTGACGGGAATTTTTTTCAAACGGTGCAGATAGTCTTTTTTTATGCGTTTTAATTGCTTTCCCGACTGGATATTATATAAGGAAGCATAAAATTCCTTCGCCAAGTTTTCAAAATCACCTTCATTAACTTCAAAACCAATATTATGACGAAGAAAATCATCAAATTGGTCAATCAACTTAATCATATTAACCATGGTTGGAAGGGCGGCAACTACCTTAGCAATTGACACATTCGGATTAATTTTGCGCATATGTTCGACAATCGAACGCGGGGAAGTCCACTTAATTTCCGCCATATTCATAAATTCGAACTGGTATCCCAAATCGCGCAAGATTTGTTCCGCTAATTCACCGTAATAGTTCAAACGACAAGCCCCGAAAATCTGCATCAAACAGTTCGCACCTTGTTCCAAAGCTTCCAAATAACAACCTAGGCAATATTTAAACGGAACACAAACATAATCTGGACTGTGTCGACTACCTAATTCAAGAGTACGGCGTGTAATCGGCGGTGGCGTCATATATTTTACGCCAAAACCACGCTCAATTAAGAACTTAAACGCGTGCGAATAATTACCCAATTGCGGGAAACAAGCTACAATTTCTTCGTTCACTTTACTCATTTGCATGCTCCTTTTTGAAATTCAAAATATCAACATAACTTTCCAAGCGCGTTTCCAATCCAGCTGTTCCGTCTTGTGTGTCCATGGTTAAAACTAAGATTGGAATCTCTTTAACTTTGCGGGTAATTATTTCGTTGACCATACTATCCGGCCCGCAAGGGAAGGTAGTCAAAATTACAATCCCATCAACCTCATTGCGGTATTTTGCAATCGCACCCACCAAATGTTTGTTGTACCCCCAGGGTAGTGTCTTGCTAATTTCTTGCACATGGTGCATACATTCATAAGCATCAAAGTATTCCGCAATAATGGGTTCACAGTTTAATTGACGCAAAGCACGCAAAATGGGTTCCCCAACAAACTTATCACCGATATTATAAGCATGAGAAACTACCAAAACTTTATTTTTCGTGGTTTCGCGTAAAGTTTGGACTTGTGCTTGACTACGGAACATTTCAAAGTACTGTTGCGCTTGTCGTGCTTTGGTATAAGCATCTTTAATTACGGCATTTTTCAACCCCAAAAACTTGCCCATTTTTTTGAAAGCATTATACTCGGCGCGTGGTCCTTTTTTAAAACAATTATAAAATAATAACTGAATATTTTGGTCGCGGAAAGTATTGCGCACTAAGTCAATTTGCGCCAAAAACTTGGTACACATTTGCGCTCGATAAGCAAACTCTACACGCGGCACAAAAATATAGTCGCATTTACCAATTAACCAATCAATGTGACCCAACAAAATTTTGGTCGGCAAACAAGCTTCGTCAATCGCCAAATTTTCACCACGCGTGACAATGTCTTTCGTGGTAACCGGACTAATAACATAATCAATACCAGCTTGGTCAAAAAAAGTTGTCCAAAACTTTTCGTACTTATAATAAAGTAACGCACGGGGTATCCCAATTTTCATTTTTCTCTCCTTATCTGTTGTGTATTTTTATTTTGCAAAGAACGCTACGCCCAAAGCATTGGGTCCCACATGGGTACCAATCGTACTACCATACATATAAACAGGAATCTCTTTCATGCTAGCCACATGTTCTTGCCACAATACCGCACTATCTTCCAAATACTTGCGTAAATACTCATCACGATAACCCGAAAAGATCACACCATAAGGCATATTAAAATCAATACCGCCACATTTTTGTACTAACTGCATCAATAAATTGTTGCTTTTTTTGCTACCCATGGCTTTACCGACCATCTTCACTTCACCATTCGTAACTGAAATTACTGGTTTAATGGACAATAATTCACCTGCAAAAGCCGTTAAAGTCGAAATGCGTCCGCCTTTGCGTAAATATTTTAAAGTATCAACAACCGCAATCACTTGCACTTTATGTTTAATTGTTTCTAGTTCTTGATGTATCACTTCCGCAGTCTTACCTTCCGCAACCAAGCGTAGGGCATAGTCACATAAAACGCGTTCACCAGTCGCTGCCGTCAAACTATCGACCACAAAAACTTGACCTGGAAATTTTTTCGCAGCCGCTTTCGCACTATTGTAAGTTCCCGATAATTTAGAAGAAATGGTAATGGCAATTACTTGGTCCCCATTCGCCGTTAATTTTTCAAATTGTTCTGTCCAACGAAATTCGTTAATTTGGCTAGTTTTTGGTAATTCATTACTTTCAATTAACTTATTTAAAAATTCTTGCGGCAACAAATTAACACCGTCTAAATATACATCTTCACCAAAACGCACTTCCAACGGAATCATGTGGATTCCTTTTTGTCTTGCCTCTTCCTCCGTAATATCCGAAGCACTATCAATCAAAATTTTAATCATTTTTTCCTCCATAATTTTCACAAATTGCGGTTAAATTATCCGAAATTTTTGTTAATGCTTTGTAAAAAACTTCACGGTCGGTATCCGAAATTCCATTACCTCCCATACTTATCATGTTGTTTATTTTATGATAAATAATGGCTGCATCTTTTTGACCTTGCACAGTCAATTTAATTGGATTTCGGTATTTTTGCGTACTCTTTTCGTCCACATAAACCAAACCTTTTTCTATCAATTCTTTAACAGTTCGCGACATTGCACCTTTATCTTCATCACATAAATCACAAAGTTCGGTTAAACTAACACCATCTTCCAGTTTGTGTAAAAAAAACAAACACTGTACTTGCTTGCCTTTTAAACCTAGCTCTTCAACTTCGCAATTCTTGATTTTTTGAATACAACGCGAAATGTTTAAAATTAATCCTGTAAAAGTTTGATACCTTTCTTCCATAATTTTACCTAAATTCAGCTTACCATAAATTGTTGTTATGTCAACAATTTTGCCCGAATTTCATCAAAAAAAAATCTTCACCAAGCGATGAAGACTTTTTTGTTCATGCAAAACTTTTAAACTTAATATTTGCGCTTAATGTAAATCGCACCGCGCCAAATCACGCTACAAATCAACCACAGAGTAGCCAGCAACACTAAAATATAGATAATAATGGAGCCGGCGTTATATCCACCAAAAATCCATTCCACTAAATTAAAGCGAAAGATACCGACCAACCCCCAGTTTAATCCGCCGATAAACAACACAATTAAACTAATAATGTTTGCGATAATCATAATAGCATTCCCTCCCTAAAACTATTATGCGTCGAACGCAAAAAAATATGTAAAGAGTGAAAAGACAAAAAAAATCCCCACCACAACAGATGAGGACTTTTTGAACCATGGTGGAGGTGAGCGGATTCGAACCGCTGACCCCCTGCTTGCAGGGCAGGTGCTCCGACCAGCTGAGCTACACCCCCAAGTTCTAAAAAACATTTTAAAAAACTTCTAGCTTTTTGTCAAGTACTATGTTATAATAATTTTATTCACGAAAAACGCACCGCTAGCTCAGCTGGATAGAGCGTCTGTCTACGGAACAGAAGGTCGAGCGTTCGAATCGCCCGCGGTGCACCAAACTTTTCTTAAGTTATTTTTTAAGGAGAAAAAAAAATATGATTAAAGATAAAGTTAAATTGTTACAAGACAAAGAAATAACTAAAGACAATGTAAAGGAATTTTTAAATAGCTTGTTTTATATTATAAGAAACGAAAAAAGAGGAACTAATCTTTCTGATACTTTTGATGACGCGCTAGATGCGTGTGTCGGTGGGCATACCGGAGTTATGTTACTTAATAGCGAACTACAAGGAACTGGATATAATTTGGTGAAGAATAAGGATGGCAAACCCGAATATGTAAAAAGGGAACCTAAAGATTGTAAAATTATTTATTTACAGGCTCTTGAATTAATTAAATATTTAGATTCATTAATTGAACTAGAACAACAAAAATCAAAAGATGATGTTTCTCGTGAACTATAGAAAAATCTTTATTAAATGCAAAAAATTATCTTTTTTCGCTTTGATATTCATAAAAAATCTAAAAAACGGCAACTAATGGGGTTGGCGCGCAGGCTTTTTGCCAAACCCTATTTTATGCGACAATTACACAAATTTCATATACAAATCACAGACACAAAGAAAACATCAATACCATTCGACTTGAACTTTATTTATAAAACTATGCCTATGCGACACAGTTGATGAACACAATGTAATTCTAAGACTATATCTAAAGTTAGGCTTATTCCGAATTTTGGGTTAAGCTGTTTTTTGTGCGTGAATTTTCGTGACAGTAAAACGACAAATATTTCAGATTCTTTGTTACCCTGAGATAATACTAATGAAATTTTATATGCAAAAATAAAAGGAGGTAAAAATGGGTGGCGCATGTATGCCGAGTGGTGGGGTTGTCACTATAACAAAGAATGGACACTTTGGAATGGAGATTAATAATCCAGATTATCCAAATGCTCGTTTTGATATTTTTGATCAACTTGGAAATTTGTTTCGACAATATTGGACTGATTATTTAGGTAATTTAATTTATCGACGAGATTACGATGACCATGGTAATTCAAAACAACATCCCGAAGTGCCACATGATCATGACATGGGAAAATATGGTCCAAAGGCACCTCAAATGCCAGTAGACAGAATGGGCAGATTTTGTTAAAAAGGAGTAGAAAATGAACAAAAAAAAAGAAAAGATTGAAATTGAAAAATGTCCAATTTGTGGGCGTATGATTTTTACTATTAGCGGTAACCAAGTTGACAATAATGGTGAACATAGCGAAGGATGTATTTGTGAATGTGGTTGGCATAAAACAAATAGTGGAAAAATTAAACCCGATGAAATTGATTGGCCAAATCATATATCATTAAATAAAGCCAAACAATACTATCAGTTAGGGCAACCATTAAACCCAGATTATGACGATTTCATTGCGATGGTTAAATATTGGGGCGAAATTCAGTTTTTTTATTTGGGAACCAAATACGGCGTTTGTAGCGATTGGGATAGTGTTTATATTTATTTTTGGAATGGAAATATTGTTTGTAAATATTCTACAATTGAAGAATTTACTGCCAAAGCTAATCTTAATGGCGTGTTATTAAAGGACTTATGGCCACAAGTCAAAGATGTTGATTGGGCTAATTAAATTAAGGAGTTAAAAATGAAAGATACCGAAAAGTTCAAGGAACTATATTTTACGCTGCAATCCGAAACAGATGAAAGCAGTGAAAACTACCAACAAGAAAAACGACAGAAAAAACAACGAATTGTGCGGAACGAATTTCAATTAGAAGAAAAATATGGTTTACCAATCATAAAAAAACAAGATATTGATTTAGATTGTATAGATTTATGGTGCTGGAACAAAGCCAAATTAAACGATGAAGATAATCAACATAAAACGATTCACTTTTTTACTTATGACTGGTTGTTTGAAAGCGTATATAACAAACCAGAAAGCGTTTTGGAAAAATTAAAACAATATTACGCCATATTGACACCGGAATTTTCTACCTATAAAGATATGCCACTGATTTTACAAATGTATAGCACTTTTAAAAACCGCTGGTGTGGTGCTTATTGGCAGAGTCAAGGTTTAAAAGTTATTCCAACGATCAACTGGGGAACGAAAAAAAGTTATGATTGTTGTTTCACTGGGATTGAAAAAGGTTCTGTTGTGGCGGTTTGTACTTATTGTCGTGAAAATAATAAGGAAGGCTTTATGGACGGTTACAATGCTATGTTCGATACAATTGAACCAAGCGCGGTGATTTGTTACGGAACCCCATTCCCAGAAATGCGTGGCAAGATTAAAGCCATTGACCCTTTTGACCGTGAATTTTTAATTGCTCAGTTAGGCGAAGAAACTTTTAATGAAAAACTTGCCAATGGCGAGTTATATCCGTCTCGGTAAGTGGAGAAAATATGCATAATTTAAAATTAACAATTGATTTATTGCCCAAAGGTGCTTGGGGTAAGGATTTTAGTATTACCTTACCAAAAAGAAACTGGAATCAATTGCGTCGTGTAACTTACAAAGCTGCCGATTATCAATGTGAGATTTGTGGTGCTAAGCCAGAAACTTTGGAAGCCCATGAAGTTTGGGATTTTGATATCCCCAGTTGTACGCAGATTTTGGTTGAAATTAAAGCGCTATGTCCCGCCTGTCATGGCGTCAAACATTTTCGTAATTCCGTGCGCATTGGTTATGGTGAACAAGCCAAACATCATTTTATGCAAGTCAATCAATGTGGTTTAGAAACTTTAACTAAACATTATTTAGAAGCCGAAACTTTGTTTGAAAAACGCAATCAAGTTAAACAGTGGGAAATGAAAGCGCCACTATTAGACGAACTCGGGATTGACTATTAGATCATATTCGCTATAAAACAAAAAGCCCCGACTGTTATCGTCAGGACTTTTTTTCGACTTGAACTTTATTTATAAAATCATGCCTGTGAGAAAGATTAGTGCAGCAAACACGATGTAAAATGCAAAACACTTATCTAAAAAAGACACCATTTCGGTGTCTTTTTTGATTATTTTATTTTTTCTGCTTCCTGGATTAATAATTTCATTGCTGGGACCAATTCATTTAATACTTTTGGATTAGCCCTAAGGCTTCTGATAAAATCTTCTTTTATGTACGCAGAGTTAGTGTTAATGATTAAAGTTGTTTTCTTTTTATGATCTTGTTTTTCAATGCCGCGTAATAAAATTTCTTCCTCTTTAAAAGCATGGTCGATAAAACTATATTTTTTGTTTTTCTCACCGTTCAATTTTTGACAGATGACACTATTTTTCCATAAGTCTTTTTGCAGGTCATTTCTGTCTTCGATAAAAGGCGAACAACCTATCGCGTTTAAACTAATTAAATCGAGCGTCGTTGCTGTATCTTTTCCTTCGGGATTGATTGATTTGGGTAAATCTTCCCAATTTAAAATTCGCCATTCAATTCTTTTGTTTGTTTTTTTACCCGCATAAATATCAAACTTTTTACCAATGCTTACACACTGACAATTTTTGTGTTCATCTTCATGTTTATAAGGTAAATAGCTATTATATTTTTCAACCAACGCTAAATATGCCGCAAGGTCAACACGCATACAAGGGCGCACCATGCGTAATGTATTTTTAAAATAATCATGAACGCTTTCAATATCTGTTTTTTTTAGCGCAATCTTTTCAAAACAATAAACACCATCACGCATTACGCGAATAGAGAGTTGATTACCATCAACACCAACACTACCTTCCGCTTTTGAGCCCGAATAAATTTTCGTCAAAGCATCATTGCGCAACCAATAAGTATTTAGTGTTTCATTTTTTGAATCGTTTACTTGTTTGACAATAAAATCTTGGGCTGTGAAATTATATTTTTCCACAAGCTCCTCGTAACTCGGTAAATAAATTCGATTTGTAACTTCGTTATCCCCATAACCAACCTTTGTTGGTACAATAAATTCTCTTAACTCCATATCATATTATCCCTTTAATTTTTTATATTTTATCATAATTACAAATCATATTTCAAGAGCTACATTTCACTTTTTAATTTAAATTTCTTGTTGTAAATTTTGCTTATTTTTTAAAACATTTGGATTCGCTTCAATCGTCGGTATGAACTTTTTCTTTCCGTAAAAACGAACTGCGCGGATATGTTCAATGACACTATCCATCGCTTCATTTATAAAGCTTTGTTGGACAAAGTTTCCACCACGCGGCGCACCGTAAATCTGTGAACCATTATGCTGAATATAATTAACATTATAGCCGTTTAAATAACCGCGTAATGTACTGTTTTGCCATAAATGATTGTATTTATCTTCTGTGTTCGGATAAAAAGGAATTCCTGCTATGATAGCTGATTTCGTGCGTAATTTAATTGTATCGGCTTGGTTTGTACCTTTGGGATTTAATGCCGTGGGCAAATCGTTCCAATTTTCGATTTCCCAAACAATCGGTTCAACCTTTACCCAATAACCATCATTACCTTTGAAACCTTTATCAACACGCACATACTTTTCGCCATCAATTTCATATTCGTCATATTGCGATAGACACTGACGCTTGTTATTATAGCGGCCAGTATAAGTTTTGCCAGTTGATTTTAAAATCCCATCTTCCCATTTTTTTTCTAACTCACAATTTATTTCTTCACCCACATACGAAGTAGGGTATGTCCCCAAATTCATCTGACCCATACCCAAAGCAAAACAATTATTATGTTTGTTTTGTTTTGCTTGGTATTTTAAAACAGCCAAACACGCGTCAATTTCTAATTGCACACACGGACGAATTGCGTGTGGCAAAATATTTTCTTTCATATTAACTGAATCAATCCGCCCAGACTCATCAATCACACTTACGCGGCGTAAATCATTGTCAAAAACATCTCGCTCCGCAGTACGCAGCCATGTACGGCAACCAACTCTTGATTTTGTTTGATTGATAGCCAGTTTTGCGTGTAAATCATTACGGTCTTCAAAATAAACTGCTTTGTTTAAAAGCGCGTAATCTGTTGGAAAAGTTAAATTGGCTTTATCTCCTAAATTGCACTGAAACAAACGCATCGCAGCTTCATGTTGCGAGTCCAAATAAAAATAGTCATGAGTATCAAATCTATAATCAAACTCACAACCAAAGTTATCAGTATTACCCAAAGTCGTAATCGAAATTAAATCACCAAAATCCATTAAGATAATTTACCAAATTTTGCCATCAATTTCAAGTAGCGCCTTTTTTTTATCAGTTTTTTTCAAGACTGGGTTTTTCCGCTCTAACTTCTTGTTGTTTTAATTGATTTAAAAAGATTGCTTTTTCCGGAGTGTTTGCCCATGCTTCATCGAAAACCGCTAAAATTTCATGGTTGAACTCTTTGTCAATAAATTGACGCACAGCAGCCACTTCATCCATTTTCGCATAACGCCACATCATAGCCATCGCATATTGCATATCTAAATTATGGGGAATTTCGTGCCGAGCATAATTACCACTGACGATATCTTGTACCGTGAGGGCAGGTGTCTTCGCAAATGTCATAAAAGTATCCGCTAACATCGGTCCAATTTTATTACGGATTAATTCTAAATAAATTGTATTACCGTTATCATAAATCATATCACTGATTTGTTGCCAACCACGCGGATCAATCTTATATTTAGGCGGATTGTCCTGCTCATACTGTGGACAAAAATATTCCATACCAACCGAAGCCACAAAGGCCGCTACCAACGGGTGAATATTGAGACGACCTTGTTGCGCTTTATGGGGGTCTTCATTGGGCTCGCTTGCCCATTCTAACCACTCCGGAATGTTAGGCTTAATGTAAACATGACCGAAGAAACGACGCTCTAACGGTTCCGCCATTTGATAAGCGGCCAAACTTTCTTCTAAACTATTACCCGCCGCCACAACCGAGACATTAGCTGGCAATTTACCAATATTGGGCCCAATTGAGTGTTCCAAAATAATATGGAATACCGCAGATTGTTCTTGCTCGCGCACATTCGTAATCTCATCAATAAACAACACATGTTGCCTGTTTGGCTCTTGCGCGCACTTTTCACACAAATCGTTATACCATGCTGGTGCCTGCCATTGAGCAGAGTTCACATTCTTTTCATCAAGAAAAATATTCTTGCCAATAATTTCTTCCGGCAACATTCCATTGCGTAATGTAATGGAAACAAAGTCGGGGTCAATTTTTTTCACACGATGTGATTTACCAATCCCACTGGGACCATGTAACATGACCGTGTGTCCGTTTTGGATATATTTTTGTAATTGCTCATTAACCGACAAAGGTTTTTCTTCGATTTTAATTCCCCAACCCAATCGAGACTTTTTTTGATAAGAATCAACCATTTTTAATATTTCAATTTCACTGGCAAAAGCTTGTTGGATAAAATTATAATGCGTAAAATCGCCACCACGCGGAGCAGTGTAATTCGTATTTCCATTTTCTTTAATGTTGTTAACATTAATACCGTTCAAAAATCCACGCAGCGAACTATTTTGCCATAAGTTATTATTATCATCGGTAAGATTTGGATAAAAAGGAATTCCCGCCATTAATACATATTTTGACGCTAAATCCAAACATACTGCGGTACCGCTACCTTGCGGATTAATCGAAACTGGTAAATCGTTCCAATTTTCAATTTCCCAAACCAAAGGCGTAACTTCTACCCAGTAACCATCATTGCGTGGTCCTTTATTCACCCGCACATAGCGTTTACCGTTAACTTCGTATTCAAAGTAATAATTTGGTTTGTCATTTTTTTTATCAAAACAACCAGTGTAAGTTTTCCCTGTCGGAACAATCACGCGATGTTCCAAAGCTTCTTCTAGTTGTTTGTTAAAATTATCGCCAACATATTTTTGCGGATACTCACCAAACAACAAAACACCGTTTTGACCTTCAACAGGCTGAACACTTAAAGTCTGTTGGTCATCTTTTCGATTCTTGTCCAACCAACTTCGCACTTTCAAAAATGCTGACAAATCCATGCGCGTGCGCGGAGATATACCTTGCGATAAATTTCTTTCGTATGGTGTGACAAAAAATTTTTTACCTGCTTCATTGCGAATATAAACACGACCAATCCCTAAACCATCTTGTCCACCTGTTCGTAACCAAACACGGCAAGACGGAAACTTACCCAAAACCTCAGGATTAAAATTTTCATCTTGCGTGTTTAATGCTTTATTTAAAATTGCAAAATCTGTGGCTTGCGTTAATTGTGGGTCATCATAATCTCCCTCAATAAAAAACATATCACGCGTATTAAAATCTTGGCTTCCCCAATAGCCACTTAAATCCGTATTTAATAAAACCTTGGAACTTAACAAATCATTAATTAACATACCATCAAATCCTTTCTTCATAGATTAACATTTCAATCATTCAAATTCAAGAGTCAAACCAAGTTTATTTCTCTAATTCAGATTTTATGCTTTTTGCTACCAAAGCTCGCGCGCCATCATAAACGGATAAAATTTCATCACCAAATTCACGGCTAATAAATTCACGAATAGCTGGAACTTGTTCTGGTTTCGCATAACGCCACGCCATAGCTAAAATATATTGCTGGTCAATTTTTCGCGGTATCTCAACTTGGGAATAATTTCCGCTCACAATATCTTCTGCCGTGAGTGGTGGGTTCTTCGCAAACGCCACCAAAGCATTTGTCAATAACGGTCCGATTTTATTCGCGATAATTTCTTTGTAAATCATGCCACCGTTATCATAAATTAAATCACTCACTTGTTCCCAAGCGCGTGGGTCAATTTTATAATTATATTTCTTGGTATCATTTGGGTCTTGCTGCGGACAGAAGACGGCATCTCTCATGGAAGCCACGAAAGCCGTCACTAATGGATGCACATTTAAATGTCCTTTATTTTCGTTCATACGACTGGCCCAATCTAACCAATCCGCAATATTGGGTTCAAAATAAATGTGACCATAAAATCTTCGCTCCAAAGGTTCCGCCATTTGATAAGCTGCCGTACTTTCTTCCATGCTATTACCGGCCGCCACAATGGAAACATTCTCTGGCAGTTTGCCGCAGTTTGGCATCACAGAACGATTTAATACAAGATGAAAAATACTTGATTGTTCTTGTTCACGCACATTCGTCAACTCATCAATAAATAAAATATGTTGCTTCTCGGGTTCTTTGGCACATTTTTCACATAAATCTGTATACCAAGCTGGCGCTTGCCATTGTCCCGCTTTTACATCTTTTTCATTAATAAAAATATTTTTGCCAATAATCTCTTCCGGCAACATTCCATTCCGCAAAGTTATTGAAACATAGTTTGGGTCAATTTCTTGCACGCGCCGCGATTTACCAATCCCACTAGGACCATGTAACATCACAGGATATCCATGCTCCACATACTTGCGTAATTGCTCCATTTCATTTAAAGGTTGTTCACCAAATTTAACATCCCAACCTTTGTGATTAATTTTATTTCGACATTCAATGGTTTGTAATATTTCTCTTTCTTTGGTAAATGCTTCCTCGATAAAATTGTATTCTGTAAAATTACCAGCGTTCAATGTCGATAAATCATAACCATTTAAATAGCCACGCAGGGTACTATTTTGCCATAGCGTCTTATTATTTTTGAATTTAAACTTTGCCGGATCAAAATTACTCGTACGATAAAATGGAACACCAAAATTAATCACATTGCGCGTGATTAGCTTAATTGTTTGCGCTTTGCCATTTCCTAGTGCATTAATTTCACGCGGCATCTCGTGCCAATTGGTTACAATCCAAGCCAACGGTTTATTCGCTAAATAATAGATGCGATTGTTTGTGGCAACCTTGACATATTTTTGACCGTCTAATTCACTCTCAGAACACAAAACAGGTCGCCCAACAATTTTATCAAAAGCTAACAGATATTTACGATTGGTTTTCACTAAACGGTCTTTTTCATTTTCAAAATTCCTATCGCCGTTTACAACAACCCGCGGATATTCACCAAAATCTAATAACATATAATCATGTTCTTTATCTTCAGTGTCTCGATAAAAAGCGTACTTTTCATCATCATGACGCTTTTTCATAGCTTCTTGTAAATCTAAATAAGCATTAATATCTAAATTCATGCACGGACGCAAACCAACATTTATATCATCGTAAAAAGTTGTACGCAGTCCAAATTTTACATCATAATAATTAAGTTTATCCGTTTCAAACGCCGCACGGTCACGCGTCCAAAAAGAACCATTTTTCTCTAAACTGTTTTGAGAATTATTTTTAAAACCAATTTCAGCTAAACCAACCGTTTTAATATCAAATAAAATACTCTGCGCAATTTCATTTGTGGACGGCAAAAAAATGCGATCGCTAATTTTTGCATCTTCTAAATATGTCGAGACAATAATATCTTCTAAACGCATACTCATTTTTCATAAGCAGCATACCACTGATAACCCAATATTTTCAAGAGTTATCAAATTATTCCGCTTGATAAAGCAAACAAAAATCTTTAATTACTGGGGATACATTATCAATCTGTTTCGCTGTTACAATGATTTGCGTTTCTTGCGGGAAAGCGAAACCATTTAAACCTTTATATTTTAAGATGCCACAAAACTTTGCTTGTTCGCTGAATGGCAAAGCATCAATCCCATCGATACAGAGTAAAATTTTCTTTTTGGCGTGTGCTTTCATCATCAAAGTTAATAACCACTTCGGATGTTGATAACCTTTATCTTGCGGAATAATCCCCAATTCCGCTGACGGAGTAGTAGCAGGAAGCACAACAGCATCTGGAAAATTTTTCGCAGACACGCCGCCAATCACAAATGGCTGACTAGTTAGTTTCGTTAAAATATCACGGATAACTTTTTGCGATGCTTGTGTCATAATGATTTTCCTATTTCGGTTGCTTTTAAATTCATTTTTAATGCGTTTTGTTTGATTGGGCGTTGTCGCGATTTTTTATTATCTTTTAATAAATTAATTTCTTGAATTAAACCCTTGACGCGTCCCATTGCTTCATTTAAAAAATTATGGTCTTTAAAATTTCCACCACACAAAGCAATGTGTTCAAGGTTTCTAATATTACGATTTTCAATACTGCGCAAATCATAACCATTTAAATAACCACGCAATGAACTGTTTCCCCATAAATTTGCATTAGGGTGGTTTTGATTAATATTAAAAGGAATACCACTGATAATTGCTTTTTGCGCGCGAAGTTTAATTACAGCAGTGGTGCCGTTACCTTCCGGATTAATCTCTTTGGGTAAATCAGACCAATTTTCAATATCCCAAAGAATTGGCTCTACATCAAACCAATAACCGATATTACGATTATCATAACAATATCGCACCATTTTAATGGGCCAGGGAAGATTGTATTCATATTCCACACCTTCACTAAATTTTCCCGTACTAGCATCATAACTACCCATAAAAGTTTTACCCGTTGGAATTAAATCACCAGCTCTTACTTGTTCTTCTTTTTCCTCATCACAATAATTGTAATTTATTTCTTGATAAAAAGTTGTATTACGGCAAGAATGTGATTGGGGAAATTCTCCCAATTTCATTAATGGACCATTCCATTTTGAATCTTTACAAATCTGAAATTCTGAACCCCAATAACCAATACGATCTAAACCTTTTTTAATTTGCAAAAAGGTTGGTACATCTAAAAATAAACAAGGACGAATTCCAATATTTTCTCCATTGCTGTGTGAAGTTGAATATTTAATTTCACCTTCCGCATCAACAATCGCAACTTGATTTTCATGATTAGAACGCAGATAATAATTACACGCTGATTTCATTCCAGAAACTTTATTTTCCATTAATTTCCAATTCAAATCACCATGTCCTTTGTAAGGTATGGCATGATTAATCAAAGCATACGCGGTTGGGAAACATCGATTTAAACTACTTTCTTCTGACGCATGGGCTTCAAACTCAGGGATTGATTCCACAAAAACTTGGTCTTGCGTATCCCAAGCAGAGTTACCAATACAACCATGTGGTGTCGTGTTACTTAAATTTGTTTTAATAATTAAATCAGATAATTCCATATCAAATTCCTTAACATAGCATAAGCTCTTAATTTTCAATTTGCAATACCCATTCAAAAAAATTTTTTATGAAATATTTTTCTGTTTAAATAATTTGATTATGCGTTTGGCTTGTTTGGTTAATTTTTAAACCTTGTCCATGATTAATGACAATTCTTAATTTTTTTGGTTGTTGTTTAGTTTTGATATCAATATCTCGAATCAATTCTTTTTCTTCTGCAAAAGCTTCGTTAATAAAATTTTGTTGACTGAATTGATAATTATTACCCACCGCATAACGCGGGTTGATGTTCTTTTTTAACTGCTTCAAATCATATCCATTGAGGTACCCACGAATCGGACTGTTTTGCCATAAATGAGCATTGATTTCTTCGTGCGGGAAAAAGGGTATTCCTGCGTTAACCACATAACTACAAACCAATTCAATATGTTGTGCTGTTCCGTTTCCGTTTGGATTAATCGATTGCGGTAAATCGCTCCAATTTAAAATATCCCATTCTAATGGTTCAACAGTAAACCAATAACTCTCTTTTTGTGTATCAAGATTGACACGAACATAACGCGTATTGGTCAAATTTGAAACATATTCAGCATGGCGAATCGGTTTATTATTTTCACCAACAAAACAACCCATATAAAACTTTCCTGTGGGAACTAAAAAACCATCATGCCTTAAATTTTCCAATTGCCAAGCATCACTTTCATCTAAAAGAGTTTTTGGATAATCACCCATTAAAAATGATTTAATGCAAAAATCATTTTGAATTTTAAACTTATCTGCATCTTTTTTGGTTTTAAAAAATTTATCTTGCACGGCTAAGAAAGCATCAATATCCATTTTTATTTGTGGGCAAATACCTTGTCCTAAATCGCGTTGCCATGGTTTTTGTAATTTGAACTCACTTTTCTCTAAACAACTATTGGGGTTACTACAATCTTCTACATTAAAAGTAAAAACTTTTTTTTCATCTTTTAAATCAACACCAGAACAAGTCCACATGTTCACAATTGAATTAGCATAAACCGTTTTTGTTTGTTGGTTATTTGCTATCCGAGCATTAATTTTTGCATAATCACTTGTATACCTTCTTTCATAAAAATCAATCTGTTTTAAAATATCTTCACGAGATGGCAAATAAAACATATCAGTCGTAACAAAGTGTTTATTTGTTGTGTTATTTGATTTTACAGGAACGATTAATTCAGATAATTGCATATAAGTTCTTATTATATTATATTCAAACCACTAAATTCAAGACCCAAATTTTTAACGCGTACGACCAAGATCATCATTTTGATGTGCTTGGTTTTCTTTAAACATTTGACGGATTTCATTAGGATCTACTTTTAAAACTTTTCCGCAACATGGTTTGAACTCAATATCACGCCAAACCAACCAAAATAAATTTTTAATTCTTCGGTTTTCTTCTTTATCGGTAACAACATCTAAGCCGTCAGTAAAAATAATTTTATAAACATTTTGCATACGCTCTTTTGAAAAATGAGCAAGTGCTTCATCAAAACTGGTTCCGCCACGCCCTACAATTTGCAATTGGTCAATATCTGACACTTTTTTGATACTTTGAAATCCATAAAATTGGGTATCAAAACAACCAACTTTTAACTCGGCATTACGCACTAGATTTTTAATCTCCCTTAAAAAACCACGCAACAAATTATCGTCAACCGAGCCACTGGTATCCAACATAACTTCCACCAAAGCTTTGTCTTCACGATATTTATACTCAACGCGTGGTTGCCAATCATTGTTGCGGTCAGCTCTGCGGTAAGACCAATAGGCTTCTTCCAACTCCTTAAATTTTCGTCTCAAAACTTTTTGCCAATTTTCAATCGGCTGTGCTTCACCAACAGCTCCTAAATCAGTTTTCATAGCACCTTGATTTTCACCATGCGCCAGACCTTTTTCAGCTTTTAAATCTTCCATAATTTTTCGCGCCAATTTTTGTTTCAATTTTTCATTAACCTGTGTGAACTGTTTTTCGCGAGCATTGGATAATTCGGCTTTGGTTGTTTGTGTTTGCTTATCGCCTTGTTCTTGTTCCAATTGTTTTAAGGCTTCTTCCCACAATTCATGATTACCAACCGACATTTCTCCTGTGTTTTGATGATTGTCATGACTAGTGTCACTTTGCGGCTCTTCTTTGAATTGGTCTTTATGCATTAAGACATGTTCGTACATTTCTTCCGCGGATTTTCCGCGTGCATTAGGAAGATTAATTCCACCTTGGGGTAGTGGTAACCCTGCATCGATAATCATTTGATTAATCACAGCATCAGTGGCAATGTTCCAATAGTATGCAATACGATTTTTACTGCGGATAATATGGTCAAAAGCCACATGCATTACTTCATGCGCAAATAAAGCAATTTTTTCTTCAAAACTTAACTTCTCTAAAAATGACGGTGATACCCATACATTATTACCGTTCGTATCCGCCGTTTCTGTTTTATCTGTAATTTCAAAAACTAATTTTTGCATTACAGGCCCTAGCAACGGAAATTTGCTTAATACGCCATTTTGCACTTCTTTTAAAGCTTGTACTTGCATCATCATGAGCAGTGTACACTAATCAATTCCGCATTGTAAATATATGACCTTATTTTTCGCTTGGCATTGCCGCTTTGATGCGTAAGTATTCTTGCAAAATTTCAGTTACCGCCGCATTGTTATAAACATTATGCTTGTCTTTAAAAACCAAATCTGTCTGCCATTGCTTTACTGTTTTTAATCGAATATACGGAAAGAAACGCCACGAAGCACAATAATGACGAATCACCGTATCGCGATTAATTCGGCGTTGGCGATTATAACGCGGATGCAAAATCATTTTTTTTACAGCACATTTATTTAACGCTGTTTGGTCAGATAAAAATAAGTTTTTTTCGATACACATCTGACGCGCCTTTTCCATTAAATGTGTGGCGCGAATTTGTGGCATGTTCATCAACAAAACACCCGAGTTACAGTAATTCCAACCAAAAAACCAATGCCCAAAATAATCACGGCAAGCTGCGTATTCATAATCTTTCAAATCAATCGCAAATAATTCGGCTAACGAATTTAATATTAAAACATCTGTATCTAAATATAAAATCTTGTCGGGAAGGTCGGGAATTTCATTTGCATAAAGACGCAACATTGCGTAAGGCGTAAATCGCTCACCACAGGTTAAGTTACCGTCTTTGCGGAAAGTTTCGGTTAAATCAATAATTCGGCAAGAACTTTCTGTGTTAACGGTATGTAAAACATCTTCCAAAACTTTGCGTTGCATTTCACTGACTGGCAAAAATTTCGGATTATCCTCCGTTAAATCCATCGTTAAAATTATAATGTTAATTGGTTCTGAATTATATTTCACTAACGAAATTACCGAACTCAACATCCCGTCAAACACCGCAGCATTACCGGCATACATTACATGATACATTTTTAATCATTCTCCTTTTTGCGATAAATAATTTTTTGATAAGTACTCATTTGGCTTCTAGCTACCATTTGTGCGTAAATGCGGTCGCGTAAATCTTGGATTTGCGTTTTGTGATCCAACTCGCGATTCGGATAAAAAGGTCCATCAACATAAGTCACAATTTTAATTTTATTTTTATGTTTATGATAAGTATTTGTAAAACAAAACGCCGGCACATTATATTTTACAGGATAACGAAACGAAGTCGCCACAAACGGACGGATACCAGTATAGTATGGCCAGATATGTGCTTCGGGGTAAATTAAGATAGGTTTTTTATCGGCTACAATATCGTCAATCGCTTTGATAAATTTTTTTGTATTTGCCATATCGGGTAAAATTGGTAACGCCCCCAAACGCCTTGCTAACCAACCAATCCCTGGTAAAGTAATATTACTTTCGTTGACAATCACATAACTATCTTTCGGAGCAATAATTTTACACATCGCAGCATCAAAGAAATTTTGCGTATGATTACCATAGATAAAGTAACTAGATTTCTTAACTTGTTTGAAAGCTTTCTTGTTCACAATTTTCCAACGAAAACGAAACTTCGCATGACACCAAGCGACAGGGGTACCAATCATCCGGCACCAAAAGAAATGATGTAATTTATAAAAAGGATTACGGCGGTAATATGTGTAAGGACGCCCCCAAGACTTCGTAGATTTAGTTTCACTGAAATCATCATTTAATTCATCACAATATTCAATCACTTGCGGTTCGTCTTGGATTGATGTTTTCATGTTTTAATTATATAATACCAATCTTGATTTGTAAAATTTTTACCCATTAAAAAACTACAAAAAAAAATTGTTGAAAAATTTTGTGTGAACTACTTGATTTTATGTGGCGGTATGTTAAAATATAAACAAATAAAAAAGGGGGACAATTAAATGAACACATTTAAAAAAATCGGGCTCTTTTTCTGTATCGGAATCATCGGGGTAGTTTTCGGTGTTGTAGCAACGATGCAATGGCCCAACCTTGGAGCAGCGGATAATACTACCGCACATGAACACCCATTGACCAAAGTTACTGGTCATGCGGCAACCTGCCAAGAAACAGGTATCAAAGATTACTGGGAATGCCCAGATTGCGCAAAGTATTTTGCGGACGCTGAAGGTTTGGTAGAAATGACATCTACCGAATTAGCAAGTTGGAAAGTGATTAAAAAAGCTCATCACGAAACCAATGAACATCACCATGTAGCAGAAATCAAAGCAAACTGCGCACACGAAGGTAATATCGAATATTACACTTGTATGTATTGCGGCGATTATTTCGAAGACGCAAATTGCATAAAAGATGTTAGTGACGATTTTATTAAATATCCCAAAACTAACAAACATGACATCATTTTTGTCAAAGCAACTGATGCAATATGTTATCAACCAGGTATGGCAGAACACTATGAATGCAAAGTTTGCGGACAAAAATACGCAGACAAAGACGGTGAAACAACCACTACTGCGGAAGCTTTGAAAATTGAAATTGAACATGATTTAGATTTTATTGAAGCTACACCTGCAACTTGTACCACAGAAGGTCATATTGCACACTATAAATGTAAAAATAAAGATTGCGGATTAAAATTTGCAAACGAACAAGCTTTGAATCCAATTGATGTTACTGTTGGTAAACTTGATCACGAAATTGAATATGTTGAAGCTACACCTGCAACTTGTGAAACCGCTGGTAACCACGCATATTATCATTGCAGTGAATGTGACGGAAAATTCACAGATGAAGCTTGCACAGAAATAACTACCGATTATGTTATCAATGCATTAGGACATAATCATGTAGCAGTTGAAAATAAAACAAAATCAACTAAGCGTTACTTATGTTTCGAAAACATTTGTAACCGTGACGGATGTAACCATTTCGATGGTGAATTCAAACAAAATTTATTTGCTGAAAATAATGTAAATAAAAACGAAAATCTTGACCTTTTTGTAAGCAATGATGAACATATAGAAATAACTATTAAAGACGAAAATGGTGAAGAAAAAACAATACTTAAATATTTCGATTTATACAGATTAGATTGGAATAACAGTCAAAACAATGGTCAAACCGTTAAAATCAATTTGGTAAATCCAGATATCTACGATAGCGAAAATGCGCAATATAGCTATAACGGTGACATTGTAAAAGGAGTTCTTGCAATATTAGAAATTAATCTTGATGATGTAAAAAAGAATAACGACTTAGAATGGTATTTTGATTGGAACGGTGATGGAATCTTTGAACAAACAATCCGCGTTCATGTAGAAAACTTTAATGCGTAATTAATCAATCACAAATTAGAACCCGGGGCAGTGCGTTCCGGGTTTTTTGTTATAAAAAAAAACGCACCACTAGGGTACGCTTTTTCTTTTAAATTTCGATTGGCTTATTTATTGTTTTTATAATTCCAAGCTCCGTTGGTAATTTTACGCATATATTGAATTGTTTCAACTGGATAATTACCCATAGCTGTTTCTTCTGATGTCATAACTGCATCAGCACCATCACAAACTGCATTGTAAACATCAGAAACTTCTGCACGACTTGGGCGTGGTTTTTCACACATATTCAACATCATTTCAGTTGCAACAATAACAAATTTATTTTCTCTGTTTGCAATTTTAATCATTTCTTTTTGAATGGTTGGTAATTGTTCCAACGGATTATTATCACCCAAACCACCACGAGCAACCATAACAGCGTCAGATTCCTTAATAATTGCTTCCATATTTTTAACACCTTCAGCGCTTTCAATTTTAGCAATAACAGGAATATCACCAATAATTTTACGCAATTCGCGTAAATCTTCAACTTTATTCAAGAATGAAGCCATGATGAAGTCAACTTTTTGTTCTACACCATATTTCAAATCTTCTAAATCAGCAGGGCTTAAGAATGGTAATTTGACATCAACACCAGGGAAATTTACACATTTGTGGTTTGATAATTTTCCACCAACTTCAATTTCAACAACAATTTCTTTACCTTTAATTTCTTTAACTTTACCAACAACTAAACCGCTGCAGAACATTACTGGGTCACCAGCTTTCAAATCTTGGTATAAGTTTTTATAGGTAACAGAAATACCTTGTTGATTACCAATACGGTCATCGCAGAATAAAGAGAATAAATCACCTTTATTAACAATTACAGAACCATTTTCAAAATCGCCTAAACGAATATCTGGTCCTTTGGTATCCAATGCAATTTTTACATCGTAACCATATTCCTTATTTAATTCACGCACTAATGCGAATTTACGGCCATGTTCTTCATGGGTTCCGTGGCTGAAATTACAACGAGCAATTGACATTCCAGCATCAATTAAACCTTTTAAGGTTTCCTTGTTTTCACTTGCAGGACCAATCGTGCAAATGATTTTAATTTCCTTTTTATTTGTACTTTCCATAACCTCAATTATAAATAATTTGCAATATTTTGTCTAATGTTTTTTCCAAATCGTCATTGATAATTACATAATCAAAGTATTGTGCTTCTTTCATACACTCATCATAATCTTTCATGCGCGCTTCAATATCCGCCAAAGCATCACCACGGCGGTGTAAACGCTGTTCAATTTCATTTTTATCCGCGGTAATAAAAATCGTTGTAACATTCTTAAAACGCGATTTAAGCGCATTTACGCCGATTAAATTACAATCTTTTAACGGAATCTTGTTTTTTGTAAATAAGTCTTGAATATATTTTTCACTCATCCCGCGTTTTTCGCCATGGCGCATGGTGTATTCAAAAATATCACCGCTGGCTACCATTTGGTCAAATTCTTCGTTACTAACAAAATGGTAAGGATTACCTTGGCTTTCATGCGGACGCATCGCGCGTGTCGCGACCGAAATTAATTTTGCAAAACGGTCCGGATATTTTTTGGTTAAAGTTTTAATAATGGTATCTTTACCAGCTCCACTTGGTCCTTCAATGACAACAATTCGTTGATTAAGTTTTTCCATAAATTATCTTATTATGGTTTTTGGTTTTCGTCAAACTAACAAGGAACCCACAATTTTATCCCTTTGATAAAAAAAAGTAACCATTATCCACGGTTACTTTCAAAAAACTCACCAACACACAACACAAGTTATTTATAAAATATTTTTTTTCTTATTATAGCTTGTAAATATGTCAATAACTTTTGTTGGTAAATCTGCAATCTTTACACGGGTTTGTTCCATCGTATCGCGGTCGCGAATAGTAACTGTTTGGTCGTTTAAAGTATCATAATCCACTGTAATGCAGAGTGGGGTGCCGATTTCGTCTTGGCGGCGGTAGCGTTTACCGATTGAGCCAGCATCATCATAGGTAACATTAAATTGTTGTTGTAAATCGCGATATAATTTGGTTGCTGTTTCAGTTAAACCTTTCTTTTGTAACGGTAATACGCAAATTTGGTAAGGTGCTAAATTAGGATTCAATTTTAAAACAACACGCGTGTCACCGTCTGCTAAGTTTTCGGTATGATAAGCATCGCACAAAATCGCCAAGAATAAGCGTTCCAAACCTTGTGAACTTTCAATCACGGTCGGAATGTATTTTTGGTTTGTGATAGGGTCCAAATATTCCATTGATTTTTTGGATAAGTTTTGGTGATTGGTTAAATCATGCACACCGCGGTGGTGGGTCCCGTTCAGTTCACCCCAACCGAATGGAAAGTTGTATTCCATATCGCAAGCGGCTTTCGCATAGAAAACTAATTTTTCGTGGTCGTGGAAACGCAAATTTTCCGCACGGATTCCTAAGGTATTACTTACGAAGTTCCAAATTTTTTGTTTGTATTTTTCGTAAAAAGCCATCGCATCATCAGCATGACAGAATAATTGATGTTCCATTTGTTCAAATTCTACCGTACGGAAAATAAAATTACCCGGTGTAATTTCATTACGGAAAGCTTTACCAATTTGACCGATACCAAAAGGTACTTTCAAGCGCATACTGCGTTGTACATTCACGAAGTTAATAAATTCGCTTTGCGCGGTTTCTGGACGCAAGAAAATTTGGTCGGTGTTGTTTTTGGTAACACCGCGGTGCGTTTCAAACATTAAGTTAAATTGACGAATATTGGTCCAATTAAACTTGCCACATTTCGGACAAACTAATTTATGTTCGTTGATGTAAGCTTCTAAAGCTTCGTTCGTCCAACCGTCTGCGTTAATTTTATCGTCATGGCTTTCGATTAATTTATCCGCACGCGTACGGGTTTGACAGTCTTTACAATCCATTAATGGATCCGAAAAACCGCTCACATGACCACTAGCCACCCAAACATTACGGTTCATTAAAATTCCACCGTCTAAACCAACACTGTTATCATTGGTCGTTACAAATTCGCGCCACCATAATTGTTTGATACGGTTCTTTAATTCCACACCTAACGGACCGTAATCCCATGTATTCGCTAATCCATCGTAAATATCCGAACCCGGAAAAACAAAACCGCGATTTTTACACATCGCAATAATGGTTTCAATCGAAACTTTTTCGTTATTTGTCGTTTGCATTTTCACTCCTTATTTCTTTTTTAACACCGTAATGCCGTGCATGTATTTATGTAAAGCTACGGGAATATTCACACTGCCATCGGCATTTTGATATTGTTCTAAAATTGCCGGAATTAAACGCGAAGTAGCTAATCCCGAACCATTTAAAGTGTGTAATAATACGGTTTTTCCGTCCGCATCTTTGGTGCGAATATTGGCACGGCGTGCTTGGTAATCGGTAGCATTGGAAACTGAAGAAACTTCTTTGTAACCTTTCATTGATGGGATAAAGACTTCCACATCGTAAGTCTTTGCCATACTTGCCGAGCAATCACCCGCCGCCAGAGCAGTGGTTTGGAAATGTAAGCCTAAACCTTCCAATAATTTTTCTGCGTTGCGTAATAATTCATTGAATAAAGCTGGACTTTGTTCGGCAGCACTGTAAATAAACATCTCAATCTTGTTAAATTGATAACCACGAATCATACCGCGTTCATCAGTACGATATGAACCAGCTTCCTTACGGTAACAAGGTGAATAGCTAAAATATTTAATTGGTAATTGTGTATGATTGATGATTTCATCGCGGTGTAAGTTTAACAAAGCTGTTTCTGCTGTTGGCAACAAGAATTTACTTTTCTTGGGGTCTTTGTCAAAGTTAGTGATAAAAACATCGTCTACAAATTTCGGAAATTGCCCAGCCGCATAACCGCTGTCCCAATTTAATAAATGTGGTGGCAATATAAATTTGTAACCGTTAGCAATATGGAAATCAATGAAATAGTTTAATAACGCCCATTCTAACATCGCGCCTGCGCCAGTATAAACCCAGCTCTTCGCTCCGCTTAATTTAGCACCGCGTTCGTAATCAATTAAACCTAGATTGGTCGCCAATGTTACATGGTCTTTCCATTCAAAATCCAAGGCTGGTTTTTTACCAAAAGTGGTCACCACACGGTTTTTTTCTTTACCGCCAGCCACAACTTCGGGTAGTGGAATATTCGGTAAAGCCGCCAAAGCATTAAAAATCTTTTCGTTAATCTTGGCTAATTCGGCATCACCGTTCGCAATTTTGTCGCCAATCGCTTTCATTTCGGCAATTTGTTTGGTTGCGTCTTTGCCTTCTTTTTTTAACTTCGCGATGATTGCGCTGTTTTCGTTGCGTTTTTGACGGCGTGCTTCGTTGCGTTGGATTAAATTACGGCGTGTGTTATCTAATTCTATTACCGGATTAAAATCCACTTGGCAACCGCGTTTTGCTAATTGTTCTTGTACCCATTGTGGGTTACTACGAATTAAATTTATGTCAAGCATAACTTTATTATACAATAATTAAGGCAAGCTCGGCAAGGTATATCACAACTTATTCGGCGTCCATGATTGGATTTGGTGTTTCTTTTTTGGTCATAATCGCTTTAATTTCGTTTTTTAAAGCTTCTTCATCAAAATGTGGGTGGATATTTGACCATGTATATTTAATTTTGTAATTAGGTGTAATTTCAAAGGTTTCAAATTGTAAGCCGTCCATATAAGCCAACATTTTAATGGTCGGTTTCATGAAGCGGCGGCAACGCTCTGGCAGGTTAGTGATATACTTTTCGGATAAAGTAAATTCGTATGGTTTACCTTTGTTGTCCTGAGTAATAATCAAAGCTTTTTTGAATTTGTTAACTTCCGTGTTGAAAATTGACATTTTCATTTGTTCGATTTGTTTTTGTTCGTTTTTGCTTAAAGACAACATTAAAGTTGGTTTAATTTTCGCTAATTCTTCTTTAATTAAAGGGTCTAACGAATTGTTACCAACTTCACTGGCAAAGCGTGTGGAAATATTGGGAAATAAACGGTCGACATCGTCGGGTGCGAAGTCCGAGGAACGCACAACAACATCATGCATATTACGAATCTTTTGGCGCAATTTTCCAACTTCGCGTTCGGTAATGTCATGAAAAAATAAGTTCGTAAAGATATACGCCCTTTGCATTGAATTTTTAACCAAAGTTTGTGTTAACATACAAGCCACAATTCCTTCCGCATTTACGGAGAAATTGTTATTAATTGCTTCGCAACTTTGATAATTCATTAACCTAACCTCACTGGCAAGACTAAGAATAAATAATCACCGCGTTTTGCACTGGTAATTACACAAGGTGCCAATGGGGTAGTAAACGACAATTTGACAAATTCATCGTCAATTGTGTTCAAAGCATCAAACATATATTTCGAATTGAAAGCAATTTTAATGCTGGTACCGTCTAAATTTGCTGGTACGCGTTCGTTAATTTGACCTTTGTCATTGTTGGCGTAGAGTTCCAAACTTTTGTCGGCGGTAGTAATGGTTAATAAATTAATTTTGTTGGAACCGGACAACAAACCAGCACGACCCACCGAAGCTAATAATGGCGCTGTTTCGACAACCACATTACAGTTAAATTCGGTCGGAATAATTTGGCGGTAGTTAACAAAATCACCATCAATTAAACGCGAAGCAAAAACTGTGCTACCCACAGCAATTTGCACAAATTTCTTTTCGACGATTAAGCCAATTTCTTCTTTGTCATCAGTCAACATACGGCGCATTTCTTCCAAAGCACGGCAAGGAATGATTAATTTTGCCGAACCAGTGGGACGAATTAATGGTTTGGTAATGCGTGCCAAACGATAGCCGTCCAAAGCTACAGCCGTAATTGTGTTGTTATTGCTATCAACATCAAACAAAGCACCACGCAAAACAGGACGCGCGTTGTCTTGTGCCGTAAATGGTGTTGTTTTGTTAATAATTTCGCGTAAGTCGCCACCTTTCAAGAAGAATAATGGTTTTGCTTCCAAATTAATTAAATCAGGATATTCTTCAACAGGCATGCAAGAGAAATTACCATCATTGCCTTCACCGTGTTCAATCACAGCCGAAGTATCGCTGCTGGTAAATGTAATTTGACCTTTGCCGATTTTGCTAATGTATTCACAAAATAATTTACCGGGTAATAAAGCTGTTCCATCTTGTTTGACATCAGCGTGGATAGTTTTGCGAATATACAATTCTAAGTCCGTCGCAAAGAAAGTAACGGTATTACCTTCCGCCACAATTTTAATGCCTTCCAAAATTTGATTTACAGTCTTACTGTTTGTGCCGTGTGCCACAATCGCAACTGCACTTTTTAAATCTTCACCATCACAAATAAATTTCATACTCTAATTATAACGGAATTTTGGGGTAGTGTCTATTGCTTTAATTCGACCGATAGTAAAAATTTTTCCCCACTACAATGAAATTCAATCAAATTGTTGGTAAAGTATGCGTTTAATTGTGTCGCTACTGCATCATCAACATAAGTCGCGCATTCGTCCATATTATGTAATTCTAAACGGTCTAACTCGGTACGATTTTCATCGCCGTAGCCATAATCATGTTGCGTAATGTAACGAATAGTCGCAATGTTTTGGATTTTGGCTTCCTTTTGTTCGGGTGGTAAAGTATCCCGTGCCACTTTGGGGGCAGTGACCACACCCACAGAGCCATCTGTTAAATGTACATATAAAGTATTATTTTCGCGTTCCACTTTGTTTGTAATTTCAGTACGCATAATCGCTTGTAAAAAATCGATGACAAAAGCTGGATTGGTGCTGTTGTGTACTTCTTGAGTTTTGTTCATACCTTTATTATATCGGAAAAAGGTATCTCGACCAACCGAAATCGTTTTACAAAATTCGACAAATTTCGCACACAAAAAATACCCGTGATGATGGGTATTTCTTCTTATATATTAAGAATTACTTTTCAAGTTGTTTTAAAATATCTTCAACCGCGGTTTTTAATTTATTCCCTTCCACGCTCATTAAATTAGCAATCTTGTCACGCGAATAAATTACCGAAGCGTGCGTGCGGCCGCCTAAGATTTCACCGATTTCGGTTAACGGTACATCTTTCAAGCGTTCGGTTAATAAGTAAGCTGTGACCATACGCGCATCGGCTAGTTTTTCGGTTCGGCGCTTACCGGTAATTTCGTCCGGAGTGACACTGAAATAAGCGGCGACTGTGGCAATCACGCGGGCAGCAGTATCACCAACGCGCGCATTTTCTTCGTTACCCGAATTATCCGCCAAAGCTGCGGCACAATCTTCGATAGTTGGAATCGTGTGTCCGTTGAGTTCAGCATACACAATAATCTTAATTAAGTGACCTTCCATATCGCGAATGTTTTCGTTGACTTTGTTGGAATATTCCGCAATGTAAGACGCAACTTCGTTAGACAAGAATTTATCTTCCAAAGCGGCTTTCTTTTGCAAAATTGCGGTACGCATTTCAATGTCGGGGTTGCGAATATCTTGGAAAATTCCACTCTTCAAACGCGACTGCAAGCGTTCGGATAAGGTTGCAATTTCGTTGGGGTGGCGGTCACTGGTTAAAACAATTTGTCTTTGGTGTTCAAATAAGTCATTAAAAGTGTGGAAGAATTCTTCTTGGGTGGCTTGCTTGCTGGCTAACTCTTGCACATCATCAATTAATAAGACATCGACATTGCGGTACTTTTCACGGAAAGCTCCGAAATCACCTTTTTGTTTAATCACACTTACATAGTCATCGGTAAATTTTTCAATCGTCGTTAAAACTAAACGGGTAGCGGGACTATCTTCTAAAATTTGGTTGGCAATCGCGTTTAATAAGTGGGTTTTACCTAAACCCGAACGCCCATAAATAAAGAGCGGATTAATTTTTTTACCCGGGTGTTTGGCGACAAATTCGGCCATGGCTGCCACTTCTTGGTTAGATTTACCCACGATGAAATTAGTGAAAGTTTGTTGTGGGTTAATGTTGTTATTGTAAATAATTGGTTCAGCAACTGGGACTTCGGGTGCGGGGTTGTTGCGTGCGTCACGGCGTTCTTTTTCAACCGCGTCAATAATTTCCACTTTTTCTACTAATGGCGCCACAGCTTTAATTGCGTAATCAATGTGGGGGAAGTGTCTTTCATTGCGCGCATAATTCGCGTCACGGGTTGAAAGTGCGCTTAAAATAAAAGTTCCGTCTTCAAAAGCTTCGGGCATTAATGGTTGAATGTATAAATCAAAAGAGATACTACTAACATTGTTTTCAATAATTGGTAAAGCTTGTTTCCAAATTTCATTCACATCCATGATTGGTATAGTAACACATTTTTCACAATTTTGTAAATAAATCATTGCTTCATATATATATGTCAGCGGAGAAGTCCGACATTTTTCGCAAAGTTAAGGTTGACGGCGGTGCTATGCTATGATAGAATAATCCTTATGAAAAGAACTTGGCAACCTAGTAAAGTTAAGCGTCGTCGTACAGTAGGTTTTCGTAAGCGCATGAAAACCGCAGCTGGACGCAATGTTCTTCGCCGTCGTCGCGCACGCGGTCGTAAGCGTTTAACTACAAAATAATTATGTTACCTTTAAGGTATCGCTTAAAGAAGCGCAAAACATTTAACTATTTACACCAACACGGTAAACGCGTTAGCGGACAATATGTGCTGGTGTATTTTTGTGCTGCTACGAATTTAAAAGTGGGTTTTAGTGCCAGTAAAAAAGTGGGGAACAGTGTGATTCGTCACCGTTCGGTGCGTTTGCTGCGTGAAGCCATGCGTCCGTTGTTAAAACGCGTCAATTTGCGTACTAATATGATTGTGGTTGCAAAACCCGAATTGCCGTTACAGCATCTCTTATATATTACATTGGATTTGGAAAACACTTTGAAGAAAGCTGGACTTGTGGTATAATCAACCTATTATGAATATTCAGTTCCCCTCAGGTAGTGGCATTAAAGGTTTTGTTTACTGGTTACTCTCCCAAATTATGGATTGGGGTTGGGTTTCCTATGGTTTTGCCATCGTTTTCTTTACTATTTTTATTAAATTAATTTTGTCGCCGTTGGATTTCTTTAACCGCTTTTTTTCACGCCGTACGCAAATTAGACAACAAGCATTGTCTGCCGAAGTTGCCGATTTAGAAAAAATTTACAAAAATGACCCGCTGGGATTTACTCGTGCGCGCCAAGCTTTGTACCAAAAACATGGTGTCGGTGGTTTAGGCGGTTCCTTGATTTCTTTGGTCAGTGTGATTGTAACCATGGTTGTCTTCTTTCAAGTCATGGGTGCGTTAAATAATATTTCACACCACAATATGCATGCACAGTACGAACAACTGCAAGGTGTCTACCGCGAATATGTGGCAGATAAAGACGCAGCCAATTTGACCGACGACCAAAAAACCGAATTAAGTACATTATTAAACCAAAAATACCAAGATACGAAAGTTTCATTCGGTTGGATTAAAAATATTTGGCAACCGGACAGTCCGATGGCCAGTGCGGGTATGTCGGTTGATGATTACAACAAAAATCAATCCGAAGCTAATCGTTTAACTACGGACGAACAAAAAGCTGAATATAACACGATTTACAGTTATATCGAAGTTACAGAAAAACCCAATGGTTTCTTTCTTTTGGCGGTATTTTCTGCGGTGACAATTTTCTTATCTATGAAAGTTAATAGCCTGATGCAAAAACGCAATGCACCACAAAAGAAAGCAGTGCAAAAGGAAGAGCCAATCATAACATACTCAATGCGTGACGCAAAACAACAAAGCACCAACGAGCAACCCATGGTGGATCCTGCGCAAATGGGTAAAATGATGATGTGGATGATGCCCATTATTTATGTTTTGTTCGCGACTATGCAAACTTCGGCGTTTGCACTTTACATGATTGCGTCATCTTTGATTTCAACTGTGATTTCTGTTAGTTTCTCGTTTATCATTGATGCCATTTTAAAACGGATGAAAAAGCCGGACATTACCCAAGATTTCGATGCGAAAATTATTAATCCGCATGCGAAGTATTTCAAAGGAGGAAAAAAATGAAAGAAATTATTATTAGCGCGAAAACAGTAGATGAAGCCATCACCAAAGGCTGCGCCGAATTAGGTGTTGCTATGGACGAAGTCGATTTTGAAATTGTCGATGAAGGCGGTGTTTTCCGTAAAATGCAAGTCAAATTAACGGTGAAAAATGCCGACAGTGCGGAAGTTGTGGTAACCGAAACCGCCACAGAAGCACAACCTGTGGAAGAAAAGGTCGTTGAAGAACAACCAGCCGAACCAGCCGAACCAGTGGTACAAGTACAAAAAGGCAAAGTGGAAGAATTTGAAATTGGCGGACAAGCTAAAAAAGAGCGCCCAGCCAAAGCACCACGCAAAGTTACTGAGTTCGACCCAAATTGCCCGAAATTTACCAAGACTTTGGCTTTCGCGGAAGAGTTCTTTAAATTAATGGGCGATAACTTAAAAGTTACAACATCACATGATGACCAAGAGTTTATTATTGCGGTTGAAGGTGATGATGTTTCCCGTTTGATTGGTAAAAACGGACACACAATGGCAGCTATTAACTCAATTATTCATGCCATCGCGATTAATACTCACACAGATGAACCACGCCGTGTTTCGGTTGATATTGGTAATTACCGCGCAAAACGCAAGGAATACTTAATCGACTTGGCCAAACGCAAAGCAGAACAAGTCAAGGAAACCGGACGCTCGGTGCGTTTAAAACCTATGCCAGCGCGTGAACGCGTCATTGTGCACTTAACATTGCAAGATGTTGAAGGTATTATTACCGAAAGTGAAGGCACCGAACCGCAACGCTATTTGGTGATTAAGCCGGGTGCCAGATAAGCTTTTTCTAAAACGCTCAATAAAGCTGTAAAACCGCCCTGAAAAGCGGTTTTTTCATGCCCATATATATAAGAAGATGTCCTAAATGCGTTGCAATTTTAAGGTGGAAATGTTATAATTATTCATTATGAGTAATGAAAAAGTAGGGCAGAAAAAAACTGCCGTAAGCACAAATTATGAAGCAAAAGACATTACCGTTTTGGAAGGGTTAGACCCTGTTCGTAAGCGTCCCGGTATGTACATTGGTTCGACCGATACTCATGGTTTGCACCACTTAATTACTGAGGTTGTTGATAACAGTGTTGACGAAGCTTTGGCTGGTTATTGTACTGAAATTAATGTCACGATTGAACGCGATGGCTCAGTTTCGGTTTTGGATAACGGGCGTGGTATTCCGACCGGTATTCACCCCACCGAAAAAATTTCTGCGGTTCAATTGGTTTTAACCAAACTGCACGCCGGTGGTAAATTTGGTAAAGGTGGTTACTCTATCTCGGGTGGTTTACACGGGGTTGGTGTTTCTGTTGTTAATGCTTTGTCGGAATGGTTGGAAGTCGAAGTTTATCAAAATGGTAAAATTCACCACCAAACCTATAACCGCGGTGTGCCACAAGCTCCGTTGCGTGAAATTGGTAAAACTGATAAACATGGTACCAAGGTTACTTTCTACCCAGATGCTGAAATTTTCGATACGATTGAATTTAACTACGAAACCATGAAAGTCCGTTTGCGCGAATTGGCTTTCTTAAATAAAGGTCTTGTCATTAAATGTGCCGACTTGCGTCCGGGTCGTGAACACAAAGATACTTTCTGTTATAAAGGTGGCATTAAAGAATTCGTTGAAAGTTTGAATAAGGGTAAAGATTTAATTATCCCAGAAATTATCTATGTTCACAAAAAGAACAAAACGAACGAAGTTGATGTCGCTTTCCAATGGAACGATGGTTACAGCGAAAATATCCACACTTACGCGAACAATATTAACACCGAAGAAGGTGGTGTGCACTTAATCGGTTTCCGTAATGCGTTAGCAAAAGCGATTAACGATTACGGCCAAAAAGCTAACATCTTAAAAGACAAAGATAAGTTATCGATTGAAGATGTCTTGGAAGGTGTGGTAGCGATTATTTCGGTTAAATTGGAAAATCCACAATTCGAAGGTCAAACCAAAACTAAACTTGGTAACGCTTATATGCGTGGTGAAGTGGAAAAAGCCGTACAAGAAAAATTTGGTGAATTCTTGGAAGAAAATCCAAAATCCGCGAAAGAATTGATTTTGAAATGCCAAACCGCGCGTAACGCTCGTGAAGCAGCACGCCGTGCGAAAGACTTAGTTCACCGTAAAGGCGTTTTGGAAAACACCACTTTGCCTGGTAAATTAGCCGACTGTACCGAACGCGACCCGAAATTCTGTGAAATCTTTATTGTCGAGGGTGATAGTGCGGGTGGTACAGCGAAGCAAGGTCGTGACCGCCGTTTCCAAGCAATTTTGCCGTTGCGTGGTAAAATCTTGAATGTGGAAAAAGCTCGTTTGGCGCGTGTCTTGGAAAGCGAAACCATTAAAAACATGATTACCGCGTTTGGTTGTGGTATCCAAGAAGACTTTGATATTACGCGTTTGCGCTACCACAAAATTATTACCATGTCCGATGCTGATGTGGATGGTAGCCACATTCGTATCTTGTTATTAACATTCTTGTACCGTTTCATGCGTCCGTTAATTGAAGGCGGTTATGTTTATGCGGCTCAACCACCGTTGTACAAAATCACACGCGGCGGCGAAGAATTATACGCTTACAGCGATGCCGAATTAGAACAAATCACCGGTAAGGGTGGCCGTGGTAAAGCTAATGTTCAACGCTATAAAGGTTTGGGTGAAATGAACGCAGAACAATTGTGGGAAACAACCATGAACCCAGCTAATCGTACTTTGGTGCAAATTACTTTGGAAGACGCGTTTGCCGCAGATGAAATATTCTCCACATTAATGGGTGAAAAGCCAGAATTGCGCCGTGAATATATCGAACGCAATGCTGCGAACTTCACACAGGATTTGGATATTTAAGGAGTTATCATGAGAAAGAAAGATTACAGCGAAGAATTACAGGAAATTGTTGATAATACTAAATATGTCAAAGTTAAGATTGAAGACGAAATTCACAAGTCGTTTATGTCTTACGCGATGATGGTTAATATGAGCCGTGCGATTCCTGATGTGCGTGACGGCTTGAAACCAGTTCACCGCCGTATTTTGTATTCCATGAGTGAATTGGGCTTAACCCACGACAAACCATTCAAAAAATGTGCGCGTATCGTTGGTGAATGTTTGGGTAAATATCACCCCCACGGTGACAGCTCGGTTTATGATGCGTTAGTGCGTTTGGCACAACCATTTACGATTAATATGCCTTTGATTGATGGACACGGAAACTTTGGTTCTGTGGACGCGGACCCACCGGCTGCGATGCGTTATACCGAGGCGCGTTTGTCGGCTGTGGCGAGTGAAATGTTGCGCGACATCGATAAAAATACCGTTGACTTCCGTCCGAACTTTGACGAAACCGAACAAGAACCAATTGTTTTGCCATCGCGTTTCCCAAACTTGTTGGTTAACGGTAGTGATGGTATTGCGGTTGGTATGGCGACCAATATTCCGCCACACAATTTAAGTGAAGTTATTGACGGTGTTGTGGCATTAATTGAAAACCCAGACATCGAAATCGACCAATTATTGCGGATTATTCCTGCTCCGGATTATCCAACCGGTGGTATAATTATGGGCCGTGCAGCTTTGCGTCACGCATACAAAACCGGACACGGCAGCATTGTCTTGCGTGCAACGACCGAAATTGAAGAACATAACGGCCGTAACCGCATCATTGTGACCGAAATTCCATACCAAGTTAATAAAGCTAAATTGGTGGAAAGCATTGCCTTGTTAGTGCGCGACAAACGCATTGACGGTATTACCAGTGTGGATGAAGAATCCGACCGTCATGGTATGCGTATCGTGATTACCTTGAAAAAAGACGCGCAAGCACAAGTTGTGTTAACCAATTTGTTTAAATTAAGCCAATTACAAATTTCTATGGGTATCAATTTCTTGGCTTTGGTTGGTAACGAACCAAAAGTCTTGAACTTGAAAGAAATGTTGTACTACTACTTGGAACACCAAAAAGAAGTCGTTTTACGCCGTACCAAATTTGATTTGGAAAAAGCCGAAGAACGCGCTCACATTTTGGAAGGTTTGGTTAAAGCTTTGGCTAACATTGACGAAGTTGTTGCTATCATCAAGAAATCAAAAGACAAAATTGAAGCTTGCGAAAAATTGATGAAGCGTTTCATTTTGACCGACCGTCAAGCGAACGCAATTTTGGAAATGCGCTTACAACGCTTAACCAGCTTGGAAGTTGAAAAATTAAAAGCCGAATTGGAAGAATTGCGCGTCTTGATTATCGAATTGAAATCAATCATCGCCAGCCAACCAAAATTATTGGCTTTGATTAAAAAAGAATTATTGGAAATTAAAGAAAAATACGGTGTGGAACGCGTAACAGAATTGACCACTGACTACGGTGACATCGACATCGCCGACTTGATTGAAAAAGAAGATGTTGCTGTTTCGATGACCCACTGCGGTTATATTAAACGCTTACCATTGACCGAATACAAAGCACAACGCCGCGGCGGTAAAGGTTCGAACACACACGCAACCAAAGAAGAAGACTTTGTGGAACGCATGTTTGTTACCAACACTCACCACGACTTGTTGTTCTTCACGAACTTAGGTAAAGTGTACCGTATTAAAGCGTTTGAAGTTCCAGAGGCGGCGAAGGGTTCCAAAGGCCGTGCGATTGTTAACTTGTTACAATTGGCGAATGAAGAACGCGTGGCTGCCGTCATTCCAATGGAAGATTACGACATCGGTCACATCATGTTGGCAACGACTTACGGCATGATTAAGAAAACCAAATGTAGCGAATTTGCGCGTATTGCGCGTACTGGTAAGATTGCGATTGGCTTGAACGAAGGCGACCAATTAATTGCCGCTGCGCATACCACTGGTGCCGATGAAATTATTATGGCGTCCAGCTCGGGTAAATGTATCCGTTTCAGTGAAGAAGATGTTCGTCCAATGGGACGCGGTGCAGCTGGTGTAAAGAGTATGAACATTGACCGCGAAACCGAAACCATCGTGGATATGAGTGTCATTGAACCAGGTTGTGAAATCTTGACGGTATCGGCAAATGGTTACGGAAAACGCAGCGACCCAGACGATTATCGTTTGCAATCGCGTGCCGGTAAAGGGATTAAAGCTGGTGTGTTCAACGAAAAAACCGGACCATTGGTTAACTTGAAACAAGTCCGCGCTGACCAAGACATTATGTTAATTGGTGACAACGGAACTATGATTCGTACAAAAGCAAGTTACATTTCAAAAATTAGCCGTGATACCCAAGGCGTCCGCATCATGCGTGTCGGCGAAGGTGCGAAGATTGTGGCTGTGGCTGTGGCCGAACCACAAGAAGAAGACGAAGAAAACGGTGACGAATAAAATTCGGGGAGTGTAAAAAAATATGGAAACCTATGATTTTCGCGCTATTGAAAAAAAATGGCAAGCCGTTTGGGCGCAAGATAAACGCTTTGAAACCAAAGACAAAGTTGACGGGAAAGAAAATGCTTACATTTTGATTGAGTTCCCGTACCCAAGCGGCAAAGGTTTGCATATCGGACATATGCGCAGTTATACGGCGCTCGATGCTTTGGCGCGCCGTCTGCGTTTACAAGGAAAGAATGTGTTGTTCCCGATGGGGATTGATGCTTTTGGTTTGGAAGCCGAGCGTACCGCCATTCGTGAACACATTCCGCCACAACAGGTGGTTGCGCGTAATACCGCAACTTTCCGTGAACAATTATCGCGTGTCGGTTTGTCGATTGACTGGTCGCGTTTTATTTCGACTTGTGACCCTGAATATTACAAATGGACACAATGGCAATTTTTGCAATTTTTCAAAAAGGGTATTGCTTACAAAGGCACAGCCAATGTTAATTACTGTCCGAACTGCGGTATTTTAGCCAATGAAGAAGTGGAAAGCGGCACCTGCTGCCAATGCCACGCGGAAACCGAACAAAAAACGATTCCGCAATGGATGATGAGAATGACAGCTTATGCTGACCGCTTGATTGATGACTTAGCGGAAACTGATTACTTACCGCACATTAAAACCAGCCAAATCAATTATGTCGGACGCAGCTACGGTGTCGAAGTTGATTTTAAAATTAAACAAGGCGGACAAATTAAAATTTTCACCACTTGTATTGAAACCATTTTTGGTTGTACATTCGTGGTCTTGGCGCCCGAACATCCATTGTTAAAAACTTTACAACCACAAATTAAAAACTGGGACGCGGTGCAAGCTTATTGTCAACAAGCCAGCCGTAAAAGCGAATTTGAGCGTTCCCAAATGGTGAAAGACAAGAACGGTTGCTGTTTGGAAGGTATTACCGCAATTAACCCTGTGAACGGCCGCGAAGTCCCTGTCTATATTGCCGATTTTGTGTTATGCAATTACGGAACAGGTGCCGTCATGGCGGTTCCATCACACGACCAACGCGATTACGAATTCGCAACCAAACACAAGATACCGATGATTCAAGTCATCGAAGGCAACATTGATGGTGCGGCTTTGGAAAAACAAGTCTACCTCGAACAAAAAGCCAAACTCATGAATTCGGAACAGTTCAATGGTCAAACCGTGCAAGAAGCTAAAACCAACATTACGCAATGGTTGTCCGCGCAAGGTGTGGCTCGTGAAACCAAAAACTATAAAATGCATGATTGGGTCTTTGCCCGTCAGCGTTACTGGGGCGAACCCATTCCAATTATTCATTGTCCAAAATGTGGTATGGTACCTGTTCCCGAAAAAGATTTGCCAGTCTTGTTGCCAACCACGCAAAGTTATGAAGCTACGCACGATGGTCAAAGTCCGCTAGCCAAAATTGCCGACTGGGTCAATGTTAAATGTCCGGAATGTGGCGCTGATGCCAAACGCGAAACCGACACGATGCCAGGCTGGGCGGGCAGTTGTTGGTACTTTATCCGTTACTGCGACCCACACAACGACAAAGCTTTTGCCGACCCCGAAAAAATGAAAGCATGGTTGCCGATTACTTTGTACAATGGCGGTAATGAACACACGACACGCCACTTGCTGTATGCGCGTTTCTGGACAAAATTCTTACATGACCAAGGTTTATTCCCGCTCAACGAATTCTGTAAAGCCCGTATTTCACAAGGTATCATCTTAGGTGAAGGCGGCGTGAAAATGAGTAAGAGCTTGGGCAATACTGTGGATCCACGCGATGTCGCCGACCAATACGGTACCGATGCTTTGCGTCTGTGGGTTTTGTTCATTGGTGACTATCAAGAAGTTGCGGTTTGGAGCAATGATGGTGTGAAAGCTTGTCACCGTTTGTTACAACGCGTTTGGGCATTACAAGACAAAGTTACCGCAGGTACGGAGTACAGTCCAGCTTTGAAATACATTTTCAATTATTCGATTCAAAAAATTACCGCCGATATGGAATCTATGAAGTACAACACCGCGGTATCTCAAATCATGATTTTAATGAACGCGATTGAAAAACAAGGCTCTTTAAACCGACATGAATATCAAACACTTTTGACTTTGTTAAATCCGTTTGCGCCACACATCACCGAAGAACTTTGGCCAGCGATTAAAGACGCAACTTGGCCAACCGTTGATGCTGCGGCTCTGGTGCAAGATACGGTCGAAATTGTGGTGCAAGTCAACGCAAAAATTGTGGGACGCTTAACCATTAACACCAGTGATGACGAAGCAACGGTTGTTGAAAAATGTCGTGCGGCAATCAAAAATTTACCGACCGACATCAAGAAAACGATTTATGTTAAAAATAAATTGGTCAACTTTATTGTTGCGAAATAATTGTAAAATCGAATATCAAAAAAAAATAAAAAAACACTTTAACAAAATGATTAAGGTGTTTTTTCTTTGCTAATTTTATTTTTCCAAAATGTTTTCGGCAGTTGTTGTCTTGGTGCCGTGTGTTTCGGCAATGTATTCGCGAATGTTGGCGGTCAAGTGGGGATATTTTTGAATCGCAGCTTCAAGGGATAAATATTCTCGGTTGATTAACAAAGCAATTTCGCCATTTTCGAGGTAGAGAATTGCCATGGGTGGAAATTTTTCATGGACATTGGCAACAGCGTCTGATGTTTGGTCATTAGTTTTGGTATTTGCTTTGTTTTTAAGTAATTCGTTTGTAAAGTGATTAATATGTTTATATCGCTTTATTTGTTTGATGTGTTTATCAATTGTACAATAACCGATTGTACCAATCGCAACAGCAAGTGAAATTCCTTTCAAAGCGTTTTTATTAAATGGATAAAGTTGTCTTTTTTTCATGCTACAATTTTACCACACAAAAAAAATCAAAATCAAGACTTCACCGTAAAAAAATTAATTATTTTGTTAAAAATTGTTTGATTAAAGTGCTTGCTTCACTGTAATAAGTTGTCGGTTCGGTAAGGTAATGTGTATAAACAGGATTTTCTTTGCGGTACCAAGTGCGTTGGCGTTTGATAAATTGCATCGTTTGGTGGTACAGTTCGTCATAATAAGTTTCCAAATTAATTTCCCCTTGTAAGTAACGCACATTCAAACGGTATTCTAAACCCAGTTTATACAAAAAATCGGTCTTAACGCCACGCGCTAATAAATTACGCGTTTCGTCAAACATACCTTGTTCGACGCGTTCCATGTTGCGTTGTTTTACTTTGGGCGCCAGAATTGTGTTCGGTGGCACTAAGCAAATTTGTAAAACATCATAGCGCGGGTCATTGGGTTGCCCGTCAAAGCCATAACCGTTAATCACGGCACGCGAATATAAACCAGTTCCGCCGACCAACATGGGTAATTTCCCGCGTGCAATAATTTCATCAATTTTCGCGTATGCATCACGCTGAAAATCGCCGACCGAATAGCGTATGTTTTGCGCGGGGTCGACAATGTCTAAGCAGTGGTGTGGCACACCTTGCATTTCGTCTGCGGTAATTTTCGCCGAGCCAATATCCAAACCTTGATAAACTTGACGACTGTCCGCCGAGATAATTTCCGCGTTAAATTGTTTCGCTAACAAAATGGACAGAGCTGTTTTGCCGCTGGCTGTGACACCACTAATGACTACAATTTTTGGTTTCATCGTTGCCAAACCCAACCAAAACCCACATAGTACACAAATTTTTGCCACAAATATTGTGCCAAAGTAATATCTTCATTGATTACATCAACACACTTGCTGACATAGCTTGATGTTGGTAATGGTCCAAAGTAAGTTGAATCCCAGCTGTGGTTGTATTTCGTATTCGCCGAGCCGCGATTATCGCCCATCATAAAGTAGTGGTCTTTCGGGACAACTAACATATAACGACTGCTTTGTACATCACTGTCTGTTGATTTGTATAGGTTAGTCGTAATGCAATCGTTGTAGCTAACGGTGACCCAGTCTTGCATATCGGCAGATTTTTTATCGTTCAAAACATTCCACAGCTGTTGAAAGTTCATGGCATCAGGTTGCGCAACCATGGGATCTAAATAAGTTTCGTCTAATTTTTGTCCATTTAAATAAATATAGTAATTATTATCAACGCGGGTCATGCTAATTTGGTCACCGGGTTTGCCGATTAAGCGTTTAATGATGTACATATAATGACCGTTCTCATCAACCTTGTCGTAGGTTTTTTCTACTTCACGAATCACATCAATCGCAATCGGGTTGCCATAAGCGGCATCAATATAATAATCACGATAGCGTGTATTTTGTTTGGCGTAGAGTTTATATACGATAATATCGCTGTGCTCTGGTTCGCCTAAGATGCAAGTAATGGCGCTGTCGGTATTATTACCGGTTGCATTTAAGGTCGTCATCATTGAAGTTCCGACAATCGGACACATGGCAAAAATAACACAAAAGGCAATAATAACAACGGAAAACATAGTCACAATAATCGAACCTGCGACAGTCAAGCGCGAAACAACACGCGAAGTTTTGGACTCTTGATGTAAGCCCTTGCCGTGCGTAGCCGCCATGTACTCTTGACCGACAAATTCTTTTGCCATTGATTTATTATTATCGCGATTGGCTTTTTTGTCAATATTTTAACTATGTTTCATTTCTGGATTTATCTTTCAATTTGTTTGTCTTTGCTTATTTATGCGGGGTATTAGTTTTTAATTGGTCTAACAATCCGCTCATGTGGAACGAGTAATCGTGTTCGCCCGCAATAATAACATGGTCTAAAAATTTAATGCCCAAATTTTGAAAAGTCAAACACAAACGGCGCGTTAATTGCATATCGTCCATTGATGGACGCGGGTCATCATTCAAATGATTATGTGCTAACACAACTTGCGCGGTTTTTGTGGCGGTAATCATGGAAACAATTTCACGCACATTCACATGTACCATGTCTAACTCATGGTTCGTAATGTTGTGTACTTTCTTGACTTTGCCGGCCGTGTCCAAACAAACGACCACATATTGTTCCACAGTATAAGTCCGTAACAAAGGCGCTAAAAAATCTACGGCTTGTTGCGGAGAAGTAATCTTGGCTTTGGTGACCGTTTGTTTCGCTAGGTACGAAGTTAACTGTTTTAAAAAATGCAAAAAGACCGCAGCTTGTTCACCGATACCGTAAGCTTGGGTCAGGTCTGCTGGTTTGGCATCAATCACAGCTTGCAAAGATTCGAATTTGTCCAGCAAACTGTGGGCAGCGGGATTTGTATCTTGCCGCGGAATACAGAAGCCCAACGCAAATTCTAAAACTTCACATTCATTGAAAGTGTCTAAACCATTATCTAAAAAGCGGGCGCGCAATTTTTTACGCCGCCCATGATGTATGTGCTGGTTCAAACTTTCTTTCGTATGTTCCATGAAAATCCTTATTGGTTTTGATTGTCGGGGTTTTTCTCGTACTCAATTTCGGCGCGCAGTTCTTCAATTTCTTGTTGCATTTGTATGTTATTTCTTTCCAAATTTGTGAGTTGTGTATGATAAAAAGCAATGAATCCAAATTGAATTAACAAAGTCACAATCAAGACCACAAAAGCCACGGTTGTCATGGTGGCAAACAATCGAATGCGTTTGAGTAAGTCTTCTTGTTGCATTAATTATAGAATACACTGCCAGCCATTTTTTGCCAAACGAAAACATAAACATAAATCATGGCATGGTATACTGCAATTTTTTTAGGATTGGTACAAGGGTTAGCTGAATTTTTGCCGATTTCGTCCAGTGGGCATTTGTTATTGTTTGAACACTTGTGTGGTATTACGGACGGTGGATTATTATTAACCCTGATTTTGCATTTAGCAACTTTACTGGCGGTAGTTGTTGTTTACCGTCAACGCTTGTGGCAGCTTATGCGCCACCCGTGGCAAAAACAAACAGAGCAACTGCTGTTGGCGACTGTTATAACTTGTGGCATAGTCGTGGTTTGCAAAGATTTGATTGATAGCTTATTTACATTGGCAGCCCTGCCTTATTTATTTTTATTGTGTGGTTGTTACCTGTTGTTGCCAACTCTTTGGCGTCCGCGTGAAACAGCACGCTCGTGGGTGCAAAGTTTCGCCATGGGCTTTGCGCAAGGAATTGCCGTGGTGCCGGGATTATCACGCAGTGGGGTCACAATTACGACGGGGCGTTTAACAGGTATGAGTTCGGCGGCAGCTACCGACTTTTCATTTTTAATGTCAATTCCGATTATTTTAGCTTCGTTGGTGTATGAATTATTGCAAGGCGGAACAATTCAAATGTTGGGTTTCGGTAATGTGATATTAGCGTTTGTAACGGCTTTTGTGTCGGGAATTGTTGCCATTAAAATGATGCTGAACATGACAAAAAAAATAGACCTACGCTGGTTTGCGGTCTATTTGTTTGTGCTGGGTGTCGGATTACTTATTTGGTTGTAAGTTTATAAATCGCGTGTAAATTCACGAATTGATGTTTTTGCTTTGGTGGGTGTTGGTTGTGCTGTCGTTGTGGGACGATTGAAATGTTGCGTCATTTCGGGGGCGCGCGTCGGTGTTTTTAAATGTTTTAACAAGTCTTTGATTGAAGCTTTGCCTGTGCGTTTCGTCAACCATTCGGCCGCAAAGCGTTTGGCAATTTCGTCCGCACTTAATCCGGTACTGAGCGCCAAAATTTGCCAATTCAACATGGCGTAACCCAAATATTCAACCATTTGTTTTTGGCGTTCTTCGTTATATGCATGTTGGTTGAAGTTAATTCCGTAAGCAATGTCTGCGATATCGCCCGCGCTTTTATTCAAACCTAAGCTGGCCATTAAGATTGATGCTTTGGTTGGAATGCCTTCTTCTTCCAAAAATTTTTCTGCGATTTCTTTGATATGTTCGTTCATGCTAAACTCCCTTTATTTTTATCATCATCAAATGAAATACCGAAACAAAACGGAGCAAAAACTTCTTTGCCCGGTAAGTCGGCATTTTGCATTTTGGTGACGAATTTTTTGCGATTAAATTTGACATCGACGCGATAAATGTTGAAATTATCGTCTACGCCGTAATTGTCAATTATATCAAACAAAGTATAGAAAGTGTTGTCTGATTTTACACAACCCGAACTGCCTTGTAAGATGTATGAATGTTTTTCTTCATCAATTAAGATTTTGCGTTTGTGTAAATGACCGAAGAAAACAACATCGCACTTTTTGTTTTTGAAGTGTTTTTGTAAATCTTTTTCGGTAAATTCAATTTGCGTATCCAAAACTTTTTCATTGGAGTCGTGGCAGTAGTGCGTAAACAGAATATTGGCACCTTTGTAATTAATTTTAATTTCCAACGGCATTTGCGCAATAAATTCCAAATCTTCGCGATCCAAAGATGCAAAAGTTTTTTCAATCAACTCTTTATCCGCATAAGTTTGTGCGGTTGCGGATTCATCATATTTTGTAATGCGTTGTTCGTGGTTACCTAAAACACATTTAACTTTGTGTTTGCGTAATAATTTTATACAAGCTGCACTGTCTGGGCCAAACACAATGGCATCGCCCAAATAATAAACATCTGTAATTTTACGATTGCGTTTAATGTCTTTTAAAATTGCTTCCAAGGCTTCTAGGTTGCCATGAATATCTCCGAATACTGCAATAGCCATAACTTATTGTACAGGATTTGTAGCTTTTTTACAATCACAATATCGACAAGTCAAATAAGTTATTACGCCTAACGCCGGTGCTGCCAACAAAATTAAAAGATAGGGGAGTAGGCGGTTGGGATATACATCTGTGATTATAATCGGGTCTGTGTTTGTCCACATGTAAACGCTTGCACCAGAATTTTCATCTTCGGTAACTAACGCGGCGTTTGATGAGCTGTGGCGGCGTTCAAACATATAAGTGATGCCGTAATCAAAATGTCCGCTTGCTGGTAACAACGATAACGGATTAAAAACAGTTTGTGTATATTCAATTTTTAACGGACTTACTTTTTTATCTACGGTTACTTCTGGCAAATTGGCAAAAGTAATTAACACAGGATAAGCTTGCACCGCTTCATTTTCCAAAAAAGTTAAGTCGCAATCAATGTCGACAATTTTGGGCACATCTGTTTGTCCCGCGGTTAAAGTTATCAAGCGTTCCACATCAGCTTGCCAAGCGGTCAAATTTTGTGTGGTAAAATCGACACCGTCTTCGGGATATAAAAAAACTACTGTTTCGTAAGGATTAGCTTGTGCGTAAAATTCTGTACTTTCATCGTTAAAAATTTTCCAATCCGAAAACATGGAAGCTACGGTTACCCCAAAAACTAAACCAACATCAGCCAACAAAATGACGATTACAATCATAACAAGTTTTATCGAACTGGGCTTTTTCATTTACTCTATCAATATGGCAAGATTTACCTAAAATGTCAATTAGCGTAAAATTACATTGCTGGAACGCGCAGAAATTGTGTCACCCTCAGATAAAATTAAATTGGTATTGTGTTGATATTCTTTTACATAGTTGTTCACGCGCAAAGTAAAACTGCGGTTGTTTTCATCAGTAGCCAAAACAGTGTATTCGCCTGGACGCACAGTCCCGCGTTTTTTAACGACATATTCAACCCCACATTGTAAAACTAAATCATTTTTTTGTAAGTTTACACTTAAATTTTTGCGTTGTTTAGTCATATGTGCCACCACAATCGCCAAAATAATGCCAATTAAATAACCAACACCGCAAACAATACCAGCAATCAAAATTAATAATTTTTTATCAATAGCGGTCACATTCGTTGTAAGGTAAGCTCCCACGGCTAACCCCAAAGCAATGCTGGCGCAAGTCAAAAATAAACTTCTTAAAAATTTCATAAGGTTATCTCCTTAACCTATTATAACATAAACTCCGAACGAAAGCGAATAATTTTTGGAGTTAGCTTGTGTTTAGTTGATAATCATTTTGGGGTGGTATACAATTTAACAAATACAGGAGATAAAAATGCAAACAAAAGAACAAACAACGGTGGTCAAAAAAAAGCGAAAATTATGGTTTCGATTTTTGAAAACGATTATGAAAATTCGTTACAAACGACCAGCGTTTATTTATCTTGGCGAAAAATTTCAAAACGGTAGTTTAATTTTAAGCAATCATGAAGGCACCGATGCCCCCATGTCTTTGGAAATTTATCATAACCACCCGACACGGATGTGGGGTGCTCACGAAATGAATTCTGGCTTGAAAATGATGTATCAGTATCAAACCCAAGTTTATTATCACGAGAAGAAACACTGGAACATTCATTTAGCGCGTTTGTTTTGTTTACTTGCCAGTCCACTAACCAACCTTTTTTACAAGGGTCTAAATTTAATTTCTACCTACCGAGATGCCCGATTGATTAAAACTTTAAGAGAAAGTATTACCGCCCTAAAAAAAGGTGAGAGTATTGTTATTTATCCCGAAAACAGTGAAAAAGGTTATTTGGCTGAATTGGAAGCTTTCCATTATGGTTTTATCGTTTTGGCTGAAACCTGCTTAAAGCGGGGGATTGATTTACCGGTCTATGTTACCTATTATCGCAAGTCGGATAAAGTTTACATTATTGACAAACCAGTGCAATATTCCGAACTAGCACATGGACGCACGAAAGAAGAGATTGCGACACTTTTATTAAACCGCTGTAATGAGCTGGGCAAAATGGAATTTAGTCCAGAATTTATCCGCCGTACTAAAAAAGAAAACCGCTTAGATAAATAATCTTTTCAAATTTCGATGCCAATATCTTTTGCGGTTGGCATGTCTTGGTTGATTGCTTGGTAAAATCTTTTTTCACGAATAATATTTTTCGATAATTTTTTCCGACCAAAACTGTGAATGATCGATTTAAAATCAGGTATCAATTCTTGCCAGTAAGTATTGGGAATATATTTTGGGGCTTGGAAATTTTGAAGACTATTTTCCACACCTTTGCACAAAGCCCATGCCATCATCTGCGAAACACAATCGGCATTTGGTGCGTAATAAAATTCGCCATACATATTTGTTGGTTTAAGCTGCCAATCTTGGTCGCGTGCTGTCAAACTAACCGCGTGTTCGTTGATTTCACCGCTGTAAGAATTTAATAACCCCGATGAAATAATTTGAATACTGCCAGCGGTGTTTGTGTCTTCGTCCATAGTCTTTCCATACATTAAACCTGCTGCATCTTGGTGTAAATGGACGCCATTTAATAATTGGTGTAATTGACTGTCGGTAAATTGTCCCAACCCGTTACTTAAAGGCAAAGTCATTTCATTATCTCGTAAACTAATGACGCGTACACTCGGAACTTTGTTCCAAGTTGCCAGCGGTGCATAACATACTTCGCTTGTGGCGTTGTTAATCGCGGTAATTTCATCTTCCCGATAGCCAACTTCTGCCAGTTCTTTATTCAAATCAAAGATGATAAAATTCAAAGCACTATGACCATAACAGTAAGTAAAAAATGTTAAACGCGACATATTTTGCTTGGCTTGTTCCAAACTCAATCGGTTGCCATTTGAATCTACGCATAACTTCATCATAGCATCAACCAGTTGCTTGGTTGCCGGTTTGGTCAGCGTTCCAATTAAGGGTGCATATTTAACACCTAAAATATCAACTTGGTCCAAAGTCCGATAGTTGTGTTGTGCGGAAAACATCAAATCTAAATGCCGTTCGGCTTGTTTCGCAAAAGCATTAGCTTGCTGGTTGGTCCGTGTCCCATCGCCTGATAAACACAAAACTGTTGGCTTTTCAAACCTTAAATTAGCCAAATCCAACAATTCCCAATGGTTTTCCGCATTTAAATTTCTTTTACCAATTTCAACTTGATATCCTTCCAGCATAAACTTTTGCTTCCTTACTGTATTATAAATGACTGCCCACGCTTTTTCAATAGCCCCCAAAAAAATAAAAACCCAACCCGCAGCGCGGATTAGGTTATGAATGGCAGGGGTCGGCTAACCTAAAATGAACTCCGCTAATTTATACGGTATAGAACTAAAAACTTTAATCAAAAACTGATAGTATATGTTATACTAAAAAACAGGAGAATGATTTTATGGTTAATCAGCTTTTGGAAAATTATATTATCAAAAATATTTTGCCATTATACGAAAAAAACGATTTGGGGCATAATATTGTTCACATCAAAGAAGTAATTAGAAGATGTTTTGTTTTGAATCAAACATTTCAATTAAACCTTGATGAGAATATGCTTTATGCGATAGCTTCGTACCATGATTTAGGAAAGTATCTTGACCATGAGCAACATCATTTAATTGCTGGTCAAATGTTTTTTGAAGATAAAAATATGTCCAATTTTTTTAATGACGAACAACGCTTAATCATTAAAGAAGCGATTGAGGATCATCGTTCGTCGAAGGAAGATAACCCACGGTCGCCTTATGGTAAACTGATATCGTCAGCAGATCGTAACACATCAATAGAAATTGTTTTCATTCGTAGCTTTTTTGTGGCACATGAAAGAATGCCCGAAATGAACATTGAAGATTATTTGGACTATACAATTAAAAGACTAGCGAAAAAGTACAGTGAAGATAATCCAGAAAATATGTTTTATGAAGATGAGGTTTATAAAAAATTTCTTGTCGATATGCGAAATCTCTTAAAGCAACCGGATAAATTTAAAGAAGAGTATTGCAAAATCAATCGCATCAAATCCAGAAAGCATAAAGTTTGCGAAGAACCGGGCCGTATTGATTTAGTCAGACAGGATTATCAACCAACAAAAAAATCGACATTCCCAAAAACAAATATCAATCACGAGAAAGATTTCCGCATGGATATTTTACTTGCAACCAATAATAAACATAAAATCGAGTTTATTAAAATGGCTGCCAATGGATTAGGCATAAATTTCCATACCCCGAAAGAACTTGGTTTGAAACTTAATGTCGAGGAAAATGGAACGACAGCGGTTGAAAATGCGATTATCAAAGCAGCGGCATTAAGTCAGCTTAGTGGTATGCCGACTTTTGCTTGGGATATGGGTATGCACATTGAAAAACTACCCGAGAACCTCCAACCCAATTTACATATCCGCAGACCATTTGGCAAAGAAGAATTATCAGATGCTGCTATGGTTGAGTACTGGCGTAGTCTGGTGGCACAAAACTGCGAAAACGGAGAAAGTCCGGCACATTATTTTGACGGAGTCGCTTTGATGGACGGAAACAAACTGGTTCATAGTGCCAGTTTTGATGAAGGAACTTTTGTTTTTACATCAATTAAAAATGAAAATGGCATTCCTAAATTCAATGCTTTTGATCAAGTTAGAAAAACATTGGATAACAAATATTTTTGTGATTTAACCGAAAAAGAAAATTTAAAGTACGATTCTGAGCGTTCAGAACAGATTAGAAAATTTTTCCAGGTTGCTTTGGTTAAAATTAATGCCTTAAACCAAACATCAAAAGATAACAAGACTACTTGTGAAAAACTGTAAATCGTGAATATGTAATTAAAGAAAACAGTCTACTCTTATCACAGACTATTTCTTTTGATTCAAATTAAGTTTGTGTTGGCAGAGTTAGAGCCTGCAGATACACGTTCTGGGGATAAAAACAACAAAGAGGATGGATTTTCTCCGTCCTCTTCGCTTTTTAATAGGTTTAAGTCAATCTCTAAGCCATAGTCTTCACATTTCAGTGCAGGCAACACATTGAGATAAACTTCGACATGGTCTTTATAAACCACAACTTTGTTTAAGAAAATATCAACCAAATCTTTGTTGTTTGGCAATATGTTGTTTTGAAATTCGTATTTGAATTTATCGTAAGATGCTTTCAATTTGTCTTTGTTAATCGTTGGTAGTTGAAAAGATTTGGCTTCGGCAAGTTTTTCCGTTAAGTCTAATTTCTTCTTTTCGTAACCAGAAATTTGCAATTTGATTTGTTCGGTGTAACCCATGTCAGCAATGGCATTGTAAAGGTTTTGAATTTTCTTTTCAATGTTGCTGATTTCTTTTTCAATCGCCGAAGTAGCATGTTCGTTAGACAAAAGTTCTGTTTTATAGTTTTGATAAAATTCAAAAATCTTGTCAAAGTTCTTTTCGCTGAAAATTAAGTCAGTAATTTGTTGTAACACAAAGGCTTCAATTTCATCTTTGCGGATACTGCTATTATGACAATTGGCTTTGGTTGTTAGTTTATCTGTTTTGTTGTGATTGCTTTTGCAGCGATAGTAAATCCAATAAGTTGTACCATCGGCAAAGTTCTTGCGTTTTCTTTCTCCGCTAAAAGGATGCCCGCATTCACCACAAATAATTTTACCAGCAAGTAAATAATCAACAATTCTTAATCCTGGTGTTTTCCTAACACGCGAATCCAAAAGTTTTTGCACAGCATTAAATTGTTCGCGGGAAACAATGGCAGGAAACGCATTTTCGTTTTTAATAGTTTCTTCGGCATTGGTGCGGTCATAAGTATAGCGACCATTTTTACCAATAATCTTTTTACGACGATTAAAGATGTAAGTACCCGTATACCTTTCGTTGCGTAAAATTCTCAACAAATCTTCGTAGGTAAAATCCTTATTAGAGTTTGTCTTATAATCGTTTTCTTTCAAATAGGCAACAATTTCAGGATAAGTTTTGCGTTCAAGTACCATATCAAAAATCTTTTTAATGATAATTGCCTTTTCCTTATCAATGGCTAAATCGTGCAGTTCGGTACCCGTTCTTTGGCTTAATACCAAATTGCCATATTCATCTTTTCGTGGGACAAGGCAGTAACCCAAAGGTGGGCGACTGCCATTGAATTTAGATTTGTAGGCATTTTCTTTCATGCCTTTGATAACTTCACGACCCAAGTTTCTTGAATAGAAATCGGCTAACATATCCAAAAGACCTTCCATTAAAAAGCCTTCAGGACTGTCATCAATGTGTTCCAAAACGGAAACTACATCAACACCATGTTTTTTGAGTTCTAATTTATAACCAAAAGAATCATTACGATTTCTGGCAAAGCGGTCCAATTTATGAACAATGACCTTAGTAAATTCTCTTTTGCCAGCATCAGAAATCATTTGTTGGAATTGTTTACGGTCAGCACTACCTGTTCCGCTGATAGCACTGTCGCAATATGCTTTAATGATGACCATATTGTTTTGTCGTGCATATTCGTGAATTGCTCTTAGTTGAGCATCAATACTTTCTTCTCTTTGATTGTGGCTACTAAACCTGCAATAGGCAACAGCTCTTGTAATTGTTTCGTTGTTATTCATTGGTTTTCTCCTTTATATCATAATGTTCGGCAAGTTTTTCAAGTCAGGAATTAAAAATGTTTATAATATTTTCCATCAATTCGTCTTCAGGGGATTTATAAATTTGCTTATTATTTTCATTGCAGTCTGCTACTGCATAATTTGTTTTACTATTTGTTGTCATTTGTATTTTTCTCCTCATCATTATAATTTTTATCTAATTCATCTATCAGCAGTTGAATGATTTCTTTTGCTACTTTGTTTTCTTTAATTGCTGTTCATTTGTTGTCGTTGGGCTCAATTTGACTATTTTTACGAACTCAACTTTTGACAACAACTAATTGTTGTAAGTTATTTTTCTGCATAAGTTTCTCCATTATCAATTTCATCTGAACGTTGACCTAAGATTTCTTCATCTGTAATTATTTCTTGTATCATCTTTAATTTATCTCCTTATTTTATAGGGTATTTCTTTAAGAGTCCTATTAACCTGTTGTGAGCTTCTTCTACATCTAGACTACCATATTTTGATAAATACTCAGATAACCATAAACAATACTCTTCACAAAATGTAAATAAATTATCCACTGAAATATCTTCTATAGTAATTTTAGGAAAACTTGAGTAATCATACATTAACCTCTTTATAGTGTTAGGCAGTTTTGTATTAAAACTATCTTTGTAGTTACCCCAAATGCTGTTGTAGATTACAGAAGTTTTAGGGAATTTTTTAGACCCCTTTACATAAGGCAAGTCATCAATCATGCCAACTACCTCATCTTCCCAGTAGTCACTGGTATTAACTACATCTCGCCAAATGAATAATTTAATTAAATGTAAACGCAGGTTTTTTCCTAACCCATCTAATTGTCTTTTAATTTCCCTAATAGACAAAGCTTGTTCTACTAATAAAAATTTCATCTTTAATTTATCTCCTTATTTATTATTTTAATTGTAAATAATTAGGCATTTTAATTTCATCAGAGATTTGTGCTTGAGAATTTCCTTGATTCCAAATCAGTACCGCTATTTCCCAATTTGTAAAATGACCAACTCTAGTTTTAGTTGATTTATTCATACATGCAACAAATTCTTTTTTGTCTTTTGTATTCAGTGTATTTTGCTTATTACCATGACAAAAATATTCAGCCTTATCCAATCGCACACAACATTCAAATGTTTTATCTTGTGGATTTAAAATATGAATGTGAGGGATATTACCACCTTCACGAGTATAAACAATTACTTCCTTTTCGTTTATATCAGCAATATGAGCTTGTTCAATTAAACTGTGTTCTTTAATAAATCCCACCTTTAATTTATCTCCTTATGATTGATATATAATTATAATTCTACACTTACTTTAAATAGTTTTCATATTATCTATAAAATCCTTAAAGTCATAATCAGCATTAGTATAAAATTTAATTAGATTAGTATAATTAAGATTTATCCACTTGGATATTTGCTTCATATTTAGTTTGCCTTTTTTAAGCTCACCAATAGCTTCATATAAATCTTTTTTATCAAAAAACGGAATTGTAACACAATCATCATATGATGGGCCATATTTCAATCTAAGGATATTATGTGAAACTTCTCTATCCATGCCAGCATCATCTACCCAGACTGAATAAGGTAACCCAGTTCTTCTTGGTAATAAGTTAGACATTTCCATTAGCAATTCTTCTTTAATCAATTTCATCTTTAATTTATCTCCTTAATTACATTTACATCTAAAAATAAGATGGTTTTCAGCTTTGTGAATTTGTTTATTATATTCTCTGAAATATGATTCAAAAACAAATGGTGCATTCTTGGCATGACCTTTGCCAGCAATCTTTGAAGCAAAATTTTTTATATCTTCTTCACTGAACTTCATATTTTTTAAGTTATTCTTAAAGGTCATATCAACACTGCCATCTTTACAATAAATTAACCCAAAGAAACTGTCATCTTTCCAAACAATACTTTCTTGATTTAGTTTTCTACCAATATCAAGAGCATCTTCCTTGGATAGATTATAAATAATGATAGAATCTTCACGACCTTGTTGTCCATTATCATAAGTGTATAACCCATCTATATTATTAAATCCAATGCCTGCTTTCTTTCTTGATAATTTCAAAATTAAGTCCATCATGTCATTGTATCTACTTTCTTTAGTATCTTGGTCTTGTGTACCAATAATTGCAAAAGTAGATGTATCTTTGGTATGTTGCCAAAGTCTTGCAAGACCTGTTTCAAATAATTTATTTTCATTTAATTTTTCTTTAATAAATCTCATGATGTTAAATTCCTTTTAATTTGCTTGATAAAGTATTTATCTTACCATCTTCGATTTAAGTTTTATGGATAAATTTTTATCCGTCGGTAAATTAATCAAATTTTCACTGATACTCCTTAAATTAGACGAAATTTTATTTCTCTATAATATTATACAGTATTTAAATCATTATTTAATTCAAGGGGTTATTTCCCTTTGGGCATATCCAACGTAATTACAACTCCATCTGCATCAGGCAATTCTTCGGGGGTATCTTGCGGTGCGATTAAATCCTTACTGGTTCGTAGCGATTCTGCCAGCGCTTGAACGGCTAGTTGATAAATTAAGTATTTTTGGTCTTCGCCTAGTCCTAATAAAATTTTAAGCGTGTTTTTACGCATTTCAGACGAAAGTTCCTTACGGAAAGCAGGGTCAACTTTGTTGTGAATTAAACGAATAAATTTTTCGTCATCGATTAAAACATTGTCAATGATGGATTCCAGCCCGACTTCAATTTCGGCGTACTCATCATAAACTAAAAATGCTAATCCCCATCCGCGAAATTCTTCTGGGTTAACCACTTTGCCTTTGACAATAATTTTTTTGCGAATGAGTTGTTGATACAACATCCGTGCCTTAACTTTGGAGCAGTTCAAATGTTCCAAGATTCTTTGTTCGGTCAGATTGTCTTCCTTTTCCAGTTGTAAAAATTTTTCATAAGTGTCTTTCATATTTTCCTCCTTAACAATTAAAAAACCCTACCAAGAGTGATAGAGCCGAAGGAAAACATGATTCGTAAAATGGTTTACGCCTATCACTCAGTTTTAGCACCTTGTCTTTCCCGACAGGTTGCTGGTTAGCATTGGGCTGGTCCCTTAACATCTAACACTCTTGATAGCTATTTAATTGTATTTTCATTATACATGAGAATCCCGTTTTAGTCAAACAAATTTCACCCTTACGGCATATTTTCTAATAAAAACGCTGTTTTAAGCCCACCAAATCAACCAGGACCAACGGATATGCTTGGATTGGTAAATTATGCAAAAAACCCCAGAATTAAAACCTGGGGTTCTTTTTTATTGTTGAGTTAATTATTAACCTTTAATTCCATCGTCGTCGCCCTTGCTGGCATTGTGTGATTTGCAAAGCAATCGGGCATTATCTAAAATAGTTCTACCGCCTTTGCTCCAAGGTGTAATATGGTCAACTTCTAGTTCTTTATAATTTGTAACCGTGCAATTTGCACCTGCACATTTTTGTGAGCGACGATATAGAGAACTTTTATCTTCGTCATTAAATAATCGTTTACCATCGCATTCAATGTTATCTTGAATTAATTTGGTAATTGCAGTTTTATGGGTTTCAATTTTCCATTTTTTAACATCATTTGCATTTCTCATGATTTTTCGGTAATAATCAAGAATTGAATCTTTATCCCAACCCTTGTTGACAATAAAACTTGCTACCATTAATGCTTTTTCGCTATCAACTGATGTAATTTTAATGAATTCAGAATAAACTTCAAGGATTTCATTTAGTTTGTAAGTATTGGCATCAAAAGAAGTATTTCGTACATCTCTTAGATGTGTTCGAATCTTGTTTGGCGCCATTCTATCTCCAAGTAAGTCAAAGCAATTATACAAAAACTGAATTGCTTGTTCGCCACGCCCGATTTTTTTGATATTATCAATAACCCTTGCTTTTTCTTCTATAAACTGTTCAAATTCGTAAATCCAGGTTCCATGGAACATACCTCGTAAACTTTCGTATGGTGTTAAAGCTAATGAGTTTGTATTTATCATGTAAAATGAAACTTCTTCTTGGTCCTGACTTCCTTGTTTAACCACTATATCAAAAGTGTAATTCAGAAGTTTATCTTTTTGTTCTTGGGTTAATCCAATAAATGTTGTTTCTCGTCCATTGATTCTGGTTACTACATTAATTTCTCTAGTCGGATTACAAAAATAATAAAGACTTAAAACCCTTTGTTTTCCATCATGAATATTGTATTCATCATTACCAAGGTCCCAAAAATAAAGAGCAGGTAACTGAATGTCAAATTGTAAGATTGAGCGTATCACATTTCCGGCTCGTGTCATTTGACCATCTTCTGTGTTTTGATTCTCTGTGTAATAAATAAATTTGCGTTGTGTGGATTGGTCATAATGTAATTTTCCACTACTAATCATTTCAAAAATTTCTTTAACTGTTTTTTTCATTTTTTTATTCTCCTTATTACTACACCGTGAAAACTTTTTTCTCCTGGATTTGAAACCATTTCGTTTGATGCTCGATGAGCAAATGGATTAGCACTTGGATTGACTTTGTTGTAATAACCTTTGGCATTGGTAATGTGCCACTCAAATTCATCATTACTCAAAACATCTAACACGCCAACCGAACAGAAAATCCAACCGAAGTAATCATCAGGTATTCCACTAAATTTATCAGCCCTTATAGGGTGAGTTCCATCTTTCATAGTCATATTCTTCATTGCAGTAAAATCGTTTTTGTAATTCTCATATTTGAATCCGTTACGAAGTTGTTGTTTGTTTATTTCATCTTGTGCATCAGAAAACGAAGTGAGCCAATCGACTGCAACTGTTTTAGTTTTAAATTGATTGTTTTCAGTTGGATTGTAAAAATTTAAACTTAAATGTCTTCCATAACCTAAATAACATGTTTTTAGCATTAAGGGCAATCCAACACATGGATTTGTTCTATTTAAAAATGGAGCTAGTACAATAAAATCAATTTTGCTATTTAGCAGGGTATTTAGAAATAAGCCATTTTTATATGCGCTAAATGGTGGATTAGTTACACAAATATCATATTGTGTAAAATCAACTTCTTGGAACCGAATTCCTTTCCCGGTTGCGGGATTGTATCCACTAGCGGTAATACTTTTAATTTGCCATTCTTTAGCATGTTCCACAAAGGTCCGAACAAAATTACATTTTAAGCGCTTGCTTAAAAATTCATCAACTTTATCCTTAGGAATTTCTTTCGATTCAGTATTATCCACATCTTTAATGTATAAACATCTTACAGATTTAACCGTGTTTGTATGTCCGTGCATTTCGTCTTTATCAAAATCGATTCTTAAAGAATAAATACCGTCTTCATCATCAACAATATCCCAATCACAAGGACAAATAATATTTTTGTTTTTAAATTTATCTGCCCAATACGAAAGCTCATTAACAATGTCTTGCATCGATGTATAACATTCGTCATTTGGCACAGTTCCCAATGGTGTTTTCTGCCCACTGTCGTATTTAATTTTATTCAAAACCTTTTGTTGTTTTTCCATTCAAAATCCTTTGTGATGATTAAATCAACTTTTTAGATTGTTTATCCTTAAAAGTCAATATTTATAATACAAATATAAAAAATATTGATTATAAGGTCAAATAAATTTCCTATTCAAAAGTAATAATCCATAGATTTATGATTATTAAGTAAAATTACGCAGTAATTATCACAACCTATAAACAGAGCGGAATTTATAATATTAGTAAACAAAACAGAGGTAGCTATGGATAAAAAAGAAATTGTGATAAGAATCAAACAAATTAGAGATAGAGCCAATTTATCTGCACGGGAATTGTCTTTGCGTTTAGGCAAAAATGATTGCTACATTAACAAAATAGAAAGTTTACAATTTGATCCACCGATTAATATGTTGATGCAAATTATTGAATGTTGTAACAGCACCCCCGAAGAATTTTTTCACCGTGATTTACTGGCTTATCAAAAAGATAAAACTTTAATTGACTATTTCTCTAAACTAACATCAAGACAAAAAGATGCCATTTTGAATCTTTATGAAAATTGATTAAAAACTAGCACTAGAGTCCACCAAATTGACCAGGACCAACAGAATCAGTTCACTTGATACAAATTACATAAATTATAAAAAGAGCCTTAAAATCGAAATTTGATTAAGGCTCTTTTTTATTGCTAAAAATCAAGATTTAATCATTGTGACCGGTGCCAAAATCAGTTTTTTGAACAAATACTGTAATATATAATAGGGAAACTAATTTTTAATGGTTTTTTAACATTTTTTTATGCAAAAACATGGGGTAAACCCCCATTAACTCAAAGTTAGCATAAGACAAACTGTATATTGATATAGAGAAAAAAACAAAAGGAGAAAATTATGGGAATATCAATAATTTTATTAACTGAACCGTAACACTTGGTTTTAAAAATATTGGGACAATAACAAAAGATTATTGTTCAGGCTGTCAATAAAAAATCATCGTAAGCGATGAGCATACTTTAATATGCAAAAAATTTAGATTTTATAAGATAACCAGGAGATGTAAATTATGCAAACTAATTTAAACGTATTAGAAAATTCAAATTATTTTAATTTATATATTTTACCAGAGGCGATACAAGAATATCGGCATTACATTATTGAGGGTGCAAGAATTATGACGGAAAGAAAAAAATTCAAGTACGCCTCATACTTACCCGATGGTATGGGTGGCTATCATTGTCGAAAAAAAGACCAACTATATTCATTAAAACGCAATGTAAAAAGACAACTGAGAGGTTGGGAACGCACACTAACATTTGTTGATACAAGTTATCCAATGCTTTATGTAACATTAACCACTGATAATAAAGATTTAACCTTTAATGAATTAGATAAACAAGTTAAATCATTTTTAGATAAAGTCTCTTACAATTTCGATAATTATTTTGCCTACATTAGAAGATTAGAATTAAGCGAAGATTTATATAAACATGCTCACTTAATACTTTTCTTTAAAGGTAACAATACTCCAAGAGAATTCACGAGACCATGGGTGCAAAATCATTGGACACTTGGAACCAGTGTAGACGTACAAAAAATTTATAACTACGAAGGAATAAAGAACTATATCTGTAAATCTGAAAAACACGAATTCTTTATGCAAGATGGAGTGATGTATTCACACTATGATTATGGAATGAAACTTATTTCAACAAGTAGAAACTTGCCAATCACTGATGATGTTAAAGTTATTGTTAATACTGATAAATACTTTGGAAAAGAACTTGCTGAAGAAATGGGACTTACCCACTATCATCAAGTTTATTCTATATCATACATCAATGGAGTTAGAGTAAAAAATGTTGAACGAACTTTTTATTACTAGCAAAAAAAGATTTACCAGTTGATTAATTAGAATCACTAATAATAAAGTTTTCCGTATTTAATGTTTAATTTATATAATTAAAATGCAATGCAACAATTTTTAGTGGTTTAACACAAGAAAAATCTTGGAAAAGTTTTTAGTCCACAATAAATCATCTTGGTAAATGACAAAATTGTTAGTAAAAACCGACACAAGCGAAATTGGTCGGTCAGACTTTATTATGGCAAAAATTCAAATTGAGTGTACTTCAATGAAAAAAGTTTCCGCTAAATCTATTGAGAGACAAAAAGGTGGAAATTTACCTATAGATAATCATCACAGGTTATCTGTTTATAGTTTAGTGTTTTGTTTACATTTCCGTTTAATTTCTTTTATATCTTTGTTTGTAAGTACTTGTACAAAAGTACCAGAATTATTTAATAAATTTGTTTCATAAGAAATCATTTCTGCGTAGATTTTATCTAAACCTTTGGTATACATCCATATTCCTAATGTTATAAGTAGATTTATTATATAAATAATTTCGATAACGATATGACTACTGTTCACAGCGGTAACAAGTAATTTATTTGATACAAAAGCAAGAAACAACACACTTATGCAAAATGTTGTTACAAGTAAAACAGTTTGAAAATAAAGGTAATTTAACGCTTGACTATCTGTAACAATTCTAACATCAACCTTCTTAAGTTTTTCTAAATGAGACTGCCTTGCTGCTTTTCGAATTCTTAATTCTTTAATTTGCTCTCTGATTTCAATATATTTAATTCTATCGTTTATAAAATAAGGAACAATAAAAACTAACAATGCTAAATTTACAGCAAATAATGTTACATTTGCTGTTGTTATTGCACTAAGCGAATCAATAATTAATTCAGGTGCGTATTTATAAATGACAAATGAAATAAAAATAAATAATATAAATGTATAAATGGGTTGTATATAAAATTTCTTTTTAGAGATTTTCTTTAAAAAGAAATTATCAACTAATTCAACATCTTTTTCCCTCTGTTTTTTGATATCTTTCATGTTCATATTTATTGTAACACAGAATTTGCTGAAGATTTAAGTGGTTATCAAAATTTTTCTATTTGGTAGTGATTATATTTCACAGGTTTAATGCTCAATATACTGAGCATAAAATACGAAAATATGCTCAATAAGGTTGACTTTTATATATTTTTGTATATAATAATTTAAATTATTTTTTTTGTTAAAGGAGTGTAATTTGGAATTAGCAACCAGTGAAAATGTTTTAAACTTGCTGTTTTCTTATAATCCATGGTGGCAAACAGGTGTGGTACAAAAAGAATTCATTAAGGAGATGAAAAGATTTGCTTATTACGAAGCAATAAGAACAATGTTAAAGACCGATATTAGACGTTCCGTAATTTTATGTGGTGCAAGAAGAACAGGCAAAACAACTGTTATGTATCAGACAATTGATAAATTGATTAATGATGGTATTTCTCCTAAAAACATAATATTTGTTTCTTTTGACCATCCTTTGTTGAAATTATGTTCAATCGATAAGGTAATTGAAATATATCGTAGCAATATTTCATCAGACAGTGAAATATATTGTTTTTTTGATGAAATTCAATATGCCTCAGAATGGAATAAATGGTTAAAAATCTTATATGATACTAATCCCCATATGCACATAATGGCAACAGGGTCAGCAAGTCCAATTTTAAAAGATAAGGTTTCCGAAAGTGGATTAGGCAGATGGACAATTATCCATGTACCTACATTATCCTTTTATGAGTATTGTCAATTATTAAATATTTCAGTTCCCGCGTTATCTCAGGTTGTAAAACCTACCCAATTGTATCAAAAATCAAAACAGGAACAAACTGATATTTTTAATAAACTTTCTTGTTTGCAGGTGCACTTTATAAGGTATTTACAAGTTGGAGGTTTCCCTGAACTAGCTTTAAGCCATGACGATATTTATGCCCAACGAATTCTAAGGGAAGACATTGTTGACAAAGCCTTAAAAAGAGATTTGCCTTCAATCTATGGCATTAGGAATATTACTGATATTGAAAAATTATTCTTGTATCTTTGCTATACATCTTCCAACATAATTAATATTGCTACAATTTCAAAAGAACTTGATGGGGTTAGCAGAAATACAATTGATAAATATATTGAATATCTCGAAAGTGCAAATTTGATTTATGTTAGTCCTTCAATTAGCACTGGCCCAAAGCAAGTTCTAAAAGGACAAAACAAAATTTATATAGCAGATGCTGCAATGCGAAATGCAGTATTACTAAAAGATGATATAACAAATGACCCAGACGAATTGGGCGTTATCGCTGAGACTGCAGTTTATAAGCATATAAAATCATTTTATTATAATGACAACACCCAAATAGGATATTACCGTGGTGATAAGAAAGAAAAAGAAATTGATATTGTTGTTAAATCTATTAAGGTTCCATCAATTTTAATTGAAGTAAAATATCGAGAACAATCTAAAATTACAGAAGGTGATGCGATTGTCACAGAAGGCAATGATATGCTTCCAGGAATTATAATAACAAAAAGGGCTAACGATTTTGGTGAGTTCAAATACGGGAACAAAAGTATTTATAAGATTCCCGCACCAGCTTTTTTATACTTGTTAGGGCTTGTCGAATACCAAAGAATAAAATAAAAAAGTTTTGTTCTCAATTTACCGTAGGTTCAAACCCTGGTACACCTGACAAGATTTCTTAATAAATTTAATGTTAATCAGTTCGGATTTGTGGATAACGGATTTCACCACAAATAACCGCCACAGCAGTTCTTGTTGTGAACGCGGGCAGTTATCCGTTGTGATTGGCTCAATAAAAAATTTGCCATCAACGATTTGAGCAAACAAGGGATAATTGTGTATGTGGATTGAATTGGCAGGGGTAGCAGGATTCGAACCTACGATCAATGGGTCAGAGCCATTTGCCTTACCGCTTGGCCATACCCCTGTGTACACATGTGGCACGCGAACAATATAATATAATGCCAATCACCTGCCGATGACAATCAAAAATGCGGGGACATTTTCTGATTAATTTATATTCTTTACAAATTGAATACTGTCATGTATAATACATATTGTTACCAAAGGGGTGTCGCCAAGCGGTAAGGCACGAGACTTTGACTCTCGCATTCGTAGGTTCGAATCCTGCTACCCCTGCCAAAAAGTAAATTTTGCTCTTACCCATGAAGCAGTTAATGAGTCTGTTTAATACTTTCGATGAGTTGGAAAAGTTGAATGCATTTTTTTACTTCTGGGGTAATTTTGGGATTGGCTAGTGCTTGTGCCGCAGTTTGCCATTGGTAAGCATCATGTTCGGTTAGGGTTACGGTGCGGCAATCTTTGGGGATAATGACAAAATTAAATTGACGAGTCTTTTTACCGCTACCGGATAAATAATCAAAGTGGTCAAGATAACACTCAATTTGAGCGATATCCATACCGGTTTCTTCTTTAATTTCGCGCGTCATGCCTTGCAATAATGTTTCGCCGTCTTCTAGATGTCCACTGGGTAATTCGTCAATGCCGCCCAAGAAGTCGTCGGGTTTTCTCGTTAAAACCAAAATTTCGCGTTGTTTGTTTAAAACAATGCCACCCGCGACAATTTTTTGTATTCCTTCTTCCTTGGCTGTCTTGATTAAGTACGAGTGAAAATCCATGATGCGACAAAATTCTTGGTGGCGTAATTCGCGCCATTTCTGTAAGAAACGGTGGCGTGGAGCAGTCTGGGGGAGTTTGGCATAATCTTCCATGGTGAACCAACGCAGTTCGTTACTTTCGTCGGAGATACAAAAATTTTCATTGTTTGTTTGGAAAATAAAACGAATATCATAATGAATATGGGCGGGTTCCTTTTTCTTTTCGTTAGCTGGAATATGTTGCAAGTCGACATCAAAGATTTTATCGTTTAATGTAATAATTTCATCACAGCCACTTTCTTCCAAAGTTTCGCGCAAGGCAACTCTTAATGTGTTCGCATCGCCATCGCTGTGTCCACCAAATTGAAACCAGTCATTTAAAATTTTGTGATGTGTTAGCAATACCTTGCTGTAATCTTGATTAAATAAAAAACCTGAACCAGTAATGTGTCCTTGTAAATTAGTTCTTGAATATAAATTTGTGTTGTTTGCTAGAAACTTTTTTGTTTCAATTAAATCACTTTTTTCTTGTGCGTCATTCGGAATGTAACTTTCAAGCGCCGTACCTAAATCAAAGTTAGGACAGTTTGCCAATATATCCCCGTTCATTAATTAAATATAACATAAATCAATAAAAAAGCCATTAAAGATTTTATATCATTTGTTGATAATTGTTTTGTCGTCAGTTATAATAAAAGTATGACACAAGAAAACAATCAATCAACCGTGGAAATTGGGAAACGCAATTTAAATGCCGAAAACCATTGGGAATTACTTGATTTAGACAATTTAAAATTTGAAAAACCAACAGTTTTGTGTTTTTCCGGAAATGCCACTTTGACAAATGAAGATGCGAATGGTTTAGCCAAAATGGTGGAAAATTATTTGGGTTTGATGTTTACGCCCAAACAAGATTATCATCTTTTTGACCATGTTGATATTCTAGGGGTTAAATATGCTCGATTATCAAAAAATATCGGTTGCCTGGATGAATCGGCGGTGGAACAAATTGCGAATGGCATATTTTCATTGCTGGTCGATGGTAGGGGGCAACGCTTGAATTTACAGCAAGCCAAGCAAAACATGTCGCGGATTACTTTCTTTACCTTCTGCGCGGGTAATCAAGAATTAGTCAAAGTGATTGGCACTTTAAATCAAAAATTGGCCGATGTCGGTTATGAAGCGGATGAAATCTATGCGATTAACCGTGCGAGTTTAGAAGTGTCATATGCTCCCGAAAATGTCATGTATAACCGCATTCCTAGCGTACGCGTGCTTAGCCAACATGATGGTGTTGTCGGTATGAGGCATCTTTACGCGCTGAGATTTGGTGGTGTCATCACCGAAAGTCAATTTGACCAGCTAAACGGTATTCATTTGCATCAAGACGCACCAGGAACTTTTTATGGCAGCACAAACGATAAAGCTACGGCGCAGAGTATTCAAATTATTTCCAGCGGTTTAGTTAATACTTTTTTTGACAGCAATCAACCAAATCGCAAAAATAATGACCATATGATTGCAGTTACTGCCAGAGACCACGATTGGAATTTACAGCCGACCATCATTGACGATGTGCCACATCGTTCGTCTAATGCCGATTGTGTTTCGCAGATGATGGCATGGGCTTTGTGTAAAGGCGTGGAAAATAGTCTTCAAAATTTCCAAGCAGACAAGTATCTTCCCAATGATTATTGGCAGGAATTCACCAGTGATTTTAAGTCTATTATCAACAGCTACGGACATAAAAAATTATCCAAAAATATGCTACGCGAATCTATGTTGCGTAAAAACGATTTCAATTTTTTACGCGAACAAAAAAAGTTAGATTTAGCTAAGCAAATTCATGTTCCGGTTTCACCAGAAGTTGTCGCGCGTGAATTGAGCAATGCTACCAAATTTAAAGAAGTCATGATAATTTGTGAAAAGTACGACTATCAACACACAGCTGCTATTGTGTCACAATTAAAATTTTTAACAGATGAACAAAAGTTAATTCTGCGCATCGCACAAGAAAATAAATCTTTGCCGCAAGCAGACCGCCATGTATTGTTTCAACAATGCATCACGGATTTAGAACAATGTGACCAGAGTTTTCCGTCGGTTTTAAAAATTATGGACCGCTGCGATTACCAGGTGAGCGACTTTTTACCGCACATGAACTATTTAACCAACGGACAAAAAGCCACGCTCGTGGATTTATATAAAATTAAAAAGCAAGCATTAGAGATGTGTAACAAATATAAAATGCAGTATGTGCAAGTACCGACTTTTGAAGAAATGGTGGATACGCTGAACAATGCTAACTCTTTGGAAGATGCGATTGCGTACTTAAAGCAAAATGATTTCTTGGGTGTCGAATATCTCTTGCCCGAAGTCCAAGTTTTAACTTCACCAGAGAAAAACTCTATCTTAGCTATGGCAGGGAAGCAGACCCAACAAACAGCACAAGAACTCGGCATTGAATTATAGTGTCTGTATTATTTACAAATTACGGGCTTACTTATATAATTAAACCAATGAAAATGAAAAAGAAAGCGTTGATTGCGATGAGTGGCGGCGTGGATTCCAGTGTCGCAGCGTTGTTGGCTGGGGAAGCAGGTTATGAACGCATTGGGTGTACCATGTTGTTGCGTGGCGATGCGGCGGCGGAAACCTGTGGCAGCAATCAAGATGTCGCCGATGCACGCGCAGTTGCGAAACGCTTACAGGTACCTTTTCATGTGTTTGATTTTACCGCGGATTTTAAAAGCCATGTGATTGATAAATTTATTCAAAGCTATGAACAAGGGATAACACCTAACCCGTGCATTGATTGTAACCGTTATATGAAGTTTGACCGCTTGTACGACTGCGCGCGTGATTTGGGGTGTGAAGTGATTGTGACTGGACATTATGCACGGATTGAAAAAAGCGGGGAGCAATATTATTTAAAAAAAGCAGTAGATGTCAGCAAAGACCAAAGCTATTTCTTGTACCATTTATCCGCGGAACAACTGGCGCGTACCCAGTTTCCATTAGGAGCATTAACCAAAACACAAGTACGGGCTTTGGCAGCCAAACATGGTTTCGCGAACGCCGACAAAAAAGAAAGTCAAGATATCTGCTTCGTGCCGAACGGCGATTATGCGGCTGTGATTCAAAATTACACGGGCAAGACTTATCCTTGTGGGAACTTTGTAGATGCGGACGGCAAAGTATTAGGACAGCACCGCGGTATTATTCATTACACAGTGGGACAACGCAAAGGCTTGAATATTTCGGCGGCACAGCGTTTGTATGTGCGCTCGATTTGTCCTGCGAATAACACAGTTTGTTTGTGTGAACGCGATGGCTTATTGCAAAGTCAAGCCACAGCTAACGAATTTCATTGGATTAATGGCGCGCCGCACGAAAAGACTTTCCGCTGTCATGTCAAAATTCGTTATAATCAAAAAGAACAACCCGCGACCGTACAGATTATATCCGCCGACCAAGTGCAAATTATTTTTGACGAGCCACAACGCGCGGTAACGCCTGGACAAGCGGCGGTGCTGTACCAAGACGACATCGTCTTAGGCGGCGGCATTTTAATAAAATCATAATTGCCGACCACTTGGACGATGTGTTAAACTGCGGTGTGCATTTAAAAATTCAATGTGAATATATTGGTACCAAGTATGCGGGTTTCCAAACACAAATTGGGCAACGCACTATTCAGCACGAATTAGAAAAAGCGATTTCGCGTTATTTTGCTGTGCCGGTAAAAGTTGTCGGTAGCGGTCGTACCGATGCCGGTGTGCATGCGGTCGGGCAGGTTGTGTCTTGTTTGTGTCCGCGCGAAGATGTGAAAATCTATCAGTTTTTGTTGGGCGTCAACAGTTACTTACCGTCCGATATCGCGGTGACGGCGGCGGAAATTTTACCTAAATTTAACGCGCGCAGTGATGCCAAAGCCAAGACTTACATTTATAAATGTTATGTTTCGCCGACTCGTCATCCGTCCATGGATGTTGACCATTGGCAACTTTATAAACCAGTTGATATCGAACGCCTGCGCACCCAAGCCCAAGTTTTGGTGGGTACACATGATTTTACTGCGTTCTGTGCCGAGTTGCGTGATAAGAGTCCGATACGGACAATTTACAGTCTTGACATTCAAACACCGACACCGCATGAGATTTGGTTTGTGATTCGTGGCAACGGATTTTTACATAATATGGTGCGGATTATCGTGGGAACTTTGTTGGAAAAGTCCGATGTGCAAGCGGTGTTAAAATCGTGTGACCGCCGCCGTGCTGGCAAGACCGCGCCCGCCAAAGGACTGACCTTGTACAATGTCGAATATTAACGGTTGAAGTTTTCAGCGCCTTATGTTACGATGAAGCGTTATCTAATCGGGGCGTAGCGTAGTGGTAGCTGTCCACCTGCGGCGTCCAGATACCGTTGATAATGTTTAAACATATTCGGGGCGTAGCGTAGTGGTATCGCGCAAGTCTGGGGGGCTTGAGGTCGTGGGTTCAATTCCCGCCGCTCCGACCACAAACAAGTAGCAAGAGAATGTGTTCCAATGTATAAAAATGTCGATAAATTTGCCCTTGTGATTTTGGGCATTTAATTTTATAATATTGCACAATGGCTTATTGGGAAGTATTTTTAGAAGCTTTAATTGACAGCAGCAAGGCCTTGCCGATTTTATTGGTGGTTTATTTCTTGATTGAATTCATTGAAGATAAATGGGCAAATAAGATACACAATAACCATTTATTGCGGGGGAAAGCCAGTCCGATTTTAGGTGCTTTGGTTGGCTCTGTGCCACAGTGTGGTTTTTCGGTTGTAGCGACCGATTTGTTCACGCATGGTATCATTCCGATTGGTGCGTTATTGTCGATTTTTGTGGCAACCAGTGATGAAGCTTTGCCGTTGTTAATGGCGCATCCAGAAAACTGGTTAGCGATTGTTGTATTGCTAGTTGCTAAAATTGTTATCGCGATTGTGGTTGGTTATTTGGCGAATTGGACCTTCCGTTTGTTTTATCGCCGTTCGCCTGTGATGACAGAACTCGCTTGCCGTCATGCTCACAATGATAATCAAGACGCGGTCAAAGAAACGACTGTGGAACATGAAGAACATGCACATGTTTTGCATAACGGCTGTTGTCATCATAGTGTGGATGAAAAACATTTTGACTGGAAACACCCTTTACTGCACAGTTTGAAAATTTGGATTTTCATTTTTGCGGTTAGTTTCTTGTTTGGTTGCATTGCTGATGTTTGGGTTGGTCATGACCGCTTAACTGCGTTCTTGAATGCGAATATCTGGTTACAACCGTTATTAGCTGTTTTTGTTGGTTTAATTCCGAATTGTGCCGCGAGTGTAGTTTTGACGGAATTTTATTTGGTCGGCGGTTTGACTTTTAGCGCTTTGTTGGGTGGATTATGTGTCAATGCTGGTTTGGGGATTATTTTCTTGTTACGCCAAAAGAAATTATGGCGTGAAAAATTCTTTGTAATTGGTTGGTTATTAACCGTAAGTTTGTTGGTAGGCTATGCATTCTTGTGGTTAAATATTTAAGGTTGATGAATTAAGCAACTTTTTCCGCAGGTATTTCATCTGCGGTTTTTTCGCTGGTACCAATAACTTTACCATCATGGCTGATGACCACAAAATGACGGTTGCCGGTTTCGGTGACGAATGAGACAAACCAGTAGGGTGTATTAATTGTGCTGTTATCGCATAAAATTTTGGTCGAACTTTCCATGCGTGTGTCCGTACTAATTACACCGTTCAAAGCTTGGCACGCAATTTCCAAAGCGGTTTCCCAGCTGATTGCTTCTGCGGGCATGACAGGGTTTAAGTCAACGGTGCCAATGGTTTCGCCGTTAGCTTGAAAGGTCACAGAAACTTTGGCATTCACATCTAACGCGTTTTCTAAGTCACCTGCGTAATTATTGCCGTAAGGATTTTTTTCCAAAACCAAAGTCTTGGGCGCTTGGTCATCAATTTGGATTACGGTTGTGATGCAGCCATTGTAAACAATTTTGTCGTTAGTTGGTTCGACTGATAAAACGGTAAAAGCGACTGTTGGTGTGGCAATACCGTCCGCTTGATAATCGGTTTCGCGGATACCGCTGTATAATTGAACATTGCCAATCGGGTTATCAGTGCCGGCGGTTTTTAAGTAAAAGCGAGCTTCGGCGATGTTTTCCAGCGCCATTTGGTAAGTATCTCCACGGCTAAAATTTATGATACCAATAATACTAATGACGGCGGCTAAGGCTACAATACCAATGCCCAGCCAAACTTTTTTGTTGAAAAATTTTTTGCGTTTCATAGTCCATATCTATGGGTTTACATAGCACAATATGCAAAAAATGTCGGATTAATTTTTATAGTAAGTGAAAGTAATTTCCTTGCTGAAAGAACCGCAAGTGATGAGTAGTTTACCCGTTGGTCGTTCATTGTATTCGGTAAACTCTGGGCAGTTAGTGCGCACATGTAAATAAAACATACCAGGATGGAAAGCGCGCGTAATCGGATTATGGTGCATGTCTTGAACTTCTAAAAATTGTTCGGCGCCGCCATAAACTTTAAATGTAATCGGGGTGGATAACGCTTGGTCCATTTCAGTGCCTGTACGCAAAATAAAACTTTGGTCTGTGGTAATGTTACAAGTATAATTGCCGTAGTTTAAGCCGGATAACTCACTAATTTGTAAATCGTTCGGGGCCTTGGTTTCCGTTACAAATCCGCGTAGTAATAATCCCAAACCCATTAACAATAACCCAAAAACCAAAACGACAGCGGTAATAATGCGATACTTCTTTGTACGCGAAGCCGTAATCAAATCAAACTTTGGTTTGTCTGTATTTGTCCCCATAAGATTTATATATAGTATGCTGATAAATTACATTTTTAGCAAATAGAATATTAACAGATGAAAGTGACGCAGCGTGACAAGTTAGCTTACGGCGTTGGTGCTTTTGGTTATGGCACGGTTAACCAGATGCTCAATAATTTTCTCATGTTTTTTGGCACGGGAATTTTGGGTTTGTCAGGAACTTTAATGGGTTTGGCCATAGCAATTTCAACCGTTTGGGACGCAGTTACGGACCCATTGGTTGGCGCCTTATCGGATAATTACCGCGGCCGTTTGGGTAAGCGTCACTTGTTCATGTTTGTGGGTTGTTTAGGTGTTGCCTTTTTGAATTTGTTAATTTGGGGCATTAATCCCGCCTGGAACGAAACCATTAAATTTTTAGCGTTGTTGGGTATCCTGTTACTGATTGAAACATTCAATACTGTTTATTCTACACCGTACGCCGCGCTCGGTTTTGACATGAGTCAAACTTATCACGAACGCACCAGTATTCAAAGTTACAAAACTGTGTTTCAATCCGCTTCACTCATGGTGCCGTCATTGTTAATGGGTTTGGTTTTAAATCCCAAGATGCTGGCGACTATGCATACCGCGGCGGGGGGCTATCACTTGATTGCTTTGATTACCAGTTGTCTGTGTTTGTTAACTGGTTTGCTTGCAATTTTCGGTACACGGCATTTTCGTACCCAACCTACCACACAACCACAAAGTGTCTTGCCGTCCGCTAAGAAAGTTTCCGTGCTGGGCGAGTTCTTTGCCGTTTTGGACAACCGCAACAATGTTTTTTTAATTGCGGCTTACGCGATTGCGTTATCGTGTAGTGCGTTTTTAACCACTTTGGGTATGCATGTTTTTACCTACACTTTTCATTTCACATCGTGGCAAATTTCTTTTGTGCTGGGTTGCTTGGTTGTGGGCGTGATTGCCGGGCAACCCTTGTGGTGTTTTGTGAGCAACCGCATTGGTAAAAAAAATACGATACAAACAGCCTTGTGGGTGGTTCTGCTGGGAGTGACTGGTTTTGCTTTATTACTCACGGCGCGTATTTTTTTGCCACATAACTGTGTGCTGTGGTTGTTGGCGTTGAATATTTTTATTATTAGCAGTGGAGTTGGCTGTATTTATTCACTGCCGATTAGTATGTTTGCCGACAACATTAAAAGTGAAAGCACTGCGATGGCAACGGGGTTTTTAACATTTTGTACCAAATGTACGAATGCGGTCGTGACTTTTTTAGTGGGTTTGATGTTGGATTGGGTGGGTTTTCAAAGTGGTATCGCGACCCAGACTTTGCATGTTAGTACGGCACTGGGTTGGTTACTGGTGGGCGGGGTGACCGTGTCGGCTGTGATTGCGTGGTTTTTGTTTGGGAAATATCAAGACAAAGCCCGTGACAATGTGGTATCTTATCAAGATGAAACTAAGCAGTCCGTCAAACCAAACACCAAAGTGCGTTCCGTGTGAGCCACAAATTTTGGCGGCACCCTTAGCTGGCTGGACGGACTACGCTTTTCGTGCGGTCTTAATGGAATGTGGCGCACGCGAAGTTTGGACCGAAATGATTAACGCCACTGCGCTAGTGCGTGATAATGCAAAGACAATTGGCATGTTAAAAACCGAACACAGAGACGGGGTGCGACAGGTGGTGCAACTTTTTGGTCGCGAGCCTGCCGATTTTATCACAGTGATTGAATCCGGTCTGTTGGCCGATTATGATGAAGTCAATTTAAATATGGGGTGTCCGGCACCCAAGATTGTAAAGAATCATTGCGGCTGTGCTTTGATGCGCCACATGGACCAAGCCGAACATTTAATTGAATTATGTGCCGCGGCAGTGAAGCAAACGGGACAGCAATTAAGCGTCAAATTCCGTTTGGGTTGGGACCACAATATTGCGGTCGAATTTGCACAAATGTGTGTGCGCGCTGGCGCTACGCGTTTAATTGTGCATGGGCGTTTAGGTGTTGACGGTTATCGTGGTACCGCGGATTATGCCGCCATTGCTGCTGTGAAAGCCGCCGTATCCGTACCTGTGATTGCAAATGGTGATGTGCGTGACCGCGCCAGTTTGGAAAAATGTTTAGCGGAAACTCATGCCGATGGGGTCATGGTTGGTCGCGCTTTGTGTGGCGCTCCGTGGAAAATTAAACTGGATGACCAAGTTCCGACCTATGAGCGTATTGTTGAGTTAATGCAAATGCAACGCCGTTTACATCACGCCAATCCTAGTGACTTAATCAAACATTGGTTGTGTTATCAGAAGCAGTTGAAAAAATATTATCCGGATTGTCCGGTTCCGGCTTTGTAGGCTTTGTTTCGCGTTGGTGTAAAGTGTAAAAGTGTGGTGTGGCTTGATAAGTATTACGGCGTAATTTCTTGCGTGATAGGCGGCGGCTACCTTGGTAAGTTTCAATATAAGTATCGACCACATGACCTAATTGTCCGCTTTTGGTTAAACTGCGTTCGTAATCATGGGGGTGTAAACCGTAATCTTGAATGATGTCCGCGGATAATGTTTCGTCCCATTTTTCTTTGGGTTCCAGAGTTTTAACAATGTCGGTGTCCAAACGGTAGGTAATGTTCGGACCTTTGTCGCGTCCATAAATCGTAACGAATAAGCGGTGATTGTGGAAGCTGGTTTCAAAGTAAATTGGTGCGCCAGTATTATTAATAAACCGTAAATCCGCACTGCCTGAGACCATGGCATCGTGACCCAATGGCACATAATTTGAGCGTAAACTGTGGTGGTGTGATTCGGTAATTTGTAATCCGGCTTGCACGGCAGCATTAAATAAGGTGGTGCTCACTTGGCAAACGCCGCCACCGATGCCGTCAACATATTCACCGTTAATGATAATTTTAGCTTCGCGAAAACCTTGTTCCGCAGTGCGTTTTCCAACAATTTGGTTGAAAGAAACTTGTTCGCCTGCGTTGACGCGCAACCCATTAAATTTACCCAATGCCAGAGCAATATTGCGCTCACGGTCGGGGTTATTCGTGCAGTTGGTGCTAAACCGTGCGCGTTCTTTGATGTTCTGTATAATTTGTGCGGGCGGTGTTGGTTCTACTGTTTTGTAGCGTACGCGAACCACGGGGTACTGGTTACCTTTGAGTGCGGATAGAATTTCGTTGTATAAAAGTTCACGGTCAATGACGCGTCCTGTTTTTTGACGGCTGACAGTGAAGCGCGGTGTGGCGTGCGGGTGAAAATCAATTTGTCCGTCAAAAGCTTGGATTTCGTATTGGGGTGCAATGCGGTCAATGTATTGTACGATGTCGGGGAATGCACCTTGGAAGGTGTCGCTTTCTGTCATCGAAATGGCACGCGAAAATAAACTCTTGCCGTGGGTCAGTTGGTATTTGTCCGTGTAATTGTACCAGCCGCCCTGTAAAATTTTGTCGGTTAAGACAACTTGGTGTTCACCAAAGTCCAAAGTTAAAACGGTCGGCGCACCGGCGGGCACCCAAGCGCCAAACAAAGTGGTGACCAATGCCACGCACACGCCCAAAATGTAACATCTTTTGTGGTTCATTTACCTTTATTTTGTGTAAAGCTCTTTACAAATATTAAAGATTGACCTATAATAGATGCATTCATGTGGGAGATGTATAGCAATCGGCTATGCAGTCGTTGGTACCACTTAAAAGGAAAATTGAAGAAATGGCAGACAAACCAGTCAAAGCAGTTGTTAAGTTACAATTGCAAGCCGGCGCAGCGACTCCGGCACCACCGGTGGGTACTGTTTTAGGACCACACGGTATTAACTTACCAGGCTTCGTTAAACAATTTAATGATGCCACCGCGAAAGACAAGGGCTTAGTCATCCCTGTCGTTGTTACCATTTATGGTGACCGCTCATTTGACTTCGTGTTAAAGACACCACCAGCAGCAGTCTTGATTAAACAAGCATTAGGTTTAACCAGCGGCAGCAAGCGTCCAAACACAGAAAAAGTCGGTAAATTAACCAAAGAACAAGTTCGTAAAATTGCAGAACAAAAAATGCCCGATTTGAACGCAGCGTCAATCGAAGCAGCAGAACGCTTGGTTAAAGGCAGCGCCCGCAGTATGGGTGTTACCGTAGAGGAGTAAGAGTATGAAACACAGCAAAAGTTATAACAAAGTTTTTGAAGAAACCAAAAATACTCATGCTTTACCAATTGCGGAAGCATTAGCTTTGGTAGAAAAAACAAAACGCGTTAAATTTGATGAAACAATCGAAGTACACATCAATTTGGGCGTTGATGGTAAACAAGCTGACCAACAAGTGCGTGGTACAGTGGTATTGCCACATGGTACCGGTCGCAGCCAAAAAATCTTAGTCTTGGCAAAGGGCGATAAAGCAACTGAAGCTGAAAAAGCAGGTGCAGACTTTGTTGGTGCCGAAGACATGATTGCAAAAATCAATGGCGGTTGGTTAGGTTTTGATGTTTGTATCACCACTCCGGATATGATGGGGTTGGTTGGTCGTATCGCGCGTATCTTGGGTCCAAAAGGCTTAATGCCAAACCCAAAGAGCGGTACCGTTACCATGGATGTTAAAAAAGCCGTTACTGATGCGAAAGGTGGTAAAGTTGAATACCGTTTGGATAAAACCAACATTATTCACTGTATCATTGGTAAAATGTCTTTCGGCGTACAAAAATTGCATGAAAACTATGCAGTATTATTGGACGCTATCGTAAAGGCAAAACCAAGCGCAGCAAAAGGTACTTACTTGAAACGCATCACCGTTTGTTCATCAATGGGTGTTGGCGTACAAGTCGCACCACAAATCTAATTGGTTTAACAAAACTACTTAAAAAGCACGGCACACCGCCGTGTTTTTTTTGTTTGGTAGAAAGTTGTGTTCATGTTAGTCTATTCTGGAAGTGGGGATACGAATGAAGCATGATGCGAAGTTTGATCTTGCGTGCGAAATTATGCGGCAGATGATTGCGCGTTATACGCAAGTCGGTAGTATGCAACAAAGTCTTACTTTGCAGGTTTTGCGGGAAGAAGAAAAAGCTTTAATGCATTGCGATGCAAATGTTATTGATAAAATTATTAACACTTATGGACCGTTGGTCTGTGTCACTCCTAAGTTGAGTCAACTTGCGATTCACCCGGAAAACTTAGATAAGTGTTTAAAATGTTCTGGCTGTAAAAAATTTTCTGATTACGAAGTAACACGCTAAGTAGCTTCTTTTTTCATTGAAATTGTCATGTGCGTATGGTAAAATATGTGTAATGAACGATAATACAAAAATTGAAGTTGCGCGCGAAGTCATGAATGCGATGATTGGTCGCTACGGACAAAATGGCTATGATAAAAACAATGAAATGTTAATGACCTTATTGCATGACGAAGCAGAAATGAATAACTTTAATTGGGAAGTGATTGATAAAATTATTCATGTTTACGGTCCCATGGTTAATGGAGAAAATAAATGACACACGAAGAAATTAATGAAGAAGTAAGAAAATTATATCACCTAACGGATGAACAAATTCAAGCGATTACAAAAAATGTAATTAGCGTGATGGCAAAAGATTTGGTTCCATCAAAGAATCCATTAGTGATTGTTGTTGGTGGGCAATCTGGTTCCGGTAAAACTGCTTTGATTAACTATTCTTCACAATTATCCGCAAAGCGCGAATTTGTGCAAATTGACAATGATTTTTTCCGCGGTTTTCATCCTGCTGTTGACCATATAAAACGCGCTCATCCAGATTATTATGTAACAGCAACAGACCAATTAGGATTGGGCATTACTGCCGATGTAATTAAATATTTTACGGAAAATCGCTATAATATCATTTTACATCAAACCTTGAAAAGCAATCGTGTTGTTGATGATGCAATTACTAAGTTTATTGATGCGGGTTATACGGTTGGTGTTCGTGCTTTCGCTGTTCCTTATTTCGAAAGTAAAATGTCGCAAATTGAACGCTGTGAAGGACAGATTGAAACTTTGGGATTCTGTCGTCATGTTTCGGCGGTGTCGCATGATACTGCCTTGGAAGGGTTACCAAATACGATTGAATATATCGAAACCACGGGTAAATATGATTTTGTGCAAATTTTTAAGCGTGGTCAAAAAATCAGCAGTCCAGAAATGGTTTATTCAAAATTTAATCCCGCAACCAAAGAGCGTACTTTACAAGTTTTGAGTGATTGTAACAATGTTCAAATTCCGTTAAACGATAATCAAAATGGTTTCCGTTCTGCGCGTGTTGGTGTGGAAAAAACGCGTGAAGCGGAGGCAAACCGTTGTGCAAAAACTTTGGATGAAAGAATTCAACGCGCAGAAAACAATCCTGTTAATAATCCAGAAATGCAAATACATATAGATGAATTAAAAGAACGCTTTGATGCATTCAAAAAAAAGAAAACTTCGTTTTATAAAAATTAAACCAAATACAAAATGTTTACTTTGTCATAATAGATTTATAAATTCACTTTCTCCCGAAATGTAAAAATAATTGCTGACTAGTTTTAATTGGCAAGTTAATTTTGGCGTATTATAATACTGTACATGAAAAAACAAAACTTTGTTGGGGTAACCGAGGCGCCAATTCAAAATGGTACTCGGGTGTTAATGCGTGTCGATTACAATGTGCCCATGGCACTAGATGGCACGATTAGTGATGACAAGAGAATACGCGACAGTTTGCCGACTATTCGCTATTGTTTAGAGCGTGGTGCTAAGGTCATTTTGTGCAGTCATTTCGGTCGACCAGACGGCAAGCCTGAGTTGGAATATTCTTTGCGTCCGGTTTATGAACATTTGAAAAATTTGCTGCCGGCTGTGATGGTCGAATTTGCCAACGAAACAGTGGGTGATGCTGTGGCAGCGCAAGTTGCGGCTTTACCGAATGGCAGTGTTTTGTTGTTGGAAAATACGCGTTTTACCAAAGCCGAAACTGCGAATGATGCCGAGTTTGCCAAACAGTTGGCAGCACTGGGTGACATCTTTGTCAATGATGCTTTTGGCGCGGCACACCGTGCGCATGCCAGTACCGTGGGCGTGGCGGCTTATTTGCCGAGTTACGCCGGTTTCTTAATGGCACGCGAAATTGAAGCTTTAAGCATGGTGACCGTGGAACCCAAGCGCCCATTTACGGTTGTGATTGGCGGTAAGAAAGCCGCAGACAAAATGCCTTTAGCTTTAAAGTTGGCCGATGTCGCCGACCATGTTTTAGTAGGTGGACGCATTGCACAAGAATGGCAAGATGACGGTAAGCAACACCGCGCGGTGATTCATGTTGCGTCAGACAAAGGTTTAGATATTTCGGCGGCGACCGTGGCAGCATGGCAACCAATTTTGGAAAACAGCCAAACAATATTCTGGAACGGGCCATTAGGACAATTTGATGTTGACCCGCAAAACGCCGCTGGTACACACGCGGTTGCGCAAATCATCGCCGACAGTGGTGCGATTAGTGTGGTTGGCGGTGGTGATACAGCTGCGGCGGTGAAAGGTTATCAATTTACTCATGTTTCGACCGGTGGCGGAGCGGCACTAGAATTTGTGGAAGGTACCATCTTACCGGGTATTGCCTGTTTACAACCAAAAGGAGAAAATTAAAAATGAGAAGACCATTATTTTTTGCAACCTGGAAATCCAACAAAACACCCAAAGAAGTTTTGGAGTTTTTTCAAGAAGTTTATAAACGCGGTTTAGAATTAAAAAATAAGACGGAAGTTATTTTGGCTCCGGCAGCTTGCTACTACGAAATTGCCCGCTTGAAAATGCCAAAGCCGTTACAATTAGGTGCGCAAGATGTCAGCGAAATTGAATTTGGCGGTCGCATGGGGGAACTGAGTGTGCAGTTACTCAAAGAGTACGGCGTTAAATATTGTATCGTGGGTGATGGTACTTGGCGTCTAAGCTATGAACATGATGAAGTCGTTAATAAAAAAATTAAGCTATTACAAAAGTATGGTATTGTACCGGTTTTGTGTGTGGGTGAAACTTGGGACGAAAACAAGAATAATTTGACCTTAGAAGTAATTAAGCGTCAAATTCAAGGCGCCTTGGTTGGTGTGTCGAACATAAATGATATTGTCATTTGTTACCGTCCGATTTGGGTGCAACAGCGCGGTATTTTACCAACACCAGATTATGTTAACATGATTGCGAAACATGTTCGCCAATGTTTAGTGGATTTAAAAAACAATCCATTAGATGCGAGCTTACCATTCATTTACGGCGGACAAGTGACGCCAGCCAATGTCAAAAAATACATGGCGGAAAGCGATGTTGACGGCATCTTCTTTGTCGGTTCAGCTTTAAAAGTAGATACATTTTATGGGGTGATTAATTATGACAAATAACAAATTCACGCGTACTGTTTTGTGCGTCATGGACGGTTTAGGTTTCAACGAAAATACCGTGGGAAATGCAGTGGTGGCGGCAGGAATGCCAAATCTAACCAAAGCACAAAACCAACATTTAAGCACGCTTATCCGTGCCAGCGGGCATGAAGTTGGTTTGGACAGCGCGAAAGATGCCGGTAACAGTGAAGTTGGTCACAATGCTATGGGGGCGGGCGCCACGATTAAGCAAGGTCTATCTTTATTGAATGATGCCTTTGCGTCCGGTAAAATTTTTGATTCGCCCGTCTGGCAAAAGATTAGCAGTTATCCTAAATTAAACATTATCATTTTGTGCAGTAACGGACGCGTGCATAGTAACATTGAACACTTGTATCAAGTCATTGCTCAATGCGAAAAGCAAAACTTACCGTTTAGCGTCATTGCGATTACGGACGGTCGTGATGTTAGTCCGCGTTCAGCAGCCGAATTCTTGGCAAAGGTACCCAATCTTGCTGTCATTGGTGGTCGTGGTCAAATCTTTATGGACCGCTATCAAGCACAAACCGAAATGTTGACTAAGGCTTACGAAGTCTGCGTGGAAGGCAAAGCGCCGGTAGTTACCGATTGGCAAGCTTACTTGGAAGAATTTTACCAAGCGAATCCAACCTTATCCGATGAACAAGTTCCACCGGTAGTTATTGACCCAAATAACTTAATTAAAAACGGGGAAGCGATTTTATTGTTAAATTACCGCGGTGACCGTGCTGTTGAAACGGCGCGTATGTTTGACAATGGTGACTATATTACAGCAGCACAATTTGCCGCAATTAAAGATTGTTACTTTGCCGGCATTTTGCAATACGATGCCGAAATGAATTTACCAGCTCATTACTTATGTGAGCCGCCCGTAATCAATAATACTTTGACCGCATGGTTGTGTGAACACGGTGTGCGTCAATACACCGTTACCGAAACCGTTAAGTTCGGTCATATGACTTATTTCTTTAACGGCAACAAGAGTGCGCCAATTGACCCACAGTTAGAAACTTGGTTAGAAATCCCGAGCGATAAATTGAATAACTTGTACGATAAAGCTCCCAAAATGCAAGCCGAACCGATTACCGAAAAATTGATTGCGGCAATTGAAAGCGGTGCATACGATTTCTTAAAATGCAACTTGCCGAATCCAGACATGGTCGGGCATACCGGTAACTTTGATGCAGCTGTTGTTGCTTGTCAAACTGTGGACGCGTGTGTCGGACGCTTGTACGAAGTCTGTCAAGCTCATGGCGTGAACTTAATTATTACCGCGGACCACGGCAACGCGGAAGAAATGGCGGACCCCAGCGGCAAACCAAAGACCGCTCACACGAACAATTTAGTCCCAATGATTATTTGTCCGTTTGGGACCCCAGATGTGAAATTACAAGACGGCGAATATGGTTTAACGAACTTAGCCGCGACCGTTTGTGATTTACTCGGCGTACCGACCAATCCTGCCTTTAATCCAAGCATGATTCAAAAAGCATAACAAAACCATATCCAGCAGGTGACGAACAAAACTTGACAAAAAGCAAAATACCACCTAGACTGGATTTATCCGGAGAGGTACCCAAGCGGTTAAGGGGCTCCCCTGCTAAGGGAGTAGCGCTGTAACAGGCGGGCAGGGTTCGAATCCCTGTCTCTCCGCCAATCCGAACTGCGTTCGCACACGCAGTTCTTTTATTTTTGTTTTAAAGGCATTCCGGCAATTATAATACCAAGTTTAAGAAGTATAAATAAGCAATAAATAATAAAAAGTTGATTATAAAATATAGCCAACTTTTTTATTTTGTTATTGAGTTTGCAATTCTAACAAGTTTAACCTTTGCAATCTGTTCGAATCATAAAGGGTTGCCCACTTTTGCCAAAATTTCTTTAAAAATTTTTAAATTTTAATAAAAAACACCCAATCATTAAGATTGAGTATTTTCTAGAAATATTTTTGCGACAAATTTATTATGCCAATTATTATATGGAATTGCTGGAATACTTACAACTATCGCGCCTCTTTCGCAAGTATATCCGTTATATTTTACATTCTTATATTGAGGGTCAGTAATTGTAAGAGTATAATCTGTATTTTCAAATTTAAAAGATAATTCTTTTTTGGTCCACTTGTATGTCTCAGCATTCTGTTCAAGAGAAAATTTAAGATTTGTAACAGGTATTAAAATTAAAGAATATTGCAATAAATCCGCATTATCTGGCGTTATAGCTTTACCTCGGTTTCCAAATATGTCGTTTCTTTTATCAAATCCTTTTATTGCTAATAATTCTTTAAATGACATACTCCCAATTATTTTCGGTGGAATTTTAATATCTATTAAATAATTTTCTTTTTGGCATCCTTTAGGGACATGTTTTAGGGTTTCTATCTCAATAATATCTAAAGCATTTATATTATATTTATTCATGTAGCAATAAGGAATCTTATCATCATCATCATCAATTGTTGGAACCAATCTTACCCATTGTCGAGTATTTAAATCAATACCCGCAACACAATACCCGCCATCTTTATACGACTTTGTTAAAATACAAATTTGTTTTATCATTTGTTATCCTCTTTTTAAATATGGAATATTTCAATATTACCACAATATTTTTGTAAATATTCTGCAACAAGTCTTCTATGACATTTTTCCGCTGTTGGCTCTGTGCACAACAAACACACATTATCATAGTTAATATATAATTTTTTAAATCTTTCTTCAATTTTCCTATTGTTCATTATTTTAGCAAAAACATCTTCATATTCTTTCCAAGATACTTTATTTGCACGATAATTATCTAAAAGTTCTTTTGTTGGGGCAAATACATCATCGTGAACATATTCGCAAGCACATATTTCTTTTAAGAAGTATTCCAAGTCTTTTCCTTTTGCAAATCCTGCAAGTTGAGAAACATTATTTAATCTAATATCAATTAGCAAATCAATATTATTATTCTTTATTTTATTAAAAAACTCTCTTGCTGTTTTTTGTGTAAAACCTATTGTATAAAGTTTCATTCTTCTTCCTCCATTCTAAAACCAATTTCCTCATTTTTTAATCGATAAGCTTTTTCTATTGATTCTTCATCCGAAAGATTTTTTTCATTAAATAATGATATTTGACTTCTATTAGGACAATATTTCTCTAATAATCTTTCATCAATATCACATTGTTTACACAAACCTTCCGTTGCCAAAATATGTTTTACATCAAAACCCTTTTTATCAAGATTTCTAGCAATTAAAATTGTTCTATGACAATTGATCGGGTCTTTTTCGGCACACATTAAACAAATAGTATAACCCATGTCTTGAGCTTTTCTTATTTTATCTATACCATCATTAAATTGTTTAGATTGCGAAAAAACATTAAAGTCTAAGAAACCTTTACTACTATAAAATTCTTTATTTTCTTGACGAGCACCAAATTCTTCTCTGTAATTTCTATATATAATTCCATTACTTTTTAATAAAGGCATCAAATTAAAATCATCGAAATCTTTATAATAAGATGACTTTGGAGTGCTTCTAACATCAATTAAACATGATATTTTATATTTCTTTAAAACTTCAATAAATTTTTGAATATCAAAAGATGTATATCCTATTGTATAAACAGTGTTCTTATATTTCTCTCACCATATCATTATATCATAAAATTTTATAAATTTATCACTTTTTTAATTTTTATTTAAAAATATATAAATGAAATTGTATTATCCAAAGTTCTACAAATTGTTATTTTAATACCTTGCACTCTATCAAACACAACTGCGTTCGCACATGGGTTTAAGCCTTATATTACCTTAATTTGGTGAGGGTGAGAATTGATACTATCCCGCCAATATGTACCCAACTGAACACTTAGTTGGGTATTTTATTTAAAGGAGAATTCCTATGTTAGAAAGTTTAATATTAGCTTTAAAAAAATTTAAAAGATTTTAAAAATTTTAATAGAGCAGGCGTAATGATTAATAACTCTGTGTCTAGTTGAGGTCAACTTTTTATTTGCTTAGGTTTTTTGAAGGAAAATTATATACTTGAAAATTTACGATAGCGAAAGTATATTAATGTATTAGTAAATAAGTTTTTTAGTTTTAAAACTAAGGAGAAATTGAATGACAGAAAACGAAATTGCTAAACAATATGGTTTATTGAAAGAATATTACACAAAATTTCTAAAAGATAAAAATGTTAAGTTTCCAAATCTTAAAACTGGTGATAACTACACAAAAGATGCCTTAACTTTAATCTATCTTTCGTTAAATTATCCAAACACCAAAGTTGTTTCTAAATCTGAACTCACACGATTTATTCAAAAATATTATCCAGATGTTAATGATGTTCAACAAGCAAGACATCTTGGCGCTCAAAAGGGTTGGTATATCGTTTCAGGAACCAGAAATGATAATATTACAAATATTAAACCCGGTGAATATAAACTTGTATCTTTGGAGTCCACTTATCCAGGTTTTACAGGACAAAAGCGTATAGAAACAATTAGTGGCGATTATTGGGAAGATTTAAAACTTGCTTATAATTATAGATGTGTAACTTGTGGCTCTAAGGAAGGAGAAGCAAACTTTAACTGGCCAGAAACAATTACAAAACTTCAAAAAGGACATATGGATCCTAATAAACCATTAGAACAAGGCAACATAATTCCACAATGCGAGAAATGTAATCGTGCTGATAGAAACTATTGGATTTACGACGAAAAAGGAAGAGTTGTAAAAATTGCAAATCCAAAAGTTATAGATAATTGTTCTATAAAAATTCAAAAAGAAATTTATGCCAGACTATATAAAAAGTTTAATGGAAAAAAACCTTCGGAGAATTAAAATGACACATACATACAAAGAATTAAGTAATTTTTTTAATATGCGCCTAGAACTATTAGCTAAAAAACTGAATTATAGCGAAAGTAATATTTTAGTTTTAGAAGGAAACGAAGAAGAATTAAAAAATTTATATCCTGATGTCTATGCCAATATTTTATCGTGTGTTCACAATCGTGATGGGCGTTCGCCTATGGAGTATGCAAGAGATTTAGTTTCTTCATGGATCTTTGAAGATTATATGGTTCAAAAATTTCATAGTTTAGGGTATAATTTATGCCGTTCTGGCAAAGATAAAGAAAGAGTTATTCTTCCGCATAGTAAAGTCGGCTCAGATTGTGATGTAATTTTTGAATATGACAACCACGAATTAAATATTGAAATCATGAATGATTACTCAAACTATTGGGAAAGATATAATAAGCTTGATTTAAGGGATAATAAGTTTGATAAACTTTTACAAACAAATAGTGTATTATTAGCTGTTTCTTTAATAAATAGAACCTATTCATTAATACCTATAAACGAAGAATTAGAATATAGATATATTCCATATCATAGACCTTATGGTGGAAAACCTGCATATCAAATAATTTTAAAAGATATTAAATTTTACAATTTTAAAATAGATGACATAATTGAAAATTTAAAAGATCTTATAAAAAGAAAAAAATAGGAGTTTCTCCTATTTTTTTGTTGCAAAATATTTTTCAACTTGTTTAGCCAATGCTACTGATAAAAGTGGTGGAACAGCATTTCCTATCTGTAAATTTTTCATTCCTGTTGAACCATAAAATTTATAACTGTCTGGAAAACTTTGGAGTCTTGCACCTTCCCTTGTTGACAGTGCTCTTGAATCTCTTGGATGGATACATCTCGAAGATGATGGACAAGCAAAATTCCTAGTAATAGTTGGTGCTGGTTTTTTCCACCACATTTTCGCATAAGTATTTCCAAAACCGCTCTTTGGTCTTAATTCTTCTGGCAAGTCTTCTTTTGAGCCACCATCAGGCAAAGCTTTCATCAATTTAATTAAATGTTCTCCATTTTTGGGAGATAAATTATCTTTTAATTCTTTACAATCATGAACAAACTTTTGAAAATCGTTTGTAGGTTCAGAAGCATAAATTTTATTTTCTTCGCCACTTGCCATACAAGGCAAATCACTTAAAGCGTCTTCTAATGTTACATAAGGTTTTAATCCTTCTTTTTCCCCATGCGTTGGAAGCGGATATTCAAAATTGTTTTTATTTTTTGTTCCTACAAGAATAACCCTTTCTCTAAACTCTGGCACTCCATAATCCGCAGAATTTAAAGTTTTATATTTTAAATCATACCCAATATTTTCAAAACAAGTTTTGATATCTTCAAATAATTGTCCTTTATTCATACTAAGAATACCAGTTACATTCTCAAATAAAAACATTTTGGGTTTTAGTATGGTTAAAATTCTACAATATTCTTCAAAAAGATGTGCTCTTTCATCATTTTGCCTTTTACCCAATGTCGAATATGATTGACAAGGTGGTCCACCAACGACAATGTCAATAGAACAATCTATTTCTTGTTTTAACATTTCTTCAGTAACATCTTTAATGTCACAATTTAACATTTTTACATTTGGGTGATTTAATGAATATGCTTTTGCAATATCTTTATCATATTCATTAGCCAATACTACTTGGAACATTGGATTATTTGCAAAACCATAACTTAATCCACCAACTCCAGCAAACAAATCTACAACTTTTAATGTGCTATTATCCATAGAGTTTGGTATATTTTCTGTTAAATCCAATAGTTGATTTCCATCAATTTTAAAAACCTTTCCTATGTTTCTCAACTTATCATAGCTAGGTTTACTCTTTTCGTTTAGCCAATCTGAAACTTGTGCTTGAGTAGAATCTATCTTTAAAGCAAACTCATTTTGATTAAGATTATTTTCATATAATATATTCTCAATTAATTTAGAAATAGTCATAATTTCTCCAAATATTCTTTTATAGGAATGCCTATATAATAATACCTTATAGCACTACAAAAATCAACTTTTTAAAGAAATGCTAACACGCAATTTTTTATTGATTGTGAAACAAATAAAGCGAATTGCCTTTATCCTTGCTACTGACTAAAAAAACTTTGCCGAATTGGTGGCGATTTTTCTAATCTTACAGCAAATGAAGTTTATTCTCATCGGCTAAACAATCAATAAAACAACGAGAAGAAGTAAAAAACTTCTTCTCTTTTTTATGACAGTCCTTTAATTATCATTACAATATATGCTATAATACATTTAAGGAGATAACTATATGAAAGAAATTCTAGACCAATTTAAAGAATTTTGTGCTAACCCCAATATAAAATCAGGCAAGGCAGCATCCTATGCGAGAGCAATAGAATATTTATGTGATTTTTTGAATATAACTGAAATAAATTCAAATTCTATTTTTGAAATTGAAAATAGTAAAAATTTCATTTCAGACATTCACAGTAACCAATATAAAAATTTATTAGAGCTTTTAAATAAACATAATAGAAGTTCATATTTAACTAATGGCTATATAAAAGCCGCACTTCCACAGTTTTTATCTTTCTGGCAAACCATAAGCAAACGGACTTCAATAACAAAAGTACAAGCAATTGAGAAAGTTATTGAGCATTGTGGTGGTTCAGCAACATGGGATGATATATATTCTAAATCCGAATTGTTTTATCCAAATATAAAAAATTCTACAGAATGGAAAGCTGGCATTAGAGGCGTTTTATATAGAGAAATAAAAAACAATAGAAGCTTTGAGAGAAATATTGATGGGTCTTTTTCCATATTAAAGGAAGGGACACATGATATTATTCCAGAATTACCCGACGATATTGATAAAACAGTATTAGAGTTTTTTGATAAAAATCAATACAATAGTCTATTTGATGGCAATAAGCTTTTAGGTATTTTACCAACAAATGATTTTTATGAACACAAATACAATATTAGCAAAAACAATGGCACAATAAAATCAAGTTTAAATAAAGTATCCAGTGGAAGAAAAGCCGAAAAATATTTTATAGATTTTTTAAAACAAAATCAGTTTAAAGAGAATATTGACTTTTATGATGTCGCAAATAATAAGGACTTTGGGTACGATATTAAATTTTTTAATATTGGTTTAGAAATTAAAAACATAAAACATGGAAGTTTTTATTTAAGTGATAATGAAATCGCTCACCTTGAAAGCAATAAAACTACTTTAATATTAGTTGATATAGACAATGGAATTTGGGTTCTAAACAATTCTTCAATATGGTTAAAAAATGTAATAAGTAACATTAAATCAATTAGAGAGTATTGTTCAACAACTTATCCTAATATAGATTTGACAGATATTAAAATCAATATTGATAATAAATTAGAAAATGATTG